>CAILKE010000001.1 GCA_903834765.1 uncultured Bacteroidota bacterium
CCATTAACACTTCACCTAACAAAAAGTATCATGAATCTATCAATCAAAAAGCAGCTTAAACAATCAAATTATTTAACTTAACTTCCTAAACTTTTGGTACAACAAATGGGGAGTATTACATTATTCTCCTTCACTTGTCAACTTCGATGTTGCTATGAAGAATCTTTTAAACAATTATGATATACCCGGAGGACAATTAGCCATTACATATAAAGGACGTTTAGTTTACAGCCGAGGGTTTGGACTTGCTGATGAATCGACAAAAACTGCTGTATGTCCTGATAATATTTTTAGAATAGCAGGTTTGTCCAAGCAAATTACAGCTATTACTATCATGCATCTTTACGAGCAAGGTAGATTAGGTTTAAATGATACTATTTTTGGCCCAAATGGAATATTGAATGATTCAATTTATCAAACTATATTGGACCCTAGGGTTTATGGTATTACAGTGAAGCATTTACTTTCTCATCAGGGTGGTTGGGATAAAGATATTTCAGGCGACCCCATGTTTAATACATATGCAATCGCATTGGCTATGTCTGTTCCGCCTCCTGCAAATATCGAAACCATAATTCAATATATCCTCAGAAAAAAAATGCTTGATTTTGCTCCAGGAACAAGTGCTGGGTATTCAAATTTTGGTTATAGCATTTTAGGAAGAGTGATTAAAAAAATAACCAATCAGAACTATGAGACTTATGTGAGAGATACCATATTAGCTCCTCTAGGTATAACAGATATGCACTGTGGAAGAAGTCTTTTAATTAATAAGCTTCCTAAGGAGGTTCATTATTACAATGATCCGAATGCGCCCCTTGTTCGCTCAATTTTTGATACTTCTATAATGGTGCCTTACCCGTTCGGTGGTTTTAATATGGAAACCCTTGAATCAGGTGGAGGATGGGTTGCTTCGGCTCAAGATTTATGTAAATTGATGTGCGCTGTGGATAAATTTAGCTCAAGACCTGACATTCTTTTACCAGCAACCATAAATACCATGACTCTACCTATTCATTGGGATTTTGGTAATCCTTATGCGCTTGGATGGTATATTAATACCAACACTAACAATTGGTGGCATGATGGTTTACTAACTGGCACCATGGCCTATCAAGCCAGACGTAGTACTGAAATAAACTATGCTCTTTTAGTAAATTCTAGTTATAGTAGTGGTCAATATACTGCTCTCAGCAGTCTAGTTGGTACTATTATACCACTTATAACAAGTTGGCCTGTAATTGATTTGTTTGATTCAACAATTGTTTGTTCCCTAAAAAATCCTATAAATAATATTTCCATAAATCCATCTATATTTACTGTTTATCCTAATCCTTCCAATGGTAAGTTTACTGTTAAGGCTGAAGGGCTTCAACAGACAAATTGCAAGCTAGAAATCTCTAACTTATTAGGGCAAGAAATTTATACTGCCTTTTTTAAGGGACAACAATCTACATTAGATATTGACATATCTGGATTTCCAAAAGGCTTTTATTTTGTAAAAGTTTATGACGGAATGAATATCTACACACATAAAATCATAACAGAATAGCAAACTCCAAGTTGTTACCTAATTCAAATATTTACCTCAAAATAACGAAAAAAAATAAACTTACTACTCGCAGTCATCGCAATCTCTTTAATATCCACTTTTATCAAAAGTGTAAAAGCACAAAGGGCCGTTTATTTACCCGAGCTTGAAATTTTTGATAAGGCAATGACTAATCTTTAACCAAATAATAAAGTAAATTGTGCACAATTAGCACTTAATAATCTATAAAAGCTTTACTTGCAGCTTTAATTTCAACCTAGCTAAGATTATATGTGGCGCAAACAAAAACAAGTAAAATTTTAAAACATGAAACACGTCATTCTTATAGCAACGTGGTTGCTTTCATTTGTTTTTACAAATGCACAGTCAAAAGTTTATACTATAGATAAATATGGTGGTAGTAAGTCCTCATTTATGATGATATCAGGTGGTAAAATATATACAATTGACAAATATGGAGGCAGCAAAACTTCGGTTGCAATGCTTGAGGGAAGTAAAATTTACACGATTGATAAATATGGTGGTAGTAAAACTTCAATTATGATGATCGAAGGTGGTAAAATCTTTACCATAGATAAATATGGCGGTAGTAAAACATCAATCGCTTTAATTCAAGGAGGAAAGATTTACACCATAGACAAATATGGTGGTAGTAAAACGTCGGTAGCGATGGTTGAAAATGGAAAAGTATACACCATTGATAAATACGGGAGCAGCAAAAGCTCAGTAGCCATGATTGAAGGTGGGTATTCACAAGCAGAACTAACGTTTATACTTACACGCATTGGCATTCTGTGATTGCTGATACGATTGCCTTTACCGGCATAGATAATTCTGTGTATTACAACAATAGATTAGAAAAGTATTAGTGGCTCATAGGTCGAAAGTGATTTGAATACAAATAGTAAAAGCTCATATTTATAAATCAATGGAGCCTTTTATTACCTTGAAATTGCTTCCGTTGGTGTGATTTTGAAAATAAACCCACTTCACCTAAATTTCATCAATAAAATTTTGATTCTCGAATTTATCAAGAAGTGCTAATTTTGGAACCGTATAGCCTATTTTTAGCATCTATGAAGTTCTATTATTTTATTCTCATTCATTTATTTTCATTGACGTTAAGTGCTCAGCTGATCACACAAAAGAATGGAAAATATGGTATTACGAATGTTGTAACCGGTGAGTTATTAGTGGCACAGCAATACGATTCCATTTATCAGCTCCAGCTCAGACCACGTGTTCTATCAAAAGGTATGGATGGACAGGTGTTGCCCATATTTGCATGCATTAGCAAAAGAAAAATTCACCTTTTTAATAGTGTTACCAATAAGTTTTACAATGGTTATTTTGATGAAATAAAGTTGTATCGGCAAATGGATGAACAAGGTTATGGTGCAAATCCCCCAAAATACACTCCGTATTGGGTGGATTGTTTCATGTTAAGAAATGGAAATTATTGGGGTTATATTTCGTATAAAAAGGAATATAGTTTTCATGATAAATTAGAAGATAATGATGTTTTTAATATTGTTGAGCCACTTTACGATGATCTAAAATTTGTAGAAGAGGTTTATGGTTATGATTCAAAAAAATATACTAGGACTAAAAGGATTGTTGCCGCAAAGAAGGATTCACTCTGGGGTGCTGTTGGTTTTGAAACTGGCGATGTGATTGTTCCTTTCCGATATGCTTTACCAATACATAGCTTCTACAACAGTTATGATAACCGTGGTTTTGAATTCTTCTCTACTAATGGTGGCTTTATAAAATATTATGTCGCACGAAAAACTTGGGATTCTTTGCCTCAAATCATAATTAATCCGGAACATCCGGATATAAGTTTTCAATTTGATTTTAAACCGGAGGTTAATATTTATAATGAATTCGGAAATCAGTATTTATATATCGAACCTGATAAAGGGCAGGAGGGTGTTTTAAAATTATATAATTACAATAGCGGCAAGCAATTGCTAGAGCACAAACATGATTCTCCATATACTAACATCACAACGCATCGTAAAATCGAGAACATTTTGATTATTGATGAAAGCACACTCTATCCTCTTCAATTTCGTGCAACATGGTATAACCTATCTACAGGAAAAGAAATTTTATTTGCCGAAGGGAAATCCTATAAGGCGATGAACTTTAAATTAAGTATAGAAAATGAAGTTATAGTAATGAAGGGCAACAAAACTATAGGAAAGATAAGTGGCGAGGGTGCTGCCATGAAAATAGAATGGACCACAAAAAAAATTTATACGAAAGAGACATTACAAAAGGGTAAAAATTAAATCTTTTTATTAATATTATATGTTAACCAAAGGAGATGTACATCAGTGTTAACGGATAATAATTTGGCA
>CAILKE010000002.1 GCA_903834765.1 uncultured Bacteroidota bacterium
AAAATTAAAAAACTGAATTAAGGCGTTACATTTGCCAAAAATCATTTTTTATAATTTGTTATTCTGCTATTAAAACGCGCCATTTTAACATAAAATAAACATCAATAACTGTTTATTTTAGTAGATTTATCATTGAATTGTTAATTCAATATTTCAACCCATAATTAAATAAAATATCTGATAACAAATAATCAAATGAGGCTAATATTTTTTATACTTTCATTAGTCATATCTAATTTAATTTATAGCCAATTAAATTTAGAATTGAAAGAAAAATATACCTCAAATTGGTCAATTTCAGACAAAAAAAAATTAGAGAATGCGGATCGTTATTATAGTAACCAAGAATATTTATTTGCAAGGCCAATATATGATAGTTTATACAAAGCACATAAAAGCAATTTATACATTAGCTATTTACTGGGCTCTTGTGATACTTATGATTCCAGGTACCATGTAAACTCTGAATTTTTAATCAAAGCAGCAGAATCTATAAAGTCAGATCTTGTAGATTATGATTATTTTTTAGGAAGAGCTTATGAATTTAATAACAAAGAAGCAGATGCTATTATTCAATTTGAAAAATACAAATTGAACCCATTAAACAAAGCATTAAAAGACGAAGTTGAACATCAAATAAATAGTTGTAAAAACTCTATTTTATTTGAAAAAAAATCAGCGGTAGCTAAAGTTACAAATATCGGAGCTCCTGTAAATTCAAGTGGTTCAGAGTATACTCCTGTTTTTCCTTCAAACGAATCATTTATGGTTTTTACATACCGTGGAGAAAAATCAATAGGAGGTAAACAATTACTGCCAAATAAAATAAATGAAAAATATGGTATCTATTTCGAAGACATTATGATCTCTTATAAAAATGATACAAATAATTGGACCGAACCAAAACATTTAAATACGCTTAATACTAGCGGACACGATGCCGTTATTTCAATATCACATGATGGACAAAAATTGTTTATATACAAAAATATAGGTATCGGAAATGGCGATATTTATATGAGTAAATTAAATGGTTTGAACTGGAGTATCCCTGAAAAAGTTAAAGGTATTAATTCCAACTTTTGGGAAGGGAGTATGTGCTTATCACCCGATGAAAAAATAATTTATTTTTCAAGTGAACGTCAAGGCGGTTATGGTGGAAGAGATATTTATTTTGCAAAAATAATGCCTAATGGAACTTGGGGTAATGTTAAGAACTTAGGCCCTGAAATAAATACGAAATATGATGAAGATGCGCCATTTATTCATTCTGATGGTAAGACCTTGTTTTTTGCATCTACAGGGCATAATTCCATTGGTGGTTATGATATTTTTAAAAGTGAAATGAAACATGGCAAGTGGTCTTTACCCTATAATGTTGGTAAACCTGTCAACACCGCACAAGATGATAAATTTTATGTGGTTTCATCGGATGGAGAAAGGGGCTACTACTCATCTGAAAAAAAAGATGGTTTTGGTCAACAAGATATTTATATGGTTGAGCCAGGATTATTTGGTAAACCTACTGCGCTCGTTATGGTTACTGGAAATGTGACATATGACAATAAACCAATCAAAGCTGATATTTTTGTTCGTTCAAAATTAAACCGAAAAGATTTTTCAGGTATTTTCAATTCCAACTCAATAACTGGAAATTACTTGGTAAACCTACCTTCCGGAAACGAATATGAAATTGTTTATCGATATTTAAATACAACTATTACTAAAGATATTTCTACTGCAAAAATAGATTCATTTGCTAAACTTGAAATTAATTCAGAGTTATTTTCTGATGAATTTTTAAGATTAAATTATGCCAAAGTAGATTCATCGGATCTTAAACCTGATGATTTTGCAAGCATTGGATTAACTGAAGATGAATTATTTTCTAAGTTTGGAAATACCGTTATTGATAGTCTTTATTATTCAGTTCAAATTGGCGCTTATAAACTTATTGAAAATTTTAATTATTCTAAACTAATTGGCTTACCTAAAGCTCTGCGTAAAACTTTTTCGGATAACATAACACGGTTTACCCTAGGCAGTTATAATAATCTAAATGAAACGGTTATGATGTTATCTAAGGCAAAAAAAAACGGTATAAAAGATGCATTTATCATTGCATTATATAAAGATAAGCGCTATTATTTTAAAGAATTAATAAATCAACATATCCTAAAATAATTTTTGGATTATCAACTAAGCAATTATTGCCTTCCTTTTAATTCTGTTAAGTATCTAAAATTAGTAAAACAAATTAATCTAAGTTTATTGTATCAAGTATCTGGGTTACCTCAACTTAATTTAGGTGTTTGAACTAAAAGTTTAAAAAAGTCAATTTAAATTGATTACTGATTTATTTTTTAATAAGCTCTTTATTCAAAGCATCTCGCATTTGCTTTGCTGTTTGCTTGCTATCATCATGGCTCCAACCTGGAGGACCAAACACATAATATAATTTATCTTTAAAGGTGATATCTTTTTTTAGATCATCTCTAATTGCTTTCCACTCGTGAAAGACCATTGATACAGGATTATAGGTATTAATATTTTGAGTTAATCCGTATACGACTTTTTCTCGTTCTTCCTCTTTTGCAAAAGTTCCAAATAATCTGTCCCAAATAATAAAAACCATACCCATGTTTTTATCTAAGTATATTGTATTACTGGCGTGATGCACGCGATGGTGAGAAGGAGTAGACATTACCCACTCAATCACACCTAATTTTCCAACTGTTTTTGTATGGATTAGTATTCCATAAATTTGAGTAGCGGCATACATAAACATCACATCCAACGGATTAAATCCTACTAATGATAAGGGAATAAAATACATGAAGCGATATAGCGGCTGAAAAACAGAGGAGCGGAATCCAACCGTTAAGTTAAATTCTTCTGACGAATGATGCGTGACATGCACTGCCCAAAACAATCGACAATAGTGATCTACCCTATGAAGCCAATAAAATAAAAAATCTTGGGAAATAAGTAAAAGAGTCCAATACAAAATTGGATGTGTTAATTTATTAATGCTACAAAACTGAAATTGATAAAAAAACCACAACACACCTAAACAAATACCTCGCACTAAAATATCTAGCGAAAAATTAAGTGAAGTTAAATAGACGTTTGCTAATAAGCCTTTAGTAGTATAGTATTTTTTGTGATGCAAATAGCTATACAGAATTTCAATACCAATAACGATGGTATAGATAGGAATAGATAATTTGATGAGGAATGCTTCTCTAAATTCGTTCATGCGCCTTGAGTTGCAAAGATATGAATAATTAGTACGTGCAAGAAACTTAGTCTAGGATAAGAAAACTTCAAGTTTGAGGCTTGCGATGCCGCTCCAGTGGCTTAAATAATGGGAGTTTGCTACTTGTACTGAGCGAAGTAGAAGTGACGCAAATGACCATTTTTAAGGTGAATATAACGCTGAAATTGTAGTTTTCTAGCCGATACTAATTAATAGTGTAAAGTGAATAACTAAATACCGAACCATTCCATATTCGCAAAACAAAACATAAATTAGCTCCTATGAATTTTGGTATTTGTACATTAAGCGTAATCCCTTGTCGCAAAGAGCCTAGTAGTGCTAGCGAAATGGTTACCCAATTATTATTTGGCGAAACCTACACTATTATAGAAGATAGGGAAGACTGGCTTAGTATTATCACCGATTACGATCAATACCCTTGCTGGATAAGTGCTAAGCAGCATACTCGCTTGACTCAAGCTGAATATAAAAATTTAACCATCCAAACACTTAGTTCAGAATTAGTGCAAGTGATAAATAATACCTTTAATCAGTCTGTTTTCCCAATCACAATTGGTGCTTCATTGCCTAATTTCAAAGATCATAAAGCAACAATTGGCGACGTCAATTACTCCTTTGAAGGGCAAACAACAAACATCACTCAAAAAAAATCTATTGAAGATCTCAAACAAACAGCGTATGTATTTTTAAACGCACCGTATTTGTGGGGTGGACGAAGTCCTTTTGGAATTGACTGTTCCGGATTTACACAATTAGTGTATAAATTAAATGGTTATTCCTTACCAAGAGATGCCAGTCAGCAGGTGGAATTAGGCGTTCCTCTCAGTTTTGTGGAAGAAGCCGAAGCGGGCGATTTAGCCTTTTTTGATAATGAACAAGGTGCTATTGTGCATGTTGGATTGGTATTAGATAATCAGCACATCATTCATGCAAGTGGCTGCGTGCGTATTGATAAATTTGACCATTACGGTATCTTTAGCTCCGATACTAAAAAATACACTCACATGCTAAGAGTCATAAAAAAAATCATTTAAGTGAAAGGGACTCAAAGGACTGGAGGGATATTAAAGACATAGTAAATTCTATTAAAATAAAAATACAGTTTCGTATATTTGCACTAGATTACAAATTTTAAACGATCACATTAACTAAATTTCTAATTCACTCATTCAAAAATTTCTAATTCAAAAATTGTTATGAAAGATATATTCTCAAAAATCGAAAAAAGCATGGGACCTATAGGAGAGCATTCTAAAGCATCTCACGGTTATTTTACATTTCCCAAATTAGAAGGAGATGTTGCGCCTCACATGAATTTTAGAGGGAAATCCTTATTAAACTGGAGTTTAAATAATTATTTAGGTCTAGCCAATCATCCTGAAGTTCGTCAGGCAGATATAGACGGTGCTGCTAAATTTGGTTTAGCCTTACCTATGGGTGCTCGTATGATGAGTGGAAACTCTGACTTGCACGAAGAATTAGAAAGAGGCTTAGCAGCATTATCAAAAAAAGAAGATGCAATTCTTTGTAACTTTGGTTATCAAGCAATGGTGTCTGCAATTGACTCATTAGTTGACAGACATGATGTAATTGTTTATGATGCAGAAAGTCATGCGTGCATATTAGACGGTGTTCGTTTACATATGGGTAAGCGTTATGTATTTAAACACAACGATGTTGAAGATTGCGAAAAGCAATTAGAACGCGCTACAAAATTAGCTGAAACAACTGGTGGTGGTATTTTAGTAATCACTGAAGGTGTATTTGGTATGCGTGGTGACCAAGGTAAATTAAAAGAAATTGTTGCATTAAAGAAAAAATTCAACTTCCGTTTATTTGTGGATGATGCACATGGTATTGGCACAATGGGCCCAACGGGCGGTGGTACTGGCGAAGAGCAAGGTTGCCAAGATGGTATCGATGTTTATTTTGGAACATTCGCTAAATCATTTGCCTTAATTGGTGGATTTATAAGTTCTTCTAAACAAGTAGTTACTTATTTGAGATACAACATGCGTTCTCAGATATTTGCTAAATCATTGCCAATGCCTTTAGTATATGGCTTATTAAAGCGTTTAGAATTAATTAATAAGCACCCGGAATATCGCATCAAATTATGGGAAGTAGCTAAAGCCTTACAAAAAGGTTTAGTAGATGCAGGTTTTGATATTGGTGTTACCAATACACCTGTAACACCAGTCTACATGCGTGGTTCTATTCCAGAAGCAACAAACATGGTGATTGATTTGCGTGAAAATCATGGCATCTTTTGCTCTATGGTAGTTTATCCTGTAATTCCAAAAGGGATGATTATTTTACGTTTAATTCCAACAGCTTTACATACGATGGAAGATGTGAACAGAACAATTAAAAGTTTCAGCTCTATTAAAGATAAATTATATGGTGGCGAATATGCTGCTGATGAAATCAGAGAAGGTTTTTCTCAAGCTTTATAATATAAAATACAATTATTAAACAAAAGCGTTGAATTAAATATTCAACGCTTTTGTTGTTTTAACCAACAGCAATAACTGATATCTCTACGTTAACATCTAAAGGCAATCTTACTACTTGAACCGTTTCTCTTGCAGGGAAATTGCCTGTAAAAAAAGATCCGTACACTTCATTCATCGCTGCAAAATCATCCATATTTTTCATAAAGATGGTTGTCTTTACAACTTGTGTTAAATCCATACCCGCTTCTTTTAAAATAGCAGATACATTTTCCATTACTTTTTGAGTTTCGTTTTTAATATTGTCTAAAACAAGTGCACCTGTTTTAGCATCTTTAGCTACTTGCCCCGAAACAAACAACATATTGCCGGCTGGTACAATATTAGCATGACTGTATGGACCTATTGGCGCTGGGGCATTTGGAGAAGTGATGACTTTTTTCATAAGGTATATTTTTGCTATTAATTTTAATTATTGGTTATAAAAAAACCCATCAAAAAATGATGGGTTTTTATTTGTGTTATTATAGTATTATACTTTAGCTTCTTGTGCTTTTTTGATAATAGCTTTTATATTTTCAGTAGTAGTAGAGTTTGGTCTTTCAATAGCAGAACCAGTTGCTCTATCCCAAATTAAACTTGCTAATACACCTAAGGCACGTGATACACCGAATAGTACTGTATAAAAATCATACTCATGCATGCCATAGTGAACTAATAACGCACCAGAGTGGGCATCTACGTTAGGCCAAGGATTTTTAATTTTGCCTGTGCTTTCTAAAATTGGAGGCGCTACTTCATATACCATTTGTACGATTTCGCAAATGTTATCGTGTTTGATATATGTTTTATAAAAATCTTGTTGAGCAGTAAAGCGAGGATCTGTTTTACGCAATACTGCGTGACCATATCCAGGAACTACTTTTCCTTCCGCTAATGTTTGTTTGATGTATTCTGCAATTTGTTCTTTAGTTGGTAAACCACCACCTAAATTTTCTTTCAATTCCATGATCCAACTTAATACTTCTTGATTTGCTAAACCGTGTAACGGACCTGCTAAACCATTCATACCAGCTGCAAACGCTAAATAAGGATCACTTAATGCCGAACCCACTAAGTGAGTAGCATGAGCAGAAACGTTTCCTCCTTCATGATCAACGTGTATAGTTAAATATAAACGCATTAAACGTTTCATATCAAACTCTTCATAACCTAACATGTGTGCGAAATTTGCTGCCCAGTCTAATTTATGATCTGGCTCAATATGAACTCCACCTTTGTATTTACGACGGTAGATATATGCTGCAATACGAGGTAAACGTGCAATTAAATTCATTGAATCTTCATACACATAATCCCAATAATCTTTTTTATTAATTCCCTTTGCATATGCTTTAGCAAACAAACTTTCTGTTTGCATAGCCATGATACCAACAACGAATTGTGTCATAGG
This sequence comes from uncultured Bacteroidota bacterium, assembly GCA_903834765.1. Taxonomy (GTDB): domain Bacteria; phylum Bacteroidota; class Bacteroidia; order B-17B0; family Aurantibacillaceae; genus UBA4416. Next base: position 7,187 of record CAILKE010000002.1, read on the forward strand.
ATGCGCATCAGTTGGTAATTTTTCAATGACATCAAATACGTGTTTTGGAACATTGCTACGTTTTTGCCATTCGTTCGTAATAAAGCTAACATCATCTTGAGTTGGTAATTCACCTACTAACATTAAATAGAAAATGCCCTCTGGCAATGGTTCGGTGCCACCTGGTGCTTTTGGTAATTTCTCACGTAATTCAGGAATAGAGTAACCTCTGAAACGAATGCCTTCTTCAGGGTCTAGTTTAGAAGTTTCTGTCACCATTCCAATCATCCCCTTCATACCTTGGTATGCCTGAGCTATAGTAATTTCACCTAATTTAACATCACCATGATTTTTGATGATGTCTTTTATTTCTGCAGCTAAAGGCACTGCTTTTTCGCGAAACTTATCTTTTAATCTGTCCATTGTATGTCTATTAAATAACAATGTAAATTTATACAGTGTATTGGTTTAAACAAATTTAATTTCAATTATTTTTTGATAAATAATCATTTTTTATATTTTACTTAACTAAAAATATAAAACATTAGATTTCGCAAACATTGATGGTCGGGTAGTTCAGGCAATTCAAAATTAAGCATTGAACATTCCGATTCATAGCATATTGTTCTTGAATAAATAATTGATAAAACACAAAACAATAGAAAGCTTAATAATTTAAGCCTTTTCTATAATTACCGCGTAGCCTTGCCCAACGCCAATGCACATGGTTGCTAAGGCGTATTTTTTATTTTGAAGATTTAATTCAATGGCAGCGGAATTAATAATACGCGCACCACTCATTCCTAAGGGGTGCCCTAAAGCAATTGCACCGCCATTGGGGTTAATGCGAGCATCGTTATCATCTAATTTCCATTGTCGCGTACATCCTAAAGCTTGTGCGGCAAAGGCTTCGTTCAATTCAATAATATCAATATCATTCCATGTTAAACCAGCTTTTTTTAAAGCTAAATTTGCTGCTTCTACCGGGCCTAATCCCATAATACGAGGCTCCACACCAACAACTGCACTGCAAACAATACGTGCTAAAGGCTGCAAACTATAAGTTTTAATAGCAGATTCACTTGCTAATAAAATAGCAGCGGCACCATCATTTAAGCCCGAGGCATTTCCTGCGGTTACAGTACCATCTTTTCTAAAAGATGCTTTTAATTTTTGTAAGCCTTCTAAGGTTGTATTTGGTTTAGCAAATTCATCTGTTTTAAAAATAACCGCATCACCTTTTTTTTGTGGAATTTCAACAGGTATGATTTCTTTTTCAAATCGTCCTGAAGAAATAGCATTAGCTGCTTTTTTCTGACTCCATAAAGCAAAGGCATCTTGATCTTCTCTGTTTATTTTTAGTAATTCAGCAACGTTTTCGGCTGTCTCGCCCATTGCATCAACACCATATTGTTCTTTTAATTTTGGATTAATGAAGCGCCACCCGAAACTTGTATCAAATAATTGTTGATCACGTCCAAAAGCAGAACTTGCTTTACTCATAACTAAAGGGCCACGCGTCATATTTTCTACACCAGAAGCAATCATCAAATCAGCATCACCTAATTGTATGTAACGTCCTGCATCTGCAGTTGCAGCTAATCCAGAAGCACATAGGCGATTGATGGTTTGCCCAGGAACGGTTAACGGTAAGCCTGCCATAAGTGATGCCATACGGGCTACATTACGATTATCTTCGCCAGCCTGATTTGCACAACCCATAATCACATCAGCAACTTTTGTCCAATCAACGGTTGGGTTTTTCAGCATTAATTCTTTTAAAACCAAAGTTGCTAAATCGTCTGTGCGAACTGTTGATAAAGTTCCTCCAAAGTTTCCGATAGCTGTTCTTACTCCGTTTATGATATAAGCCTGTTGCATAGTTGTTGTTTTAAAAATATGAGTACAAAAGTAGGAGTTAATTTTTAACTGAACCTTTAAATTGGCTTTTTATTAAAGAAAATATGCATCAACAATTGGCAATTTTTTTTATTTTTGTATTCCTTATGACAGATATCAATATCCACGTTCAAAATAACGATCAAACGATTACAACACTTCAAGCACCAACCGATATAGGTTTGAGCTTAATGGAATTTTTAAAAGGAAATGATTATGATATTTTAGCAACTTGTGGCGGCATGGCATTATGTGCTACTTGTCATGTTAGTATAATAAAAGGGTTTGAGAAACTACACGAAATTTCGGATGACGAATATGCGATGTTAGATACGTTGCCTAATATTACCGACACATCTCGTTTGGGTTGCCAATTAAAGCTTGCCGACAATATGAATGATATTTTGGTTCAGATTATGGGTGACGGACATTAACGATAATTGTTAATTGTTATTCTGAACTAGTTTCAGAATAACAATATTGAAAAACTAATTACTCTGTAAATGTTGAATTACGCAAAAGCGAGATAGCATTACTAACTAACTTTTCGTTTAGCTAAATAATTAGTCAATAAACTTAGTAATACGTACATTATAATTATTAACGGAATGCCTAAAAACTGAAGTGTGATAAGCATTAACAGACTAAGTCCTAAAAAAACAAAACGTATTTCATTCCCATTCCACTTAAAATGCTTGAATTTTAGCGCAAAAATGGGAATTTCAGAAACAAGTAATAAAATTAATCCAACAGATAAAACACATAATACATAAGGATTAAGTAACGTTTCTAAATTTGGATATTGTTTAAAAATTAATGGAATAGAGCATATTACCATTGAATTTGCTGGAGTATTTAAGCCTATAAACGATTCGGTTTGACGTGTATCATTATTAAATTTGGCTAATCGTAATGCGGAAAAAATTGGAATTAAAAATGCAATGTATGATATGGTAATGGGTAGTGTATAATTAACAATGCTTAGTTGTATTAATTTAAACATAACTAATCCTGGTACTACTCCAAACGTAACCATGTCCGCTAAACTATCTAAATCCTTGCCAATAGGAGAACTTACTTTAAGCATACGGGCAGCAAAACCATCAAAAAAATCGAATACCGCTGCTAAACCTACTAAATAAGCTGCATATACTAAGTTGCCTCCAAAAATTTGTACAATAGCTAAACAACCACATAATAAATTACAACAGGTTATGGCATTTGGAATATGTTTTTTGATATTCATTTAGTTTGTAAATATATATAAATTAAATCGTTTGTATATTTACAATCATAGTACTCCTTTTATTTTAAAACCATTTTGTTTGATTAAGCAAAAAAATAAATCTAATGCTTCATTATTTTGGATACTCTTAATAGTATTCCACCTTGTCGTTTTGTATTTAATTCATCACCGATTCGGATTTAATTACTCCAATGAAGGTGCTAAATACATTGATCAAGCCAAAAACCTAATAAATGGTAACGGTTTAATGACAATAAAATACAGTTCTTTTTACACGTTTTATGTGTTGTATTTGTCTGTTTTTATTTATTTCAAATTACCATTAGTTCTTATTATTATTTGCACCTATGCAATAAGTATTTACGCTTATTATTGTTTTTATAAATTATTAAAGCATAGTATTAATTCTACTGTAGCCAAAATTTGGCTGACCTGTATGCTATTAAGTCCGTTGATATTATATTGGCAGTTTAATTTATTTTCTGAATCCTTTTTTATAGCGCTATCTCTTATCTATTTATCTGTTTTTTTATCATCTTCACCATCACCATTTAGTGTTTTGAAGATAGGTTTATTGTCAATAGCATTGATCCTTTCAAGACCTAACGGTATTTTTATAGTATTGGTAACAGCATTACTTTATATCTATCAACATAAACTATTATCTAAAAAAACATTAATTTTTGGAAGTTTATTTATTGGCATTATTTTAATGATTGTCATTGTATTTTTTATGCCCTTGCCTTATGAAGATTTTAGTTTTCAAATAGCTAGTGGTGCTATTTACTGTGGATTTCCAACGCTGCCACCTACCTCATTACCTGAGGCTAATTATACTCTATGGAATTGCTATGCTAATATTTATAATTCTCATGGACTTTCTGAGTTAATTCAATTATTTATAAAAAAGGGATTATCCTTTTTTGTTACCAGTCGCCCTTATTATTCCATGTTCCACAATGTGTTTAATAGAGCGCATGATATCTTTTATATATTAGGCATCATAGGTCTTTACCACGCGTATAAATATAAAAAAAGGGAGTTATCTATTTTAATGGCATTTTTTTCAATAGTAATTCTTAATGCTATGATGGTGAGTTTAATTTATAATGAGTGGAGTGAAAGGCATACTGTGCAGGTATTTCCTTATATTTTTATTGTAGGTGCTTACATCATGAGTTTATTTTTTAAAAAAATTAAACTAAACAAAATTGTTTAAATCAATCACTGATTTTAAGGATTATTATCCAAATTACAGGCAATATTTCTTGTATTTTGTCGTTATAATCATTCTTGACTATTATTCAAAAAATACCTATTTTTAAAAAGATTATGAAGAATTTTTTAGTACTACTATTTATTATATCAACTTCTTTTGTATTTGGGCAAGTAGCCAAGTATAGTAACGAATTTTTAAGTGTGGGTGTTGGTGCGCGAGCTTTATCTATGGCCAATGCCAATGTGGCTTCGGTAAATGATGTGACGGCAGGTTATTGGAATCCTGCAGGCCTATTATTACAAAAGAGTAATGTTCAAGTAGGGCTAATGCATGCCGAATATTTTGCAGGCATTGCTAAGTATGATTTTGTGGGTGTTTCTAAGAGAATCGATAGTAATAGTGTAGCAGGTATTTCTTTTATCAGATTTGGTGTAGATAATATCCCAAACACTACAGAGCTTATTGATGCAAATGGTAATGTTGATTACTCTCGAATTAAATCGTTCAATGCCGTTGATGTAGCTGTTTTATTGTCTTACGCGCGAAGTATGCCAAAATTAAAAGGAATTAAAATTGGGGCTAATGCTAAAATCATACGACGCAAGTTAGGAGAATTTGGCGGAGCTTGGGGCTTTGGCCTAGACATTGGCGCTATGTATGATTACAAAAAATGGCGATTTGCATTAATGGCACGTGATATAACAGGAACCTTTAATGCATGGAGTTATAATTTAACGGATGATTTGAAACAAGTATTCGCCACTACAGGAAATGATATTCCAAGTAACTCTGTTGAAGTCACTGTCCCTCGTTTAATATTGGGTGTTACTCGCACTTATTATGTGTGGAAAGATAAAATATCTATTAGTGGAGAATTAAATTTGATAAATACCTTTGATGGAAAACGTAATACGGTTGTTAAAACTAATGGCTGGAGTATGGAGCCAGCTTTTGGGGCTGAAGTTGGATATAAGAAATTTATTTTCTTAAGAGGTGGGCTTGGAAATATACAAAAGGCAAAGGATGTAACAGGTACTGATATTACTACTGTTCAACCTAATATTGGTGTAGGCATTAAATATAAAATTTTTGGATTAGATTATGCTATGACTAATATTGGAAATGTATCAACGTCTTTGTACTCTCATATTTTTACTGTAAAGATTGACTTGAATAAAAAAACATTAAAATAGATGGTAAAACGTTTATTCCTATTGGTTTTTATAATATGTTCTGGAGCACACTTAAGCGCTCAGATATATGGAAACGAATGGATAAACTATACACAACCGCATTACCGAATTGCTATTCCAAAAACAGGTTTGTATCGCATAGATTCGGTAGCCTTATCTAATGCGGGTATTCCTATATCAACCATTAATCCTAAGAATATTCAATTATTTAGCAAAGGACAAGAGCTTTATATAAATATTTTTGGTGAAAGCGACGGAGTTTTTAACACCTCCGATTATATTGAATTTTATGCAGAAAAAAATGATGGACGCTTTGATTCATTAGCTTATAATACAACTCAGAGACTTCCGAATCCTTATGTCGCGTTATTTAATGATACAAATTATGTTTATTTTACTTGGAATAATTCTCTAACAAATATGAGAATGAGTTTACAAACGGATGTAAATTTTACCGGCTACACTCCAACTAATTACATTTACAATGAAAAAATTTATAGTGGAACAGGGAATTATTCATACGGAAAAAAAACAATAATTAGTCCGGCATATATATACGACCCGCGTTATATAGAATGTGAAGGTTACGGAACAATTATAGCTCAGGGCAACTCTGTACAAACTGCTTTTGGAAACCTAAATGTATTTCCTTCTTCCAGTTTACCAGCTACAATTAAGGTTCATGCTTCGGGAGATTCTGAAAATTATCCGACGGTAACTTATGATCATCAATTAAAGCTCGAATATTTCGATAACACCAGTAGTTTATCAACTTTGACGGATACAACTTTTTATAGCTATCAACAAGTTTACATCGAAAAACAAATACCGTCTAATTTGTTGCAAAATAATTCTCTTGTCAAAGTATCAAGTATTAATAATCCATTTTTCAGTGGCTTTACAAATTCAACAAATGTTCATTATATTTCTTTGAAATACCCTCAAAACCCTGATTTATCAAATCAAACCGAGCAATTGTTTTTTGTAGATGACAATAGTTCGGCAGGAAAAACATTTTTAGATATACAAAATGTTAATGTCTCTTCAGGTTCTGTTATTTTATATGATTTAAGTTCTCATAATTATTTTTCGACAGTCATAAGCGGAAGTCATGTAAAAGCGTTAATTCCCAATTTTGGTTCACAAAAAAAATGCTTCATCACTAATAGTAATAATATTACCAATGTGAGTAAATTAGTTCCTGTTAATCAAACTGGTTTTTTTGTTGATTATTCGAGCGCTATCACAGATTCTGCTTTTTTAATCATATCTCACAAAGGATTACAATCGTCGGCTAATGCCTATAAAACATATCGCCAAAGTATAGGGGGTGGAAGTAATCAAGTTATATTGTCTTTTGTGGATGAACTCTATGATCAGTTTGCTTATGGCAATCAAAAAAATCCATTGGCACTAAAAAACTTTTGTAAATTTTTAAGTGATAATTTACCTAAACCACCAAAGTATTTATTGTTAATTGGAAAATCAATCAAAAATGATTTAGCAAAATCAAGCCTAGCTTATTGGAATATGAATGATCTTCCAACAATGGGAGTTCCATCATCAGATAATTTAATTACTACAGGCATTCATGGAGCTAATTCTATAACACCATTTATTCCAGTTGGAAGATTATCTGCAATGAATGATCAACAAGTATTTTGGTATTTAGATAAAGTCATGCAGCACGAAGATTCTCTAAACAATATATTTAATGAAAAAGGCGATTGGCATAAACGAGTATTGCACTTTGCTGGTGGGGCAGACCTTTCGCAGGAACAGCAATTTGAGACTTATTTGAATAGCTTCGCAAGCACAATTAAAGATACGCTTTTTGGAGCGCGTGTATTTACGTTTACAAAAAATAGTTCTGCTCCAGTTCAAATTACAGTAAGTGATTCTGTAAAGGATTTAATTAATTATGGCGCATCAATTATTACTTTTTTTGGTCATGCTTCACTTACTGGATTCGACCAAGCTATTGATGATCCTAATGCATATAATAATGAAGGTAAATATCCTTTGTTTATTTCCAATTCTTGTTATTCGGGAGATATACATGAGCCAGGTAATACAAGTACTAGCGAAAATTTTGCATTAATTGATAAGAAAGGCAGTATCGGTTTTCTAGCATCTTCTTCTACGGGGCTTACTAATACACTATTTTCTTTCTCTGATGAATTATATAGAACATTGTCATATAAGAAATACTATAATGGCATAGGTGATGCTGTTAAAAGTACTTGTAGTACATTTCTATTAAATGATGTATTAGGAGATATTACTTGTTTAGAAATGACATTGGAAGGAGACCCGTCAGTTAAATTAAATGCATTTTCAAAACCTGATTACGAAATTAAAAACACAAGTGTTTCTTTTAATACGGCTACTTATGTTGATTCTATTGGTATTAATATTAAAATTAAAAATTTAGGAAAAGCTATTCGTGATACATTTATTGTTCGAGTAGAACGCTACTTCCCTTCAGGTGATTCTGTTTCTTTTAATAAAAAAATCAAAGCACCTTTCAATTGCGATACACTTAGTTTTTTTATTGCAAAAGATGTTGTAAATGGCATAGGATTAAATCATTTCAAAGTAAATGTTGATGCCTTTAATGAAATATCAGAATTAGTTGAAAACAATAATTCCACGATAGGTAGTGTTGATTTATTTATTTCAGGAGGAGATGTTGTTCCTGTTTATCCATATAAATATGCTATTATTCCAAATACACCAACCATTACGTTAAAAGCATCAACTTCAGATCTATTTTATATTAGCTCTAATTACCGGATACAATTAGATACAAATGATGCATTTTTAAATCCTATAAACTCTACAAATGTTACCAGCATTGGAGGTGTAGTGGAGTGGACAGTAAATTTACCTTTGCCAGATAGCACCGTTTATTTTTGGCGAATTACGCGCGATTCAACAATGATCACAGATCATTTGAATTGGAGAGAAAGCTCGTTTCAGGTGATTGGAACTAAAACAGGTTGGGCGCAGGCACATTTTCATCAATTTAAAAATGATAATTATCAATTTGTAAAATATAAAAAATCAATTAGGAAATTTGTATTTGAAAATGATATTAAGTCTTTAGAATGTAATGATGGTAATACAGGCTATATAACCTTTGATCATATCAATTATCAAATCAATAACTCTCTAGTTGATTACTGGACCTGTTCACCAGGTGGTGGTTGGTCATTTGCGGTATTTGATTCAATTACTGCAATTCCTTGGGTAACAAGTTCTCCTAGTTATACTGTTCCGGGTAATTTTAATAATTGTGTATGTTATAACAGGCCATTAGTATCAGTATCATTCGGTGCATCTAATTACTGTAATTTCTCAGGCTATAATTGGCAAGCAGCCATGGAAACTTTTTTGAATAACATACCCGCTAATAATAAAGTATTAGCATGGTCAATTAATCAATTTCAAAATAATACTTACAGTAACTCGTTGTTACAGCAATTTGAAAGTTTTGGTTCTTCAAACATTCGTACGATACAGGATACATTACCCTATATCATTTTTGGCACAAAGGGTGGAGCCATAGGATCAGCTCACGAGGTTATTGGCGCAACAAAGAATATTGCTATAAAATTACAAGATACTTTAAAAACAAAATGGAGTAATGGTTATTTAGCATCTGAAATTATTGGGCCATCAACAAAATGGCGAAGTTTGCATTGGAAACAAGTTCCAGTTGAATTACCTAATTATGATAGTATTGTATTAAAAGTAATTGGTATAATGGCTAATGGAACGCGAACTACATTAGCTACGTTTAATTCTGCAACGACTGATGTATTGGATTTGTATAATTATGTTGATGCTACTATTTATCCAAACATCCAATTAATTGCAGAGATGAAGGACCCTGTAAATTTGACGCCCCCTCAATTGAAAAAGTGGCAAGTGATTTATGATGAAGTACCAGAATGTGCCATTAATCCAAAAAAGGGTTATGTTGTTACTTCCAATGATACTTTGCAGGAAGGAGATAATTTAGTGTTGCGCTTACCTATAGAAAATATTGGTGTGTTACCATTTACGGATAGTTTGTTAGTTACCTATTGGCTCGAAGATAAAGATAGAATAACTCATCCTTTGCCACAGAAATTGAAATTAGCACCATTTGTGGCATCACAAATAATTATTGATACAATTCAATTAAATAGCAATCATTATCCTGGATTAAATTTTATGTGGGTTGATGTTAACCCTCTTTCTCAGCCTAGATATCAGTTAGAGCAGTATCATTTTAATAATGTGGCTCGTATCCCATTTATGGTAGTTTCTGATAAAATAAATCCATTGTTAGATGTGACGTTTGATGGAACTCATATTTTAAACGGTGATGTTATTTCTGCAAAGCCACATGTATTGATTACTTTAAAGGATGAGAATAAATTTTTAGCATTGAATGATACTTCTAATTTCATGGTGTATATAAAATATCCTAATCAGGTAAGCGAAAAACGCTTGTATTTTAGTAATGGATTAATGTTTACACCGGCTAACTTACCAAGTAACTCATGTAAAATAGAATGGAAACCTGAGTTTGCTATTGATGGTAAATATGCATTGAGGGTTCAAGCAGCTGATCGATCAAGAAATGCATCTGGGGCAGTCGATTATACCATACAATTCGAGATTATTACAAAGCAAACAATTACTGAAGTATTGAATTATCCTAATCCGTTTAGCACGTCAACACGGTTTGTATTTACGTTAACAGGTAGTGAAGTGCCTGATATTTTCACTATTCAAATTATGACTATTACAGGAAAAGTAGTGAGAGAAATAAACAGAAATGAATTAGGGAATGTTCATATAGGCCGAAATATCAGTGATTATGCCTGGGACGGGAAAGATGAGTATGGAGATAAATTAGGAAATGGTGTATATCTTTATAGAGTTATCACACGAAGTAATGGGCAGGCTATCGAAAAAAATGCAACCGATGCTGATTCTTTTTTTAAGAAAGGTATTGGTAAGATGGTAATTATGCGATAGTTTTTAATCTATATTATTTAAAACGCTAATCATCTTTTGTAAAGCAAGCGCTCTGTGAGAAATTGTTGATTTCTCTTTAAAATCAAGTTCCGCAAAGGTTTTAGCATATCCGTCCGGCACAAAAATAGGATCATAACCAAAACCATTGGTGCCTTTTTTAGTAGAAATAATGATTCCATTAATAATGCCTTCGCATAAAAATTCTTTTCCATCGATGATTAATGCCATCACCGTTTTAAAGTGAGCTTTTCTGTTTTCTATTCCAGATAATTGATGTAACACTTTTTGTAAATTAGCTTCATCATTTTTTGGTTCACCCGCATACCTTGCTGAATATACACCTGGTGAGCCATTCAAAGCATCTATCAATAGTCCGCTATCATCAGCAAAACAATTCATTTGCGTTTTAGTATAAATTGTTCGAGCTTTTAATAAAGCGTTACCTTCAATCGTAGATTCAGTTTCTTCGATATCTTCATTAAAATTAATATCTGATAAACTTAGTAATTCAATGGATGGAGGCATTAGGGATTTAACCTCTAAAACCTTATTTTTGTTTTGACTAGCGAAGATGAGTTTCATCATTTTTTTGTTAAAAGTAAGAAAAAATTATGTGCGGTATTAGTGGTTTTATAGATTTTAATAATCAATCAACGCAAAATATATTGCATGACATGACTGACTCTATGTTCCACAGAGGACCTGATTTTGGCGGTTATGAGTTTTTTCAAAATCAATCCTGTCAAGTTGGGTTAGGTCATCGAAGGCTATCAATTATTGATTTGACGGATACCGGTAAGCAACCTATGCAATTTCAACATTATTGGATGACTTTTAATGGAGAGGTTTATAATTACCAAGAAATTAAAAAGGAATTAGAGTTGTTAGGGCACCAATTTATTAGTAATTCAGATACAGAAGTGATGCTTCATGCTTATGCCGAATGGGGTATTCAATGCGTACATCGTTTTATTGGGATGTTTGCTTTTGTTATTTATGATACTCAAAAACTTGAAATAATATGCTTGAGGGATAGGGCAGGAGTAAAGCCTTTTTTTTATTATTGGAACGAAGGATTGTTTTTATTTTCTAGCGAATTAAAAGCGTTTCATAGGCATCCTCAATTTAAAAAAGAAATTAATACCGATGCCGTTGCTGCATTTATGCAATATGGTAATGTTCCTACGCCTCATTGTATTTTTAATTATTGTTATAAATTAAAACCAGCTCATGTACTCATATTCAATATTCAACATTCAACATTCAACATAAGCAAATATTGGGATGTTTATGACTATTATAATAAACCCAAGTTAGCTATTTCATTTAATGAGGCTAAGATAGAAACAGAAAAGCTTTTGCAATCAGCCTTCGATTACCGAATGGTTTCAGATGTTCCGGTTGGTGTGTTTTTAAGTGGGGGATACGATAGCGCATGTGTCACTTCTTTATTGCAAAAAAATAATCCTACAAAATTAAAAACATTTACCATTGGCGTTTCTGATATAGGCTTAAACGAAGCGCCTTTTGCAAAAGAAATTGCCAAACATTTAGGAACAGATCATCATGAGTATCAATGCACTGAACAAGATGCGCTTGAATTAATTGATGATTTACCTTATTACTATGACGAGCCCTTTGCAGATAGCAGTGCTATACCTACAACTTTAGTTTGTAAAATGGCAAAGAAACAAGTAACTGTAGCCTTAAGTGCTGATGGTGGCGATGAAATTTTTGCAGGTTATAATCGTTATGATTATATGATGAAGCATGGTAAATTACTAAGTTCTATGCCAAGTATTGTAAATAAAGGATTGGCAGGTATAATGGATTTAGTATCGGCCGATCACATTCCTGTTTTAAAAAATAAATACAACTTTCATAATCGTTATGAGAAACTAAAAAGTTTATTAAAAGATCCGTCGCACAAAAATGTGATGTTAAGTTTGAGTCAACAATTTAATGAAAAGCAATTAAACGAACTTGTCCTCAAAAAATACGGATCTCTGGAAACAGCTTATTTGTCTGATAGTTTAACGAATAACAGTTATTCATCATTATCGTATATGATGGCAATTGATTACCAAACGTATTTAGTGGATGACATATTACAAAAAGTTGATAGAGCTTCTATGACAGTGAGTTTAGAAGGAAGAGAACCATTCTTGGATCATCGTATTATTGAATTTGCAGCTCAATTACCTGATAATTTTAAATACCATAATGGAATCAAAAAATATATCTTAAAAGAAATAACGCATCAATATATTCCTAAAGTTATGATGGATAGGCCTAAAACAGGCTTTGCCATTCCGATAGAAAAGTGGTTGGCAACTGATTTGAAAGAACAAGTGCATTATTATTTAAATCGACAAACTATACAATCAGAGGGGATTTTTCAAGCAGATCAAGTAGACAAATTGGTAGTTGATTTTTTCAAAGGGAAAAAAGAATATGCGGTCAAGATATGGTATTTATTGATGTTTGAGATGTGGTATAAAGAATGGATGAAATAAAACTATTGTGAATATGTAATGTAATGTTTTGTTTTCTATCTTTTTCCATAGATGAAAAAGAAACAATCACGCTGGCTCTAATAACAACAAAAATTCAGCGAAATCTCCATGAAATAAAACGTCTCAGTGCATCTGCGGTATGAGAAACCTTAATATTTTATTATTTTTTTAATAAATATTTTTTCGTTGATTGTTATTTTAACGATGTAACAGCCACTTGATAAGTTCGAAACCGAAAGCGGAATTAAATTTAAGCCTGCGTTACCATCAACCGAATTACTTACTAAAATTGAGCCACCCATAGCATTTGTAATATCAAATACAATATTTGCATCTTTTTTTAACACGACAGGAAATACAACATTATTATTAGTTGGATTTGGGTATGGAGAAAAAATATCGATGTCTTTAACGAATAAGGCCAAGCAGAGATTGTCATTTTGAGTATTATCATCTGAGCCTCCATTTACTTCAGATATTGTCACACAAACGATGCTATTAATGTCAGCTTCATTGACTAATGCACTTCCCGAAAAATGATAATTATAAAATATTCCTGCGTTTAGTGAGCCCACCCAATGTTCTTTTATTTGCCCACCATTAGTTAATTTATAATTGATTTTAAAATCAGTAATTGTTGTGGTTCCAAAATTAGCCAAACTAGCTGTTAAATCAAGGTATCCATCAGATTGAATATTTGGTGTAATATCTAAGATTGCCAAATCAGTTCTTTTATTATAAACAATAAATGATTTCGTTTTTGAATTTTTACAACCATGATTATTGGTTAGTAAAAGTGTAATCTGATAACTACCTGTGTCGGCAAATGGATAAACAGGACTTGTTAACGAAGAAGAAAAGTTGTTTGTTCCTGACCAATTATAAGCAAGTCCATTTAATATATTGGGAGTTAAAGTAGCTGACGTTTGGCTAAAAATAAAATTGGGTGATGTTTCAAAATCCACAATTGGTTTGGGATACACGTAAACATTTTTAGAAATGGAATCCCTACATCCTAATCCATCAATCACTCGCAATTTAATAATGTGATTTGCCGTATCAGTAACATGTAAATAAGGGGATTGAAGAGTTGAATAAGGTGTTGTGTTTACTGACCATTTCCAATTTTGGATCGTGCTAGAACTAGAAATGCTCGCATCAATTAATTTAATTGAATCATTGATACAGAAATTTTGAGGAGTCACAAAATTACTAGTTGGAGGCAAGGTAACGGTTACTTGCTTAGTGGCATAAGATATGCAGCCATTGGTTCCAATCACAGTGAGTGTAACTGAGTACGTCCCAGCTACCGGATAATATTGACTTACCAAGGTATTCGTTGTTGAAACACCAAAACTCCAGTTTCTTACTGTACTTGAAGCGGGAGCTGACACGATTGAATTATCCTGAAATTTCACAACTTCATTTGTACAGGCTACCGAATATGAAAACATAGCTTTTACCTGAGCTTTTACATTAACAATTTTACTGATAGAATCTTTACATCCGGCGTTATTAGTCGCAATCAACTTAATTGTATAATTAGTTTGACTACTAAATTGATGTTTAGGATTTGCTAGTGAAGATGTATTTGAGGTACCGCTAACTATGTCACCAAAGTTCCATAGCCAATTGGAAATGGTATAAGATGATGAACTTATTAAGCCTGTAAATTGTGTACTATCATTTTGACAAGAAATGCCATTTGAAAAATTAACGGTGGGAGTGGGCGCAATATGAATATTTTTCAAGACTGTTTGCTCACAACCAACATTAGTGATAACCTTTAATTTTACTGTATAATTCCCTGTGTCTGAAAATGTATGAAAAGAATTGGATAAGGTTGATGTGTTAGATGCAGACAAAGGATCACCAAAATCCCAAAAAGAGCTCGTAATGGTATTACTAATTGGAGCAGAAGATAGATTGATAAAGCTAACCAAATTATTCTTGCAACCTGCATTATTCGAAAAATTCGCAATAGGTGCTTGTCCTACAATAGTAACATTGATTGTATCTTTTGCCACACAACTATTGGTATTAGTTACAATAACAGAATATGTTCCTGTTGTGTTAATCACTAAAGAATTACCATGCGAGCCATCACTCCAAGTATAGGATAAGGACGGGGCCAAACCAGTTGTGAGGGTAATTAAATTACCTGCGCATAAGGATATATCAGGGCCTAGGGTAGCGGTTGAGGGGAAATTATCTACTAGTACTTTAACAGTATCAGATGTTATGGAACAGCTATAGGAATCAGTAATTTTTACATAGTAGTTACCCGCTTGGTTAATAGTAAATACAGAATCTGTAGTTGTATTATCTTGCCATAAAAAAGTATAATTTGATTTTGGTAATTGTGTATTCCATGCCAGAGTATTATTTAAACATATTAAATCCTGTGAAGGTTTATTATAGTTTGGAAAATTGACGATAATAGTATCTGAAGATATCTTACCAAAAATATTAGTTGCATTAACCCAATATTTACCAGTTTTATTTACAGAAATAGTAGAAGTTGTAGCGCCTGTAGACCAATGATAGTTGGAAAAGTCTGGGCTACTTGGGTTTAAGGTGAAGCATAATTTATTCATTAAAGTTGTGTCGTGGCCTAATGAAATTTGTCGTGCATATTTATTATAAAGGTAGTTTTCAACTAAGGCAATGTTCATAGCATTCAAAGGATTATCATATATAATCAATTCTGCAATTTCTCCGTTCCATACCCTACTAATATTAGATCTATCTCTTGTTAAATACTCTGCTTGTGTATTGCCAATTGTAATTAAGTTGATTACGGAAAAAGTTTTTGGTACAAGCGTTGTGAGAGGATTTATCGTATTACTGTTTATAGAGTTAATTCCTTGATAAACAAAACTACTAGCATAATTAGCATCCCAAAATTCACCATTAGCACCTCTTGTAAAATCCAAGGTAGTAGAATGCCCTAATAGAGGCCTATAATTTGATGAAGTTCCAATATCTTCTCTCAAAACCCAAAATACGGTTCTGATATTGTTAATTGTATTAAATTGAAGAAAATCGTCGGTGCCGTCAAATTTAATTGTATTGTGCCCGTTTAATGATGCGTTTAATTTGGTGGGTTGTGAACTTGCTAGAGATTGAACAGCATGATTTAAATTATTAGAAAGATCATAACATTTACTAATATCAGAGCCAGACAATACTTCGACACTATCACCAGTTAACCAAATAGATAAACCAGTAATGCTTTTTGGTGTAAAACTTATCTGAGAATATAAATGATTATATAAACATATTAAGATAATTAACCAAACATTTATTTTTATTGATGATCTCAAAAATTATTGTGATATATTAATAATGATGACTTAATTAGTGTAAATTTACAACAAAATAATACTATTTAACATAATTTATTTTAAATAGGATTTGTTTTTTTACAATCGTAATAGTAAATGAACCAAACTCTTTCTAAGAACATTATTCGGCAGTTTACGGCTCAAATAGTTGGAGTTATCACAGGTTTAGGTTCATCAATTATAACATCGCGTATACTGGGACCGGATGGAAGAGGCAATTTTGCGATATTAATAAATTCAGCTTCGTTTTTAAGCTTGATACTAGGTTTTAGTTTTGGTTCTGCAGTAGTTCATATTGTTTCTGCAAATAAAGCCCCAGTTAGAAATTTAGTAAATACAATTTTATTAGGTATTTTGATTTTGGTTATAGTTTGTTTTTTCGTTCTGCTAATATTTTTGTCGTTTGATTCGTTTAATTTTTTATTCCCTAGTTCACAAAGCCTTAGCTTCAACCTAATTGCATTTTTAATGTTGTTTTCAACAATGATGTGTTCCATTTTATTTAACTCAATAATAAGTGGAAAAAAATTGTTTTTTCAGCAGCAAGTTAATTATTTTTGGATTGCAGGTATTTCTTTAGTTCTGTACTTGCTTTTTTATTATCTCAATAATAACTCCCAAATAAGCTTTAAAAGTTTTATTTATTTTTATTTAATAATAAATACACTTCCATTAATTGGTATTTACTATATATATGTAAAGTACGCCAGACCTACATTTAATTTTAAATTATTAGATAAAATTCAATTTAAGTATTTAGCAAATTTCTCGTTTTTGGCATATTTAGCCAATATACTTCAGTTTTTAAGTTATAGAATGGATTTTTGGTTTGTAAAGTATTATTTTGGAAATAATGATTTAGGGATTTATTCACTTGCAGTAAATCTGGCACAAATGCTTTGGTTATTACCTCAAGCTGTTGCAAGTGTTTTTTTGTCATATTCAAGTTCTGAACAACCTGAAGTGTTGATTAATCAAACTAATGTTTTATCAAGAATTAATTTTTTTATTATGCTAGTCGCTACAATTATTTTAACATCTTCTATTGGTTTCATTATTCCACTGTTGTATGGAAAACAATTTACTAATGCTGTGTTTCTATTTCGCGTTTTATTAATTGGAATTGTTCCTTTTAGTATTACTACGATATTAGCTTCTTATTTTGCCGGAAGGGGAATGCAAAAAGTAAATTTGCAATGTTCTTTAATAGGTTTTGTAATTTGTTTAATGTTTGATCTCATTTTAATCCCAAAATATGGGCCTAAAGGCGCTGCATATGCCACAATTCTGTCTTATACAATTAGCACAAGTTATATTATTTTTATATATTTAAAGCATTCTAAATCCAATTTAATTGAATTGTTGATGGTGCGGAAAGAAGATATTTTATTTTTGCAAAAAAAATTAAAACTATAATTACATGAATGATAGTAAGGTAAGTGATTTCTATGATGATTTTTCGGAAAAGCAGATAAATACGGGCGTTTCCACAAGAAATATTAAAATACATGAGTTTGCGATTAAATTTGGGTTAAAAAAAACAGATAATGTTTTAGAAATAGGCTGTGGTATCGGAACACAAACAGGCTTGCTAGCTGAATATACTGAAGGTTTTGGAAAAGTTACAGCGATTGATATTAGTTCAAAAAGTGTTGATTATGCAAAAAAACAACTTAAAAATTTTAATAATATCGATTTCTTAATTGGTGATATTGTGCAAATGAAGTTAGATGTTAATAATAAATTTGATGTTGTTATTTTACCTGATGTAATTGAGCATATTCCTATTGAAGTTCATGGTAAGTTGTTTTCTATTTTACGATCTTTAATTAAAGATAATGGCTTCGTTCTTATACATATACCAAATCCCAATTACTTAAAGTGGTGCCACGAGAATACAAAGGAGTTACTGCAGATTATTGATCAGCCTATTTATACTGATTTACTTTGCTCAAATGTTTATCCAAATGATTTTTATATTCATTATCTTAAGACATATGAAATTTGGACAAATAATTGTGATTATCAAGTAATTGTTTTAAAACCAAAATCTACTGCTACTAATTTTTCCTTTAAACCAATCCAAGTTTCTTTAAAAGACAGGTTAATTGCTAAATTGAAAAAACTTCAATATAAATAAATGCCTATGCATGCTTTATTTTTAGCTGGTTGGTGGCCTACAAAAGAGTACCCACTTAATGGAGTTTTTATTAGAGAACATGCAGAATCTATTTCTAATTTTTCAAAAGTAACTGCTGTTTATTTACGGTCAGTTAATAAATCCAAGTCGTGGTTTGATTTTCCGTCAACCATTAAACAAGAAACAATTGTTATTAATGAAAATTTAGAAGTACTGATAATAGATGTTGATTTAAAAATTAGAAAATTTGGTGTGTTAGAAAAACAATTAACTCGACTGATTTCACAAATAATTAAACGATATGAAATTACTAAGCCAATTAATCTAATTCACATTAATGTTTTAACTACATTATTAAATACTATAGTAGTTAAAAGAAGTAATCAATTTAATTTACCTATTGTGATAACAGAACATAGTTCATTTTATCATACAGAAATTTTTCAGTTGCCAAAAGATGAAATTGAAATAAAAAAATTGGAATTGATTAAATTATTAAACATGCCCAAGGTGAAATTTTTATTACCAGTTTCGGTTCAGTTAGGAAATGTTTTAATTGAGAATTATTTAGTGCCATCTAATAAGATTAAAAACATACCCAATGTTGCTAATGATGTTTTTTTGTCGAATTATATAGTAAATAATTCTAAAACTAGTTCTATTGTTATTTTTGCTGCAGCCATTTGGAATCCACCAAAAAATCCGATTTTATTTTTCGAATTATTAGTCTTGTTGAAGCAAAAAAAATTCGACTTATATAAATTATTGAAAATAAATTGGGCAGGAGAAGGTATTCAAATTAGGGAAGTTAAACAGTTTGTGAATGAAAAGCTGAAGGACTTGAATATTACTTTTTTTGGATTTTTAACTAAGACAGAAATAGCATATCAGATGAGTTGTGCTGATTTTTTGGTACATCCAACAGACGCTGAAAATTTGCCATGTATAATTATTGAAGGTTTATGTTCAGGGTTGCCAATTTTATCTTCAAAAGTTAATGGAAATTTAGAGCTTATAGATGATAGTAATGGATTACTTTATGAGGCAAAGAACTTGATCGATTTTTACGAGAAGTTTATGGAAATGATTTCAAATATTAATAAATTTGACAAAGCTAAAATAGCAGTTAATTCAAGAGGAAAGTATAACTCATTAGCTATTGGAAAACAAATAGTTGATGTGTATTCCAAAACAATATGAAAAAAACAATTAAATCAGATATTGTTTCTGCATTAGCTGATAGCAGTAAAAAACATATTCTTATTTTTAGTAAAAGAACACTGCATGACGCTCCACGGGTCATCAGAGAAATTGAAGTTTTAAAAGATGATTTTATTATTTTTTCTTTAGGAGAGACTATGCCAACTGATGGAACTGTTATTCATGAAAACATTTATACTCAACGATCACTATTTGATAAATTATATAATAGAATTAATAGCATATTATTTAGTTTGAATATTATAAAGTTCTATATCCCTAAATTTAGTAGAATAGATCAATTTATTACTGAAAACAAAATTAGTATTGTTATTATACATGAGCCTATTTTTTTGCCGATAGCCGTTAAACTTAAAGAAAAATATGGCATTAAGCTAGTTTTCAATGCCCATGAATATCACCCCTTAGAGTTTGAGGATCAGCAAGGTTGGTTAGAATCTACAGGGTCAGTTTATGATAAACTATACAGAGATTATTTATCTAAACTTGATTTAATGATAAATGTGTGTGATGGTATAGCAGAAAAATGTTTGACAGAATATAATGTTGAATCTATTGTTATCCCTAACGCTGCTTTTTACTCCAAAATTCCCATTTTAGAAAGCACTATCGATAAAATAAAAATAATTTACCATGGAGCGATATTAGAGTCTCGGAAAATTGAAGAGATGATAAAAGTAGCTGAGCTGCTTGGTGAAAATTATGTTTTTGATATTATGGGAACATCCTTAGATTATAATAATATTTATTATCAAAAATTATTAAAAAACATATCTAATCTATCAAATGTTTCTTTTATAAAACCGGTAAGCTTTGAAGAAATAATCCCTACAATTAATAAGTACGACATAGGTATTTATATATTAAACCCTAATGGATTTAATAATGAATTTGCATTACCAAATAAAATATTTGAATACATACAAGCAAAATTAGCTATTGCTATTTCTCCTTCTAAAGAAATGAGGCATATTGTTGAAAAGTACAACCTGGGCGTTGTTGCAGATGATTTTAGCCCAGAAAGTTTAGCGAAAAAAATTAAAGAACTGTCTAAAGATGATATTTTTAGATTTAAACAAAAATCAGAAATTGCTTCAAAAGTTGAAAATGCCGAAAAATATAGCGAAATATATCTATCTCATATAAAAATGTTATTAAATGAGTCTTTTTTATTTGAATAATAAGTCCTATTTTTCTTATCAATTAGGTAATTAAGAAATTAATATTTTATGTGCGGTATAGCTGGAATAATTACTTTGAATTCTAATAATTTAAGTTTAGATAAACTTAAATTAATGACGGATACTATTGCTCATAGAGGCCCTGACGGAGAGGGACAATGGATTGATGAAACTGGCACAGTAGGCCTAGCTCACAGGAGATTATCAATAATTGATTTGCACAGTTCTGCAGATCAACCAATGCATTTTTTAGATAGGTATTCTATCGTTTTTAATGGTGAGATATATAATTATTTGGAACTTAAAGAAGTACTTTTGCAAAGGGGATATTCTTTTAGAACAAAATCTGATACAGAAATTTTACTTGCCTTATATGATTATAAAAAAGATACTTTTTTGACTGATTTGGATGGAATGTTTGCTTTCGCAATTTGGGATAAAGTTGAGAAAACTCTTTTTTGTGCAAGAGATCGTTTTGGAGAAAAACCTTTTTTTTATTATCAAGATAATGAATCCTTTTATTTTGCTTCAGAAATGAAAGCGCTTTGGTCTATTGGTATACCAAAAAAGCCTAATGAGAAACAAATTTTTTTGTACTTAGGATATGGAGCACAAAATGATGTTCAAAATCAATCACATACTTTTTACTCGAATATATACCAATTAGAACCATCTCATTGTTTTATTTTGGAGAAAAATAAAATCCATCATAAACGAAAATATTGGGATATCGATTTAAACTATCGAAACGAAAATATAAGTTTAGAAGAAGCTAGGAGTACTTTTAGTGAGTTATTTAGTTTGTCGATAAAACGACGTTTGCGTTCTGATGTATCTGTTGGTTCTAGTTTATCTGGTGGATTAGATTCTTCAAGTATTGTCACTCTCATCGATAAAATAAAACCTGAGTCGCAAATCCAAAAAACATTTTCTGCCAGATTCGAAGGATTTATAAGAGATGAAGGCAAATATATGGAAATGGTTATTGCTAGAAATAAGGTAGAACCGCATTACGTTTTTTTAACACCAGAGTTATTAAATCAACGATTAGATCAAGTTGCTTATCACCAGGAAGAACCATTTGGAAGTACAAGTGTGATAGCTCAGTGGGAAGTTATGAAATTGGCGAAAGATAATAATGTTACGGTTTTGTTAGATGGTCAAGGTGCAGATGAAATATTAGCAGGTTATGGACATTTTTTTTATAATTATTATAGCTCATTAATGCTTCACGATAAAAAAGAATTAGATAATCAGAAGCAACACTATTTTAATTTATATGGTCAAAAATATGATTATGGACGAAATTTAATGTTGCATTCTTATTTTCCAAAGTTGAGAAAAAATATTAGGACAACTAAAAATAAATTAATTCAGCCAGATTATTTTAAACAGTTCAATTCAGAGTTTTTATCATCTTATAAAGATATACCTTATGGTAGTGGATTTGTAACAGATTTAAATAAAGCATTATATAGTAACACTTTTAATGGTGGTTTACAAAATTTGTTACGTTATGCGGATAGAAATTCGATGGCACATGGCAGAGAAGTAAGACTTCCCTTTTTGAGTCATAAGTTGGTTGAATTTGTTTTTTCTCTTCCCGATAATATGAAGCTACATAATGGATGGACAAAATTTATATTAAGAGATTCTATGAACTCTGTTTTGCCACATGAAATATGTTGGAGAAAAGAAAAAGTTGGTTTTGAACCTCCAAAATATAAATCTATAATGCTTGATTTAGTTGATGAAAGTAAAAGTATTTTAACTAAAAAAGGTATTATTAAAAAAACTGCTGATTTAAAAGATTTGGATTGGGAATATTATCAAATAAGTAACTTATATAAATAATTGATGAAGAAAAAGAGGATTTTATTTGCAGCAGTTGATATAGGTTATAGAATAGAGCACTATACAAAATTCATAGATAAATATTTATCTGATAAATTAGTAGCAGAATCATTTTCAAAATATATATTACCTGAAACTCACTATAAAACAAAATATACATATTCTTGTCCTATTGACAAAACTCATCCATTATTACTTTATTTGTATTCAGTTTCTTTTTTTATTTTTAGTTTATTTCGTTATGATATCTTTCATTTTATATCAGGCGAAACTATTTTAACTCGAAAATTGAGACGTTATGAATTATGGGTTTATAGGTTGTTTGGGAAAAAAGTAATTATGCATTTTGTTGGGTCAGATATTCGTTCTGAAGACTATATTAAATGGAAAGGAGAAAATATTGAAGAGTATCTTGAAGGCACAAAAAACAAGCCAAAAATGACTGAGGAATTTCAGGATAAGTTAATTTCGGACGCCCGTAAATATGCACGTCGTATTATTGTTTCTACTCCCGATCTTTTGGAGATAATGCCTGAAGCTATTTATTTTCCGGTGTTAATAGATGCTAATGAATTTGAGGAAAAATTTAGACAGGATCAAAATGTGAATTCAAGTGTAATCAAAGTATTACACTCCCCATCTGGTTTTGGACTAAAAGGATCTTTATATATTGAAACTATTTTAGCTGAATTAAAAGAAATTTATCAAGATAAAATTGAGTTGATGTTGCCAGGAAAAGATAAGCGGTCTAGCTATTCCATGACTAGATATGATTTGCTTCATACATTTAAGAAGACTGATATTGTGATTGATCAAATGTTAATTGGATGGTATGGACTAAAATCTGTAGAGGCATTAACTTATGGTTGCAATGTTGTATGTTATATCGAAAAAGGTCTTGAAAATTATATAGAAGAAGATAATCCAATTATAAATGCGAATGTTATTAATTTGAAAAGTAAATTAGCAAGTTTAATTGATGAATTATTAATTTCGAATGATCGTTCAAAAAGATTGAAAGAAAATCGTTCTTTTATTTTTCGTTACCATCATATTTATGCACACAAAGAATTTTTTAAAAAACTTTGGTTTGAATAAAATATATTTATGAAGGAGATTAAAGTAATATTGATTATTATATGATAAGATTAAAAGTTTTTGAAGTTATAAATAGTCCTAATAGAAATTCATGCTTAGATGTTTTTAGGGGTTTGGCTATTATTTCGGTTGTGTTTTATCATTTTGACGGCTTACTTCCTTTTGGCTATTTGGGTGTAGATTTGTTTTTTTTAGTTTCTGGATTATTAGTTGGGGGGCTTTTAACCAAAGAGTTTGAAAGCGATAAAGGGATTAATTTCTTAAAGTTTTTTCTCCAAAGAGGATTTAAAATTTGGCCATCATATTATTTTTTTATTTTATTCGGGAGCATTATTGCTTTCCTTTTTTATAGTACAATAAAGCCTAACGAAATAATTCCAGTCTGGGACTTAAAAAGATATTTGTTTTTTTATCAAAACTATACAGGATTACCTTTTCATTGGAGCTTTGATCATATTTGGTCTTTATGTATTGAAGAGCATTTCTATATAATGCTTCCAGTTATGTTTATAATAATACAGAATTTAATCCCAGTAAAATATAAGATTAAAACACTTTTTGTTTTTGTTATTTTAACTATAATTGTAGGAATTATGTTTAAATATTTTTCTTATTTTTTTACTACAAGTAAGGATACTTATTCAGCAACTCATAATAGAATTGATGCTTTGGCCTGGGGTGTTTTATTAAATTTAATCATAACATTTCATGAAGAAAAAATAAGAACAATTAAAATTAAATTCATTGCCTTACCGTTAGGACTTGTTATTTTTATCTTAACTCTGTGTTATTCTATTTATTTCAATAATATTATATTTGAAAAAATTTATTTTCATTCTATTATTCCCTTTGCTTTTTTTTTAATGATAATGGGATTGTATTATGTTAATTTTTCTAAGCTAAAACCATTGCGTTTTATTGCTTATTATAGTTACAATTGGTATTTATGGCATCCGATTTTTGTTTTTTTTATAATAAAGTATTTCGGAAGCGGAATAATTGGTCTTTTAATTTATTTGACGACTACTTTTTTTACTGCTATTATTACAACTATATTTATTGAAGAAACCTTTTTAGAAAAACGGAAAACGATTTTGGGTAAAATATTTTGAGGTAAATATACAAATTCGTGGTTTCTCGCGAAAATTGTTTAAAGTGCATAGAATTGAGAATGTGTTTTTTAATAACTTAATCATGAAAATTAATATAACATACATAATTTCCAACATCAATAAGTCTTTAGCTTTTGAATGGATTTCAGATTATTTAGATAAGGGTAAATTTAATTTGAATTTTATTTTATTAAATCCTGGGGAATCAGAATTAGAAAATTATTTGATACAAAAAGGCGTATCTGTTTATAGAATTAATTATACATCCAAAAGAGATATTCCAAAAGCTATATTTAAAACATATAAAATCCTTAAAAAGAATGGGATTTCGATTGTACATACCCATTTGTTTGATGCAAATATTATTGGCTTATTTGCTGCTTGGTTAGCTAGAATACCTAAAAGAATACATACTCGGCATCATTCCGATTACCATCATATTTATTTTCCAAAAGCTGTGATATATGACAAATTTATAAATTCACTTTCTACAACTATTATTGCAATATCATCAGTAGTTAAAGATATTTTAATTATTAAAGAAAAGGTGAGTGAAAAAAATATACGGATTATCCATCACGGGTTTAAATTAGATGAATTCTTAAATGTACCTGAGTCGCTGGTTGGCAATCTAAAAGTAAAATACATTAAGAATAATTTTACACCAGTAATTGGAGTTATTTCCAGATATACTGAGTGGAAAGGGATTCAATATATAATTCCAGCTTTTCAAAGAATTCTACATAAATATCCCAATGCATTGTTAGTTTTAGCTAATGCATCAGGTGATTATAAAATAGAAATTCAAAATTTACTTCAAAAAATTCCTAAGGAAAATTATATCGAAATTTCATTTGAATCAAATATATATGCCTTATATAAACTTTTTGATATCTTTATACATGTACCTATATCTTCTGATGCAGAGGCGTTCGGGCAAACTTATGTGGAATCATTAGCATCAGGTATCCCATCAATATTCACACTATCAGGAATAGCGAATGAGTTTATTAAGGATAAACAAAATGCTCTAGTTATTCCATTTAAAAATTCAGATGCGATTTATAATGCAGTAACTCAATTATTAACAGATAGAGATTTGTCTAATAGATTGAAAATTAATGGGATTAATGATGTTCAGACTAACTTTAAACTAAAAAAAATGATAACATCCTTAGAACAACTATATGAAGAATAGTACTTTTTTTTCCATAATTATACCAACATATAATCGTGGTGACTTTATTTTTAAAACAATTGAAAGTCTGTTATCTCAAAAGTATACAAATTATGAGATCATAATTGTAGATGATGGCAGTACAGACAATACTGAGGAAATAGTTAAGAACTATTTATCGGACAATATTTTTTATTTTAAAAAAACTAATGGTGAGCGTGCTGCCGCCCGAAACTTTGGAACTATTAAAGCTAGAGGGGAGTATGTTAATTTTTTTGATTCTGATGATTTGGCTACAGATATACATTTAATGGAGGCTAGTACCATAATAAATAATAATTCATACCCCGAAGTTTTTCATTTAAACTATGTTGTTCAAGATATAGATAATAATATTCTCTCAAAAGGACCAATTATAAGTAATTTTAAAAATCAAATAATTGATGGAAATCCATTTAGTTGCAATGGAGTATTTATCAGAAAAGATATTGCACTGGAAAATCCTTTTAACGAAACAAGAGAGTTGTCAGCAAGCGAAGATTATGAACTTTGGCTACGTTTAGCCTCAAAATATGAAATATTATGTTCATCAACTGTATCCTCAATCGTTATACAACATGATAATCGAAGCGTAACATCTATGAAAGACGCTAATCGCCTTATAGCCAGATTTACTACTTTTATACGTTTATCATCAGAAAATGCATCCATAAAAATGTTTCTTGGAAGTAGAATAAATTATTTTAAAATGAGAAATTTTTTATTACTATCTGTTGAGTTGGCTGATAATGGGTTTAAAAAGTCAGCATGTAAATTTTTATTTAAAGCCTGCACTTTAAGTAGTTTGTTTATTGTAAATCGCACTTTTTTTGCCATTATTAAGCGTCTAATTACGAATAGATTATAGAATGTTAATATTTCTTTTGTACAATTAATTATTTAACTTATTTTAATTTAAAAAAAAATAATACTTTGCGTACTTAATTTAATTTTTTTTGAAAAAACGCTACTATAGTCACATATTATCTTTTTTTTTCCTTGGATTAAGTATTTTAACAGCGATCCCTTTATTTGTTATTTATAAAGAAAAGGTAGAGATTAATGTTGTTCGAGGCGAGGATTATAATCCTAAACTACACTATTTAAATTCAATTGATAAAATTATTGATTATGCAGACAGTGTATATAATTATAATTCAAATAATGATTTCGACCTTCAAGGTATTGACACAGCAGTTTATGTAAGTATTGTAAGTGATCTCATAAAAAAAAGGTTCTATTTTGGATTAAGCAATTATAATATAAGTCAAAATTGGATTGCCGCATTATTTGGAGAACTTTTTTGGCCACACTTATCAGCCATAGTGGAACCCAATGATATTCTTCATTATTCCGAAGGCTTATGCAGTCAACAAACGATAGTTTTTATGGAAATACTTAAAAAAAGAGGGATTAAAGTTAGAAGTGTTGGTTTAGGTAAAAAAGAAGGACCCGGTCATTTTTTGTGTGAAGTATATTACAGGGATTCATGGAGATTACATGATGTTACAAAGGAACCTCAATGGTTTAAAATAACGAATCATCATCAAAGTATGGATTATTATATTCATAATAAAGATTCTCTATATAAGGTATATGAAAATTCTCTACCTAAAGAAGATTTTAATAAATTATTGGAAAAAATAGCTTATGGAAAACCTAATGAATTTCCTGCTAAAAATATGTTATTATTTCATCAAATTACTTTGATTTTGACTTATATTATACCTTTATTTTTTTTACTTTTATTTTTTATTTCATTTAATAGGAGAATGTAGGTTTTAAATAAGAATTCTAGAATGCAGAATCTAATCAGAACATCTATAAATACGATTAATTAGTAAATATTAATACGATTATTAGAACTTCATTATAGTGCCACTTTGTTTTTCATATAGATGCCTTAACATAAACACGCCTGCGACAAAAAATGGTAATTCGGGTATTCGTAAACGAACTAAGGATCCAAAATTTGCTACAGTTAATCCTACAGAAAATGCAAAAAAAAGTGAAAATAGCATACAAAATAATAGCATTGGATTTTTTCTAATTAAGATAAAAAATCCAAAAAACTTGAGTTTAATTAATAGAAAGATAGTTAATATTAATAGGTATGTATTTTCAAGTGAAGAAATAAGCATCACTGCATTTTTCACATCCCAAAGTCCAGGTCTAAATATACCTGAAAAGATTGCAATTGGTGCTTTAAGAATGATGCCAGAAATACTCGCATCAAACTCACCAATGTCATAGGTTTTCCCCCCGTAATAATCTGCCTTCATATCCTTTTGAGTAACAACGGCTTTATCTAATACATTATCTAATTGGTATTGACCTAAGTTTTCACCCATCTGTATTAAGGCTAGATACCCTATCAATCCGCCAATTGTGAGAACGATCGGTGTAGCAAGAAATCTAATGAAACTATGATTAATTTTTTTAACAAGGTTATTACTCAACCATAAAATACAGCCAGGCAATAAGGCGAAAAATATATAAGGCTTGATTGCTAAAATTATAAATGCTGAGATAAATAAATATATACCAAAAGATAATTTACGTTCTTTTTTTATAAAAAAATGATAGAATGCATATGTAAACCAACCAACAGCCGATAAAGTAAAAGAATCTTTCATTAAGCCAGAGCCCCAAAACACACAAGAAGGAATGAATAAACAGGCAATTGCAAATTCTTTTTTTAATTTAGGGAATTCTTGTAAAAATGTTTGGTATAATTTCCACATTCCACCGTAGGTAAAACAAGCTGTTAAAATAGCAGTTGCAAAATAGGAATGGCAACCTAACATAACAATTGGTATTAGCAACCTTACAACAAAATAAGCTGCGCTATCTCTTCCACTATAAATAGGATAACCTGTAGTCTCATCAAACTGAAAATACTGTCCTTTTGGATTCCCTAGCCAAGCAGTCCAAAATTCAGAATCGTTTTTCGTTAATAGGTTTGAATATGCTCTAGCGCTTTCAAAATAATTTACAGTATCGCCACCCTTGTAGTAAAAAAAATATACTAACCCCAAGAGTATTGCGCCAAAAATACGAACCATTAATCCTTTAGTAAAATAAGCATATTCTGGCTTCTCACGTATGTTTTTTTTAGTAATCCAATACCCATAAGCGTATGCGCCTAATATATATAGCGGAGGCAATAATAGATCTAAAAAACTGAGATTATTGTTCATACATCTATAAAAATACTACTTTTACTTTAATTTATGAGTAATAGCAAAACCTTTCTTTTTGTATCTATTGATGGTATGACTGATCCTCTTGGTCAATCGCAGGTTTTACCTTATTTAACCAATTTAGCAAAAAAGGGTCACAAGATTTGTATTGTAAGTTGCGAAAAAAAAGAAAATTGGGATTTGAATCATACGCTTATTCAAACTATTGTTTCAGAGGCAAATATAAATTGGAATTATTGTTTTTATAAATCTGGTAAGCCATTCATTTCCCAATTGCAAAATTTTTTATCTCTCAAAAAAAAAGTTATTTCAGAAATAAAAAATAGTAAAGAGCACACTATTTTACACTGTAGAAGTTATCTGCCAGGACTAATTGGTTTATATTCTAAAAAGAAATTCAATTCAGGCTTTATCTTTGATATGAGAGGCTTTTGGGCCGACGAAAGAGTTGAAGGTCGTATTTGGAATAAAAACAATATTATTGGTGCATCTTTATATGCATATTTTAAGAAAAAAGAAAAAGAAATGATGATTGCATCTGATGCTATTATTTCTCTAACGGACAAAGCTAAACAAATTATAATTGCGTGGAATCTTCCTCTCAATAATAGTAAAATTCAAGTAATTCCTTGCTGCGTTGATATAGAACATTTTTCTAAAACCAATATAAGTTTATCTCAGCTTGAGTTGCTTAAAAATCAAATGCCACAATTAAATAATAAATTTGTATTAAGTTATATTGGGTCTATCGGAACTTGGTATATGGCCGATGAAATGCTTGCTTTTTTTAAAATTTTATCAGATAAAATACCTGCTATTTTTTTAGTTATTACAAAAGATGGTCCTGAATTAATATACAACGCCGCTCAAAAAGCAGGAGTTGATATTAATAATTTAATAATTAAGCCTTCTTCGAGGTCTGATATGCCATATCATATCGTTCTTTCAACAGCTTCCGTTTTTTTTATTAACCCAACGTTTTCTAAATTAGCATCTTCTCCCACTAAAATGGGTGAAATTTTGTCGATGGGAGTTCCTATAATAACGAATACTAATATTGGTGATGTGGATGCTATTATACATCAAACAAATTGTGGAGTTACAATTAGGCATTTTAATCAAGTAGATTATCAAATAGCAGTGGATAATCTTTTGAGAAATTTAGATTCATATAGAGATAATACTGTCTCTACTGCGATGACTTATTTTTCTTTAATGGATGGTGTTGAAAAATATGATGCAGTTTATCGCCTATTTTAATATGGATTAATTTAATAGAAATATATAATCACAAAAAAAGTCCTTTCATTTTATTGAAAGGACTTTTAAATTTAAAAGCATTTTTATTTCCCTAAACCAACCGGGCTACCAACTCTTACCATGGCACATCTAAAGCCAATATGAGCAGTTGCTTGTCTTTGATCTAAATAACGTCTTGTTCCTGGATTTAACCAATAAGCTCTGTCTCTCCAGCTACCTCCTTTATACACACGAGCCTTATCATTAATTAAAGATGTTTTTGCGTATTCATACATTAACTTGTCTGCTTTTTCAGAATAAGCTTCTTCTCCATCTTGAAAATATAAACTTGAGTTAACATCTCCATCTAAGTAACTTATATAATCAGATGTTTTATAATTACGGCGTTCATCTAAATTATCAGAAGATATTGCTGCATTTACTTCTCTCCATTTAACGCGACCTGGTATGTCAGATTTTCCGTCAGAAGGCGCATTACTGTAATTTTGAGCATCTTTAGTTAAAACCGTTAAGACACTATCAGTTATTTCAGTTGTTTCACCAGAAACACCGTGAGCTGTAGGAACGTTTACTTTATGCACAAATTTTTGGAATACTGGTCCATCTACATTAGTAGATATAGTACCATCAGTACTATCTTTTACTTGAGTAACAAATACATTACCACGAAAAGGTCTAAATTCATCAGCATCTTGGCTAGTAGATGCTCTATAAACATCCATTACCCATTCAGACACATTACCAGCCATATTATATAAACCGTAATCATTTGGCCAATATGAATAAACTGGAGCAGTAACGTCGGCATTATCATTTAAGAAACCTGCAGTTCCCATCATATCACCTGCACCACGCACAAAGTTGCCTTGTATTTGACCAATATATTTATCATCACTATTACGAATACCATGTCCATTCCAAGGGTAAATTCTTCTGTCAGTGATACGCTCGCCAATTGTATTTCCAATTAAACCGTAGGCTGCATATTCCCATTCTGCTTCAGTTGGTAAACGGTATTTAGGTAAAAAGATACCATCTTCCATACGTACATCTCTCTCAGGATTTTGTTCATCAAATGAAGGTAATTTTTGTTTCAATTGCCCTTGCCACTTGCCTGATAAATAGGCTTCAGTACTAAAATAATCCTGATCAGATGGATTTGGAACGTGATCTAATAAGCCTTCACGAATTAAAATAAATTCATTTACACGGTCAGTTCTCCATGCACAGAACTCATTTGCCTGTAACCAATTGATTCCAACTACTGGATAATCTCTATAAGCAGGGTGGCGTAAGTAGTATTCTACATAAGGCTCATTATAAGCTAATTTTTCACGCCATACTAATGTATCAGGCAATGCTTTTTGGTAGATATCTGGGAATGTTGGCCCAAATACACGACTTGTCCACCATAAATATTCTAAATAAGAAAAATTACTTACCTCTGTTTCATCCAAATAAAAAGAAGATACTGTTACTCTACGAGGAACATTATTCCATTCATAAGTTACATCAGTTTCAGTTCGACCCATTGAAAATGAACCACCTTCTATTAATACAAGACCTGGTCCAGTCTCTTGTTCCTCATAAGGTACTTTTTCAAAACCTCCATTATCTGGATTATTGTAATTCCAGCCAGTAGTAGAAGAACGCTCTTTAGCGCAAGATACTGCGAGTACAGAGAAGATAATAGCTAGTGATTTGCGGCTTTTAATGAAATTGAAATTCATAGGTATTGGTTTAATTTAAGACTATAACGAATTTTTTTTGAAAAGGTTACACTTTATTTTTTAAAAAGATGGACAACTAATAGTTCTGTATTTTTTCTTCTTTGGTCTACACTCGAATTGCATCTGCATAGATATCTCATGAGAACCAGCTGTATTGCTTGATAATTTTGATACAGTAACATCATAACTATATCCTACTTTGAAATGATCCGTTTGTATGCCTAGCAAAACAATAAAGGCATCAGAGTTACGATACCATAAACCTCCAACAAAAGAACCACGGACAAAATACAATCCTAAATTCAATTGTGTAAAGTTTTGTTGTTGCATAAACAAAACGTTTGGTGATATGTATGAGTCACCACCTTTTTCTAAAGGAATAACAGCGCCAGCGTGGCCGGTAATTTTTAATGGTAATTTAGAAGTTCCTTGTAAACCCTCATCTGGCTGAGTAATATGATGAAATGCAGCTCCAATAAAATAACGTTTACTATAACCTAAAATACCCCCGCCAAAATCTAAATTTGATTTATTAGTAGAAGGAATAACTTCATTTGTGTTCCAAACAAAACCGCGTCTAGCGTCAATCATATCGCCAAAATTAAGTTTTGTTTTATCTAATGATTTTTGAAAAAAGCCTGCTTGTAAGCCAAATTTTATAGAAAATTCGCGAGTAACAGGAAGGAGATATGAATATATTAAATTAACATTAGTTGTTTTTAAAGTACCACGCGCTTGGTCATCCTGAGTCACAATTAAGCCTAATCCTCCGCTAATAGCATCAATATGCTGATCGTATGAGGCGCTATAAGTAACATAAGTACCTGATAAATTTGGCCATTGATTACGGTAGTTCATACATATACGCGGACAACGTGCTGTTCCTGCAAATGCTGGGTTTAAGTACAATGGATTAGCGTAAAATTGAGTAAATTGAGGGTCTTGCGCCTGCAAATCTTGCCAAATACCAGCAGAACAGAGTGTTGTGAGCAATAATATAAGTTTCTTCGCCATATATGTTAAATTTACTTAATCCTTTCCTAAATACAAATATAACAGTCTCTTTCAATAAATAAAAACTTTTAACAAACAATATTTTATTTTTTTTGTCGTTTAAACGTATATATTTACCTCCAAATTTGTCCAAATGCAAGCTATCAGTAAATCTTATCTAATTATTTTAGTTTTTCTCAGTTTATTTAATTTTTTCGGTTTTTCTCAAAAAAATATTCAATCTGCTATAAATGAACCTGTTTTATCGAAAGTTATAGATTCTGATTCTAAAGATAAAAATAACAAAAAGCCATTTCTTTCTCAAGCACATTTTGATCCTAACAACAAAAATTTACCTTATTTTTTAAATCATATTGAAAGTGACGGAAATGCTTTTCCAACATTTGAGTTTACAGAACCTATTATTAGAAATCTTAATTCGGAAGAATTAGAAAAAATTAGCGAATATAAAGCGCTTATCACCAATACTTTTGAGACGTCAACTTATTCTGAAAAATCAAGGAGTAATATTATATTTTATCATAAGATAATCCCTATAAGATTAAATTCTTTTACTAATCAATATGAATACTTAGAAAGCTTTGTTCCTAATTGGAATTTCCAAAAAGAGAATTTGAATTTAAAGTCAAAAATAAATAAAAAAAATACTCAAGCAAATGCTGTTAATACATCTGTTTTAGCAACTGGTAATTGGTATAAAATAGGAGTTACTCAAAACGGTATATATAAATTGGACAAGTCAATGTTAAGTAACTTAGGAATTAATACAGCCACTATCAATCCAAAAAATATTAGAATATATGGCAATGGAGGAAAGTTATTGTCGGAGAAAAACTCAGATTTTAAATTTGATGATTTGCAAGAAAATGCCATAGAAGTTATTGGCGAAAGTGATAGTGTTTTTGATGCCACTGATTATGTTTTATTTTATGGACAAAGTACTGATGATTGGAAACATCGCACTGGCTCAATAATGCCATTTGAGCATCAAATGCATTATTACAGTGATACATCTTTTTATTTCTTGACTACTGATTTGGGTTTAGGTAAAAGAGTTCAATCGCAAAACAATTTATCAAATGTAACTAATCAAATAACGAATAAGCAAGATTATTATGGTATACACGAAATAAATTCAACTAATGTTGTAAAAAGTGGGAGAGAATTTTATGGAGAAAAATTTGATTTTAATACATCTTATTCATTTTTGTTTAATATACCTGATGCTGCTATAGGTGATAGTTTATATGTTCATTCCAGAGTTTTAGGAAGAGCAAATGCACCAGGTTCTTCTTATGGTGTAAATTTTAATAATGGTTTTTTTTCCATGTCTTGTCCTGCAACTAATACATCTGATTACTTAGCTGATATTGGATACCATGGAGATGGCTATGCAGGAGGCACGTTAGGCTCTTCAAATTTAGTTATAACAGTAAATAAGCAAACATCAGATGCTACTGGATGGCTAGATAAAATTGAATTTAATTGCCGAAGAAATTTAGTGTTTAATTCATCACAATTTAATTTTAGAGATAGGAAAGTAATTGGTGGAACTGGATCTTTTGCCAAATATATTTTAACCAACAACAATAGTGCAACAGCAAAAATTTGGGATATTACAAATGTGTTAATTCCTGCTAAGCAATTATATAATCAAATTAGTAATACTATTGATTTTACTGCAACTGCTGATTCATTGAAGCAATATTGTATTTTTGAAGATAACCAAGCGTATCAAGCTATAGTTTACGGAAAGATTGCTAATCAAAATTTACACGCTGTTCAACAAGCGGATTTAATCATTGTAACTCATCCTTTATTTGTTAATGAGGCTATGCGTATAGCTCAACTTCACCAAGATTTTGATACGCTGACATACGTTATAGCAACTACAGATCAGGTATATAATGAGTTTTCATCAGGAACTCCTGATATTGGAGCTATTAGAGAATTTACAAGAATGTTATATAAACGCCCTATAAATCCAAATTTAGCAACTCGATATTTATTATTGTTTGGTGATGGTTCTTACAAAAATAAAGATATTAGCGTAGCTTCAAACTCGGCTTTAATTCCAACTTATGAAACGTTTAATTCAACTTCAAATATTAACTCATTTGTTACAGATGATTATTTTGGGATGATGGATGATAATGAAGGAGACTTGACATCTGGGTTAGTTGATATAGGTGTAGGACGTTTTCCTGTGAGGTCGAAATCTGAGGCAGAGGCTGTAACAAATAAAATGGAACATTATTATAAACGAAATTTTGGTTTTGATGCAAATGCTTCAGAGTCGTCTTGTAGCACTGCTAGCA
Source organism: uncultured Bacteroidota bacterium (assembly GCA_903834765.1). GTDB lineage: Bacteria > Bacteroidota > Bacteroidia > B-17B0 > Aurantibacillaceae > UBA4416. Next base: position 42,967 of record CAILKE010000002.1, read on the forward strand.
ATGACTACCCACAAGGTGATTGGAGAAATAGATTGTGTTTTGTAGCAGATGATGAGGATGGTAATTTACACGAAAGTCAAGCTGATGGTTTAGTAAATTCATTATCAGTTGATAAAGATTATAATATTAATAAAATATTTGTAGATGCTTATGTGCAAGTATCCACACCAGGTGGTGATAGGTATCCTGATGCCGCAATTGATATTAATACGAGTTTGGAAAAAGGTTGTTTGATTTGGAACTATACTGGTCATGGGGGTGAAATAGGATTAGGAGCGGAACGATTTGTTGAAATTTCTCAAATATTAGGTTGGAAAAATATTAATAATTTACCCCTAATGGTTACTGCTACTTGCGAGTTTAGCAGGTTTGATGATCCTGATAGAACATCTGCTGGCGAGCTCTGTCTATTAAATCCCGATGGCGGAGCTATTGGTTTATTAACGACTGCAAGGGTTGCTTTTTCTGATAAAAACGCCACTTTAAATGCTGCTTTTTTTAGCCATGCTATAACTCCTATGACAAATGGTAAAATGCCTCATATTGGAGACTTATATAGGCTTACCAAAATTGATATTGGAGTTCCTTTTAACGCATTATACTTGAATTTTGTGATATTGGGCGATCCTGCATTAAAATTAGCTTATCCTGAACAAAGGGTTTATACGTCATCAGTTAATTCACAGCCAGTTACAAGCACATCACGGGATACGATAAAAGCATTGTCAAAAATAACCATTTCGGGTTTTGTAGGAGATAAGAATGGGAATAAACTCACTTCATTTAATGGTGTTGTTTTTCCAACTGTATTTGATAAAGCTAATACCATTACCACTTTAGGAAATGATAATGGTTCACCAGTTACTACATTTACTATACAAAAGAATAATATTTATAGAGGAAAATCAACCGTTGTCAATGGCGATTTCTCATTTACTTTTCTAGTTCCAAAAGATATTAGTTATAATTATGGTATTGGTAAAATAAGTTATTATGCCCATAATGGAGTGCACGACGCACAAGGATTTTATGATAAAATTATTATTGGTGGGTCAAATCCGAATGCAGTAGCTGATAATCAGGGGCCAACCATTAATTTGTATATGAATGATGAAAAATTTGTATCAGGTGGAACAACCAATGAAAATCCAAAAATATATGCTGTTGTTTCTGATTCAAGCGGTATTAATACAATAGGTGCCGGTATTGGGCATGATGCTGTTGCTGTAATTGATGCTGCAAGCAGTAAGCCTATCGTTTTAAATGATTATTATGTAGCTGATTTAAATACCTATCAAAAAGGTAAAATACGTTATCCATTAAATGAACTTTCAGAAGGAAATCATTCGTTAAGTGTTAAGGTATGGGATGTTCAAAATAACTCATCTACTTCATTCACTGATTTTGTTGTCGCAAAACAGGCCGAATTAGCACTTACTCATATTTTAAATTATCCTAATCCATTTACAACGAAAACAAAGTTTTTTATTGAGCACAATCAATGTTGTACTAGTTTAAAAGTGATGGTTCAAATTTATACAATAACAGGAAAAGTAGTAAAATCAATAAACCAAACAATAAATGACGGTGGATTTCGTTTAGATGGAATTGATTGGGACGGAAGAGATGAATTTGGAGATAAATTAGCTAGAGGTGTATATATATACAAAGTTTCAGTAACGGATAGTTACAAGAAAAAAGCTGAGAAGATTGAAAAGCTCGTAATTCTAAATTAATTATATCTTTGAACTCCCTTTTTAAAAAAAAGAACATAATGCAAAAACAAATTTTAGGAACTATAGGAACAGGTGTGTTATTGTCATCTCAGGCAGTTGCTCAAACAGCTTCTTCTCAATTGAGCACACAGGATTTAAGTGGACGAGTAAATACGATAACAACAGCGGTACCATTTTTATTAATTGGACCAGATGCCACGCAAGGTGCAATGGGAGAAGTAGGCGCAGCAACAACCCCCGATGCTAATAGTATACATTGGAACGTTGCTAAATTAGCTTTTTCCGATAAAAAAGGTGGAGCTGTTATTAACGTTACGCCTTGGTTAAAGCAATTAGTTCCGGATATTTATTTGTATTATGTTGGTGGTTATGCTAAAATAAGCAAAACGCAATCCATAGGCGCATCTCTAAGATATTTTTCATTAGGTAACATTACATTTACGGATATCGTAGGAAATACAACTGGCCAATTTAGACCAAATGAATTTGCTTTGGATTTAGCTTTTTCACAAAAATTATCACAAACATTTTCGGCAGGTTTAGCCGCAAGATATATTCGTTCTAATTTAACTGGTAATTACACATTATCTAATGGACAAGCTTCTAAGCCTGGACAAACTGTGGCTGTTGATGTTGGTTTATATTATCAATCAAAAAAGTTTGATTTAAGTGGAAAAAAAGCTACTGCTAGCGCAGGATTAGTATTTAGTAATATTGGTGGAAAAATATCTTACTCAGTACAAAAAGATTTTATACCAATGAATTTACGTTTAGGTGGTGGATTAAAAATTCAAATTGATGAATATAACACTTTTAGTATTTATGCTGATGCCAATAAATTAATGGTACCAACTCCTCCTGTATATTTAAAAACATACAATGGAAGCGACTCAGTTAATACCGCTACTGGAGAAAAAATTATTGTGGCAGGGAAGGATAATAAAAACGTTGGTGTTGCTGCAGGTATTGTTCAATCGTTTGGCGATGCGCCTGGCGGAGCGAGTGAAGAATTAAAAGAAATCAATTATAGTGTGGGAGTTGAATATTGGTACGGTGCACCAAAAGTATTTGCAGTACGTGCAGGTTATTTTGACGAAGCAAAAACAAAAGGAAATCGTAAATTTTTCACAGCTGGTATTGGTGTACGTTATTCAAAGTTTGGGTTGGATATGTCTTATCTAATACCTATTACACAGCGAAATCCTTTACAGAATACATTGCGTTTTACACTTACTTTTGACTTTGGTGATGAAGGTGGTAAATCAGCTCCAAAATCAACCGATTAGTCAAAATAGGCTATTTTGAAATTTATTTTTTGGGTTTAATGTAATTTTCTTGATAAAGTTTTATCCATTCTTTTACTGTTATTTTTGTCATTAAGTCTGCTATTAGTTTATACGGAATGTCTTCCATCTTTTTAAAACGGATACAACTTTTTCCCATATCTAATTTAGTTTTACAATGTTTTGGATATTCAGCTACGAACCAATCGTATAATTTTGGACTTCCATATATCCCCATGTGATATATTGCTATAAAGTTTTTTTGAGAGGCGATAGCTATAAATTGCAATGGTAGCTTAGGATCACAATGATATCCAGCAGGATAAATAGAGTGAGGAACTACATAGCTAATCATACCATAACACATAACCTCTTGAAAACCTTGAGGGATATTATTTAGTATAGTGTCTCTTAGTTTGATAAAAGAGGAAGATCTATCGGCGGGAAGTTCTTTTAGATAGTCATTAACGGTAAGGGATTTTGATTGCATATTATTTTATTTTTTTTAGACAGTTAAATATCATAAATAGAAATGAAAAATCCTACTTGGCAATTTTTAAAAAATACCTTACTTTGCAGTAAAATTAAGTCATTGCAAATAGTTGTTAATACACGTTTATTGCTCCCTCAAAAATTAGATGGCATCGGTTGGTTTACTTACCAAACATTAAAACGTATTACACAAAATAATAAAGATGTTCATTTTGTGTTTTTATTTGATAGAGATTATAATGATGAATTTATTTTTTCGGAAAACATTACACCTTTAGTTATTGGGCCACAAGCTCGACACCCTTTTTTATATTATACTTGGTTTCAGTGGTCGGTAAAAAATATATTAAGTAGAATGAAACCTGATTTATTTTTATCACCTGATGGATTTTTATCGCTTGGTGCTAAATGCAAGCAGCTACCTGTGATACATGATATTAATTTTTTTCATAATCCTAAAGATTTAAAGCCATTAACGAGTAAATATTACAATCATTTTTTTCCTAAATATGCAAAAGCAGCCACTCGTATCGCTACAGTGTCGGAATATAGCAAAGCTGATTTAGTAAAAGAATATAGCATCGAGTCAGCTATAATTGATGTCGTTTATAATGGCATTAACGATGGGTTTAAACCCATTACTGAAGAAGAAAAAATAGCGACAAAAGAAAAATTTTCACAAGGCAAATCTTATTTTTTATTTGTGGGTTCTCAAAGTCCTCGTAAAAATTTGAATAGATTAATTGCTGCATTTGATTTGTTTAAACAACAAACTCAATCAGATTTTAAATTAGTATTAGTAGGTGCTGTATATACCAGTGATAGTGATGTGAAAAAAGTGATTGATAAATCTAATTATAAATATGATATTTTGTTTGTAGGTAGGCAACCACAAAAAGAATTAGAAAATATTATGGCAGCAGCATTTGCTTTAACATTTGTTCCATATTTTGAAGGCTTTGGTATTCCTATGATTGAAGCCATGCAATGCGAAACGCCACTTATATCAAGCAACACAACCTCTATGCCTGAAATAGCTGGAAATGCTGCGATTTTAGTAAATCCATTTGAAGTAAATGAAATTTCAAATGCAATGGTAGACCTTTATCAAAATGAATACAAACGCCAACAATTAATATTAAATGGCAAGCAAAGAAAAGATAATTTTTCATGGGATAAATCAGCTAACTTGCTATGGGATAGCATTACCATGTGTTTATGAGTTCACCAATTAGTAAATCAGCTTTTATAAAAGCAGAGCAATGTTTAAAACATTTTTATTTATATAAAAATCATCTTTACCTACGTGATAAATTATCTAAAGAAAAACAATTGATTTTTAAACGCGGTATTGATGTCGGAATTTTTGCACAACAATTATTTCCTAATGGTATAGATGTTACTATTAGTGAAAAACGTAATCAAGAATTATTTGCTCAAAAAACACAAGAGCTTATAATGCAAGGTAAATCAACCATTTACGAAGCAACGTTTATTTTTGACAACCTATTAGTAATGGTTGATATTTTACACAAAGTAGGAGATACTTGGACTGCTTATGAGGTAAAGAGTTCTTTGAAAATTACTGAAACGTATGTAAAAGATGCTTGCTTTCAATATTTCGTTATCAAAAACTGCTTACCAAATTTAACAGAATTTAATTTGCTGACGTTAAATCCAAAATATGTATTGGAAGGAGAATTAGATATTACGAAACTTTTTAAAACGACATCTATTATGAAAGATGCTGTTAAAAATATTGATTATTTTACTCATAAATCACAGTTGGCCAAGCTTACCTTAGAACAAGGAAAAATTCCAGATATAAAAATAGGAACACATTGTTTTTCGCCTTATTCATGCGATTTTATAGGTACCTGTTGGAAAGGCACAGAAGATGCTTCATCTGTTTTCTCTATAGGGAAATTGTCTAAACAATCCTTATTTGATTATTATGATAATAATATTAAGCGTATAGATGAAATTGATATAAAAACGATAGAAAAAAAAGAAATTAAAATTCAGATAAAAGCGGCTATCGAACAAAAAGAACAAATTAATAAACAACAAATTGTTTCTTTTATTTCTGAAATTAAATATCCTATTTGTAGTTTGGATATAGAAGTGTGGATGCCGGCAATACCCTTTTATCAAGGAACTAAGCCGTTTCAATTAGTGCCCTTTTTGTTTTCAATGATTTACGAAGAAAAAGGAGAATTAAAAAAATACAGTTACTTTAAACCTATTGAAAATGATGGACGAAAAGAGTTTTTGGAATCTATCATCAATTCTACTAAATCATTTGCTTCCATCTTGATGTTTGATAAGTCATTAGAAGAAAATATCCTTAATCAATTAGTTGAATTATTTCCTGAATTTCGTATGGATGTTTTAGAATTGAAAGCAAAAATTGTTGATTTAGCTGAGCCTATTCAAAATGGTAATTACTATCATCCTGAAATGAAAGGTAATTTTACGCTAAAAAGTATAGCACCTATTGTTCATCAGAAATCAAGCTTTGAGTCGTTAGATATACAATCGGGAATTACGGCGATGTATATTTATGAAAGTTTATTAGCTAATGAAAATAATATGGAACAAGAAACGATCAAGCAACAATTAATTGATTATTGCGAAATGGATGCATTAGTCACATATCAGTTATTACAATTTTTTAAAAAAAATAGTTAATCAATGAATAATATTTTCATATCTGTCAATCATTTTAACATTTCTTTTTTATATTATTTTAAAAGATATAGGTTAAGTTGTCTGTTTTTAATATTTACTTTTTTGCCATTAATTATTTTTTCACAAAATAAGATAGATTCAACTAAAAAAGTAAAGTATGTGGTAGTGCCTGTTTTGTTTAAAACACCCGAAACTGGCTGGGCATTTGGTTTATCGGGTTCTGCATCATTTAAAACAATGCCAAAAAGTGATACATTAACAAGAACATCAGTTGTACAACTTCTCACAATTTTTTCTGAACGTGGGCAAAACGTGCAAGCAATTGATGCTACTATTTATTTCCCTAAAGAAACGTATATATTATATCTTCAAACATCACATAGTTATTTTCCTGATAATTTTTGGGGTATCGGACAAAATACAAAAAACGAATATGAAAATAAATATGCTTTTGAGCAGTTTTTTCTCTCACCACATTTAAAAAGAAAAGTTTTTAAAAATTTATTTGTAGGTGCAATTTTAGATTATCAAACTGTTTTTAATATAAATTCTTCACCGGGAGGTATTTTTGATTCAACCAGTTTTTATGGAAAAACAAAATACCAAGTGGCAGGTATAGGTGCTAGTGTGAGTTATGATACCCGTAATGGGACTTTTTGGCCAACAAGAGGGTTGTTTTTACAATCGAGTTTTATTTTATATAATAATAGATTAGCTTCAACATATTCTTTTAATAAATGGACTATTGATTTGAGATATTATAAGCAGTTATTTAAAAATCATATAGCTGCAATTCAATTATATAATTATACTACAATAGGTGAAACTCCTTTGCGTTCAATGGCATTATTAGGAGGGTCAAATAATTTACGTGGATTTTATCAAGGAAGATATAGAGATAACTCTATGTATTCAGCAATTGCCGAATATAGAGCTTATTTGTTTTGGCGCATAAGTGCTTGCGCTTTTTTTGGTATTGGAGATGTATACAAAAATATATCTGACATTAATATCAATAGCATTAAACATTCGTTTGGTGGTGGTTTACGAATTTCAATATTGGAAAAAGAAAAATTAAATCTAAGATTGGATTATGGTTACTCTGATAAATATAATCAAGGATTTTATTTTACTGTTGCTGAATGTTTTTAAGGTTATAGTTGATTATAAAAAATAAGATTAATTACTTAAATAGAAATATTTAGTGTTTAAAATCAAAATCCCTTCCTTTAAAAATAAGTATCTTTACAACAATTTAATAAACCTGAATTATGTATAAGGTCTACGCTTGCCAATATTCAGAAAGTATAGATATAAAATCCTTTAAATCTGAATTTACTGCTGAACTCAATTATTCAAGTTCTGACGAGCTTTTTTATAAATTAGATTCAAATCTTTTTGTTTATGTTTTTAAATATGGTGTTGTCTGTTTTTTAAATTATGATGCCATAAAAATGGCAGAGTTTTTTAGATTATTAAAACCTTATGCCAAGCATTCTTTTGAAATCAAGTTACACGAAGAGTTTATCATTGAAACAAATGCTGTTCAAAATTCATTTGGCTATAATAAAATTGAAATTACAAATACAAATAGCGATACGTTACGTTTAATTATGCTGAATGTATCGCATAGTGTGGCTCTTGATTATTATTCAGAACAAAGTGATATTTTGCTAGAAGGAACGAATCATCAAATTCAATTTTTAGAAAATCAAGGTAAGCTAGATATTTCTGGAAATAATCTAAGAAGATATATTGGGAGAACATTAAATCTTAAAAATAAAATTTCTCAAAACTTATATATTTTTGATTCAGCACCAGAAACATGGGAAGATGAAAATTTAAATAAAATAGATATAGGTTTAAAGAAAACGTTTGATCTTCAGCTTAGATACAGGAATATTCAAGAAGACCTTCAGATTATCAAAGAAAACTTAGAATTATTTAAAGATTTAATGCAATACAAAAAAAGTAATTTGTTAGAATGGATTGTTATTCTGCTTATTTTAATTGAAGTTGTAAATGTATTGGTAGATAAGTTTATTTTATAACACCTTTAAAAATCATCCTCCTCTTCTTTTTTCTTTGGGGTAAGTGACTTCTCTTTCTTTTTAGGATCTTCACCAAATTGAATTTTAAACAATTGGTTTGCCTTATCGCTTTCTTTAACTTTAGAACTATCTTTTTTAAATAGACCAAACTCTTCTTTTAAAATATTTTTAAGCGTTTGTTTTTCTTGTTGTAAATCTTGTTTAATCTTTTCTTTTGCACCTTTTTTATCGTATTTAATTGTTGGGTTATCAATAGGCCCAGACATCAAAATAAATACAGAACGACGGTTTTCAGGATCGTTTTCTACTAATGATAATTCTTCATCAAAATCTTTATTAGCATGTGGTTTTTTAGAAAGAATTTCACTTAATAATAATTGAATATGATAGTCAATTACATTATCAAAGCTATGTTTTCCCCATAATTCAAGGTTTATAGCAGATGATTTAATAGAAGTTCTAGGTATTATGATGACTTTATTTTTAATTTCAAGAGTACTTTGTAACGTTGAAAATTTAATCAATTTCAGTTCGTTTACATCTATATATTTAGCTAAACTTTCGAGGGGTTTAAAGCCGATTAATTCTCCACGTTCAATTAGTATTGAACTAGTAGCATTTATCGAATTCAAGTCCACTTCTAATTTTTTATTCCAAGTACCTGTAAAATCTACATTAGCTGTAATAAATCCACGTAGATGTTTATCTTGCAAGGTAGTTTGTCCGAAATTATTAAGTTCTGTAAAAAGCTTTTGAATATTTAATTTTTGCAATTCGCAGTCACCAGAAATTTTAATATTTTCAGAACTTGCATCAGCAAAGGCATTTAATTTAATGGAACCATCTGTAGCATTTAATGTGACATCTTTTAATGCGATTTTTTGATTTTTCAGTAACACGGCTCCTTTGATGTTATCAGCCATAAATTTCCCAAACGAAAAGTGGTTGATATTTACATTGATATTAAAGTCGAAATTATCGGGAATATTAATGTCTTTAGAAGAGCTATTTTCGTTACTAGCAAAAATAAAATCTTCTAATTGAATAGTATTACTAGATATATTAGCAATGATAGATAATGGTGTTTTGGAATCAAATAAGTAACCTATAAAATTGGGCATTTCTCCAATGAGCATTACATCCGAATTTCCCTTAATTAATTTTAGTCCAAATATTGTTAAATGGCGTTCATTTAAACTGACTTTACCTTCCGGTATATTTAATTCTTTTTCTGATTGTTTAAATTTTGCTTTTATATTAGCAATGGTCGCTTCGCCATTTGCCTTTATTGTTGGGCTATAGGTATTGTTTTGTAATTCGGAGATTAAACCTTCAATATTGGCTGTAACATCAATATTTCCACTTACGCTTTCTATGGTATCAATAGGATAAAATGAGATGAGTTCTTCTAATTTTGTTTTAGCAGCGACATTTAATTTTATGTAAGGATTTTCAAAGTTTGTTAATTCAACATTTCCTGAAAAAGAGTTGGAGTTTAAATTTGCTGAAATATGTTGAAGTTTAAGTTCGCTTAGATGTTCGTTAATTACTAAACTCCCAATTAGATTAACATTGGATAGAGTTGTTCCTTTGGGTTTATATAAAATGTTCGCATTTTTTATTCCGAATTCTGAATTAACAGATAAAGGTTTTCCAGCATGGTAATGTGCTTCGCCATTTGCGTAAAATACACCATCACTAGAATAGTTAGATATTTTTGATTGAAATTTTTCAGGTAATAAGGATAGGGTAGAGGCAACATCTAAATTATTACCTTTGAAATTAATATCTAAAGAAACTAAACTGTCATTTACAACAAAGGCGCCAGAGCTTATTAATTCAGCTGAATTGAAAGTTGTTTCGGCTTTTTTAATAGTAAATGAATTACCCTTTACATCCAATTCAAGGTTTAATTTTAAATTTTTATTGTTAACGTATTTTAATTTATCGATTTGAAATAAATCAACATAAGCTTTACCATCACTCACCAATAAATAGTTGCTGTTGGTGAATTTACCTTTGAAATTTAGGTTATTGATGGTTGTATTTAATTTTATTTTTTGTTTACTGTTTTTGTATGTTAGTTTAATATTCGATAGGGTTATTCTTTCTAAAGCAAATTTCAAACTATCATTTTTTTCAACTGAAGAGCTATCTGATTTCCAAACCAGGTAATTCGCATTTCCCGTTTTATTAACTTTTAAATGACAGTTTGCATCTTCTAATAAAATACGTTTAATAGTATAATTCTTATTAAATAAATCTTTGATATTAAAAGCTAAGGCTAAACGTTTGGCGTAAAGTAAGGTGTCATTACTGTTAAACTCTTTAGAATCAAGTGCTGTAAAGTCTTTAAATTCTATGGCGCAATGAGGAAAAGATTTTAAAATGGTTAGGTCAATGTTTTTGGGATCGATATGAACTTCCGTTTTTAAATGCTTGTTAAGTTCTTTGATGATTAAATTTTTCACATCATCTTCATATATATACACTAATAAAACACTAATGCCAATAATGGAAATGGAAGAAATAAATATAGTTAAAAACAAGCGCTTTATAAATCGCCAAGTACTAAACGTTTTTTTAGTGTTTTCTATAGGCTCTAATTCGTTCATTTGTGAGAATATAAATTTCAGGTTATTTTAAGAGTTATTTTGGTTCACTTTCAATTTGTTTAAACAATCAGTTATTCATAATTTATGTTATAACGTAATTATAGCCTAATGATTACAATTAAATTTAAGTTATCATTAAAGCCTAAAAAATGGACTTCGATTACTTCAGCTGGATCATATTACCTTTACTTATTTTTATATCCCGTTTAGGTGATGTAACGATGGCTACACTTAGGCATATATTTATATCTAAAGGTTTTAAGAAAATTGTGCCCATACTTGGTTTTTTTGAAGTACTTATTTGGTTAGTTGCCATGCGTCAAGTCTTTAGTCATTTAGATAATGCAGCTTGCTTCATTGCTTGGGCAGCAGGTTTCAGTGCCGGAACTTATTTAGGAATGTATGTTGAAGAGCGTTTAGCCATCGGTGCTCAAATTATACGTATTATAACAAATGAGCCTATCGATGAATTAACAGAAGCTTTGAAAAATAATCATCAAGGCGTTACCATTGTTGATGGTAAAGGTGCGATGGGGCCTGTAAAATTAATTTTTACAATTGTGAAGCGTGCCAATAAAAAAGAGGTGTTAACACTTATTGAAACATATACACCAAATGCTTTTTATTCAATAGAGGATGTGAAGGGATCTGAACATGGGGTGTTTTCCGAAAAAGGTAATCCTAGTGCTATTAAACGTTTGTTCTCAATTGGTGTTCAGAAATAATTAGACTAATTTTAAAATAATAAACTACTTCTTGATTTCTTATCTTTCAAATCCTCTATAAAAATTTCTTTTGTGAAAGTAAATAGGGAGATGCTTTCTAAGTTCTTTAAAATAGTGTGATTATAGAGGTAACGATTTTCTCCTTTAATTAATAATAAAAAATCTGTCGTATCTAATTCGGGCAATAATTTAGTTGTTTGTTGCACTTCGCCGGCAAATAAATCAAAATTATCTTCCTTTGATTTAGTTTTATTTGGTTGCAACGATGTTTCGTTTGGAACTAAATTCAGTTCAATATTTAATTCAATTAATTTAAAACTATATACCGGGAAATAAAATTCTTCGCCTTCAATATGGGTATAATCTAATAATTCACTTAGTTGTAAATCAATATTTAAATTCTCATTTATGCTATTAATTACCCTATAAATGCTTTCATTACATGTAATTGAAAATACATCAAAGTCGAAATGCTCCTCGCTGGTTATATCTAAAAAATGGGTTTTCAATATGATAAGGTTACTTCTATTATTTATAAAAAAGTCGGAATGCTACTAACATCCCGACTTCACATATATCTTCAATAAAAAATTACTCAGAAATTTTTTCAATCAACTCGGTGCTAATACCTGTAGAACTATAACCGCCATCGTGATATAAATTTTGCATGGTAACCATGCGAGTTAAATCTGAAAACAAACTTACGGTATAAGCAGCGCAATCGTCAGCGCTTGCATTCCCTAATGGTGATTGTAAATCTGCAAACGTATAAAAATCAGAGAATCCTTTGATGCCCCCTCCTGCAGTTGTTTTAGTAGGAGATTGAGAAATAGTATTGATACGTACTTTCTTTTGTTTACCATAGTGGTAACCAAATGTACGAGCAATACTTTCTAACATTGCTTTAATATCAGCCATATCTGTATAAAAAGGATAAGTACGTTGAGCTGCGATATAAGTTAAAGCCACTACTGAAGCATGTTCGTTTAAAGCGTCTAATTTGTGAGCAGCTGCAAGCATTTTATGAAATGATAAAGCAGAAACATCAATTCCTTTTTGAAAGAAATCATAGTTTAATTCTGTATAAGGAATATTTTTGCGAATGTTTACACTCATCCCAATTGAATGTAAAACAAAGTCAATTTTACCACCTAATATATCCATTGATTCAGAATATAATTTAGTAAGATCTTCCATACTTGTAGCATCGGCCGGAATAATTTTAGCACCTGTTTGTTCGGCTAATTTATTGATTTCGCCCATACGCATAGCAATTGGTGCGTTTGTCAAAGTAAAGGTTGCGCCTTCTTCGTGACATTTTAGTGCTACTTTCCATGCAATAGAATTTTCATCTAATGCACCTGTAATGATACCTCGTTTTCCTTTTAATAAATTGTAAGCCATAATAAATTGTGTTTTTTAGTTAGGCAAATATACAATTTTTATAGGAAATGCATAGGTTAGGTTCTTCCACATTTTTAGTGGAGTTAACTTTTATAAACAACTATATACATTGGTAATTGTGCGGTGGGCGTGGACGAACGGAGCGAAATTTTGTTTTTATAGCAATTAGTGGGCAGGCTTTAAGAGCAAAAGAAAATAGAAAAATATTTCGTGTAAATTATTTAACCATAACTGCTTTTTGAATTCTGTTTACAATGATATCAGCTAATTGGCCAAAGTAAGTGCCAATTATTTTGGAAGGATTATTTACTGTTGTCGGTAATTCTACTTCTGCTATTCCTGAGTTTATTTCTTTTGCATCATAGGTATATAAAGTATAGTGCATAATAATTTTTCGTGAGCTATTGCCTGTCATATCACCTGGCATTGCGTTAAATGATTTGATGTCTAATTCATTGATAAATAAAAACAAATCTGTTTTATATTTACTAAATAAATAAGGCACTAGGGTTGCATTTTTTAGTTTAGCATTCATGAAACGCGCATCACTATTTGTTTCTACAGTGAGTTGTCCTTTATCAATTTTTTTCTCGTCCTTTTCTTTTACCGGTGGTTTGTAGTTTTCTTGATTTGGGACTTTTTGATAATCGTAAGCTAAGTGTTGGTATATATCAGCTAAGTCTTTTTTTGTTTTAGTCGTATCATCTAACAAATCTACCACTGGCATTTTAGCTTTTATTTTTTTATACAATTGTTCGTTGATGCCATCTCGCATGGTTGCTTTGATTTGTTTGGCAGTAAGCTTTGTTTCTTTATTGATCATAAAATCAATTTCACTCAAATACATCCTGTTTTCAAATGGTATGAGCATGATTCTATGTTTAGAGGCTACATCCCTTACCGGCTGATTATTTCCACTATTGATGGTTTTATCTTGAGCCTTTGCCATTTGGCTAAAGACAATCGATAACAAACACATGAAAAGTTTAAAAATAGATTTAATCATGATCAATTGTATAACTTTTTGTTTAAAAAAAGATACTGATTTAATTTCTTAAGAAATCGGTATTAGCAAAAATCATTAAAGCTAAAATAATAACCAAGCCAACATTATTCGCATAATAAACTACCTTATCCGAAACTTTTTTACCAGTAATCATTTCAAATAAAATAAACATAATGTATCCACCATCTAACATTGGTATTGGTAAGAAATTCATAAATGCTAAAATTAGAGATAACATTCCTGTAAAAGCCCAGAAGTCATGCCAATCCCATTCTTCAGGCATTTGATCATACATGGTTTTAAATCCTCCAACTTGTTGATAAGCATCTTTTACGGTAAAAATGACCACAAACTGTTTGACTTGCATCACAATATTTTCAAAGCCATCTTTCATTCCTTGCGAAATAGAACCTAAAAAAGAGAATGATTGTGTTTCAATTGGATAAAACTGTTTGCGTTGAGGGAAGTATCCCAGTGCGCCTGCTGAGTCTAATTTAGCATTCATTTTAAGAGTATCTGCATTTCTTAAAACAGAAATAGAAATTTCTTTACCACTATTTTTCAAAAATTCTCCTCTTAGTTCATCGTAAAAAGTAATAGGTGTTTCGTTAACCGCAATTAATTGATCATTCTTTTTTAATCCAATTTTCTGTGCTTCAGAACCTTGTTTGGCGCTATCTACAATCGCTAACATACGTGGCGAAATAAATGGGCTCTTTTTTAGATTTTTCAAAATGCGACTGATGTTATCATCTGTAACAGCAATAGTAACTGGGGCGCCATCTCTAGTCACTTCAATAGTTTTAGCTTTATTCATAATCACCGTAATTGTGACTCTGTTTAATGACTTGATTTCTTCACCATCAACCGATACAAGTTTATCCCCATTACGTAATCCCATTTTGTATGCAGTTGAATCCACAGCAATACCATATTGTAATTTATTTACAGGTATTGTTTCTTTTCCCCATACAAATAAGATCATGATGTAAATAAAAAATCCTAAAATTAAATTCACAATAATACCACCCATCATAACTAACAAGCGTTGCCAAGCTGGCTTAGAGCGCAATTCCCAAGGTTGAGGTGGAGAATCAATGATGGTTTTATCCATTTGCTCATCAACCATACCTGCAATTTGCACGTAGCCACCAAAAGGAAACCAACCGATACCATATTCTGTATCTCCAATTTTCTTTTTGAAAATGGCAAAATTCATAATCCCAGCAAAGGGGAATAAGAAGTCGAAGAACAAATAAAATTTATCTACGCGTGTTCCGAATCTTTTAGCGAACCAAAAATGTCCAAATTCGTGAAGAGAAATTAAAATAGTAAGAGCTAAAAATAGTTGAAGAAATTTCATATTTTATTGATTTGATAATTTGGTAATGAGATGATTTGATGATTATATGATTACTTTATTGTTTTATTTTTTGTGGATGCAATTATTTTAGATAGTACTTTTTGTATGGATTCAATTTCGTTGATTAATTCATTAGGGTTTGGATAGTTTTTAGATTTCTCGCAAAGCATTAACCAATAGGTTGTCTCATCCGCTTCTTTTGCTGCTATTTTTAGTTTATGTATAAAATCATTTTTGCTTTCTGCATTCTGAGCCTCCCTTACGTTTGCTCCTATTGATGTGCCAGATCGAAATAATTGATTGGCTAAATTGAATTTTCTTTTCTCTTCTAGCAATTCTGTATATGAAATAATTTTAATTGCAAAATTAAACGTAAGCTCAACAATTAAGTTTGGTTTATTAGTTTGCATTATTTTAATCGTTTAATTGTTTCATTTACATCACCAAATTATCAAATCATCAAATCAACTCCTTAGTCAGTATACGTGTTTCTTTATCGCATTGGATATAATCGTCGATAGTAGGAGTTTTTATAAAAGGCATTTTATCAAGTGCGGATGCAATCACATCGCTCATTTGTAAAAATCCTATTTTATCTTCTAAAAATGCTTGCACTACTATTTCGTTTGATGCATTTAATATACAAGGCATATTGCCTCCTTTATCCATTGCTTTAAATGCAAGTGCTAAGTTAGCAAAGGTTTCTGTATCTGGCTTCTCAAATGTGAGTTGTGGATAGTTAAAAAAATCAAAACGCGGGAAATTTGTTTTAATTCGTTGAGGATACGTAAATGCATATTGTATGGGCAGCTTCATATCAGGCAATCCCATTTGAGCTTTCATGCTGCCATCGGTAAATTGCACAATGCTGTGTACTATACTTTGCGGATGAACAATCACATCAATTTGTTCAGGCTTTAAATTAAATAACCATTTGGCTTCAATTACCTCAAGTCCTTTATTCATAAGGCTTGCAGAGTCAATAGTGATTTTAGCACCCATAACCCAATTAGGGTGTTTAAGTGCTTGTTCTTTTTTTACCGAAGCTAAAAAAGTTTTATCTTTTCCCCTAAATGGTCCACCCGAAGCTGTTAAATATATTTTTTCAATCTGATTGTCAAATTCACCAACCAAACATTGAAAAATGGCTGAGTGCTCTGAATCAACAGGGTAAAGATTCACCGCATTTTCATAAGCTAATTTAGTCACAATATCTCCTGCTACCACTAAGGTTTCTTTATTAGCTAAAGCTATGTTTTTTTTATATTTAATGGCATTTATGGTTGAAGCTAAGCCCGCATAACCTACAATAGAAGCTAAAACCATATCAATTGTTTCCATTTCTACTATTTGTTCAATTGATTTGGCACCTGCAAAAACTTTGATATCATGTGTAAATAAAGCCTCTTTTACTTGCTGGTATTTGGCTTCATCGCCAATAACCACCGCATTAGGCTTAAATTCGATGGCTTGTTTTATCAGTAAATCAGCGTTGCTATGAGCCACTAAAACTTCTGCCTCAACTTCTTGAGGGTTTTCCCTGATAACATCAAGCGCTTGAGTGCCGATGCTACCCGTACTTCCCATAATGGCAAGGCGTTTAGGTTGTTTTTCTGTGTGTTCGGTTTTTGTCATTTTAAGAACGTAAAAATGGCGAAAATTTTAGGATTACGGAAATATTCTTTTAACCGCAAAGAAGCAGAGAAAAGTCGCAAAGAACGGAGAGTTTAATCCACGTAAGGCATAAAACAAACAATAGTGAATAATCTTTGTTACTTCTTTGCGAACTCTCCTAAAAAAAATAACTTTGTGGTCTTTGCGGTTAATTACCAAATACTATGAAACATAAAACAGCTATTTTACTTCTTCAATTGGGAACTCCTGATAGTCCTAAAACTTCAGATGTTCGCAAATACTTAACTCAATTTTTAAATGACCCTCGCGTTATTGATATCCCTTGGTTAGCCCGTACATTATTGGTAAATGGCATTATTGTGCCTTTTCGTTCAGGGAATTCATCTAAGTTATATAAGGCTATTTGGGACGAAAAAACAGGTTCGCCTTTATTAAAACATACCCTTGATTTACAAAAAAAGTTACAACTTGCTGTTGGTGAAGATGTGAAAGTGGAAATGGCTATGCGTTACCAAAGTCCAAGTATGGAGAGTGTTTTGGAGCGAATGAAAAAAGAAGGATACCATAAAATAACTGTCTTCCCTTTATTTCCTCAATACGCTTCAAGCAGCACCGGTAGTGCTTTACAGCGCTTTATGGAAATAGTAAGTAAGTGGTGGGTAATTCCCGAATTAAAAATCATTTCTCAATATTTTGATAACGAAGATTACATCAATTGTATTGTGAACAGAGGAAAACAACATGATATCTCTAAATACGATCACGTTATTTTCAGTTATCATGGTTTACCTGAAAGACAAGTAGACAAAGTATATGAAGATGGTTATTTATGTAAGGATCATCATTGCGAAGATGAATTTACCCATACTAATTATTATTGCTATAAAGCAGCTTGTTATCAAACAACTAAAGCCGTTGTTGAAAAATTGAATATCCCCGCTGATAAATACACCATCAGTTTTCAAAGTAGATTAGATAATAAATGGTTAACGCCCTTTAGCGATAAGATTATTGAAGAATTAGCTAAAAAGGGAATGAAAAACCTTTTAGTATTTTCCCCTGCTTTTACAGCTGATTGCTTAGAAACTATATACGAAATTGGCACAGAATACCAAGAAATTTTTCATAAACATGGTGGCGAAAAAATACAGCTAGTTGAAAGTCTTAACAGTGGCGATGATTGGGTAGAGACTATTAAGAAGATCACATTATAATTAAAGAAAACAATATAGAAGAGTTCTTTTTATATTATTTAAACGAAAAATATAAATTATAAAATCAGATTTATAAATGGAATAATTTTATTTCACCCCTCTTCCTTGAATAACCCTTAGAATAACTGAAATTAATGCTATTACTAACAGAATGTGAATTAGTCCTCCTGCACTATATCCAATGAATCCGATTGCCCACGCGATTACTAAAATAACTGCTATTACATAAAGTAGATTTCCCATAGTTTTGTTTTTTTGAGGATTTTAAGAATTATAGTTTTTCAATTGCATGTCGTATTTGCTCCTTCGTATGGCCAAGTTTTTTTTCAAGTCGACCTAATAATTCTTCTTCCTTGCCTTTTACGAATAGTAAATCGTCATCAGTTAATATCGCATATTTTTGTTTGAGTTTACCTTTAACTTCATCCCAGTTTCCTTTGATACTTAGTTTTGTAGCCATTAATAGCAGGTTTAAATTTTAAGACAAATGTATTTTAACAAACCGTCATTTGTAATGTTTAATGTCAAAAATAGGGATGACGCCCATCATGGATTTGCTGTAAAGTGTTATTTTAAAATGAACTATGCCATTCCTTCGAGTGCTGTTTTTTTTAATAATTTATTTGATATATTTAGTTCATGAAAACATTGTTCCTTGTACGCCACGCTAAATCTGATTGGACAAACCCTGCATTAAAAGATGTAGAGCGCTTTTTAAATGAAAGGGGTTATAGTGATGCTAATAAGATGAGCTCGCAATTTAAACATAAGCCTGATTTAATAATAACTAGTCCTGCTATCAGAGCGATTAGTACGGCATTAATTTTTGCCAGAAATTTAAATTATAATGCAAATACTATTTGTATTAGGCAAGAGCTTTATGAATCAACCGTTAAAGATTATTTGTCTGTTATGAATGCTATAGATAATACTTTTGATACCATCATGGTATTTGCACACAATCCTACTATTACTGATTTTGCTCAGCAATTAACACAGGCACTCCCGATGGAATTTCCTACCTGCGCCATAGCCGGAATTAGATTTGATGTGACTGATTGGAAGAAAGCAAAAACAGGAGACTTGTTTTTATTTGATTATCCGAAAAAAAGCTAAGGTTAATGCATTTCTAATTTTTCAGAATGAAATTATTTTATAGTTTAACTTACCAGACAATTTTTACGATGCTACTTCGAATGATAATACTCCCATATTTCAATTATAAAATACCAAGCAGGTACAAACGTTCCGATTGCAAGTATTGCCGTAAAAAGAACTAATCTTTGAGAATTTTTTTTTGTACTTTCTTCAAGATCTTTAATTCGGAAGTTTTCTGAATTCAAATCAATATTTTTTTGTGTATATCCACCATTATTTATG
This sequence comes from uncultured Bacteroidota bacterium, assembly GCA_903834765.1. Taxonomy (GTDB): domain Bacteria; phylum Bacteroidota; class Bacteroidia; order B-17B0; family Aurantibacillaceae; genus UBA4416. The sequence goes on from CAILKE010000002.1 coordinate 62,562, forward strand.
AATACAAGTCCGTCAAGTGAAATTGATAAAGGCTCAATACATTTAATGTAACCATCTATTAATAAATTGTGATAAAGTAAATGCGTTTCCCAATCTTTTAATTCAAATTTATTTTTCAATTTTTGAGTTATTTCTTCTATTACAGTTTTGTGAATTTCTTCTGAATAAAATTCAATTCCTTTAAATTGATTTTCATAAGCTATTACAAGCTCTTCAAGCACACAGTCTAATTCTGCATTATAATTTTTGTTTGTCATTTTTTATATTGCGTAGTAATATTCAAAAATTCGAGGACTTTTTGGGTATTCGAGAAATCTCCAAACATTTTTTCCTCAGGCAATGGAAATCTCTTTATTAGTAATGGTAGAGTGATAATATTTTCAGTAATAGCCATTTGGGGTTGTTCGTTTATATCAATAATTTCTAAATTATACTTATTGTTTAAATTAGTTTCACATATTGACTTAAAGTTTTTAATTGCATTTATCGATACATTGGAACTGCCTACAATAAATAATTGGAACACATAAATCTTCTCTTCTGCATCATCGCCTTTTAATTTAGCTTTGATATTTCTTTTTAAATTATCCACCATTATTTTGCATATACTATTGCATTCATTTGGTTCAAAAAATTATTTTTTTTCTAAAGACATCAATCAAAATGTTTTAGTTATCTAAATGGCTGTTAAGCTTTTATTCCAAAGCCCTTTGAAACTTTTGAAGAATTGCTTAAAAAACCGTTCTCACTTAACAAATCTAACTTAAGTGGCGTTATTTTAATTCCCTCAGATGAAATAGCAAATTCATATTCTGTTTTGGAATTGTTTATGCCTCTTGATTTCATTACATATATGAATTTGTGATGTACGCTTTTCAATGTTTTTTCCTGAATCATAATACATGTATCAACCATTGATGAAATTCCTTCATTACTCTGAATTAATTCTAATGAACTAGTTGTAATTGTAGCGGTAATCATTACGGTTATTTGCTCCATTTTTAAATAATCTATAAATCTTACAAGCATAGATCTTATATCGCTATTAATATTCTCTTCCATTATGTTTGTAAGAGGATCTAGGATAACAACAGTGGCATTAATTTTTTTTATCATTTTTTTTATTGCAATTAAATGCAGTTCAAGATTTTTTAACGTAGGTCTTGAATAATAAAAATGAAGATCATCTGATTTAATAACTTCTTCTAATGTTAAACCAATTGTATTCATATTCCTAATTACCTGACTGGGAGCTTCTTCAAACGCGCAGTAAAGGGTAGTTCTTTTTTGTTTGGATGAATTAAATGCAAATGAAGCTGCAACAATCGTTTTTCCAGAACCTGCAGGGCCTGATATAAGAATACTACTGCCAACGTAAAACCCTTTATTGTCAAGCATTTCATCTATTTGTTTAATACCAGAAGAGATAATTTCCGAACTAACTATTATTTGAGGCGATTCACTCACATCAGGAAAAATAGTGATTCCATTTTGATCAATAACAAATGGAAATTCATTGGTGCTGTGGCAGGAACCACGGTATTTAATAATTCTTAAGCGCCTTGTTGCTATTTGATTATGAACGCGATTAGTTAATAGGAAAACACAATCAGCTAATATCTCTTCCAATCTAAATTGTGATGCAAAAGAGTCTTCCAATTCTGCAGTAATTATTGCCGTTACATTTTTTTCTTTTAACCAACCAAAAAGTCTTTTAAATTCTGAACGTATAATTTTTTTTTCATAACCATCAAAAAGTGTATCTAAGGAATCAAGAACTACGCGTTTCGCTTTTACCTTATCAATTGCTAAACCTAGCCGAACAATCAAACCATCGAGCGTGAATTTTCCAATTTGCTGAATTTCATTATGATCTATATGTAAACGTTCTAGAAATAATTTATTTTCATCAATATGTTTTTTTAAATCTAAGCCCATTGAATTAACGTTTATTTTTAACTCATCCGCTTTTTCTTCAAAAGTCATAAATACTCCAGGCTCATTATATTTAACGATTCCATTGACAATATACTCCATTGCCATAATTGTTTTTCCAGCACCTGTTCCGCCTACTATTATTGTTGGTCGGTTTTCGGGAATACCACCATTTGTAATTTCATCCAAGCCCTGAATGCCTGTCAGTGATTTAGGAAGATCAAATTTGTAAGTTCCATTTTTGGTAGCCTCAGTTGAAGTTATTATTTCGTTTTCCATTTTTTTATTTTTTTAAAGAAATTCGCTAATAATCATAATAGACTTATTGTTTCAATTGCATCACACTTATTATGAGTGTACAATAAGCATTCAAGCAAAGTTAATTTCTATATCCTGTTAAATAAATGTATTAAAGCATCAGTATTAGTGATTTTTCATACATCATGAGAAAAGCCAGCATAGCACTGCTACAATGAATATATATTATTTTAAAATTTATTGGTGTTGTTTTAGAGGATAATTTTCAAACAAAATCTCTCGATAAATATTCATTTAACAAGAGTTTTAGATTAAGCATAACAAAGAATTTGATAATGATATTTCTATTTCCTATTGTTAACGAAAGTGAGTTTATGTATTAATTTAAGATTCATAAAAAAGTATAATTTTTATGATAATTCTTTTCGAAAATATTGGTTTTGCTATATTTTATAAAATGTATAGTTTTATACAAATTAATTATAATTATGAAAGACACATATTTTTCTGATAGATGCTTATATGTATTTGTTTTAATTTTTGTTATACTAAATCCTATAATATCTCAAGATACCCACTATTGGTCACAACAATATGGAACTAAATCTGCTTTATTATGCGGTGCCGTCATAGGTGGAGTTAGGGATAATAGTGGTATATATTACAATCCTGGCTCAATAGGATTTATTCAAAATAAAGATCTAAATATTTCTGCAAATGCTTATCAATGGGACTTATTAAAAATAAAAAATGGAGCCGGAGATAATCTAGATTTAAATTCGAGTACTTTACAAATGATGCCATTAATTATTTCAGGAATTTTTAAATTAAATAAATATCCTAAACACACTTTAGGCTATTGTTTATTAACTAAAGATCAATTTAGTTTAAGAACTACTGGCAGAGTAGATGATTATAGAAATCTTATAAATGATAAATATTCACCTGGAGATGAAGATTATGTTGGTCAATTTTCTTTAAAATCAAGTGTTTATGAAGTACTTTGTGGTTGGGCATATGGTTATAAAGTTTCCGACAAAATATCTATAGGCTTAGGAAATTATGGAAGTTATAGATCTTATCACTCTGATTGGTACAGAGTTTCACGCATTGTTCCAACAGACACATCATTACATACTATTTCAACTTTTAATAGAGCATATTCAATGGAAATAAAAAATGTTAGAACTGTATTTAAAGTTGGTGTTTCTGTTGATTTAAAAAAGTGGAAATTTGGCGCTACGATAACTAGTCCAAGTATAAATATTTGGGGTAAGGGTAGTATTTTATCTGATGTTACAGCCTCAAATATTGATTATAATAATGATGGAAAGTTTATTAGTTTTACAAATAATGATCGTCAAGATCAATTAAAAACAACGTATAAAACTCCAACTATTTTAGGATTTGGTTTTGAGCATGATAATGGGAAAACACTGATTGCGTTTTCAGGTGAGTGGTATGATAAAGTTGATAAATATTCGATATTAAGTCCTAGCGATAATGCGTATTTGAGACCTGCAAATATCAAACTAAATACTGCTGATAAGGAATTAGAGATAACTGAAGAAAAAAAGAGCGTATTTAATTTCGCAATTGGATTTGCTCAAAAATTAAATGAAAAATATACATTAAGCGGTGGATTTAGAACAGATTATAGTTATAGTAAAATGACTAAACTAGCTCCAGTTAATCTAACCTATACAAATTGGGATATTTATCATTTTACTTTAGGCGTAACTAAAAAGAGGGAGAAATCAGATTTAAGTATTTGTTTGAAATATGCTTATGGTCAAAAAAATGATATCTATCAATTCGTTAATTTAACTAATGTGAGTAGTTCAAACTATTTTGTTGGTGAGCCACAAAAAGCTTCGGTAATTTATAATTCAATTTCTGTAGTTATAGGCTACACTAGATTTGGGAAATAAAACAGCTTAGCAAGGTTATTTTTAAAGTACGTTAATTCATTATGTATTTCCTCACATTGCCAATTTTCATAGTTTATAACGATAACTTCAATAAAAGCAAATTACCTAAATACTATATTTACTGTCGCATTTAGTTATGTTTCAAAAATTGTTATTATTCAACTCCAAAATAAAATTCTGTGATTAGATATATAGCATATTTATCAATGGATTTGAGCAAAAAAAAGCCGAACTTATATAGATTACTCTTAAAAGTCCGGCTTTGTACACATGAAGGGACTCGAACCCCCACCCTTGCGGACCAGATCCTAAGTCTGGCGCGGCTACCAATTACGCCACATGTGCATTTACGGTGCAAATATAATTAAGTTTATTAAATTATACAAGTTAAGAGTATATGTCTTTCAGTTTTTCTACTATTTTAGGGTGTATTAGTAGATTTGAAATGTATTTTGAACTCTTCATTTTTTTAATATGATTTTCTATTTCCCTTGC
>CAILKE010000003.1 GCA_903834765.1 uncultured Bacteroidota bacterium
CAGCTTCATCCCGCTTCACTCCAAACTTGAATCCTTTTTGCCGCTGATAACACAGGTTTAGCTACAAAATTGTATATTATTAATTTAATGGTTAATAATAATTTTTTTATTTAAATGAATTCTTTCATTATCTAAATTTAAGAAATAGATTCCATTTGCAATTTGACTTACATCTATTTCTTTAGAAATAGTTTGCACTAAAGTTTGGCCAAGAGCATTGCGTAAAATAAAATTTGAATTCGTAATATTTTCTGTTGAATTAATGATTAATTTATTGGAAACAGGATTAGGAAATACTTTAATTAAATCATCCGCATTTTGATTATTTAATCCAGTTGATAAACAGCTGCCAACGGTATAAGAAAATGCAACTTCTCCATTATGGTGCAAACCATTTAAGGTATCAGCTGGTAAATAAGCTCTAATATAATCTACTTTAACGCAATTTTGGGAAACTTTGACTCTTATGTGACCTGTGCCATCTAATGTATCAGATACATAGGCTGAAGCGTTTGCTAAAAACCCTATTTGATAAGTTGAATCACTTGGCATCGGAACTGCTTGATAAGTAACGCCATTTAATTGTTCATGAGCAAATACATGGTCATGCCCTTGAAAGAAAATATTAACACCATTATCAATAAACAATTTATGGATTGGTTTTGCCCAACCTGGTCTATGAGTTGGAAACGTATAGTTTGTTAACGAAGAATTTTGATATCCACCCCATTCGTCAAGTTGCGCATTTAATATACCGCCTCGCCCTTGTCCTCTTATGTGATGAGCAAATACAAACTTAAATTGAGCGTTACTTCCTTCTAAGGTGTTTTTTAACCATGTATATTGAGGTAAACCTAAACTCCAATTCCAGCCAGTTGGTTTATCTGAAGTATCACATTGATCTCTATAAACGTCTAAAACTACAAATAAAGCATTACCCCATTGCCAGGAGTAATAATTTTCAGGATTACCAATTCCAAAAGGTTCATTATCAGTATTACCACTATAAAAAGCATTTGGATATGGATTTGGATAGTAATACTTTCTCCATTGTGTACCCCAAACACAAAGATTATTTCCTGGATTTAAATTGTAGTAATAATCATTTTCTCCTTCGTGATTTCCTAAACAAACATAAAACGGTACCGAATGACAAATGTTTCCTAAGAAAGACCTATAAGCACAATGTAAAGAGTCTAATTCGTGAGAAGTAATTGTTAATGCATTATGATCATCTCCAAATATATCTCCTAACGACATCATAAAATCAGGTTTATCATTCAATTGATTTTGTAAACATACTTTATACATATTCGCAACACCTTTTTTATCATATAAATGTTCGTCAGCCTCTAAAGTGAATGTAAACTCATCGCCAATTATACGTTGGGTATGAAAAGAATATTCAGGTGTTGAAGTATAAACACTTGCCGATGTGAGTTTATATTTTAATTGATAAAAATACTGAGTTCCGGCTGTTAAATTAATTAAATCAATTTCATCGGGTGTATTTGCTGTATTAGTATATATAACAGTTGTATTTGTATAAACCCCAGATGTTGTTCCATACGAAATATAATATTGTACGCTTTGGTTAAATAATAAGCTTGCGGTTACAGAATTATTGGTAGGACGTCCTAAAATAATAGATTTTGTTTGAGCATTTGAAACATTGAACCAAGCAATAATGCATATTAGAAGATTTAGCACTTTTTTGTCAGAAATGAACTGTAATTTTTTTTTCATAAAATATGTTTTCGGTTAATTATCATTTGACTAACATTTATTCTAAAAGTTTAAATCTGAATGATTAATAAATTGATTTTTATTTCATTATAAATTAATAAATTAGATAATTGAGTATTTAAAAAGTTCACAGCTACTTTTAAAAATGAGATGATTATATTTGTCATTACTATGAGTTACTTATTCGTTTATTCTCAAAAAGATCTTTCTCAATTTACGCGCAGTAGGAGAAATGAAACAAAAATAGGACAAGAAGTATTAACGATTTCGGATGCTAAAAACTGGCAACAAGAATTATCTGGCTTACCCTGTAAATTTGTGTTGTTAGGCATTCCTGAAGATATTGGCGTAAGGGCTAATTATGGTCGAGGAGGAGCACATACTGCCTGGAAACCAGCATTGGAAGGATTTTTGAATCAACAAAGTAATGGGTTTTTAAGTGGAAAAACTTGTTGTGTATTGGGTCATATTGAGGTAAATGATTTAATGGAAAAAGCAAATGCCATAACAACTAAAACAGCAGAAGATATTGCAATATATAGAGCTTTAGTGTCTGAAATTGATACCCGAGTATGTGACGTCATAAAGTTTATTTCTGCTTGTGGTAAAGTCCCAATTGTTGTTGGTGGTGGACATAATAACGCTTACCCTATCATTAAAGGCTGTTCGCAAGGATTATCTCAAAAAATAAATGTAATTAATTGTGATCCTCATACTGATTTTAGACCCATAGAAGGCCGACACAGCGGTAATGGATTTAGTTATGCTTATAAAGAAAATTACATTGATAAATATGCTGTGTTTTGTATGCACGAACAATACAATACAGCTCAAGTATTAAATGATTTTACAAAAGATAATGCACACTTGTATTTTAGTACATATGAAGATGTATTTGTACGCGAGTCAAAATCATTTTCAGCCACATTAAATCAAACTATTGGTTTTGTAAAACAGAATATTTGCGGAGTGGAAATAGATTTGGATGCCATTACTAACGTGCCATCTAGTGCTAAAACTAGTAGTGGATTATCACCTGTACAAGCGCGCCAATTTGCTTATCAATGCGGAAAGCAATTAAACGCTTTATATTTTCATATTGCAGAAGGAGCACCAATATTGTCTCACATTAAAGCTGATAACAAAACAGGGAAATTAATAGCCTATTTAATTTCTGATTTTATCAAGGGAGTGAATGAAAATTAAAATCGTTCCTTCCAATCCGTTAAATCCCTTATTACTACTGAAGCGCACGTCATACCAAAAACTGCAGGTATATATGAAATCGTTCCGTAAGCCGATTTTTTAAAATTACTTCCATCCGTTGTCATGATCGAATTTTTATCAGGCAATTCAGTTGAAAATACAGCTTTTACGCCATGTTTGATGCCGACGTATTTTAAGCGTTTTCTTAAATAATAAGCCATCGGGCAATTATGTGTTTTAGAAATATCAACTACCTTTAATTGCGTAGGATCCATTTTTCCCCCAGCACCCATCGATGACACAATTCGGTGTCCCATTTCTAAGGCTGTTTTGATGAGATGTACTTTTGGAGAAATACTATCAATAGCGTCAATAACATAATCAAACGGATTTTTCAAAAGTGTAATGATCATTTCCGGATCTTGAAATTCTGATACGACATTTAATTTCACGTTTGGATTAATAGCTAATAAACGTTCTTTCATCAACAATGCTTTACTTTGCCCATGTGTGGTTGATAAGGCTTGTAATTGACGATTACGGTTTGTAGGATCTACCACATCCCCATCAACAATAGTCATTTCTCCAATGCCTGCGCGGCATATCGCTTCAGAAGCATAAGAGCCTACGCCACCTAAGCCCACAATTAAAACATGTGCTTTTTGTAAATTAGCAATGCCATCATCACCTATTAATAGGCGTGTACGTTGCATCCAATGATTATCTGTTGTTTGTGTCATAAAAATAGAGTTTCAAAATTACGGTTAATTTGTGTTTTCAATGCATCAAGCTCCATATTTAATTTTAAAGCAAAGTCTTTATAAACTTCTTCTATCAATAAATGAGCGTTATCATCCGTTTCAAAAAATAATTTATCTAATGGCAAAGATTGAATATTAAAATCTGGTTTTAATAAAAGATTATGATGTAAGGATAAGTAAAACCCTTTATCAATCAACTGTTTCGCTAGGTTTTCAGATTTATTGAATCCATGGACAATAAGAGATGTACGATTATGATATGGCTTACAAATTTCTATAAGTTCGTCAAAGGCTTTCACACAATGGATTATCAAAGGTTTATTATAGTTGATAGCTAATTGTAAGTGCTGTTCGAATACCTTTTTTTGAATTTCAATAGGAGTTGTTATTAGTTTATCTATTCCACATTCGCCAATAGCAATGCAATTAGGATGAGTTAAAAATTGTTCTAGTTTAGATAAAAATAAGTCATTATTTTGGTCAATATCCCAAGGATGCAAGCCAACCGAAAACAAATGGGTATTATCAATTACTTTATCATGTCCTATCCGATAATTTAACACAAACAGGCTATGATCCATTGCAATATGATGAGTATGAAGGTTTATGAAACGCATATTTCAAGGATAAAAGCCAAATTTAATGAAAGAATAATTGTTTTTGGTATATAAATAAAAAGTTATATATTTGCCCTCCACTTTTTAGCCTCTGGTTGCATGGTGCAGCGAATGCCAAAAATGATAAATTATTTTAAATAAGAAACAATGAGTTTATTATTAGATTACGTAAAAAAACAATTAGCAACAGAAGTTGCGCATCCTAAATTTAAAGCTGGAGATACTGTTACAGTTCACTACAAAATTAAAGAGGGAGATAAAGAACGTATCCAACAATTTTCTGGATTAGTTATTCAACGTAAAAACGAACCAGCTACAGCATCTTTTACAGTGCGTAAAATTTCTAATGGAGTAGGTGTAGAGCGTATTTTCCCTGTATCATCTCCTTTTATTGATAAAGTAGAATTGAATAAAGTAGGTATTGTTCGTAGAGCAAAATTATACTATATCCGTACGCGTACTGGTAAAGCAGCTCGTATTCGTGAAAAATTAGCTAAAAAAGCAACTTCTTAATTTATTAATTAAATAATATATAACCCTTTTGCATTAATTTGTAAAAGGGTTTTTTTATTTAAAATAGCTTAATATTAATCATCTATAGTTTTTAGACTTTAAATGTTATTAATTTCAAGTTTATGTAACTTTTTGTTAGCAATACTTGTATAACTTAGCATAAAATAAACTTATGTCCGAGCTAGACCTTATTTCGGCCTGCATTAAAAATGATAAAGCAGCTAAACAGCAGTTTTTTGAGAAGTATTATTGCTCATTAGCTTATGTTGCTTTGCGATACTCTAAGAATAAACAACAAGCCGAGCCTGCTATATTAAGTGGATTTTCTCATATATTTTCTCAATTACCTCAGTTTAAGTCTCAACAAAAACTTTCGTTAGATGAGTTTCTGAATAAGCAATTTATTAAACACATAGTAGCCTACATTAAAAGTATCAGAAATGAATATTATGTAGCAAGTACTATTAAAGCAGTTGAAAAAACAAACAATTCGTATGATTTATTTTTGGACAGCAAATACATCGATGTTAGAAATATCAATCAGCAAGTTTTATTAAAATCCATACAGCAATTAGTACCATCGCAACGAGTTGTTTTTAATTTGAATGTTGTTGATGGATATACTTTGACGGAAATGTCTGACTTACTTGAAACAAGCGAGCAAACAATCAAAGCTAATTTAGAGAAAGCAAGATTTAATTTACAAAAAGCAATTGAACAGAATTTAAAATTAAATAGTGATGAACAACCAGTTTAGTTACGAATTAGACGAGCGCCAAATTCGAATATTGATGCAAAACGCTAAGTTGGAATACGATGAAAGTGCTTGGCAAAAGTTTTCAGCAATACCTGTCATTGATCATAAACAAAATATTTCGGCTGTGATTCCTAAAATAAATATTGGAATTAGTCGTTCTGTTATAGTACCCATATTTTTCATATTGATGATAGGAGGCTTATCCGCTCTTTTATTCAGTTTTGTTGATTTTAAGAAAAAAGAAGAAGTAGTAAATGAAATTCCTTTAACTAAACCCACTATCACAAAAAAGGTTATCCCACCCGCACCTGTTATTACTAAGCCTGCAGTAATAGATTCTGTTGAAAAAGAAATAGTAATTGACTCTTCAGAAACAATTGCATCAGTTAAAGAGTTACCCATAGTTGATAAAAAAAATGAGCAAATTGATAAAGCAAATTCTTTAGAACCTGTTGTTTCTATTAGTAATGAGCAAAAAGGAACTGCTCATGGTGTTTCTAAAAAGAAAAAGAAACATATTCGGAAACAAATTATAGAGGAGTTGCCTATTATAAATGCTAGAACAACCAATTTAAATGAAGGTTCTTCTGAACCAGCATTGGAAATAAAATAGTTTATTCAATAGATGATAGAATCATTTCTTTTATCGTGTAGTATTGTTTCATTTTAAGGCTTTTTTCTCGACGCCAACCGCTCGATAAATTAATATTGAATTGTTCTGAAACCTCTTTATAATTTAGATTATTCAAAAAGGCTCGAACATATTGATAATCGGATTTTTTCCAAGAATCAATATAGTCTTCATAAATATAAAAGAGGTTATTTAAATTCAGACTTTGCTTTTCATTGTTTGTCACCATCAAAAATCGGCTTTCTGTTTTTTTTATGAGCTTAAGCCTTTCTCTCGCATCAATTAATCCAAAACCTAGCCTTTCATATGCTAATTGTTTGCTTTGAAGTGTTTCAATAGTATCATGATATAATACATGTTTTAATTTAAAATCAAAACCATGTTCAATAATACATTCTTCTATATCAAAAATAAGTTCGACACTACCCTGAAGGTTGTTCGTGATTCCCTGAAACTCATCCTGCATAACCATATTTAATGGTGTAATGATGTCTTTCTTATGAAGTTTATTTATAACACTAATTACATTTTTTAATTCTGTATTGAAAGTTTCTTTACTACCTTTACCAAGGTATTTTAGATCAGACATTAAGATGAAATGTTCCATTGAGAGCTTACTAAATTAGGAGTTAGTATTTAATAGAGTTGCGACAAATATCTTTATTATTTTGCGCATATTGCGCAAAAGTGAAAAATTATTTAAAAAAGTATGTAATTAGTTTGCTAATGATAAAAAAAGACTTACATTTGCACCCCTTATTGGAAAAAAATTAAAAATTTAAGAAGTGGACGCATTAAGTTATAAAACAAAATTTGTTAGCAAAGCTACTGCTGAAAAAGAGTGGTTATTAGTTGACGCAGAAAATGAAGTTGTAGGTCGTTTGGCCTCTAAACTAGCGTATTTAATACGTGGTAAGCATAAAACAAGTTTTACTCCTCATTCAGATTGTGGAGCTAACATTATTGTTATCAATGCCGAAAAAGTTCGTTTTACGGGCGCAAAAATGGAAGATAAAGAATACGTTCGTTATACTGGTCATCCAGGTGGACAACGTTTTGCTACTCCAAAAGAAATGTTAGCTAAAAAACCAGAAGAGGTTATTAAACATGCTGTTCACGGTATGTTGCCTAAAGGTCGTTTAGGAAGAGCATTAAATACAAATTTATTTGTATTTGCTGGAGCAGAGCATGATCATGCAGCTCAACAACCAAAAAAAGTAGATTTAACAACAATTATTGCATAACTAAATGGAAGTAATCAACACATCAGGTCGCAGAAAATGTTCGGTAGCTCGTGCTTATGTATCAGCAGGTACAGGAGTAATTACTATCAACAAAAGAGATTATAAAGAGTATTTTAAAACTCCTACTTTACAGTATTACGTTTTACAATCATTAACCAATGCTAAAGCGGTTGGTCAGTATGATGTGAAAATAAATGTAAATGGTGGAGGAACTACAGGACAAGCTCAAGCAGTGCGTTTAGCAATTGCAAAAGCGTTAGTAGAAATAAATCCAGATTTGAAAAAAGAATTACGTGCAGAAGGATTAGTTACTCGTGATCCACGTATGGTTGAACGTAAGAAATTCGGTCAGAAAAAAGCTCGTGCACGTTTTCAATTCAGCAAACGTTAATATTTATAATAGATACTACAAACATGTCAAATACAAAATTCAACGATTTATTAGAAGCAGGTGCTCATTTTGGTCACTTAAAAAGAAAATGGAATCCAGCAATGGCTCCTTATATTTATGCCGAGAAAAACGGTATTCATATTATTGACTTAAACAAAACAGTTGCTAAAATTGATGAAGCTTCAGCTGCATTAAAACAAATTGCTCGTTCAGGTAAAAAAATATTATTCGTAGCTACTAAAAAACAGGCTAAGGACATCGTAGCAGAAAAAGTTAAAGGTGTTAATATGCCTTATGTTACTGAGCGTTGGCCAGGTGGTATGTTAACTAATTTCGCAACTATCCGTAAGGCTGTTCGTAAAATGGCTCAAATTGATAAAATGGCTACTGACGGAACATTTGATAATATTTCTAAAAAAGAAAAATTACAAATTTCTCGTGAGCGTGCTAAACTAGAAATTAACTTAGGTTCTGTAGTTGATTTAACTCGTTTACCTTCAGCTTTATTTATTGTTGATATCACTAAGGAACATATCGCAGTTGCAGAAGCAAAACGTTTAAATATTCCAATTTTTGCAATTGTTGATACGAACTCTAATCCTAACTTTGTGGATTATGCAATTCCAGCTAATGATGATGCTTCAACTTCTGTAGCATATATTGTTGACTTAATGTGTAAATCAATTACTGAGGGTATAGGTGAACGTAAAATTGATAAAGAATCAGGTGTTTTAGAAGAAAAAGAAGGACACAGCTCTAAAGAAGAAGCAGAGGAATTAGCTGAAGGCATTAGTGTAAAAGGCGCTAAACCTGAAGACGAAAATTCTCGTAAAACAACGGCACGTAAAAGAACAACAGCGAAAAAATAATTTTTCACTACTATAATTTTAACGGCCGTTCCTATAAGGGAAGGCCGTTTTTTTTAAATATAAATTAATAATAAAAATTAAAAATAAATACAATGGCAGTAACAGCACAAGAAGTAAACAAATTACGTCAACAAACCGGAGCAGGTATGATGGATTGCAAAAAAGCATTAGAAGAAAATAATGGCGATTTTGAACAAGCAATTGATTATTTACGTAAAAAAGGCGCTAAAGTAGCGGCTAATCGAGGAGATAGAGATTCTAAAGAAGGAGTTGTTTTAGCTAAAACAACGACTGATGGAAAAAGAGGCGTATTAATATGGATAAACTGCGAAACTGATTTCGTTGCTATTAATGCTGACTTTATCGCTTTTGCTGATTCTATTGCAACAATTGCTTTAGATAAAAATGCAAAAACTAAAGAAGAAATTTTGACGTTACCATATAACAACGACATTACTGTTGGTGATAAATTTATGGAGCAAGTTGGTAAAATTGGAGAGAAAATTGAAATAGGATTTTATGAAGTAATCACTGCTGAAAAAGTTTCTGCTTATATTCACCCAGGAAACCGTGTGTCTGTAATCGTTGGCTTTAACAAAGATGTAGCTGATGAAGTTGGACGTAACGTAGCAATGCAAGCAGCAGCTATGGCTCCTGTAGCTTTAGATAAAGAAGGTGTTACTCCAGAAATGTTAGAAAGAGAATTAGAAATTGCTCGTGAAGTAATTCGTGCAGAAGGTAAACCAGAAGATATGGTTGAGAAAATTGCTCAAGGCAAAATCGCTAAGTTTTATAAAGAATCTACTTTATTAAACCAAGAATTTATTAAAGATAATAAAATGACAGTTGCTCAATACTTGCAAAGTGTTGATAAAGGATTAACAGCAACAGCATTTAAGCGTTACGCATTATCTTAGTTTTATTAAAATCCCGATTTATTCGGGATTTTTTTTGACCTTTTTTTTCTAAATTATTTAACATCACTTTTCCTAAGCAATGCTAAATTCTCTGCATTATTTAGCTAAACCAATTACTATGAAATATAAACGTATTCTTTTAAAATTATCAGGTGAAGCCCTTATGGGAAATAAAGGTTTTGGAATCGATCAAGAACGCTTGATGGAATATGCCAAAGAAATTAAATTAGCTTATGATGCTGGTTGCCAAGTAGCCATTGTTATTGGTGGTGGTAACATATTTAGAGGCATACAAGCCGAAAAAGGCGGAATGGACCGAGTTCACGGCGACTATATGGGCATGTTAGCTACTGTAATTAACTCTATGGCAATACAATCAGCTTTAGAAGGATTAGGTGTGCAAACTCGCTTACAAAGCGCAATTAAGATGGAGCAAATTTGCGAACCATTTATTCGCCGAAAAGCTGTTCGTCATTTAGAAAAAGGACGAGTGGTTATTTTTGGTGCAGGCACCGGAAACCCTTATTTTACAACTGACACGGCTGCAACGTTACGTGCAATTGAAATTGAAGCAAATGTTATTTTAAAAGGTACACGTGTAGATGGCATTTATACGGCTGATCCAGAGAAAGATCCTACTGCTACAAAATACGATACGGTAAAGTTTGAAGAGGTTTATAATAAAGGCCTTGAAGTTATGGATATGACAGCCTTTACACTTTGTAAAGAAAATAATTTACCTCTGATTGTGTTTGATATGAACAAAAAAGGGAATTTACAAAATTTATTGATGGGTGAAAAAGTAGGCACGTTAGTTGTTGCATAATCAATAATCCTATTAATACAAACTTTAATAATTTTCTAGAAGCATGTGTAAAGCGATTGTATTAGGTGCTACTGGATTAACAGGACATTCATTAGTTATTCAATTATTAAATGATGAATTTTTTAAAGAGATTGTATTATTTTCTCGAAAGAAAATCCCCTTAGAACATGCCAAGTTAACGCAGTACGAAATTGATTTTAATTGTTTAGAAAATTACGTTACACTTATTAGCGGTGATGTTGTTTTTTGTTGTTTAGGCACAACAATTAAAGTTGCTGGTTCTCAAGAATCGTTCAGAAAGGTTGATTTTACTTACTCTTCAGCGTTCGCTGAAATTGCAAAACAACAAGGCATTCATACGTTTTGTTTGCAAAGTTCATTAGGCGCAGATGCCTCATCTTCTAATTTTTATTTAAAAACGAAAGGAGAAATTGAACATGCAATTGAACAATTACATTTTAATTCGTTTATAGTACTTAGACCATCTATGTTATTAGGTAATCGCCTTGAATTTAGGTTAGGAGAAACTATTGGTAAAGTTGTGATGCGATCTTTATCTTTTTTATTTATTGGAAAATTAAAACGTTACAAAGCGATACACGTTGATAAAGTAGCTGAGGCTATGATTAAAGCTGTGAAATTAAATAAATCTGGATTTGTTATTATAGAAAACGAAGAGATGATTTAAATACGATTAAAATATATTAGATATTTTTAAATTGAAAAGCCTTAACAATTTTTGTTAAGGCTTTTCAATTTATATTTTTTAGTAAAAATAAATTTATTTTACTCGCTCCATATATTCTCCTGTTTCAGTATTGATTCTAATTTTTTCACCTTGTTCAATAAATAAAGGAACTAATATTTTAGCACCATTGCCAATTTCTGCTGTTTTTAATGATTTACCAGCACCTGTTTCTGTGTATGTAACTAAAACCTCTACGTGCTTAGGTAATTCAGCATTAATAGGCTCGTTATTATCATCAAAAAATACTTTCACAATCATTTCTTCTTGTAAAAAGCGAATGGCATCTCCAAATAAATATTTAGGTATTGCTTGTTGTTCGTAAGACTCTTGATTCATACATACAAGTGAATCACCTTCTTCAAATAAATATTGTAATTCGTGCAGTTCTACTCGAACAAATTCAATTTTTTCTCCAGAGCGAAAACGAATTTCACTTTGCTTACCTGTTTTTACATTTCTGCTTTTAACAGAGTAAATCGCATTTCCTTTTCCTGGAGTAATGTGATCGTAATCAACAATCATTACTAATTCGTTGTTGTATCTAATGAATGCGCCTTTTGAAATATCTGATGTTGTAGCCATGTGTTTGTGTTAAATTGTAATTATAAAAAGTTAGTAAAGTAAGTGTTAGTATCCAAAGTGTTTTAAATTCATATCGTTATTACGCCAGTCTTTAGCAACTTTGATAAATATTTCTAAAAATATTTTTTTGCCAAAAAAAGTTTCTGCTTCTAAACGGGCTCTGGTAGCCATTTTTTTGAGAGCTTCGCCTTTATGACCTATGATAATTCCTTTTTGGCTTTCGCGTTCTACTAAAATATCAGCTTGTATTTTAATAATCGTTTCTTCGTCTTTAAACGAATTAACGATTACTTCCACGCTATAAGGAATTTCTTTTTTGTATTGTAATAATATTTTTTCACGAATAATTTCTGATACGAAAAACTTTTCCGGCTTATCTGTTAACGTATCTTTGTCATAAAATGCCTCGCCAAAAGGCAGTAATTCAGTAATTCGGTACATCACCGTTTCTAAATTAAATTTCTTTAAGGCAGAGATAGGAATAATTTCAGCGTTTGGTAATTTTTCTTTCCACTCAGCTAATTTTGTATCAAGCACTTCTTGGGTAGCTAAATCTATTTTATTTAATAATAATAAAATAGGAGTTGAAGTGTTTTTTAATTTTTCTAGGTAGGAATCTTCAAGATGAATATCTTCGTATATATCCACAATCAATAAAAATACATCCGCATCACTAAATGCCGAAATCACAAATTGCATCATTTTTTCTTGCAATTTATAATTGGGTTTTAAAATACCTGGCGTATCAGAAAACACTATTTGATAGTTTTCTCCGCTTACAATTCCCATAATGCGATGGCGGGTGGTTTGCGCTTTTGATGTAATAATACTTAAGCGTTCGCCCACTAATACGTTTAGAAGGGTTGATTTACCTACATTAGGGCAACCAATAATGCTTACAAAGCCTGATTTATGAGTAGAAAGTGAAATAGTTCTGTTTTTTATTTGTTTACAAAGAAAAGAATTATATCTTTGCACCGCAATAAAATAACGTTCTTTTTGAAATTAAATTTTTACCCTAAATGCTTCGGCATTTTACACATATTGCGGGATAGAGCAGGGGTAGCTCGTTGGGCTCATAACCCAAAGGTCGGGTGTTCGAATCACTCTCCCGCTACCATTGAAAAAGCCTCAGTTTTACTGAGGCTTTTTCATTTTTATAACTTTTTATCATTCGATCTTATTTACTTGGAGTAAGGAACTCTATTAAGGAAGTTACATTTTTTGAATATTTCGAAGCTATTTCTCATCTTATTTTTCACATGAGTCTTTTCGAAAAAATATTTTTCTCTAAATAATAAGTCTTAGTTTTGAAAATGTTTTTCTAAGATTTTTAAATTTCAAATTTTTATTTTTATCTGTTTTTGAAAAAAAGAAATTAAATGATAATTAATTTCAAGTTATGATTTAAATTAAAAGAGTTGTATCACAGCCAATATTTATTTTAAATGATGATTTTAAAATAGGTTAATTGCTAGTATAATTCCAAATATTTATTACAAATGATGATTAAACAATTTTGTTTTTTTTGATGAGTAATAGTGGTTTCCACATTTTGGAAATTATTTTTTAAAAAAATATTTTTTTTCTTTTAATAATTATGTTTGTTTCAAATAAATCATATCATTTAAATGAAAAATATTTCACAATCTCTATTAGTTATTTTACTTTTTATTTCTCAATTTTTCTTCGCACAAAATGTAGGTATTAATTCCACAGCTGCTAACCCTGATAATAGTGCTATGTTGGACATTGTTTCTTCAAACAAAGGTTTGCTAATTCCCCGTGTAACCTTAACAAGCATTTCCGATGTTAGTACTATTCCTAATCCAGCAATAAGCCTTTTAGTATATAATACTGCAGCAGCTGGTATTGCACCTAATAATGTTATTCCCGGGTATTACTATTACAATGGAACTGCTTGGGTGATATTAACAACAGGAACTTTCAATGATTGGAAGCTAGCTGGTAATGCAGGTACAACCGCTGGCACCGATTTTATTGGCACTACGGATGTGCAAGATGTCGTATTTAAACGCAATAATGCTGAAATTGCCAGAATTACGCAAGATGGAATTGGTATTGGCTCAACCTCACCCACTGTGGGTGTAACTTCTAATGCTTATTTACATTTTGGTAATGCGGCTAATATTACCAGTACTTCTGGTTTAGATATTATCATTGATAACGATAATACATCATCAACTGTAAATTTTAGAGTAAGGAAAGATGGAGCTACTACCTTAATGCAAATTCAAGAGGATGGAACAGTATCAATGGGCATTAGTAATACTAGCCCTGATGTATCTGCTATACTTGATATTAAATCTAATACAAGAGGTGTTTTGTTACCTCGAATATCACTTACTAGCATTACCGATGCTGCAACTATTCCTACTCCAACAACAAGCTTGTTAGTATACAATACTAATTCATCAATTACAAATGGTAATGGTGTAGGTTATTATTATAACAGCGGTACTTCTGCATCACCAAATTGGGTTAAATTATATGCATCTAATGCTAAGCCTTGGGAAACTTCTGGCAATGCAGGAACTACAGCTGGAACAAATTTTGTTGGTACTACGGATGCAGTTGATTTTGTTACAAAAACTAACAACACAGAAAGAATGAGAATTTTATCAACTGGTAATGTTGGTATTAATACTGCTTCACCTGGCTCCGCTTTAGATGTAAAAGGAACTTTGCGTTTAAGCGGGTCAACATCTGGATATGTAGGCCTCGCTTCTGCCGCAACCGCAGGTTCAACCACATATACATTGCCTACTGCTGATGGTACCGCTGGTCAAGTTTTAACAACAAATGGTTCGGGTGTATTGAGTTTTGGTTCTTTAGGTGCACTATTAAATATTCAAACACTTACATCTGGTACACTATATACACCTACTACTGGCACAACTCGTGCCCTACTTATACTTATTGGTGGTGGTGGTGGTGGTGGTGGTGCAAAAGCAGATGTTACCAATTGGGATGGCTATAGTTCCGTTGGTGGTTGCGGCGGTGGTGGTGGTGTTGTTCATGCCTTCATCAACAATATAAGTGGAACATATGCATACGCTATTGGGGCGGCCGGAACTTTAGGAGCTAATACTCCTGCAAATGGAGGTAATGGTGGTAATACAACTTTTACTAATGGCGCTACTACATATACTGCAGGTGGAGGTAGCGGCGGTGCAAGTTGCATCATACAAAATCCTTCGCAGGCAAGCGGTGGAGGAGGAGGAACTGCTGCGAACGGATTAATTAATATTGCCGGTGAGCCTGGAGATCATGGTAGTGTATATCTCCAAAATTGGGGTGGTGGTGGTTTTACTAAAGGTGGAGGTACCCCATTTGGTAATGGAGGTCGAGCTGGTATTTGTGCCTACGCTTCAACAAGCGTTGGTGCACCAGGCACAGGTTATGGCGCAGGAGGTGGAGGCGGTCTCTCTAATTCATCAAATTCAGGTGTTGCAGGTGCAGCAGGTACTGCGGGTGCAATAATCATCTATGAGTACAAGTAGTTTTCTAAATATGAATTTTTTTTCTTTATAGTTCTATTTTTGAGTTTTGTTTCTTTCTCTCAAAAAAACAGAAACAAAATTAATTTTATGTTCTATTGCGAAAAAAAGAAAAAACTTTTAAAGATTCACAAAAACAAGAACTTCATAATTCTGATACCGAAATAAAAAAATCAAAAAAGGAGTCGTTCAAAAAATGCTTAAAAAGGAAAAAGAACTGCTCAAGGCTATGAATGAGAAAATAAATAAAGCATTCGAAGTGTTGGCTCTAAAAAAAGGCTATGCGCAAATAATATGAATTTTTTAAACAGATAATGTTATATTAGTTGATTACATTGGTATTTCTTACCCTCATGGTTTTAGATTTAAGTCCACTAAATTTTTCTATAATTTTCGCGAGTTATCGAAGGATTAAAGTAATTTTATATCCACATAATTAGATAATTTCAAATTACACTCACGAGACTTAATAAAAGATGAACATTGCCAAATACATTCTATTATTAGTATTTTTAAGTTACAAATCTTTTGCTTGTCAATGCCCTTTAACAGCATTAAACGAAACAGAGACGAATAAATATGACATAGTATTTAAAGGAAAAATTACTTCCGTTAAATTATCCAAAGAACGAAGCGAAGCACTATTTACTATACAGGAATTGTACAAGGGTCCTGTTGGAGAGACATTCACGATTTTATTTAATGACGCCGATGAATGTAAGTTAGAGCTTCAGGTAGGAGACGAATGGATTATTTATGCTAATTTCAGACAAGTAAATAATGCACAGTTAGATTTTTGTAGTCGTAGTCGCAAGTTTTTTAAAAACACAAAAGAAGATTTTTTTGCTGTAACCACGGGCATCTCGTTCGATGAAGAAATGACATACTTGCAAACGAAATTGGGTTTGCATACTTGCTTAAAGACTAAGCCAAATATGTCGGAAAATAGAAATATCATTCCAAATAGCTGGCAGTTTATTGTTTTTATTGTTTGCTCCATCATAGGCCTTATCTTTTTTTATTGGTTAGTCAATAAATTTTTAAAATAATTATATCATTCTCAATATTTAAAACACATGAAAGTTCAACAGCACAAAGCACATCCTTGGCACGGAATTTCTTTCGGCGAAAACGCACCAGATATTATTACCTGTTATATTGAAATGGTTCCAGCTGACCAAATAAAATATGAAATAGATAAAACATCAGGTTACCGTAAAGTAGATAGACCGCAAAAGTTTTCTAATATTGTGCCAGCCTTATATGGCTTTGTACCACAAACTTATTGTGGCGAATCAGTAGCTGAGTTAGCTAATATTAAAACCAACAGAACTACGATTATTGGTGATGGAGATCCCTTGGATATTTGTGTATTGACAGAACGAAATATACCTACTGGAGACATCATCATGGAAGCTATACCAATTGGCGGTTTTCGAATGATTGATAAAAATGAAGCAGATGATAAAATCATTGCCGTGATGGCAAAAGATGAAATATACAATAAGTGGAAAGATATTTCGGATGTACCAGAGACTATTATTAATCGTTTACGCCATTATTTTTTAACTTATAAAAATATTCCTGGTGAATCGAATGCAATTGTTGAAATTACGGAAACCTACGGACGAGAAGTAGCGCACGATGTCATCAGACGAAGTATGGCTGATTACAATAAAACTTTTAAGTCCTTTATGGATTTGGGAATGTAATACCAATCGTAATAAATATTCCAAACCACATAGGAACATAGTTCACATAGAATGTATGTTTTACTTATGTTTCCTATGTGTCTATGTGGTTTAAATAAGAAAAATTAACCTCCAATCAAACGTTTAATGTCATTGAGTTTCATCAAGGCTTCTATAGGAGTGAGTGTATTGATATCCGTTTTTAAGAGTTCATCTTTTACTTGCTCTAATACAGGATCGTTAAGTTGAAAAAAACTTAATTGATAATCACTTTTGCTTTTTGTTTTAGAAGCTAATTGTTGAATAGCATCCGTAGAAACTGTATGTGTTAATTCAACATCAGACAGTTCTAACTCATGATCTTTTTCTAATTTCTTTAAAATGTCGTTTGCTCTATCTATCACTTGTTTAGGCATACCTGCCATACGCGCTACATGAATACCGAAGCTATGTTCGCTGCCACCTTCTTGTAATTTACGTAAGAAAATAATTTTATTGTTTACTTCTTTCACAGACACATTAAAGTTTTTAATGCGAGGGAAATAAGTGGTCATTTCATTGAGCTCGTGATAATGCGTTGCAAATAATGTTTTTGCACGGTTCTTTGGCTGAGAATGAATATACTCTGCAATAGCCCAAGCAATGGATATACCATCGTAAGTAGAAGTACCGCGACCAATTTCATCCAATAAAATTAAACTGCGTTCACTTAAATTGTTTAAGATACTGGCAGTTTCGTTCATCTCCACCATAAAGGTTGATTCGCCGGATGAGATGTTATCGCTGGCGCCAACACGGGTAAATATTTTATCTACGATACCAATGTGTGCTTTCTTAGCAGGCACATAGCTGCCAATTTGAGCCATTAACGTAATTAAGGCAACTTGACGCAATAACGCAGATTTACCGCTCATGTTCGGGCCTGTGATCATCATTAATTGTTGTGTGTCATTATCCAAGTATACTGAGTTACTGACATAATCAGTTCCCAATGGTAATTGCTTTTCAATAACAGGATGACGACCTTCGGTAATGTCGATCACAAATTCATCAGATAAGGTTGGACGAACATACTGATTATCCTGCGCTAATTTAGTAAATGACACCAAGCAATCAAGTTTGGCTATCAGTGAGGCATTAAGCTGAATAGGAATAATGTAATCAATCAAATCACGCACTAACGCTTCATACAAGGTCTGTTCTAATACGGCAATTTTATCTTCGGCACCTAATATTTTTTCTTCGTATGTTTTTAATTCAGGAGTGATATAACGTTCAGCGGTGGTTAGTGTTTGCTTGCGAATCCAATCCGTTGGCACTTTATCTTTATGTACGTTAGTTACTTCTAAATAATATCCAAATACATTGTTGTAGGATACTTTAAGAGAAGTAATGCCCGTTCGCTCTATTTCACGTTTTTGTATTTGTAATAAATAATCTTTACCTGAAAAAGCGATTGCTCTTAACTCATCCAATTCTTCGTTAACGCCTTTACTAATAACGGATCCTTTAGATAGCACTACAGGCGCTTCTTCATTTAATTCGTTTTGTAAACGATCGCGCATCAAGATGCAGGGGTTTAATTGTTCTGCAATCTTTTTTAACGAATGATTTTCACAAGGCGAAATAAAATGTTTGATTGATTCTATCAACGTAAGCGAACGTTTTAATTGCACTAACTCGCGAGGATTTATTTTCCCAGCAGCTACTTTAGATATTAAGCGTTCCAAATCTCCTATCTCATCAAACTGTGTTCGGAGTTGAGATTTTAAATCTGAATTGGTGGTGAAATAATGAACAACCTCTAAACGTTCATTAATTAAATCTAATTGTTTTAAGGGCAAAGCTAGCCAACGTTTCAAAAGCCTTGACCCCATTGGTGTTACGGTGTCGTCAATAATATCAATTAAACATTTTCCGTTATCATGACTTGATCCGAATAATTCTAAATTGCGAACTGTGAAACGATCTAACCATACAAAATTATCTTCTTCTACACGCGATACATTAGTAATGTGTTGTAATTTATCGTGTTTGGTTTCCCCTAAGTAGTGTAAAATAGCCCCACAGGAAGCAATGGCTAAACTTAAATGTTCAATACCAAATCCTTTTAAAGAGACTGTACCAAATTGTTTGGTAAGGGCTTCGTATCCGAAATCCTGCGTAAAAGCCCAATCGTCTAATCCAAATAAGTAAAATTTATCACCGATTAAATTCAATAAGGTTTGACGCTTATTTTTCTCAAATAATAATTCATTGGGTTTAAAACTCTGAATCAGTTTTTCAATGTAGGTCAAAGAGCCTTCTGCTAAAAGGAATTCGCCGGTAGATACATCTAAAAATGAAATGCCTGCTTTTTCTTTATCAATATGAATTGAAGCCAGGAAGTTATTACTGCGATGTTCCAATACTTTATCATTGAAACTAACTCCTGGCGTAACAAGCTCTGTAATACCTCTTTTAACAATGGTTTTGGTAAGTTTAGGATCTTCTAGTTGGTCGCAAATAGCAACACGGTAACCAGCACGAACTAATTTTGGTAAATACGTATCAATCGAATGATGCGGAAAACCTGCCAGTTCAATGAATGAAGCAGAGCCATTGGCACGCTTGGTTAGTGTGATACCAACTATCTTAGCCGTTTTAATGGCGTCTTCCCCAAAGGTTTCATAAAAATCGCCTACTCGAAATAATAAAATAGCATCAGGATATTTCGCCTTAATGTCGTTGTATTGTTTCATTAATGGGGTCTCTTTAACCTCTGTTGTTTTAGCCATAATAGTAGGCTAAGATAGGGGATTGGCTTATGGTTTGGCAACATTATTTTTAAACATTAGCTAGGTATTTATTAATAGTTCTTAAGCAAAATCAATTCTCTGTTTCAAAAACATATTATAGCAACTTCTATAAATACATCAATATGCTTATTATATTTGCAACGATGTCTCTTCATTTTAAAAATAAAATTATCACTGCCTGTAAAGAAGTATTAGATGCTAAAATCAAATTTTTGAAAGATGCCTTGCATGAGGCTACAGACGCTGGAAATAACGAAACTAAAAGTACGGCCGGAGATAAGCACGAAACGGGTAGGGCTATGATGCAATTAGAACAGGAAAAATTAGGAAACCAATTAGTGGATTTAGAATCTCAAAAAAATGATTTTGATAAGATTGATTTTTCAATTAGCCATAGAGCCATTGCGAATGGGAGTTTGATAGAAACGAGCAAGGGATTTTTTTTATTAGCAACGGCTATTGGTAAATTAGAAGTAGATGAAATTACATTATTTGTTATTTCAAATAAATCTCCTTTAGGCTTGAATTTATTGGGATTAGAACCAAAAAGTAAAATAACTTTTAATGGTATGAGTTACGAGATAAAAGCTATTTATTAACTCGTTTTTACTTTAATAACGCCAATTCCAATACTTCTGTCATTTGATTGACATATTTAAATTGTAGGCCTTTCAAATAATCAGATTTGATATCATCAATGTCCTTTTTATTTTCGGCACACAAAATAATTTCTTTAATACCTGCACGTTTAGCTGCTAATATTTTTTCTTTAATACCGCCAACGGGTAATACTTTTCCGCGTAAGGTAATTTCACCAGTCATAGCTAAGTGTTTTTTTACCTTACGTTTGGTTAAAGCAGATACTAAAGAAGTTAACATCGCTATACCCGCACTTGGCCCATCTTTTGGAGTAGCGCCTTCAGGTACGTGAATGTGTATGTTATAGTTTTCAAACACATCCGCATCAATATTTAGTTCCTCATTGTGTGATTTAATAAACTCTAAAGCTAAGGTAGCACTCTCTTTCATGACGTCGCCTAAGTTTCCTGTAAGCGTTAATTTAGCGCCTTTTCCTTTAGATAAGCTTGTTTCTATAAATAGAATGTCGCCACCAACTTGTGTCCAGGCCAAACCAGTTACTACTCCAACCACATCGTTACCTTGGTATTTGGCTTTTTCATGTGATGGACCTAATATTTTAGCAATGGCTTCTTCATTTATTTTTGGAATCGCAGTATCTTTTGCTACATGAACTGCCACAAAACGAGCTATTTTAGATAAACGTTTTTCAAGTCCACGCACGCCACTTTCGGCAGTATAGTTTTCTATTACAAACTCTAACTGTTTGTCGCTTAATTTTAGTTGAGCTTTTTTTAAGCCGTTCTCTCCAATTTGTTTTGGTAATAAATGTTGCTTCGCAATTTCTATTTTTTCTTCTACAGTATAACCACTTACGTCTATAATCTCCATTCTATCTCGTAAAGCAGGTTGTATGGTTGCTAAATTATTACAAGTAGCAATAAATAAAATTTTACTTAAGTCGAAATCATTCTCTAAGAAATTATCGTAAAAGGTAGAGTTTTGTTCTGGATCAAGCACTTCTAATAGGGCAGAGGAAGGGTCGCCGTGATAATCCGACCCTACTTTATCAATTTCATCTAAAATGAAAACAGGGTTAGCGGATTGTACTTTTTTCAAGTTTTGTAAAATACGTCCTGGCATAGCGCCAATGTATGTTTTACGATGTCCTCGAATTTCGCTTTCATCTTTTAAACCACCTAAACTCATGCGCACGTACTTACGACCCAAGGCTTTTGCAATACTTTTTCCTAAAGATGTTTTACCAACGCCTGGAGGTCCGTATAAACACAAAATAGGTGCTTTTAAATCACCTTTTAATTTCAATACAGCCAAATGTTCCAAAATACGTTCTTTCACTTTATCTAACCCAAAATGATCTTCGTTTAAAGTGTCTTCAGCATTTTTTAAATTAAAGTTATCAGTTGTAAACTCTTCCCATGGCAAGTCTAATAAAAGTTCTACATAATTGGTTTGTATGCCGTATTCGGCTGCATGTGGGTTCATGCGAGACAACTTACCAATGCTTTTATCAAAAACTTCAGCTATTTCCTTATTCCACTTTTTAGTTTTGGCACGGGTTTTAAAATCTTCAATGTCTTGCTCAAAGCTTTTTTCACCTAATTCTTCTTGGATAGTTTTAATTTGTTGATGCAAAAAGTAATCGCGTTGTTGCTTATCCATATCCACTTTTACTTTATTTTGGATTTGGTTTTTAAGTTCCAACATCTGCAAATCTTTAGTAAGATGCGATAATACAGCGGTTGCTCTTTCTTTTAAATCAGGCAATTCTAGTAATTCCTGTTTTTCGGCAGAGGTTGCATTCATGTTTGATGAAATAAAATTCACCATAAAATTCTGACTCTCAATATTGTTTAAAGCAAAGCCTGCCTCAGTAGGAATGTGTTGTGATTTTTGAATAATTAATAAAGCAGTATCTTTTAAGCTTGAAACGATTGCTTGAAATTCTTCATCGTTTTTTTCAGGACGAGTTTCTTCAAAGCGCTCAGTATTAGCTTTATAGTAGGGTTCAGTTTGAGTAAATTCTTTGATGCGGAAACGCTTTTTGCCTTGAATAATGACGGTAGTATTACCATCAGGCATGCGTAACATTTTAATAATATGAGCTACCGTACCAACAGAATGAAGGTCTTCGGCTTGCGGTTCTTCGATGCCATCATTCTTTTGAGTCACAACTCCAATAATACGGTCGCCTTTGTAGGCATCTTTAATTAAATTAATGGATTTATCGCGTCCAACCGTAATTGGAATAACTACACCCGGAAATAAAACGGTGTTACGCAACGGTAAAATTGACAGTGTTTCGGGGATGCTTTCGGCATGCATATTATCTTCGTCTTCAGCAGATAGTAAAGGGATAAAATCAGTATCGTCGTCAAGCATTGGTTCTTGTGACAAATTATTATGTTCGTTGAAGAAAATCATAGTTAAATGTGTATAAGTGACAATTAGTGTACGATTATTATGCCATCTAATTAATAGGACTTTGTGGCAGAATAAAGTGTTTTTCTAAAATAGTTGATAATAGAAAAATTAAACCAAATAAACCGCTTCTTTGCCTTTTTTTGAGAAATCGGTGTCAATTCGTTCTTGCAATGTTGTAGATAAGGAAAGCCCCACAAAATCAGCCTTTACAGGGAAACGCGTATGACTTCTATCTACTAATACTAATGTGTTTAGCTGTTTTACAGGCTTGTTTAAAAAGAGTTTTACGGCGTACATCAAGGCTTTTCCGCTATTTAAGACGTCATCAACTAATATCACTGATTTATTTTCGTAATCTTTCTCCTTGAAATCAGTTTTAGGCTCAAATAACCAAGGGTTTTCTTTATCTAATTTTATTTTTCCTATTTTTATTTTTATGGTTGAAATTGATTTTAAAATATCAACAATACGCTCTGCAACCTTATATCCATTGCCATCTATGCCCACTATCAATAATTCTTTTTCATTGAAATTATTTTCATAAACTTGATAAGCCATTCGATTTAACTTCTGATTAATTTGAATGGCATCTAATATTTTAGTTTTTTGCATAGAGAAAGGCTTTCTTTTTTTAACACACTAAAAATACTATAAATTATTTTAAAAATAATTATGGCTTATCACATATTCTCGTTTAATTTTGTGTCCTAAAATATAGTATTCTTGAAAACCAATATCTTTTGTATAATATGTTTCGTAAGTATTGTTGCTTCCTTTAGTTTGACTGCTCAATCTGCTTACGACATAAAAATGATGCAAGCTCAGCAAAAACTAAATAGTTCAAAAACAGAAGCAGATTATAACGCAGCAGCTGATTTATTTAGTGAAATAGCATCTTCTCAAAAAACAAAATGGTTACCTTTTTACTATGCAGGCCTTTGTAAGGCTTTAGCAGCAATCAAATTAAAGACCAAAAGTGCTGATATTCTTTGTAATCAAGCGGATGCATTTATTCATAAATGTGATAGTTTAAATAAAGATAATGCCGAATTATACATCTTAAAATCCTTGAATTTTTCGGCACGTTTAAATGTCAATCCTGCTGCCAGAGCCATGAAGTATAATAAGCAAATACATCATGCCAATGAAATGGCGCTTAAATTAGATAGTTCAAACCCACGGGTTTTTTTACAAAAAGCGCAAGCGGTTTATTATACGCCTGAATCTTTTGGTGGTGGCGCTAAAAAAGCGTTACCTCTGTATGAAGTAGCCTTGGAAAAATTTAAAGCCTATAAGTCAGATAATTCCGTGATGCCTCATTGGGGCAAAGACATTGCCGAAAAAATGATTGACGAATGCAAGGCGAAGTTATTACAAAGTTCTAAAAAATAAGTACATTTAGTGTCAGCAAGAAAACTCCAATTTCATCGTTATGCTAGCCTTAAAAATGGTCATTTGCGAAAAGCAAACTCCCATTATTTATACCGCTGTAGCGGTATCGCAAGCCTCGAACTTGAATTTTTCTAATCTGACACGATTTTTTCTTGCAAACATTTAGTAGAGTATATACTTTTTAATTTTTTTATAATTTAATATTGAATAATGGAAACGGAAAGAGAACGAGAGCTTTGGAAAATTGCTAAAAAACGTGTTGGTTTTAAAAGACACTTAGCATCATATATAGTGATTAATAGCTTTTTGTGGCTGTTATGGTATTTTACGGATCGTAATGAAGAACAGGCTGGTGTGCCGTGGCCCATTTTTCCAATGTTAGGTTGGGGTGTAGGACTGATGTTTAATTTTCTAAAAGCTTATATGTTTGTTAGTCACGATGCTGTAGAAAAAGAATATGAAAAGTTGAAGGGAAAGTAAGATGGCTTTTATTCTAAAGCAAAACAGATGATTCGGAGCGTGATGTATTATTTCTTATTACTATAAAAGTCAAAGTCAAAATAGTGTCTTTTATTATGTTCCCAAATTGAACCAATAATTCCTTTTTCGCATAGGTCAACTGGTATTGCCTTTTTTTCTCCTAATTCTGCTAATGTTCCGAAATATATTGAAAAGGTTGTATTGTCAAATTGAATTGCCATCCAATGAGCAACTGCGTTATGTTTTTTTTCAGAAGCTAACGCTTTTAAATGAGAATTAGTCCCAAGATTATATCTGGAATTTAAAGTGCCTTTTTTCTCATATTTATTTCGAGCTTTTACACTAATAATAATTTTTATTCCATTCTTTTCACATTCAAGGTCGGCAAATGGTTCGTTTAAGCTTTTGTCATTTAAGTTTCGAATTCTGTCATAGCCTCTGTCAACAAGCGCTTTAATTGCAAATAATTCTCCAAGTTCTCCTAATGATTTTTTTCTAGCAGCTTCTTTTTTGTTAACGTCGCTCATTTTTATAAATTTATTGTAGTCGTCAAACGCTTGTTTCTAACAAATATATAGCATTTATAATCATTCACAAACAAGGTTTATAATGTAAAAAAAAAATCCTTCAAGGTTTTAATACCTTGAAGGATTGAATTAATAGTTTATACCTGATTTCTATTTCATGTATTTCTGTTTCACATCGCTGTAACTTGGGAAATTATTGTGATGCCAGTTCATAATAATGGTTCCGTCTTTAATCAAGATCAATCCCGGGTTAGAACGCACCATTGTTTTTAATACCACGCCATCAGCATTAGCAAAGTCATATAATGCTTGGTGTTTGTGCTTGTATTCATCAATCATTTTAGCATCGTTTTGTGTCAATGCTAATATTTTAATTTTATCAGATGATGCTAATTTGTATAAATCATTCATTTTAGCGTGCAAGGTTTCATCATCATCTGTTTGCGTTAAATCCCAACAAATTAATAGGAACATATAGTCTTTGTTATTCAACACAGAGTCTTTCAAATCATAGCCATCTAAGGAAGTAATAGAAAAATCAACGATCTTAGGAGGATTAATCGCATCGTGAATTAATTTATTATTGGTTGCTTCCCATTTCCAAGTCAGTGTATCTTCCCATATTTTTAAGCGATTATATTCTTCATTCGAAAACTCTTTTGATTCGCCTGTTTTTAAATTTTTATAAACTAACATGGATTCATATTTCGCAGGCTCGTAACCAGCGCCTGGTTCCATATTTTTTTTAATGTTATCGCCAATTTTGTATGCTCTGAAATCGAACACAGGCAAGTTTCTGTAAGTATGGATAGGGAATAGAACCGATAATACGATGGCAATAATGGTAAAGGTGATGGTAAGTAAGGGTGAAAATAATTCATTGATACTTTCTTTTCCAGCATATAGCAAGGTAATGAGAATTAATAAGACTATGTCTTTCCAAAAACTTTCCCATGGTTTTAGTACCAAGAAATCGCCAAAACAACCGCAGGTTGTTACTTTATTGAAGCAAGCAGAGTAAAAAGTTAGGAAGGTAAAAAAAGAAATTTGTGTTAATAATAAACCGAGTGTTAAGTTTTTTCGATACCCTACTAATAACATAAAGCCTAAGGCCATTTCGCTCACGCATAGTAAAATAGCCAATGGTAGAGCAATGTGTGCAAAGCTTTCGAAAATGCCTAAGCCACTGTCTTCTTTAAATACTTCAAAATATTCTTTTAATTTATAGCTAAAACCTAATGGATCGTTTGCTTTGATAAAGCCAGAAAAAATAAATAAGCCTCCCACTAAAAAGCGCGAAACATGAGTAATAATAGGTGCTTTAGCTAATAAAGGAGAGCTGTTTACTAAGATAACCAATATGCCTAATACAATGGCAAGTGTGGTTTTGCTAAAGCAAGGAGGACATACATAGTATAATAAGGCTGCTAAACCTAGTGACCAGATAGCGCGGAATAGTTTGGATGATAGGAATTTTTTCATAGTTGTGTTGGCTTGTAATTTTTTTCTAATGTATATGGTATAAAGTTACTATAAAAATGATTTAAGTTTTTTTAACGAGTTTTTATAAAGCTAACATATTTATTCTGGCTCATTTTTGTGCATATTTTTTAACGTCGACATCGCAAATCTAATTTCAGAATACGTATAGTCATCTCCAAGCTCTTGTTTGATGGGGCCAAACAAGCCTTCTTCATGTTTTTTAGCAACTTCAATTACTTTTTGATATTTCTCATGTGTAATGAATTGAGTGACGGGTATCATCCCTAACCCAACATAGTGCGCTAAATGCCCTTCAATGGTGGTAGCTGCCATGCCTCGTTCAGTAGCAATTTCCGAAAGGGTTTTACCTTCTTTATATAAATTAAAGGTTGTTAATTTAGTATCAGGCTTGGGCGTTTTAGGTTCTTTCTTTCCTTTCGATCCTCTTGTTTCTAATGCGTTTTTGACTTTAGTAGTTTTTTTTGTTTTACTTGTAGAATCTGCTTTTTCAACTGAAGCGATACTTTGCTTTACTAATTCTAAACGTTCCTGTTGATTTGCATTGTGTTTCAATTCTTGTTTATTGAATTCTTTGTTTAATAAGATGGTTTCTACAACGGATGTTACTCTGTCTAATTGTTGTAAATGCTTGTATACTAAGCCTTCTAGCTCTAAAAGTTCTTCTAAATATGTTTTTACTTGCTTTTCTTCACGCAAATTTTCAATGTGAATTAAAATGCGTTTGGATAAGTCTTTTAATAAAGGATAGAAATAATTTTTAGCGGCCGTATTGCGCGTATGTATTTGAGTTAAATAATCAGGTTGATTGCTGTCAAATATGGTAATAAGTTGATTGGTGAATTTAGCGGCATTTAAGTGTAAGGGCTCAAAATCCTTTAATAACGATAGACTCCAAGCATGGTGTTTTTGTTTGTTTGATTTATTTTCTTCTTTATCGTAACTATCGGTATGATTTTTAATACAAGTATACAACCAATTAAAATCGTAAGCCTTTAACACAAACTGACGTAGAAACGCACCAGTTTCTTGTTGTATCAATTGACTGATGGCTTCTGTTTTTGGCTTATTTTCAGCGTACGTCGTTAATGCTTTATCTTGAGAGATGGCATTAAAAACTATAGGAGATGTTAAAATCAAGCCGTCTAAAGATTTTAATCGCGAAAGAGCTACATAAGCTTGTCCAGGGGCAAAAGCATGATTGATATCTAGTATTGCTTTTTCAAAGGTTAAACCTTGGCTTTTATGAACCGTGATGGCCCAAGCCAATTTAATTGGGAATTGAGTGAAGGTTCCTACTACTTTTTCTTCTATTTCGTTTGTAACTTCATTCAGTTCGTATTTAATATTTTCCCATTGATGTGTTTCAATTTCAAAAGGTCTTGAACCATCTTTAAAATCAACCTCTATGGCGTTTTCTTTTAGGGAAGAAATATTGGCTATTTTTCCATTAAAGAATTGCCCTTTACCAGAGGAATCATTTTTAATGAACATAATTTGTGATCCTACTTTTAATTCTAAATTGGTTTCAACAGGGTAGGCGTATTCATTAAATTCGTCTTCAATTTTGGCGCCATAATAAAATGATTTTCCTTGTAAAGCTGTTAATGCTGTTCGGTTTAAGTTGTCGGCTTTATTGTTATGTGTTGTTAAAGTTATAGTGTTTAACGCAGCTGACGCATTAAAATTTGGTTTGTAATAGGTATTTAATAAATCAATATTAGCTTGAGTTACCTTATTATTTCGGAGGTTATTTAATAGATCAATAAAACGGTTATCCGATTGTCGGTATATTTTATCTAGTTCTATATAAACAGGTTTTTCGTTTCTCAAACACTGCGCATCAAAAAAATAAATAGAGTTATAGTAAGCTTTTAAAATATGCCATTCTTCTTCTTTAACTACTGGCGGCAATTGCATTAAATCGCCTATAAACAGGACTTGTACACCACCAAATGGTAAATGATTTTTCCGACGAATGTGTCTCAGAACCATATCAATCACATCTAATAAATCGGCACGTAACATGCTCACTTCATCGATTATGAGTAGTTCTAATTCTTGTAATAATTTTCTTTTTTGATCACGCATATTCAAATGCTTGATCATTGTTTTTGGTGTATTTATTTTTACTTGAAAGGTATCAACCACAAAGCTACTATCTGGAATAAATAATCCGAATGGTAATCCAAACTGAGAGTGTATCGTTACGCCTCCGGCATTTATTGCTGCTATTCCTGTAGGCGCAACAATGATGGCATTTTTGTGAGTCTTTGCAATAATTTGCCGTAAAAACGTTGTTTTTCCAGTACCTGCTTTTCCAGTCAAAAAAACAGGTTTGTTAGTTTGGTTAATACATTTAGCAGCTAACTCTGCAGGACTATATTCTTCGAGTAAATGATTCATTTGCTTGAGTAAAATTAATCCTTTTATAAAATAGTTTATGATTATTTGTTAAATGCTTAATATTTAATATCTTGCGTACTTATACAATACAATTACTTTAATTAATAAACTATGAGTGAACGAATTCTAAGAGCCTTAATGCAAATGTTTGCCATCATTGCCAAAGTTGATGGAATTAGTAATACAGGCCGATCTATTGTTGAATCTTTTTTAAAGCAACAATTAAATAAGGAACAGGTAGAAAAATACTTACACATTTTTGATGAATATATAGAAGCTCAACAAGCGAGTACTAAAAAGAAGGATGGAAGCGCTAAGCGTACATCGCTTAACTCAGTTAAAGTATTAAAGATTTGTACTCAAATTAATCAAGAACTTGAGCAACCACAAAAAGTAATCGTACTAATTCGTTTATTAGAATTTATTTATTCGTCTGATGAAATTTCAGAGCAAGAGAATGAGTTTGTTGTAACGGTTGCTGACACTTTTAACATTTCAATCGACGAGTTTAATCAGTTAAGAGCCTTTGTTGAGGATACAGCTGAAAAGATTCCGAATACCGCGCATATACTTGTTATTAATAATAAAGAAAACGGTTATAATAATAACTGTAAACACATTTATTGTGATACGTTAACATCTGACATTCGTGTTATTCAAATTGGTAGCGTGGGAATGTATGCATTACGTATTTATGGTAATGTTGAATTACAGCTAAATGGACAGGGTATTTCTAAAGGTAGAGTTCATATTTTAACGCCGGGCTCATCTTTAAGAAGTAGTAAATTGAAACCAATTTATTATAGTGATATAATTGGTAGATTTTTAGAAGATAGCTCTAAAGCGCGTATTTCGTTTGAAGCAAAGAACATTGATTACAAATTTAAAGGCGGTAAATTAGGATTAAGAAATATTAATATTCGTGAAGAAAGTGGTAAATTAATAGGTATCATGGGCGGTTCTGGGGCTGGTAAATCAACCCTTCTTAATGTTTTGAATGGAATAGAAGTTCCTTGTGGCGGTCAAGTTTTAATAAACGGCAAAGATATTCATAAAGATTCTAAAGCAGTTGCTGGGGTTATTGGACACGTTACTCAAGATGATTTATTGATTGAAGAATTAACGGTTTACCAAAATTTATTTTATAATGCCAAACTTTGTTTTGGTAATTTGAATGATGAAGATATCGCTAAAAAGTGCCATTCCTTATTAGCTGATTTAGGATTAACAGAAACCAAAGATTTAAAAGTAGGTTCTCCATTAGAAAAAACAATTTCCGGCGGACAGCGTAAGCGTTTAAATATAGGATTAGAGCTTATTCGCGAGCCTTCTGTTTTATACGTAGACGAACCTACGTCTGGTTTGTCATCAAGAGATTCAGAGAACATTATGGACCTTTTAAAGGAATTATCTTTAAAAGGTAAATTAATTTTTGTGGTTATTCATCAACCATCTTCCGACATTTTCAAAATGTTTGATAAGTTGCAAATCCTTGATGTAGGAGGTTATCCAATTTATTATGGTAATCCAATTGATGCTGTTTCATATTTCAAAAAATTAGTTGAACATGTTAATTCAGAAGAAAGTGAATGTTGGAATTGTGGTAATGTAAATCCCGAACTTATTTTTAATATTATTGAAAGTAAAGTATTGGACGAATACGGTAACTTGACGCATATTCGTAAAAATAGTCCAGCAGAGTGGAATAAAAGCTACATTGAAAAAATTGAATCTACTATTGGTGAGATTAAACATCACGATAAAATACCAGAAGCAATATTTAAAATACCAAATGCATTTAAACAATTCAAAGTATTTATTATTCGTGATATATTAAGTAAATTAACAAATACGCAATATTTATTAATTAACTTTTTGGAAGCACCAGCTTTAGCTTTAGTATTGGCTTTTTTAATTCGTTTTTTCAATACCGATGCCGATAATAAAAAGGGATATATCTTCAGAGAAAATGAAAATTTACCAGCTTATTTATTCATGTCTGTTGTGGTTGCTTTATTTATTGGGCTTACGGTGAGTGCTGAAGAAATAATTAGAGATCGTAAAATTCGTAAACGCGAATCATTTTTAAATTTAAGTAAGGCAAGTTATTTGTGGAGCAAAATTACCATCATGTTTGCATTATCAGCTATACAAACATTTTGTTTTGTAATTGTTGGTAATTCTGTATTAGGAGTGCACGGTATGCTTACCGATTATTGGATGGTACTATTTACAACGTCTTGTTTTGCAAATATGTTAGGACTGAATATTTCAAGTGCTTTTAATAGTGCGGTTACTATTTACATTTTAATTCCATTTATAATTATTCCTCAATTATTATTAGCTGGTGTAGTTGTAAAATTTGATAAGTTAAATCCAGTAATGGCTGAGCAAGGTGGTGTTCCTTTGGTTGGTGAAGCAATGGCAAGTCGTTGGGCATACGAAGCTTTAGCAGTAAATCAGTTCAAAGCAAATAAATTCGAAAAAAACTTTTATAAGTTTGACAAAGTAATTAGTATTGCTGGCTATAAAAAGGTGTATTGGATTCCCAAAATCGAAAAAGTAATTACGAAAATAAGTTCTGATATAAAAGATGTATCTAAAAAAAGTGAAATAGAAACGGAATTTACACTTATCAAAAATGAGCTTTTAAAAGAACAAGCTGTTTTGCATGATAAGTACAAGTTTGAAAATATAGCTAAATTAAACACAAAAGATTTCACACCTGAAATAGCCAAATCGCTTAAAGATTTCTTGGCTAGAATAAATGAACATTATATAAATAGAGAAAATAAATACAGAAAAGAGAGAGACCAACTCGTTCAAAGTATGACAAAAGACTCTATTTCTAAGGCTAATTATATTTTATTGGAAGATGATTATACTAATGATATTCTTAAACAAACCATGCTTAATAGTAACGACTTAGGCGAAAGATGTTTAGAAAAAGATGGTAAATTAATTCAGCGTATTGATCCAATTTACTTAGATCCAACTGAATCAAATTTTGGTAGAGCTCATTTTTTAGCTCCTAATAAAAAATTTATGGGGCACATGTATTCAACTTTTTGGTTCAACCTTTCTGTCATTTGGTTGATGAGTATTAGTTTAATTATAATGTTATACTTTGATGTATTTATGCGAGTATTGAACTTGTTTGGTAAAATAAGTTTCAAAAAGAGAGCTTAGTTTTTTTCGATCTAGTCATTCTGAACTTGTTTCAGAATCTCATTAATAGAAAAATCAACCAACTTAGTGATGCCGAATCAAGTTCGGCATGACAATTATTGGATTTTTGAACAGAATTTTTTATTTAAATAATTCAACTTTATCAGTATAATTGACGTTGAACTTCTTTTTAAAAAAGAATTTACCAGCTTTCAGATCGCCTTTGATTTCTATTTTACCAATATTGCCAGTATTTAGAAGTCGCATGACATCAAATATATTCAAATCACCTAAATTCGATTTTAAATTAAATGAATAAATACGTTCGGTATTCCCATCTATATGAACTCGCTTATCTAATTTAGCTTTGCCTAATCGTATTCCGCTGAATATAATATCAAATTCAGATGGATAAATTGAGAACCCAAAATTATTAGTGTTTTTAATTTTTAAGTTTAAATCTGCGTCAATGCCTTCTCCGTTTATGTTTTTTATATAAAAATGGTCGACACCTGTCACGGAAGCTTCTTTCAAATCTTTGCATGAAAATATTAGAAAGCTTAAAAGAACTAATAAAATGATTGATCTGAATTTCATAACGGTAATTGGAATATTATTTATAAATTTTGAATAAGTTTTTATATGCGCACAAATTAGTTACAACAACTATGCAGAAAATATATTTTAACAATATGCGGCTTAATAATTGACGTTAAATTTATATAAAAGTAAGGTTTGTGTAAGATATTTTGTTAAAATGGTTTTTTTTACACAGTTTATTATTTTATATTTACAATAACTAAAAAAAAGATTATGAAAAAACTACTATTATCAATTATTTGTATAATTGTTTTGTCTGTATTTAAGATGAATGCAACGACCTACTATTTAAGAACTACCGCAACATCCTGCACTGTTTTAGCTTCTTGGACAACAGATCCAACTGGCCTTACCGCAGCTGGAACTCCAACAATATTTACAGGTGCTCATGATTGGAATATTCAAAACGTAACCTCTATATCATTAATTAATCAATGGGGTATTTCGAATACTTCTACGGTAAATATAGGTAATGGAAGTACAGCGATAACATTCTCATTAACAGGAAGTGGTAAAATAGGATCTGCAGCAGCAGCCCCTTCAATTAATATTCTTAATAATTCAACTTTTGTTATGAATAAAAATACTAATATTTCTGACGCTCAAACCAACTTTATGACTGGCAGTACAATGGTTTACACTTCGCTGTCAACTTCCACTGGAATTATAACCGACACATATTATAATTTGAATATAATTGCATCTAATAGCTTAAGAGGCAATGTTAATGTAAACGGAGCGTTAACAATATCAGCAGGTCAAACATTTAATATAGACACATCTCCTTTTATTTTAACGTTGAATGGATCCATAGCTAATTCAGGATCTTTATCAGGAGGGGCAAGTAGTCTTTTGGTTTTACAAGGTACTGGAAATATGGGAACATTAAATTTCACTCCTGGCTTCGAATCTTTAGGGGCTTTAGATGTAAATTTAGCTAATTCGGCAAGTTCAATTACGTTAGGTACAAATTTAACTATAGATGGTGCTTTTGATTTAACACAAGGCTTGTTAAACATAAATGCAAAAACTTTTACAACTACAACTGCTACCGCACTTAATTTTGTTGCTGGTATGTTTGTTGGCTCACCAAGCACATCATTGTTTTTAGGAACTAATGCAGTAACTGGCTCGTTATTAATGGACCCCGCCAACAAAAGATTATTAACCCTTGTTTATGATGATGGAGGAGCAGGCGCAACGTTAACTTTAGGGAATGCTTTAGATATTTTAGATTCGGTAAAGGTTTATGCAGGGACTTTAGATTGTGCTGGTTTTTTAAAGTTAAAATCAACTGCAGCTTTAAAGGCTCGTATTGCGGAAATAGGTGGAACGGTTACTGGTAATATTACTGTTGAAACATTCATACCAGGTACAACAGCCGGATGGAGAAATTTAGGACCATCTGGTGTAAGTGGATTAACAGTTTCTAACTGGGATGGCGGTAGCGGAAGTGCTACAGGTTTTGCAATGACATGTTCTGGTTGTATTAACGATGCTATATCAGCTGGTGGATATTTTGTATCTATACAAAGTGATCCGGCAGGAAACGGTACCTATACCGAGTTAATAAGTACGGATGCATTAACTCCCGGCACTGGATATTGGGTATATGATGGTAGTAGTCCTACTGCAGCTATCAATATAACTCAAACAACGTCAGGACCTGTTGTAACGGGCTCAATTCCCTCAGGTACTGGTTTTATGTCAAATCCATATCCTTCACCAATTTCTGTTGATCGTTTAAAAACTCATACAAGTATTACTCAAGTAGATTTATATAACGAAAATACAGGAACATATACTTCATACAATGGAGGTATTCCCTCAAATGCTGTAATTCCTATGGGACAAGGATTTTATGCTTCAGGTGCCACTAATATTACATTTCAAGAGTCTGATAAAGTATCCTATAATACTGCATCATTTAGTATTTTAAAAACAGCTACTTCATCTTCAATTGGAACTGTATTTCAATTAAATGTTGCTGGTGCAAGTAGTGGTGATTTTGATCAAACTTATATTCGTTTTCACGGTAACGCAACTCCTTCTTTCGATAATGATTTAGATGCTTATAAGCGTTTTGCAACACCAGGCTATTTAGGCTATCCTGGAGCTTATTCTCAATACACAACTATTAATACGTTAGCTTCAAATATGGATTATGCAATCAATAGTTTGCCATATGCAACTACTTCAAATGTTGTAATCCCTGTCCGAGTAAAGGTATCAATAACTGGGACATATAGTATTATGCCAATTGGCGTTGCTAATTTTCCAGCAACTGCTTGTATTACATTAAAAGATAAATTATTAAATATTACGCATGATTTAATAACTGGTAATTATGTGTGTTCAATTAATGACACAACATCAGCTGCTCGTTTTGAATTAACTATTTGTGCTGATATTACAACTGGTATTAATAACGCAATTGTTAATATTGATAATACTATAATAAATCAAGATTTAAATGGTGCTTATGTAAAAACAAGTTTTGAAACTAATACCAAAGCTACTATTAGCGCATACAATGTAATGGGTCAGAAATTAATGGCTGATAAAGAAATAGAAGGTAAGGACTTAACTACATATTTAGATTTAGGTGATGTTCACAGCCAAGTAGTTATTATTAGAGTTACGACTTCTAAAACGAATACAACTAAAAAAATATTTATCAATTAAACTTTTGTTATTTAAATTTTAAAAGCGCGTTCATTTAGAAGGCGCTTTTTTTGTACCTTTAGTTTTTATGCAATCCAAAAACTTCATCGTTTATAAGTCATCTGCAGGTAGCGGTAAAACATTTACTCTTGTAAAAGAATATTTAAAATTAGCATTAGTAAATAAGACAAGTTTAACGAAAGACTATAAAGGCATATTAGCGATAACCTTTACGAATAAAGCGGCTTCAGAAATGAAATGGCGCATTATTAAAGCATTAAAAGAAATCAGTACAGATAGTAATACGACTCTAACCGATTTAGTTGCCAAGGAATTAACTATTAAATCTTCGGAATTAAAGAATAGGGCTGAAACAGTTCTGACCGACATTTTACACAACTATTCCGATTTCTCTATTGGAACTATAGATAGCTTTACTCATCGCATCATCAGAACATTCGCCTTAGATTTGAAATTACCCATTAATTTTCAAATAGAATTAGATGTCGAATTAGTATTTAAAAAAGTAATTTCTTTACTTATTAATAATTTAGGTAAAGACAAATTAATTACTGATTATTTAGTTTCTTTTTCATTGGAGCAAGTTGAAGAAAATAAAAGTTGGGACCCTGAAGCATCGCTTATTGAGTTCATTAAAGAAATAAATAAAGAAGGTGTTGGCGAATTAATTCATCAGCTTCATTCGTTTAACATTTCTGATTTTGAAAATATAAAAAATCAACTGCAATCTGTAGTTAAAGAATACGAGAAAACACTCAAAGAAAATGGAGAAAAGGCTCTTAAATTAATTAACGATAAAGGATTAAAAGGAGAGAGTTTTGCAAATGGAGATAAAGGAATCTACAATTTTTACCATAAATTAATTAAGCTAGAGAAAATTTCTATAACAGATTTATTTATACCAACTGTTATTAAAACCTTAACTGAAGATAAATGGCATTCGGCAAAGGCTACTGCTGATGATAAGCAAGCTATAGATTCCATTAAGTCAGAACTTACAAATATTACTTTATTTATTGAAAATTATCTAAAAGCGAATGAACAGCGTTATAATGTATTTAAACTAATTGACAAAAACATTTATGCCATGGGCTTGGTTAATGAATTAGCCAAGCTTACAGAAGAGTATAAGCAAGATGAAAATATTTTATTTATTTCGGAGTTTAATGAGCGAATAGCAGAAGTTGTTAATGAAGAGCCTACGCCATTTATTTTTGAAAGATTGGGTGATAAATACAACCATTTTTTATTAGATGAGTTTCAGGACACATCAGGCATGCAATGGAAGAATATGCTGCCATTAATAGATGATTCTTTAGGTAAAGGGAAATTGAATTTAATAGTAGGGGATGGTAAGCAATCCATATATCGTTGGCGGAATGCAGATGTTGAGCAATTTGTAAATTTACCATTTATTAATTCTGGAAAGAAAAATCAACTATTAATTGAAAGAGAAGATTCACTTATTAGAAATTTTAGAGAAGAAGTTTTAAATAAAAATTACCGAAGTGAATCGGTTATTGTGAAATTTAATAATAGTTTGTTTGAGTATTTATCAAATACCATTTTAAACGAAGGCAATAAAAAAATATACCATAATCAATTACAAGATTTTAAAGAGAGCGATGAAGGTTATGTAAGTATTGATTTTCCTGAGTTAGTAGACGATGATAGAGATGAAACGAATTTAGATTATATACACACATATATAAAGCAAGCTCAAGCTGACGAATACAAATATGCAGATATTTGTATCATCGTTAGAACAAATACACAAGGTAATACTATTGCCAATTACTTGATAGAACAGGGTATTCCGGTAGTATCTAATGAATCATTGTTACTTAATAATGCTAATGAAGTAACGGTTATATTATCCTTTTTGAAATATGTTTCTAATCAAAAAGATCTCGTTTCAGCTTCTGTTATTATAAATTATTTATTTAAAAATAATTTTTGTAATGAGGAACAATACATCATTTTTTTAAGGGAATTAAATTCGTTAAGGCCTAAAACTTTATTTAAACTTTTAAATGAATGTAAGTTAACGGTTGATGTTTTAAAAATCACCTCATCTAATTTATTTGATTGCTGTTTAGAGATTATAAATACATTAAGTTTAAATAAAAAAAATCCGCAATACGTTCGCTTCTTTTTGGACGAAATATTATTTTATCTTCAATCTAACACATCTAATATTAAATTGTTTTTAGATTGGTGGGAAAGAAGATGTTCTAAAGCTTCTGTAGTTATTCCAGAAGGTATCAATGCCGTCAATATTATGACTATTCATGCATGCAAAGGTTTAGAGTTTCCAATAGTTATTACACCGTATTTAGCATGGGGAATTGAAAAACCTCAATCTGTATGGGTTAGTGTTGATGAAGTAGGACTTGATTTACCTGTAGCACTTATAAATACAACCAAAGAAGCTGATGTAACAATTTATAAGGAAATTGCTGAACACGAAAGACAACAACAAACATTAGATAGTTTAAATTTATTGTATGTAGATTTTACAAGAGCGGTTGATCGTTTACATATTATTTCTCCCTTACCAAAAAAATTAGCAGAGAAAAATATTCATACATGGTTACAAAATTTCGCTTCTAATCAAGCTCATTTTGATATAGAAAAACGACAATTAGTATTTGGAGAATTAAAGAAAAAAATATCTGAAAACATTGCTAAAAAAGGTTTAGAACAATTACCAATTGATCAATTACAGTTTAGTAGCAATAAGCATTTAGTCAAAATAAAAGGAGCTTCAACCTATAATTCTAATGAAGAAATTAACAAAGCACGTGAATATGGAATTTTAGTGCATTATATTTTATCTCAAATAAAAACTTTAGAGGATATTGATTCTGTTGTTTTAAATTCAGTGTTAAGTGGCGATGTGACTGATGCTGAAGCAGAGAAAATGAAAACTGATATTAAACATATTTTGTCTATCAAGTCTATTTCTAGGTACTTCGAAAAAGGAGTAGAAGTGAAAAATGAATTAGAAATATTAACACAATTAGGAACGATATTACGTCCTGACAGGGTTGTTATTACTGATAATAATGCTGTTGTTATAGATTATAAAACAGGAAAAAAGAATGCTCAAAAATATCATTCGCAAATGCAGGATTATGAGCAAGCCTTATTGAGTTTAGGTTATTCATCTGTAAAAAAAATATTACTTTACATACACGAACAAGAAGTGGAAGTGTTGAGTTAAATTTTTAATAAGATATAAGTTGTAATTTATTTCTTGGCAAATTTGTTTTTAGCAACCGAAATTAAAATAGGAAGAACTGAAACTCCAACAATACCAATACAAACAATATCAACGTGTTTTGCTATAATATCGACATTACCTAGTAAATAGCCCGCAGTTAATAAACTTCCAATCCACAAAACTCCACCAATTACGTCGAATAATAAATATTTTTTATAATCCATTTTTCCAATGCCTGCTGCGAAAGGGGCAAAGGTTCTTACAAACGGAACAAAGCGCGCCATGATAATGGCTTTAGTTCCATGCTTTTCAAAAAAGACATGCGTATTATCGAGATATTCTTTTTTTACTAAAGCTTTACCTTTTAGTTTGAAGTCGAATATTTTAATTCCTATTTTTCTGCCTATCCAGTAATTACAGTTATCTCCTAACACCGCGGCAATAAATAATAAAATAAACAAATAATGTAACTCTAAAAGTCCTTTATGAGCAAATAAACCAGCTAAAAATAACAATGAATCCCCCGGAAGAAAAGGCATCGCCACTAGCCCCGTTTCTATAAAAATAACTAAAAACAAAATGGCATATATTGCTGTGCCATAATGTTCAAATATCCATGTAAAGTTTTCGTCAGTTAATGGAAGTAGGTGTTTAAATAATTCAATCATGTTCTGTTTCTTGTTATGAGTTAAAAGTTTCTAGTTGTTGCTTTCCAACATGAAACTAGAAACCTCAAATAAATAATATTACAATCCTACTTCGTCAATATAGGCTAATATACCGCCTTTTAAATTATATAAATTAGTAAAAGCATGTTGAGCTTCTAAGGCATTGATAACTGTAGCACTTCGTTTTCCGCTGCGGCAATGAACCACCACTTGTTTGT
Organism: uncultured Bacteroidota bacterium; assembly: GCA_903834765.1. Classification (GTDB taxonomy): domain Bacteria; phylum Bacteroidota; class Bacteroidia; order B-17B0; family Aurantibacillaceae; genus UBA4416. Next base: position 39,713 of record CAILKE010000003.1, read on the forward strand.
CTTTTGATATTTTATCAATATTATCCATTATATCTCCCATGGGTATAAGTTCACCGTTAATATTTGCTTCATCAAATTCATATTCTTCACGAACATCAATTAATTGAAAATCTTTTTTCTCGTCGATTAATTTTTTTAATTCTAAAACAGTTATTTCTTTCATTATATTTATTATTAGTAATTTGTATATGTTTTTTTTAAAATATTTTTTCTTTTATTCCTTCTGGCATATAATTAAAGAAAGTGTCTCCTCTTAAGCCGATGCGAAGTGTTTCTAAAGGAATTACATCATCAACACTTATATTACCAACATTTACATTAGCTCCAAATAAATTAATAAAATATACTTGTTGCGCTTTTTGAGGTGTTTCCCATATAATATCAGTTGGCTTAATTTTATTGGTAATACGAGTAATCAACATACTATGAGCACTACCATTTTTATGAAAAATACCAACAGTTCCGCTTTCTCTTGCTTCGGCAATAACTTTAAATGAACCAGCTTCTAATTCGGCTTTCATCATACTTACCCATTTGGCGGGATGAATGATGATTCCTTCTTCTTTAGAACCAACTTCTGAAAGGACTGTGAAGTTTTTAGCTAAGGTGCTAATGAATTTACATTTACTATCGTGCGCAATGTTAATGCTACCATCAGAAACCTCGGCAGTATCTAAGCCATAAGCATCAATAAATTTTTGATACTCATCAAATTTTCCCCGAGCAACAAAGGCTTCGAATAATGTACCGCCTAAGTATGTTTTTATTCCTGCTTTTTGGTAAATTTTAATTTTTTCTTTCACATGCTTAGATACCAGTGATGTTCCGAAACCAAGCTTTACAAAATCAACATAGTCAGCGTAGCTTTCTACAAAGTCTTCAGCGCTTTTTAGAGATATCCCCTTATCCATTACCATTGTTATTCCACTTTCGCGAGGCCTTTCAGTGCGTTCAGGTAAATGTGTAAGTGTTACATTATAGTTTGGCATAGTTGTAATTAGTTTATGTAGTGTTTTATTTTTCTATGTTCATTTTGAATTGGATATATTTATTCTTTATTTTTAAAAGAATGAATAAGTTCCATTACCAATGGATCATGCTCTAATACAGGTAAATATTCAAGTAATTCAGTATGTTTATTATAATCTAATTCCAGGGCATGTTCTAAAAAAGTCATTCCTTCTTTTTTTCTTCCGAGTTCCATTTGTAAACCACTCATGCGATAATACAGCTCAGGAGTCTCTGTAAATTTAAGCATCCCCTCTGCTAATATTTTTTCACAATCTTTATAATATCCTCCATCATAAAGCAGTTTGGCGTAATCGATGTAAATATCAAAATCATCATATCCAATTTCTATTACTCGCTGATAAGCAGCTGCAGCTTCTTCTAAAAAGCCTAATTTATGTTGAACCTCACCAAAGACGTACCAATACTCAGCCATATTAGGATTTATCTCTAATGCTTTTTTAATGTAATGAATACTTTCCGTCATACGGTTTTGGTAATCCAATACAATACCAACACCAAGCCATGCATCTGCATAAGCAGGATCGAGTTTAATTGCACGATTATAATTTACTAAAGCATCCTCGTATTGAGTCAAATTTTCGTAACATTCTCCTATATAGTAATATGTACTTGCATCTGGTTCTTCGTGTTTAAATGTTTCTTTATAAACTTCAATGGCATCAACATATCTGTCTAATTGAGCTAAAGAGTTTGCTTTATTAAAATAAGCTGATGAGAAATCTTCTTTAATTGCTATAGCATAATCATAAGCATCAATTGCTTTTTCAAATAAGCTTAATCGATTATAGCTAATGCCTAAATTAAACCATGCAAAGTGATTATAAGGATGCTCCTCAATATAGGTTTCGTAAAAGGTAATTGCTTCTTCGCTTCTTCCAGTCATTTCAAAGCAAAGAGATAGTTCGTTTAATGCAACATCGTTTTTAGAATTAAACTTAATGGCTTTTTTTAAATAATATAAAGCATCGTTTGCTTTTTCAGTATTTAAAAATTCAATTCCAATTGCTACATATACTTCATCTTTAAATTCTGATAAAGGCAATGCTTTTTTATAATTTTCAATGGCTTGTTCGCTTAAACCAGTTTGACTGTATATATAACCACGCGTCATATATAATTCACTATTCGTACTTTCAACTTCTTCTATTTCGTTCAATAAATCTAAGGCTTCGCGTGTTTTATGCTGAGATGACAAATATTGAGCTAATTTAATTTTTATTGCTGAAGAGTAGGGGTATTGTTCTAGGGCAAAATCCAAAGCTTTTTTTGCAAGCTCTAAATTAAACCATTGCATATAATAATCTATAATTTCTTCCAGCTCATCAGCATCAAAAAAATAATGAGCACCCGCAGAAATCATATCTTCAAAGCGCTTTAAACTTTTTTCAAAATCTTCGTTACTTAATCCATCTCCTTCAAATTCACTCATAGATGTTTTCTTTATAATACTTACAAATTTAAGGTTAATAAAACATATTATAAATACTTATTTTTAACAAATAAAATGCTATTTTGTAGAAAAGTAATTCTCAGAACTATAGGGTGTAATTGTATATTTGCTAATAGAAAAGATATTAAAGTGATTTGACCAAATATAAAGATTGAAAGGACGAAAGAAATTGATATTTTATTCATGAAAATCTGAGAATATTTACAAAATTTGCTACAAAAAACACAAAAGTATGACCTTAATAAAAAGTATTTCAGGAATTAGAGGAACTATTGGTGGTAAACCTGGTGATGGATTAAGCCCATTAGATATCGTTAAATTTGCATCTGCTTATGGTACTTGGATAAAGAGTAATAATCCAACCAAAAAGTCGTCTATCGTTATCGGTAGAGACGCTCGATTATCTGGCGAAATGGTTAATAATATAGTTTGTGGAACATTAATAGGGTTAGGCATTGATGTGATTGATGTTGGTTTAAGCACAACTCCTACTGTGGAAGTTGCAGTTACAATGCTTAATGTTGATGGTGGTATTATCCTAACAGCGAGTCATAATCCTAAACAATGGAATGCCCTTAAATTATTAAATAATAAGGGAGAATTTATTTCTGATAGTGAAGGAAAATACATTTTAGAATTAGCTGATAATGAAGATTTTTTATACAGTGAGGTAAACGATTTAGGTACATATACACAACGTCATGATTTAATCCAATTACACATCGATAAAGTATTGGAATTACCTTATGTGGATGTCGAAGCGATTAAAAAAGCAAACTTTTCTGTAGCGGTTGATGCTGTCAATTCAAGTGGTGGTATTGTTATACCGATGCTTTTGGAAGCACTTGGTGTAAAAACGATTCATAAAATCCACTGTGAGCCAACAGGTCATTTCGCTCACAATCCTGAACCATTACCTGAGCATTTGAAAGACTTGTCTGTTGCGGTTATAAAAAATAAAGCTGATGTAGGAATTAGTGTTGACCCAGATGTTGATCGTTTAGCGCTTGTTTGCGAGGATGGAGAAATGTTTGGAGAAGAATATACCTTAGTTACTGTTGCTGATGCTGTTTTAAATTATCATAAAGGTGGAAACACGGTCTCTAATTTATCATCTACCAGAGCTTTACGCGATGTTACTGAAAAATTAGGAGGTTCTTATTCCGCTTCAGCTGTTGGAGAAGTTAATGTAGTAAATATGATGAAAGCGACTAATGCCATTATTGGCGGCGAAGGTAACGGTGGCGTTATTTTACCCGAAATACATTATGGAAGAGATGCTTTAGTTGGAGTTGCCATCTTTTTATCGCATTTAGCAAAATACGGTAAAACAACTTCTATGTTGCGTAAATCATATCCAAACTATCACATCTCTAAAAATAAAATTGAATTAACTCCAGAAATAGATGTAGATAAAGTGTTGGTTAGTGTTAAAGATAAATATGCTAAACAACCTGTAAATACAGTAGATGGTGTGAAAATTGAATTTGATAAAGAATGGGTTCATTTACGTAAATCAAATACTGAACCAATTATCAGAATATATAGCGAAAGTGAAAGTATGAATACTGCTGATGCCTTAGCCAAAAAAATTATTGAAGATATCAAGGAAATTATCAAACTCTAAAACAATGTTTATAAAAAAAACCTCGCTATTTATTATGACTTTACTAATGATAGTATTAGTTAGTTCTTGTCATCATCACAAAGATTGTAAGGGAAAGCGAAAGCGTGCCAAAACAGGCATGGGTACTTGGTTATAAATCATTGTAATTTTTATCAAATACTCTCGTATTATTTGACATAATTATTATTAATTTAGCCTTTCTAAAAACTAAATTACATTCTTATGTCAAAAGTTCATAATTTTAGCGCTGGTCCTGGTATTTTGCCTTCAGAAGTTTTAAAAGAAGCTTCAGAATCTTGTCTTAATTTCGATAATATGAATTTATCGTTATTAGAAATATCTCATCGTAGTAAAAATTTCGAAGCAGTTATTGATGAATCACGTTCTTTAGTAAAAGAATTATTTGAAGTAGGTGACGAATATGAAGTATTGTTTTTAGGAGGCGGAGCTAGCACTCAATTTGCAATGGTGCCATATAATTTATTGACAGATACTGGTTATGCTGCTTATGTAAACACAGGTGTTTGGGCTAGCAAAGCCATCAAAGAGTCAAAAATAATTGGTAACACAAAAGTAATTGCATCTTCAGAAGATACTAATTTCAACTACATTCCCAAAGGATATGAAGTTCCAAAAGATGCTGATTTTTTGCATATTACATCAAACAATACTATTTATGGGACACAAATGAAAAGCTTTCCTAAAAGCGATGTGCCGGTAGTATGTGATATGAGCTCAGATATTTTTAGTAGAAAAATCAATGCAAAAGACTTTTCTTTGATTTATGCTGGTGCTCAAAAAAACATGGGACCTGCGGGAAGCACTATGATAATGGTTAAGAAAGATATACTTGGTAAAACTGGCCGTAAAATGTTATCCATGTTAGATTACCAAGTGCATATTAAAGGAGGAACGATGTATAATACTCCTCCTGTATTTCCTATATATGTATCGATGCTTACATTACGTTGGTTAAAAAAACATGGTGGAATTAGCTGGATTGAAAAAATAAATCAACAAAAAGCAGATTTATTATATAATGAGATTGACCGAAATTCTTTATTTATAGGCACTACAGCTGTTGAAGATAGAAGTAACATGAATGCTTGCTTCTTATTAAAAGATGCTTCACATGAACCTGAGTTTGATAAATTATGGAAAAGTATGGGTATTGATGGTATTCGTGGACATCGTGATGTGGGTGGTTACCGCGCATCAATGTATAATGCATTACCAATTGAAAGCGTGCAAGTATTAGTAGATGCAATGAAAGCATTTGAAACCAAGTTTGCATAAATTTTTTCAAAAAAAACAGGACAATAATAATGTATCATTAACGTTAATCATGAGTGAAATCTATAGCATTTAGTTTATTATTATTGAGTAGTGTTTTACTGAATGCTCAGGATAAAGCTCCTCCATTACCACGTTTTTCGATACGTGCTAGTTGTGGTATTCCTAAATATGTTTCAAGTCAGTTATTACAGCATGCGTTTTCGGGCGTTATTACTGGTGATGCCACGGTCAATTATAAATTATTTTCTAATTTTTTTGTAGGTGTGGGTTATTCATATACGTATTTACAAGCACAAAAAGCATTACGAGATCAGCGTGTTAATACCTATACAGAAATTCAAAATGGATATTTAAAAGTTGGGTATGATCGTTTTTTTAGTGACAATGCTTTTACAACTTTATCAATTAATGCAGGATATGGACTAACTTCTTATAAAGGGATTACTTATTATAATGACACTTTAAAAGGAAAATTCCCTACTTATTATAATAGTGCATTTGTAGAGACGCAATTAGGTGTTTATTTTTTGGTTGATCCAAACATAGCCATTGGCGGGCATATTGGCTATAATTTTAATTTCTCAAAATTTGATTTAAATAAGCCTTCAATAGATAAATGGTTACCAAATCAAACAGGAGTTACTAATAAATGGGACATCAGTTCTATAACCTTATGTTTTGGTTTTTATTATGGTATTGGAAAAAAGAAATAACTTAAATACCCAATGCTTTTTTTAAATCATTAACATCGTTAATCGCTATACTAAATTCTAATAAAGGAAATTTATTTCGGTTCTCTTTTGCAAGAGTCGAAAATATTTCTTTGCTACAGGTGTAAAGCTTACCATTTGCAATTACACATAAACTATAAGTATCCTCGGGATTATATGATAATGGAGCGCCAGAAATTAAATTGTAAACTATATTTTTGGTGTGACATACTAAATAGGTAGTAGTTGGCGTAATCGAATTAGTGCCATTATTTATAACATAAATTGGATTAATGCTTGCTCCTTTAGGCATACTATTTGGGCAATCAGAATTATAAATTCCAAAGTTACTTACCTGAAATGTTCTCATGATGCATTGTTGATTTCCCATCGTTGAAAATTGTTCAGCAAATTGCTTATCTTGTTCTTGCCTTATTTTAATACGTTCTCGAACCAGCTCTTCATTTAATTTTTTCTGTTCGGCTAAGTAAACTTGTTGCTTGGCTTCAAATTCTTCCTTTAGTTTTTTCTCGTCGGCCTCACGATTCGTTACTAAATTTTTATACTCTCCAAATTTTTTCTCGTATGTAGCAATCGCTTTATCATAGTTTGCACCCGTTAATGCCGGATAAACAATTAATTTCTCAACACGTTCTCTTAATCTTAGCGTTACTAAATAGTTTTTTCCTTTTTGCGGACCTTCCGAAATTTCTGCGCTACTCCAAGTAATGTCTGATAGTTTAGCGTTGTAATTTTTATTTTCGGACCCAACTTCAAATACGGCATTTTTAAAAGCCTCTAATTCAGGAAATTCTTTATAGTTCACATCTAATTCAAATTGAGGTCTGCCTTCGGTTGATTTTATTGGCTTAGTAGGCTGAACAGTCTTAGGTAAAAGATTTACTTTTTTAGTATAAACCACTTTTTCTGCTTCAATTTTTGGTGGAATATCATCTAGTTGTTTTTGTAATTGTTGCGTTTTAAAATTAGTTTCTTTCGTCTCTTTAGTCTTTTCTATCCCTTTAGTCCCTAAAACATCATGCTTCATATAAACCCAATTTTCGGCAACAGTATCTAATACGTATTGATTGAATTTATCGGTTATATTGTTAGACGCTAATTCTACTGTAAGAACTTTCTTAGGATTGACGTACACTTGTTCACCATTCTGAAACCCTTTAATGTCAAACATTCCAGCACTTTCTAATGTTGATTTAATACCTGCGCTATCGTAAGCCATGGGAATGCCACTTGCAATAATATCAACTTGATCATGAAATTCACGGTATTGAATGTCGACATCTCCAATAATATCTTGCCCTTGTTTATTAACAAAGGCATTTTTAGGAATATAAATTTTGGATTGCTTATGTTCGATTTTCGCACCTTGTTCAGCTTTTACTTTATAAGAAGTATAAGGAACATTTAGTTTGGAGATGGGTGGTGCGATAAAAGCCTTATTTGGCTTAATTTTAGGAGTATTTGATATGTTTTTTTGTGAAGTAATTATAGTATCATTGGCTGTTTGTTTTGGTGGATTTTTTTTAAATACGGCAAAATATGTAACGGTGCAAATAACAGTAACGCCTGTTATAATGGCTGTATAGGTTGCTTTTTTACTCTTTAAAAAACTTACATCGCTTCGGGCCTTTTGTATGCTTTCAGCTTTAAATTTATTGACGAGTTCTCCAAAATCTTTATGTGAGTTTATTTCTTCATCAGGAACAGCAGGGCGATTCAAATTAAATTTAGTTGCCATAATTTTGTTTTTTAGTTAGCGTTTTTTTTACTCTGTCAAGTATTCTATATAGTTTTACTTTAGCATTAGTTTCAGTAATGTTAAGTATTTCAGCAATTTCTTTAAAAGCTCTTTTTTCAAAGAAACGTAATTCGATGAGTTGTAAATCATCTTCAGGTAAATCTTTAATAACGGTCATTAGGATTTTTTGATACTGTTCTAAGTATTCTTCCTCTACTTCTTCACAAATATTTTTCAAATCACCAATATCCGCATTTACCGTACGAAGATTCTTTTTGGTTCTAAATAATTGCATCACTTCACTATGGGCAATACGGTATAACCAACTTGCAAATGGCACTCCTTTATACTCATATTTTTCAATATTAGTTAAGGCTTTCAAAAATACCTGAGAGGTTAAATCGAAGGCTGTGTCTTTACAATCCATTCTTTGGTATACATACCCAAATATTTGTTTGTAATATTTATCATACAATGGCCCGAAATTTTCTGGGTTTTGTTTTGCAGCTTCAATTATTTGTTGTTCGTTCAACAACATTTCAGAAGTATGGTGGTATCTTGGTGAAAATTCCATAAATAAACTGCGTATTAGAGCATTGTGAAGTTATAATGTAAAACCTAAGTAAAAGTTACAGTCAAATCAAGATTAAATGTTAGCTACTTGTTAATTGCCTGAGTATCAAGCCGATTATTTTTAATCAAATTGAGTGAATGATGGTTTAAAATAGGCGAAATACTACTTTCGATGAGTGAATGAATTAATTTTGAGGTGAAATTCTTTAAATAAAAGGTGTTTTTTGATCTTAAATTAATTAAAATATTTAAAATTTGACTTCTGAAGACTTAATTTTTTAGTTCAAAATCGACGAAATTATATTTAAAAGCGAAGTAAATTCTCATTCATAAAAACCTTACTTTAGCCTCGCAAAAAACAAACGTTATGCAATTTGAGTTAAGTTTAGAGTTTATTGAACATTTGCAAGATGCCATCTTAAAAAAAGATGTGGCATATTTGCAAGCGCAACTCAAAGAGCTTTATCCTGTTGATATAGCTTTAGTTTTAAATCGACTTGATGTAGAAGAAGCTAATTACCTATACGATATTATTGATGAGGAAATTGCCTCAGACGTATTATTGGAAATGGAGGAAGATAAGCGAGAGGCTTTATTAGCAACTTTCAGTACTAAAGAAATTGCCGAACAGCTTGATAACATGGAGTCCGATGATGCGGCCGATATGATTAATGAGCTCCCCGAAGAGATTCAAGATGAGGTACTGTCGCAAATTGAGGATATTGAACAAGCTAGTGACATTGCCGATTTATTAAATTTTGAAGAAGGTACAGCAGGATCCTTAATGGCAAAGGAATTAGTGAGTGTTTATGCTCATGAAACCGTAGGTGCTTGTATTGATGAAATACGTAAGCAAGCTGAAAGCGTGGATGTGATGTACGCGGTTTATGTGGTTGATGAAAATGAGAAATTAATAGGAATGTTATCTCTCAAAAAATTAATCATTTCTCATCCTTTGGCTAAGATTGAAGAAATATATGACGCCGATATTATTTCAGTAAAAACATCTTCATCAAGTGAAGAAGTTGCTGAGTTAATTCAAAAATACGATTTGGTTGTAATCCCAGTTATAGATCAATTAGGCAGATTAGTTGGCCGAATTACAATTGATGATGTTGTTGATGTGATGCGTGAAGAAGCCGAAAAAGACATTCAGCGTATGAGTGGTATTACGGACGATGTTGATAGTAATGACAATATTTGGCGTTTATCAAAAGCACGTATTCCTTGGTTATTAGTTGGCATGTGTGGTGGTATTATTGGATCCCGCATCATTAGCAGTTACGAAGGACAAATTCATTTACGACCAGAAATGGCTTTCTTTATCCCTTTAATTGGAGCTACTGGTGGAAATGTAGGCGTGCAATCGTCTTCCATCATTGTTCAAGGATTAGCTAATAACACCATGATTAGTGAAAAAATTGCTCCTAAATTATTGAAAGAATTAAGCGTTGGTTTGATCAATGGAATTATTTGTTCGGGTTTGATTTTGGGATATAATATGCTTATTAGCGAGTCGTGGGCATTAGCAGCTACAGTGAGTGTGGCATTATTTACGGTAATTATTTGCGCATCATTTTTAGGAACGTTTGTGCCATTAACAATGCATCGTTTTAAAATAAATCCTGCATTAGCTACTGGTCCTTTTGTTACAACATTAAATGATATTATTGGAATTTCGATTTACTTTTTAGTTGGTCGATTATTGTATGATATTTTTTAGTTTTATTTAGTAATTGTAATTTCAACTTATTTAATAAGAATAATATTTTAACTTTGGTTATTATGACTGAAAGTCCTTATAAAATAACGATTTCTGAACATATTAATTTACAAGAATTATCTAAACATACTTGGATAGTTATTTCGCATGCGTCACGAATTCCCCCACACGTAGGCATTTTAATTGATGGTAATTATAATTCATTAACGATTAAAGGTCATGAGTTAAATGTGCGCTTGGAAGTATTATTAAAAACCATTCAACAAAAAAAAATAGAAACTCTATTTATTAAACTCGCAAAACATCCTGTATTTAGTGGACAATACCAATTAGAGGTCTTTCAACATCAAATTCAGCAGTTTACTCAAGTTAATGATGAAACCTCATGCTTAAGTCCTGTTAAGCATTACTTACAAGAGTTTTATGTAATCCCTTTGCAAGAGTCACAATTATTATTTGAGTTAGTTGAACGTTTAAAACAAAATCAGTATATTCATAAAACTATTGGTTTAAACATAGATAATAAACTAAAAGGCGAAGATTTTGAGTTGCCCATTTATTCATCCGAGCAATTAAGGTTGGTGATTCAAACTGAGAGAGCTATTTTTTATAAAAAATAAATGTTTATACAAACCGAACATATTTATTTAAGAGCACTAGAACCTTCTGATCTAGAGCTGTTATACGCATTTGAAAACAATCGAGAGGTATGGAAAGTGAGCAATACAATTGCTCCATTCAGTAAGCATATTTTAATGCAATATTTGGAGACTGTCCAAAACGATATTTATACTAATAAACAATTACGATTAATGATTTGTAAAGTCCAATCGCATCAATGCATTGGAACGATTGATTTATTTGACTTCGAACCATTTCATGCTAGAGTGGGAGTAGGGATTTTAATTTTCGAAGAATTTCGTAAACAAGGATCTGCCATTGAAGCTATTGATTTAGTAAAACAATATGTATTTGATACTTTACTTCTTAAACAATTATATTGTAATATTAGCTCATCAAACAAAGAAAGTATTGCATTATTTGAAAAATGTGGGTTTAAACAAATAGGTCTAAAAAAACAGTGGAATCGTTTATCTAGCAAAGAATATGAAGATGAGTGGTTGTATCAATTGATTAATTAGTTGTTTATTGAACAGAACCTTTATATGGTTTGTAGTTTTTAGCAAAAAAATGTTTGTGATTACAATAAAAATCTTATTTTTGGGTGCAAATTTAGACCCATCCCAATTATGAATATTCATGAATACCAAGGTAAAAGTATATTAAAAAGTTTTGGCGTAGCCATTCAAGAAGGAATTGTAGCGGAAACTCCCGAGCAAGCTGTTGAAGCTGCTAAGGAAATGAAAGCTAAATACAACAGCGACTGGGTTGTAGTTAAGGCTCAAATACATGCAGGTGGACGTGGAAAAGGTGGTGGTGTTAAGTTAGCAAAAAACTTGGACGAAGTAAAACAAAAAGCTAATGATATTATTGGTATGCACCTAATTACACCTCAAACAAGTGCAGAAGGAAAATTAGTAAATAAAGTATTAGTTGCTCAGGATGTTTATTATCCTGGAGAATCTCCAACTAAGGAATTTTATATGAGTATTTTATTAAACCGTTCTACTGGTCGTAATATTATTATGTACAGCACAGAAGGTGGAATGGATATTGAGCAAGTTGCAGAAGCAACTCCACATTTAATTTGGAAAGAAGAAATTGATCCTAAAGTTGGATTACGTGATTTCCAATGCCGTAAAGTAGCATTTAACTTAGGTTTAAGTGGAAATGCATTTAAGGAAATGACAAAATTCGTAGCTGCTTTATACAAAGCTTATGATTCAATTGATTCTTCAATGTTTGAAATTAATCCTGTATTAAAAACATCTGATGATAAAATTATTGCTGTTGATGCTAAAGTAACTTTAGATGATAACGCATTATACCGTCACAAAGATATTGAAGCGATGCGTGATGAAACTGAAGAAAATCCAGTTGACGTTCAAGCTCGTAAAGCAGAATTAAACTATGTTAAATTAGACGGCAATGTTGGTTGCATGGTTAATGGTGCTGGTTTAGCAATGGCGACTATGGATATCATTAAATTATCAGGTGGTGAGCCAGCTAATTTCTTAGATGTTGGTGGAACTGCAAATGCCGAACGTGTTGAAAAAGCATTCCATATTATTTTAGGAGATAAAAATGTAAAAGCGATTTTAGTAAATATTTTTGGAGGCATTGTTCGCTGCGACCGTGTTGCACAAGGTGTTATTGATGCATATAAAAATATGGGTAACATAACTGTTCCAATCATTGTTCGTCTGCAAGGAACGAATGCAGAAGCGGCTAAAAAGTTAATTGATGAATCTGGATTAAAAGTATATTCAGCCATTCAATTGCAGGAAGCAGCTGATTTAGTAGCTAAATTAATAGGAAATAATAATTAAAAACATCATTATGCTAATCAAAAAACACTTTTTTTTAATTGTTCCATTTGCCGCATCTATTATGCTAACCTCTTGTGGTGGCGATAAAACAGAAGCAGTAGATGAAATTGCTGGAGTTGATTCTACAAAAACGGAAGCAACAGACAGCAAAATGTCTGAGACTTTTTTCCAAGTGCCATCTCCAGGAGAGATGCTAACGTTTATTAAAATGGTAGGCGGTAAAAATAATAAAAATGTTAGTTTTTTAAATAATCCTGACAATCAAAAAAATTACAGCGATAATAAATCTAAAGCTTTAAATTTTGGTATTTATAGCTGTGATTTAAGCTATTGCTCTATTTTTGAAATAGGGTCGGAAGCAATAAAGTATTTTAAAACAGTAAAACAATTAGGTGATCAAATTGGTGTTTCTACTGCTATTAAGCCAGAAGTAATGAAGCGCTTAGAAAGTAATTTAGGGAATCCGGATTCGTTGTCAGTTATTACTGACGACGTTTATTTTTCTTCTTTTGAAACACTTGAAGCAAGTAAACAAGGACCAACTTTGTCGTTAGTAGTTGCTGGTGGCTGGATAGAAAGTTTATATATAGCTATTAATTTAGGTAAGTACGGAGAAAAAAGTCCAATTGTTGAGCGTTTAGCTGATCAAAAATACACATTAGATAATTTAAATGAATTTCTGAAAAAATATCAAAGCGACGCAAGCGTAGCAGAAGTATTAGTTAAATTTACTGAATTACAAAATGAGTTTAATAAAATAAATGAAAAAGATGCGGCTACTGTTTCTTCAAGTGATAAAACTAAAAAAATAATAGGTGGTGGTAAAGAATTAGTATTATCTAAAGATCAATATAATGTTATTGTTGAAAAGATTAAATCAATTCGTAACTCATTTACTTTAACTAAATAAACTTATTTCTGATATTTTATAAAACAAAACACATAATTATGAAAAAAATAGCATCAATCATTTTTATTTTAAGCACAACTATTGCTCTTGCTCAAACAGGGGTTTGTAGCCAATTTCATCGTAAATATTGTTCGGTAGATGGTGGGGAAAAAGGAGTAACTTGGAATTATAATGCACAGTCAAAAAGTGGATTATTTAATCAAGGTATGACTTCAAAAATCCGCTGTGTTATTTATAAAGGAATGGATTATAGAATTAATGTTTGTTGCGAAACAGCACTTGGAGATAAAGTTAATTATAAAATTTTTGACGCTCGCACTAATGAGTTATTATTTGATAACGCAACTGCAGAAAACATTCCATTATTTGAGTTTCAAAGTACTTCAACTCGCCAATTAATTATTGAGGTAACGGTTCCAAAAGGTGCTACAGATTCTAACAAACACAAGCCTGTGGATGCGGCATGTGTAGGATTATTAATTGAAAATAAAGTAACTGCGAAGCAAGGTTTTTCTGTATATTAATAAGTTTCTCATTACATTTAAAGGCCATGAATTTACAGATATTAAATCTGAAATTTGTGGCTTTTTTAGTATACATGAATAATTTAAGTGTTAATATTTAAACATTGATTAAACATAATTGTTAATGTAAAAAGTAGTATGGCAGGAATAAATAAGGTAATATTAATAGGTAATTTAGGTAAAGACCCAGAAATTAAATATTTGGAAGGCAATATAGCGAAAGCAAATTTTAGTATTGCAACAAGCGAATGGTATAAAGATAAACAAGGTAATAAAGTAGAACAGACCGAATGGCATCATATTGTTCTTTGGAGAAGTATGGCTGAAAGCGCTGAAAAAATGCTTAAAAAGGGTACACAAGTCTATATAGAAGGCAAATTACAAACTCGCCAATGGATTGATAAAGACAATATAAAAAGAAATATTACAGAAATAGTTGGCGAATCATTTTTAATATTACATAAAAAAGACATTACGAATAATTCACCCCCAAGTTCAGAAAATGTTGATTCTGATAATAGTTAATAAAACCTTAGTTTTCAACTAATTTTCAACAGTATAGTTAGTTGTGATAAAAAATATAAATATTTGTTACGAACTTTAAAAATGTATTAAAATGAGTGAAGAGAGAGAAAGAACAGAAAGAGAAGATTTGTTTTCCAAGGCTGTAAAGGCTGGTAAACGTACGTATTTTTTTGATGTCAAATCAACACGTGGTAATGATTATTATTTAACTATTACGGAAAGTAAGAAACGTTTTGGCGACGATGGTAAATTTACTTACGAAAAACACAAAATATTTTTGTACAAAGAGGACTTTGAGAAATTTATGGAAGGTTTAAACGAATCTATTGATATCATTAAGGAAAATGCTCCTCCGATTTTAGAACGTGAGACATACCACGAAAACAAAGGAGATGTAAACTTCGAAGATTTAGGTAAATAAATCTTTTTTAAAAAAATATTAAAAGCAGTTATTTAGCGCAAGTTAAATAACTGCTTTTTTTATAAAAAAATGTTAAACCCTATTGTATATTAAAAATAAAACAATAACTTTGTATCACAAAGTACTTTTAATATTTTAAAAATATGACAACAGAAAACACTAATCACCTCGAAGCGATTCAAGATATTCGTAATATGATGAAAAAATCAACTCGTTTTTTATCATTGAGTGGTTTGTCGGGCGTTTTTGCTGGTATTTACGCTCTTTTTGCGGCTTACGTATCTTACTTATATTGTCAATCTATTATTAATGATATGATTAATGGTAGATCTGAAAATATTGATGCAAATAAAATTTATTTAAATTTTATTTTGATTGCAGCATGTACTTTATTTTTATCCATCATAACTGCTTATTATTTCTCTAATCGTAAAGCTAAACGGATGGGGCAAAATTTATTTGATGATACAGCTATCAGAGTGTTGATTAATTTATGTATTCCCTTAGTAGCAGGCGGTATTTTTTGTTTAGCATTGCTATACCATGGATCTATCGTATATATTGCTCCAGCTATGTTGTTATTTTATGGCCTAGCTTTAATAAATGCGAGTAAATATACGTATGATGATATTCGCTATTTTGGTATTTGTGAAATTGTATTAGGTTTGATCAATGCTTTTAATTTAGGAAATGGGTTGTTGTATTGGGCTATTGGCTTTGGATTTCTTCATATAGTATACGGAGCTACCATGTGGTTTAAATACGAAAAAGGTGTGCATAGTAAACCTGTTATTAAAGAGAGCGAAGGCACTATTAATTTTTAAGTATTAACTTGAAGAACTATATACATAATTTAAATAAAGCTTTTGAGAATCGTATTCGTTTAGGGTTGATGAGTGTATTGATGGTGAATGATAGTGTCGATTTTAGTGCGATGAAAGAGATGTTGGATATAACAGATGGTAATTTAGCAAGCCATGTTACCGCATTGGAAAAGGAAGGTTATATACATATTAAAAAAGAATTCGTTGGCAAAAAACCATTAACAACTTATTCTGCTACAAAGATTGGTATGAAAGCATTTAACGATCATTTAGATGCACTTGAAAAATTATTAAAAGGACGATAATCCTTTTTTTTTGAACAATAACTTTGAAATTCAAAGTACTTTTAAATAAATGATTACTAAAACTAAAATCATGAAAACGACACAAATAACAAAAATCAGACGAGTAGTAGTGGTATTTATCATACTGTTAGTTTTAAGCGGTATAACTGCGTTTCCATTGACATCAGAGCTTGATTGGATGATTACTCATCTCAATTCATTTCCTAAATTTTTTCATCATTGGATTATAAATGTGTCTGATTCGATTCATAAAACCCCAGTTATTGTTTTGTACGGAACAGATTGGTTAGCCTTTGCACATATTATCATAGCTGTCTTTTTTGTTGGTGTATATATCAATCCTGTAAAAAACAAATTCATCATTACTGTGGGAATTATAGCTTGTATAGCCGTCTTTCCCATAGCCTTTATTTGTGGGCCAATAAGAGGTATTCCATTTTATCATCAATTGATTGATTGTTCTTTTGGTGCAATTGGATTGATCCCATTAATATACGTTAGAAATAAAATAAAAAGGATAGAAGATATTAATGGGACAGACGAGATAATAGAGATTTAAAAAACAATACAATAATTACATATGAAAACTATTAGAAAAAAACTCAAATTAATATTTGATTATTTGATCAAGTTACATCTGAAAATATCCTCTTTGGTAGCTGGTATTATAGGACCAATGGTTTTTGAGATTGGATCAAAAGATAAAAATTGGAATCTATGCACATCTCAATTGCTTCAATATCCAGAAGGAAGTCTAGGTAAAACATTGGGTGAATTTTTGAAGAAACAACAAGTAGAACTACTTGTTGGAGCAGAGTATCACGACATTCATCATGTGCTTTTTGATTATTCCATTTCATTTAAAGATGAAGTAGCTTTGCAGTTCTTTTTGCATGGCAATGGCAATAAGTCTATTGCATCTATCAGTACTCGTATTGGAGCGTGGTGTCTACTGCCTAAAGACTGGAAGTATCTAAAAGCCTCATACGAAAGAGGCAAAAAATGTAAAGACGTCTCTGTACTTAATTTTAAAATGATGTTACATCAAGATCTTACACAAGTGAAGGCATATCTATTTGCCTAATGTTAAAGTTAAATCAACAATAAAATATAACCCCTATGAAAAAAAACGATTATCTTTTGCTAATAGCTACAGGTGCTTATAGCATATTATTTTTCCAACAAAATGCTGGGATTAATTTTTTAATTTTTTCGGTGGTATTAATCACCATACTTATTTTTAAAAATAAGCATTTACTAAAGCATAAAAAATGGTTATGGTCTGCGGCATTATGTCTCATTTCAGCGACGAGTGTTTTTGTTCATTCGAGCGCTTTGGCTATTATCGCCAATATCATTAGTTTATTATTAGTTTCAGCTTTTTCATTTAACATCGTCACTTCAAGTATTTTTTCGTTTCTATTTAGCTGTTATACGGTTATTTCTTGCATAATATATATTATTATTGATTCTATTGCCAGACTGCAGCCTAAGCCAGATGCTATTGCTTCTAAGCGTGGATATAAGATATTGGCAACCGTTATTGTGCTTATATTAAGTATATTATTTTTGAATTTATATCAATCGTCAAATCCTTTATTTGCTGCAAACACCAAGTGGATTAATTTTGATTTTATTTCTGTTACATGGATCTTCTTTACTCTTGGCGGTTTTTTATTGATGTATTCCTTTTTGTATCATCAAACAATTAAACCAATAGAAGTATGGGAAAATAATTTATCACTAAAAAATGCATTAATTGATGAAAACGAAACTATTGGAGAGCATTATGAAACCGAACGTTTTGGAGGATTACTCTTATTTATGGTTTTAAATGTAATGCTCATAGTTTTAAATGTGGGAGATATACAAACACTTTATTTTGGCGGCGGTTTGCCTAAAGGCGTTACGCATTCTGATTTTGTGCATAATGGAGTAGGGGTAATTATTTTTTCCATCATCATTGCCACGAGTTTAATGCTATTTTTATTTCGTAAAGAATTTATTGCTATAAAAAATAACAAAGCCTTAATTGCTTGTATTTACTTATGGATTGGACAAAACATCCTCATGCTTTCATCAACAGCCATTCGTAATCAATTGTATATACATGATTATAATTTCACCTATAAACGCATAGGAGTATATGTTTGGTTATTATTAGCGGTGATAGGATTATTAATTATGTTTTTGAAAATATATAAAAAACGATCTAATTGGTATTTGATAAAAACGAATGTCGCTGTTTGGTTTACTGTTTTAGCTTTAAGTAGTGTGGTTAATTGGGATATAGTAATCACGCGTTATAATATCAGTAATAAGCCATTGAAAGATGTTGATTTTTATTATTTATTCTCTTTATCAGATGCTAATTTACCTGATTTACTGGCTATCTCGAAGAAACCAGAATGTATACAATTTAAAGATAGTTTAAGAAATTATTCAGATTTAAACCAGCGTTATTATAACGAATCTTATGATCAATTATTAAACGCGAAGCTTCAGCATTATTTATCCGATTACACAAACGATTGGCGTAGTTTCGATTTAAGAGATCAAGATATTATCAACAGTATTTATTCATTTAAAAAATAAAAAATATGGAAAATTATTCATCTACAGAAAATGACTTTATATATATGTTATTAGTAGGATTATTTATAGCAGAATTTGCAATTGGCGCCATTCAGATAATTGGTGCTTTTATCAGAACAGCTATTTTGTTTAATAAAAATAAACCACTTGGTAAATTGAAAATGTATTGGATAATGGTACTTATTTATTTTATCATTTTTGGTGCCTTATATTTCACACAGCAATATATTCTTAGTGGTATTTGGTTTAAAGATTTCAATCAATATAATTCAGAAGATTATCTTCTTAAAATAAAATTATATAGCTATTTCATGTATGCTTACATTATTTGGATTGCAATGGCGTGGCTTATTGCCATTTGGTATTCCTTTCATATTGTTTTTAATAAAAAGAGTTATAATTTGTCAGCCTCTCATGAGGCGATAAATGTAATCGCTGAAAATGATGATTCGAGCGATTCAATCAGTCATTAAATTTTTTATAGTAATTTAAAAAATAATCATAAAATGAAAACCTTTAAGCAACTCATTTATACCTTTACCTTGTTTAGTTTAATGTTATTAACCTATCGCATCATTAAAAGTGATGGATTAAGCTATATATTTTTAGTTTGGAATTTATTTTTAGCTTTTATTCCTTGGTGGATAAGCGATTACATAAAGCGTCAACATAAAATAACTATTATACACCTTCCAATTGTATTAGTATGGTTATTATTTTTGCCTAATGCGCCTTATATATTAACGGATTTGTTTCATTTAAAACCTCGACCTGATTTGCCATTATGGTATGATTTAATCTTAGTATTATCGTTTGCTTTAACAGGAATGATGGTGTTTTTCAAATCATTGAAAGAGATGCTTACATTATTAAATGAACGTATTGGTAAATTTTATGTTACAATTATTACACCTCTATTATTTTGGTTAGTTTCTTATGGCTTATATTTAGGAAGATATTTGCGCTTTAATAGTTGGGATATAGTCCACCCATTTACATTGTTAAAAGCCAGTTTTGGAATCTTTTTTGAAAAAGATACTATTGGTTTTACAGTTATTTTTACTGTATTTATGTGGTTTTTGTATGTAATGATTTCTAACTTTAATCAGCAAGAAAAAGTGTGAATTTTTTGCCGGAAAATTTCGCTGAGCTAAATTTGTTTATTTACAATCATTTTAATTTATGTTCTTAATCTGCGCTCATCTTCGAACGGGCTATTATTTATTTTTTACTTATCTTGTTATTTATTTTAAAGCTTTAAAATTTAGTTATGCATCCATTTATTAAATCATTTACATATGCTTATAAAGGTATTAAACTGTCACTTTCTCAGCGTAATATGAAAGTACATATTGCCTGTGCATCGTTGGTTATTTTAATAGGATTTGTATTTCATATTAACAATGTTGAATGGTGCATCGTAAGTCTTTGCATTGGCTTGGTAATCGCTTTTGAAATGATTAATACAGCTATCGAATATATTGTGGATATGATTAGCCCAGATTTTAATGAAAAGGCTGGTAAAATTAAAGACATTGCTGCAGGCTCTGTTTTAGTGATATCAATTATTGCTTTTATATGTGGTATCTTGGTTTTTGGAAAATATATAGTAGCTTTACTATTCGCTTAAAATCTATAAAATAACAGTATTTTAAAATCAGTTGTATGTATCAATTTCCAGAAACAGAATTAATTCTAACGAGTGATCATCGTTTATATCATATTAACCTGAAGGGGGAAGATATTGCTGATGATGTGATTTTAGTTGGTGATCAACACCGCGTTGCACAAATATCAGCACATTTCAGTAAAATAGAATTTAAAACTGAACATAGAGAGTTTGTAACCCACACAGGGATTTATAATGGAAAGCGCATAACGGTATTGTCTACAGGCATTGGTACAGATAATATTGATATTGTGTTGAACGAGTTAGATGCTGCTGTTAATATAAATCTTGAAACTCGTCAATTAAATCCAAACCATCGCTCGCTAAATATTATTCGTTTAGGGACGAGTGGCGCACTTCAAGCAGAAATACCAGTAAATGGTATTGTTGTAAGTTCTCATGGTTTGGGATTAGACGGGTTATTGAATTTTTATGATAATTGGCAAAGCATTAATGAAGACGAGATTAGTAACTCTTTCATTAAACATACTGGATGGTTACCAAACTTACCCTTTCCATATTGCGTAAAAGCTTCTAATCAATTAATTCAAAGGTTTAAGGAAGGCACTCATATAGGTATTACAGCTACAGCCCCTGGTTTTTATGGACCTCAAGGTCGTCAAATAAGATTGAAGGCTGCAATGCCTGATTTAAATGAGTTATTAACTAATTATAAATTGGGAGAACACCGTATTACGAACTTCGAAATGGAAACATCTGCACTTTATGGTTTAGGAAAGTTATTAAACCATCAGTGTTTAACAGCATGTGTGATCATTGCAAACCGTGTTCGTAAGGAGTTTACCAGAGATTACAAGAAAAGTGTAGAGATATTAATACAAGAAAGTTTACAACGATTAACAACGTAATTGTTAAAAAAAACAAATTGAACAATGAAAATGGCTCCAATAAGGGGCTATTTTTGTTTTGTATGAGACCTAAAAAAAATGAAATGAACCTAAAGGAAGTAATTGCCTTAATTACTTTATTAGATGATCCAGATGATGGAATTTATTCTGAGGTAAAAAATAGGTTTATTATTCTAGGACCACCTGCTATACCTCATTTAGAAACTGCTTGGGAAAATAGTTTTGATGCATTAATGCAAAAACGAATTGAAGGCATTATTCACACCATACAATTTAAGGCGCTTCAAAATGCTCTTAAATATTGGTCAGAAAATGAGCAGGATGATTTATTTAAGGGCTGTTGTATTATTTCTCGATATCAGTATCCTGATTTAGATGAAGCTAAACTCAAAAAACAACTTCAGCAAATCAAACAAGATGTGTGGTTGGAATTGCATGATGATTTAACCGCTATAGAAAAGGTTAAAATAATTAATCATATTTTGTTTGAAGTGCATCAGTTTGGTGGTAATATTTCTAATTATCATGCACCTCAAAATTCTTTTATTAATGTTGTATTAGAAACTAAAAAAGGTAATCCGGTTATGTTAAGTGTTGTTTATGCACTTATCTGTAAAGAGCTTGGTATTCCTGTATATGGTGTTAATTTACCACAACATTTTGTGTTGGCTTATATAAATGATTTTGCCAATTTAATTGATCCATCTGACAAAACATTATCGGATAATATTTTATTTTATGTTAATCCATTTAGCAAAGGTTTAATTTTTAATCATCAAGATGTTGATGCTTTTATTAAGCAATTAAATATTGAGCCAGAAACGAAACATTATCTACCCTGCAGTAATTTGGATATTATTAAACGAATTATTAATAATCTAATTTTCTCATTTGATAAAATGGGTTATGCTGAAAAAGTAAAAGAATTAAAAGACTTAGAAAAACAATTATAGTTATTTGCTATATAGATTTCATGATAGTGAAATCTATTACATTTAAATCTTTATTCTAAAATTATTGACAACTAAATCAATCATTAAATTATCAAATTGACTCACAGTCAAATTTAATATATGAATCCAAAAGGAAAATTAGTCATTATAGGTGGCGCTGTAGATAAAGGTAGTTTTACTGAGAAAAACTTTGATAAGCAGGTAGAGAAAAACTTAAACTTTTTTGAAACTGGCATTTTGCGCCGTATAATCAACGAATCTAAGCATAAAGAAAAATCCAGAATAGAAATTGTTACAACAGCTTCAAAAATTCCAAAAGAAGTTGGACCAGAGTATGCACGTGCATTTGAATTTTTAGGGGCAAAAAATGTTGATGTATTATATATAGAAAATCGTGAACAGGCCTTAGATCAAAGTTCTGTAGATAGATTGCAAGCGGCAGATGTCGTTATGTTTACGGGGGGTGACCAATTGCGATTAACTTCTATTTTAGGAGGAACACCTTTTCACGATTTGCTTCTTGATAAGTATCAACATGATGATTTTATTTTTGCGGGTACATCAGCTGGAGCCGCTGCCGCTTCTAATAACATGATTTATCAAGGTAGTAGTAGTGAAGCTTTATTAAAAGGTGAAGTGAAAATTACTAGTGGTTTGGGTTTAATTGATGATATGATTATTGATACTCATTTTGTTCATCGTGGTCGTATTGGTCGTTTATTTCAGGCAGTAGTTGGTAATCCAAGAGTATTAGGTATTGGTTTAGGTGAAGATACAGGAGTTATCATTACTAACAAATCGCAAATGGAAGCAATTGGTTCAGGACTAATTATTTTAGTAGATGGTAGACATATTAAAGACACTAATCTTACTCAAATAGAAATGGGTCAACCAATTTCTATTAAAAATTTAGTTGTTCATGTGATGAGTATGGGAGATTATTATAATCTTGCCACTCATGAAATGACGATTGATGGTGTGAAAATGCACAGCTAAATCTACCTTCAGTTAGATTTAGTCAAATTTCTTTTTAAAATTAAAAATGTTTTTTAGCATACCTACCGGGGTTGTTGCTCTATCCCCATCTTCATGAATACGACCTAGTATTGCTTTAGACAACCCAATAAAATGAAGTTTACCAGCAGCTTTTAATGCCTTTTCAGCTTTATCATCACCATTTATAATATTTGCGCAAGCTGCCCAATCAAAGGCTTTAGAGTCAATTAAGAATTTGAATGCTTTTTCGTCATCCCATATTGTATTTACAAAGGCTGCTAATACAAAGTGTTTCCCGTCAATTAAAAATTTAAATGCTTTTTTATCATCACGCACAGCATCAATAACAGCAACTAATTCGGGATAACCATTATTTATCAGCCAATTAAAGGCGGAAATATCGCCTTGTATATGATTAGCTAATTGTTCTATTGCGAAGGGTGAGTAATATTTCATGGTAAATCTTATTATATTTTTTTTCACTAATAGAATTCATTCAAAAAAATAACTTTTTAAATTTTACTTAACATATAAAAAATAAATATTATTCGTAATTTCTATAATAAAATAAAAATTTATAAAACAGTCTTTATGGATAATAAAGTTAATATTAGAGCTTAAGCAAAACTTTCTATGGTGTTTTTTATAATACTAACGCAATCTAATAATTGTTCTTTGGTTATTACTAAAGGTGGAGCAAAGCGAATGATATCACCATGAGTAGGTTTTGCTAATAAGCCATTTTCAGCTAATTTTAAACAAACTTCCCAAGCTGAAATACCATCTTTTTCTTTAATGATAATGGCGTTTAATAAGCCTTTTCCACGCACAGTCGTTATTCTATCTGAGTTAATTGCTCTTAATTCGTTTCTGAATAATTCACCAAGTGCTTGAGCGTTATCTGCTAATTTTTCATCTAAAACTACATTCATAGCAGTTATAGCCACTTTACAACCTAATGGATTACCACCATATGTCGAACCATGTTGACCAGGTTTGATGCACATCATAATATCGTTATTGGCTAAAACAGCTGATACAGGGTACATTCCACCTGATAAGGCTTTCCCTAAGATTAATACATCGGGTTTAACTTCTTCGTGATCGCAGGCTAATAATTTACCTGTACGAGCAATACCTGTTTGAACTTCGTCTGCAATAAATAATACGTTTGCTGCTTTACACATCTCAGCACAAGTTTTTAGGTAACCATCATTAGGAACATAAACACCTGCTTCACCTTGTATAGGCTCAACTAGGAAACCAACAACTGTATTATCTTTTAAAGCTTCTGCTAACGCAGTGATATCGTTATAAGGGATTGTTAAGTAACCAGGTGTAAAGGGACCAAAGTTTTTACGAGCATCAGGATCAGTGCTAGCAGAAACAATAGAGATGGTTCTTCCATGAAAGTTACCTTCACATACAATAATTTTTGCTGAATTTTCAGCTACACCTTTTTTCTCATAACCCCATTTACGAGTAATTTTTAAAGCTGTTTCAACTGCTTCGGCACCTGTATTCATTGGCAATACTTTATCAAAACCAAATAATTCGGTTACAAATTTTTCATATTCACCTAATACATTATTATGAAAAGCGCGCGATGTTAATGCTAATTTTTGTGCTTGTTCAATTAATGCATGTGTAATTTTCGGATGCGAATGCCCTTGATTTACCGCACTATAAGCTGATAAGAAATCATAATATTGTTTTCCATCGACGTCCCAAACATGAACCCCTAAGCCACGTTCAAGCACTACCGGTAAAGGATGGTAGTTATGTGCTCCGTGTTTATCTTCTAAATCTATTAAGTGTTGTGCTTTGGCTGATAGGTTCATTTCTGCAATCATGAGGGTGAATTTTTAATTTTCGTAAAGATAGAAAAAGGGGCTTAAAAGTCCTAATACAACTTTAGAAAGTAATAATTGTATTTATTTTTAATTCGCGTTTGTTCAATTTTTATAGCTGTAAAAAATAGTTAAATGCTAAAATCATTAACATATTTTAACACCCCTTAAATACTGTAAAACCCTTATCAATGCTAACTTTGTGACCGTTGTTAAACAAAACACTATGCAAGTAGATATCAGAGAATTAAATGAAAGAATACAGCGCGAATCTGCGTTTGTTGATGTATTGTCTAATGAAATGGACAAAGTAATTGTAGGGCAAAGTCACATGATGGAGCGTCTATTAATTGGTTTGCTAAGTAATGGACATATTTTATTAGAAGGTGTTCCAGGATTAGCTAAAACATTAGCTATTAATACCCTAGCTAAATGTGTTGATGCACAATTTAGTCGTATACAATTTACACCTGATTTGTTGCCAGCGGATTTAGTTGGTACCATGATCTACAATCAAAAAGAAGAAAAATTTTCGATTCGTAAAGGTCCTATTTTTGCAAATTTCGTATTAGCTGATGAGATCAATCGTGCTCCAGCAAAGGTACAATCGGCTTTGTTAGAGGCTATGCAAGAAAAACAAGTAACCATTGGTGATCAAACCTTTAAGTTACCAAACCCATTTTTGGTGTTAGCGACACAAAACCCAATCGATCAAGAAGGAACGTATCCTTTACCAGAAGCTCAAATGGACCGTTTTATGTTAAAGGTGGTAATTTCTTATCCAACCAAAGAAGAAGAGAAAAAAATTATCGCTTCCAATATTTCTAAGGCAGGTATGGCAACCCCAAATGTAGTATTAAAACCAGAAGATATTTTAACAGCTCGTAATGTTGTAAAAGATGTTTACATGGACGAAAAAATCGAACGCTATATTGTTGATATTGTATTCGCAACTCGTTTCCCTAAAGAAAATCGTTTAGAAAAATTTGCTCCTTTAATTTCTTATGGTGGTTCACCACGCGCTAGTATTAACTTGGCTTTAGCAGCTAAGGCTTATGCATTTATTAAACGTAGAGGTTATGTAATTCCAGAAGATGTTCGTGCAGTTTGTTTAGATGTAATGCGTCACCGTATAGGTTTAACATATGAAGCAGAAGCGGAAAATATTACCACCGAGTATATCATTAATGAATTGCTTAATGCAGTAGAAGTTCCTTAGGAATTTTCAAAGTTGAATTATAACTGTTAAATGAATGATGTCATTTACAGGTTCAACTAATTTAAAATTTATCATTTAAAATTTATCTTTTCCTTGGAAACCGCCGAATTACTTAAAAAAGTAAGAAAAATAGAAATCAAAACGAAAGGACTGAGCAACCAGATTTTTTCTGGGGAATATCATTCTGCGTTTAAAGGTCGCGGTATGGCATTTAGCGAAGTTCGTGAATATGCCCCAGGAGATGATGTAAGAACAATCGATTGGAATGTAACTGCTAGACTAAGAACTCCATACGTAAAAGTATTTGAAGAAGAGCGTGAGTTAA
Source organism: uncultured Bacteroidota bacterium (assembly GCA_903834765.1). Classification (GTDB taxonomy): domain Bacteria; phylum Bacteroidota; class Bacteroidia; order B-17B0; family Aurantibacillaceae; genus UBA4416. The sequence continues at coordinate 66,318 of CAILKE010000003.1, forward strand.
GCGTGATGATATTGGTGGATGTAAGCGCCAGTGGAAAATTTGGTACTCAAAAACAATTTAAACAAGAGCTAATTACTGAATTATGCGCTGTTATTGCGTTTTCGGCCACACAAAATAATGATAAAATTGGTGTAATCTTTTTCAGTGATAAGATTGAAAAATTTATCCCACCTAAAAAAGGAAAATCACATATACTTCGCATCATTCGAGAACTTATTAATATTGAGCCTGTTCAAACTGGAACTAATATTGAATTTGCTTTAAAATATTTATCTAATATTATTAAAAAGAAAAGTATCGTTTTTTTAATTTCTGATTTTTATGACACACATAATTATTCAGATGCAATGAAAGTAGCTAACCGCAAACATGATTTAGTCGCTCTCAGAATCAATGATAAACACGAATCGACATTGCCCGATGTTGGTTTGGTTAAATTAAAAGATAACGAAACAGGCAAATATATGTGGTTGGATACTAGCAATAAATCAATTAGAAAACAATTACAAGTAAATCATTTAAAGTTTGAAGCAGAGCTAAAAGATGTATTTAATAGAAGTGGCATAGATTATACAACCATTTTTACGGATGAGGGTTATATTAAACCATTAATGAATTTATTTAAGAAAAGATAGTTTTTTAGGATAAAAGATTAAAGACACAAGATTAAAGATTTAAAAAAACAATATGCCAAGGCATTTATGAATAAAACAAGAAACATATTTAATGTTAAGGATTTAAGACAAACAATGTTTTTCAGTCTTTTATCTTTTATCTTAATTCTTTTATCTGCGCACGCTCATGCTCAAATTGAGGTTCATGCTGTTTTAGACTCAAGTAAAATTCGTATTGGTGAGCAAACTCGATTGGATATCTATTTAAGATACGATGCTTCTGTTCAAAAAAATATCAACATACAATGGCCTCTAATTGAAGACACGCTAAAAAAAGAAATTGAGGTTTTAAATATTACAAAAATTGATACGACTATACCTGATAAAGCTCGTCCTAATTTTATTCAACAACACATTCAATTAACCATTACCAGTTTTGATTCGGGATATTATGCGATACCGCCTTTTGAATTTATTTTAGATAATGATACTGCCAAACCACTATTAACAGAAGCTTTGTTATTGGAAGTTTGGTCTGTGCCAACTGACACTTCTGCCGCAAAAATAAAAGATATTAAAGCTCCGTTTAACGAGCCTTTTGATTGGAAATGGTATTTACCTTATGTGTATATAGCTTTGGCTATTTTGGCAGTTATTCTGATCATCATTTTAATTGTAAGACGCATTAAGAAAAACAAACCAGTAGAGGTTATTCCTGAAAAACCAAAAACGCCTGCCCATATAACTGCTTTTGCTTCGCTTGAAAAAATTAAAGAAGAAGCCATTTGGAAAGAAAATAAGATCAAGGAATATTATTCTGAGATTACAGATACGGTTCGTTTATATATAGAAGAACGTTTTAATATCAATGCTTTAGAATTAACTTCGGATGAAATCATTCATGTATTTAAATCACAGGTAGTTGACTCTGAAAGTAAAGCAAAGTTGTATCAAATATTAACGTTGTCAGATTTTGTAAAATTTGCGAAACAAATTCCTATTGAAGCTGAACATACCTTAACACTCAATAATGCCTTTGATTTTGTAAAAGGAACTATGCGAGAAGAAGAAATAAAAGTTGTTGGAAATTAGTTTTTGGTTGTTTGAAAGATTAATTAAATAAAATGAACGAAGAAAAAAATAAAGGGTTTACAAAAATTGAAGATATGATTGCTTGGCAAAGAGCCAAAGATTTAACTATTAAGATTTATAAACTAACTAACGAGCCTTTATTTAGTAAAGATTTTGGATTGAAAGATCAAATAAGAAGAGCTGCTGTTTCTGTTCCATCAAACATTGCAGAAGGTTTTGGAAGAGGTGGAACAAATGAATTTAGAAATTTTTTATCAATTGCAAAAGGTTCTTTATATGAAGTGAAGACTCAGTTAATCATCGCTCAAGAATTAAATTTAGTTGATATTCAAAATAAAGATAAACTTATATTACATATAGAAGAATTAACAGGGTTAATTGCTGGTTTAATAAAGTACCTGAAGAATACAGAAATTAAAGGCTCAAAGTATAATCAATCTTCAACAACTAAAATCTAACAACAGTCTTTAAATAACAAACAACACAACACAATTCAAACAACTAAAAACAAATATCAAACAACCTAAATGTTCTCTTACTTTAACGATATACAATTTGCTGAAAAACATTGGTTTTGGTTATTTACTATTTTACCTGTTCTTATTATTTGGTATATCTATAAATTAAAAACGTATGAAGGTGAAGTCAATTTTTCTTCATTCACTTTATTTAAAGGCATCAAATCTTCTTTAAAAGCAAAGTTTCGTCATGTATTGTTTGTATTGCGATTGATTTGTTTATCATTATTGATATTAGCCATTGCTCGTCCTCAAAGCCGCAGTAGCTGGAAAGATACAAAGACTGAAGGAATTGACATTGTTGTAAGTTTAGACGTTTCCTTATCAATGTTAGCTAAAGATTTTAAACCGAATCGTATTGAAGTGGCTAAAGAAGTATTAGGCGATTTTATTGATGCACGTCCTAACGATAAAATCGGCTTAGTGATTTTTGGTGGCGAAGCTTTCACGCAATGCCCCTTAACAACCGATCATAAGATCATTAAAAACATGTTTGCTGATATAAAAGCCGGCATGCTTGATCAAGGAACTGCTATTGGTTTAGGATTGGCAGATGGCGTAGCTCGTGTAAAAGATAGTAAAGCTAAAAGTAAAGTCGTGATTTTAATATCGGATGGTAAAAGTAACACAGGAGAAATTGCGCCTTTAACTGCTGCTGAAATTGCCAAAACATTTGGTATTAGAGTTTATTGTATAGGAGTAGGTAGTAAAGGAAAAGCATTGCAGCCTGTTGCATTGTATCCAAATGGAGAAATGGAATATGATTATGTTGATGTGGATATCGATGATGAAACTATGACTCAGATCAGTAAGATGACTGGAGGGAAATATTTTAGAGCAACCGATAAAGGAAGTTTAGAAAGCACTTATAAAGAAATTGATAAATTAGAAAAAACGATTATCAGCGAACAAAGTTTTACCAATAAAGCTGAACATTTTTTGCCTTTGGCATTAGCTGCAGCTGTATGTTTATTATTAGAATTTTTATTAAAACGATTTGTGTTTAAAGCTATACCATAATGTTTAAGTTCGAGAATCCTATATATTTTTATGCTTTCGCTATTATACCTTTTTGTATACTGGTATTTATTTGGGTTGCTTATAAAAGAAAACAGCATTTAAAACAGCTTGGAGATGCGGGACTAATCAGCCTATTGACGCCTGATGTATCGAGAGCTAAAAAAATTACCAAGTTTGTTTTGTTTTTGATTGGCTTTTCTTTTTTGATTTTAGGGATTTGTAATTTACAATCAGGTTCTAAATTAAAAGATGTAAAACGCGAAGGTGCTGATATTATGATCTGTTTAGATGTATCGAATAGTATGTTAGCGCAAGATCTATCTCCAAATCGTTTAGATAGGGCTAAAATGGCAATTGAAAATATGATTAACAAATTGCAAGGCGATCGATTAGGAATTATTGTGTTTGCAGGAGAAGCTTATGTTCAATTGCCTATTACAACAGATTATAGCACCGCTAAATTATTTTTAGAAAGCATTAATACAAAAATTGTCCCAACGCAAGGAACTAATATTGCTGATGCAATTAATAAAGCGGTTGAAAGCTTCGGTAAAGACGAAGGGAAAAACAAAGCGATTGTTGTTATTACGGATGGTGAAAATAATGAAGATGCTCAAGAAAGCGCTGTTGATGCTGCAGAAGAAGCTAGTAAGAAAAATATTGTTATTCATACAATTGGTGTTGGTTCAGAAAGTGGTGTTCCTATTCCTAATATCATTGATGGAATTGTAAGTGGTTATAAAAAAGACAATGCAGGTAATACGATTGTTACCAAATTAGATGCGAAGATATTACAAGAAATTTCAGGAGCTACTAATGGTGTTTATGTGCAAGCAAGTACAAGTGATGTAGGACTTGATGCTATTTTAAATAAGATTGCTGAATTGGATAAAAAACAATTGGAAAGTAAAATGTTTACGGATTATGAAGATCAATTTCAGTGGTTTTTAGGAGCAGCTTTATTATTTTTAGTAATCGAAGCATTAATATCAGAACGAGTGAGTAAACTTTGGAAAAAATTGAATTTATTTAAAAATGCAAAAGCATAAGACACATATATTATTTTTAACACTCTTGTTAGCATTAACAACCCTTGGTTTTTCTCAAAAGGAAAAGCAGATTTTATATAATGGCAACCAAAGTTATTTCTCAGGAAAAACAATGGAAGCGGCTAATTATTATAAAAAATCACTAAAGGAAAAACAAGATTTTTATAAAGCCAATTTTAATTTAGGGGACGCTTTATATAAAACTGGTTATGGAATAAAAACCGGTAAGATTCCAGTACCGGATAAGCGTATGACAAAAGATTCGGCTGCCAATTTAATTTTTGAGCAAGCAGCAGAACAGTTTGAAGTGGTTGCTAAATCAGTATCAAACCCAGATACCATTCAAAAATCATGGCATAATTACGGTAATTCTAAATTACTACAAGCTAGTTACGAAGATGCTATTTTAGGTTATAAAAAAGCTTTAAAATTAAATCCTAAAGATGAAGATACACGCTACAATTTAGCATTTGCTCAACGTCAATTGAAAAAACAACAAGATCAACAAAAGAAAGACGACAAGAAAAAGGACGATAAGAAGGACGGGGATAAAAAAGAAGACAAAAAAGACAAGGGAGAAAAGGATAAAGAAAATATCAATAATAAAAACGATAAGGAAAAACAAGAAGCGGCTCAGCCTAAAATGAGTAAAGAGCAAGCGGAACAAATGTTGAATGCCTTAAAGAATGACGAGAAAAAAATGCAATCGCTTCGTAAGAAAAAAGGTGAGCCTGGTCAGAAGAAAAAAGTAGATAAGGACTGGTAGAGAGATTTAAGTGATTGAAAAGATTAAAGTGACTAAAGAGACTTACTAAAAAATGAATACCCATTCACATAAACTTAAACCTTTCTATTCTCTTCTCTTTTGGAGAGGGGTTAGTTGTGAGACTCGTTCCATTTCCTTTGGATTAAAGGCGAAGCTCTTATTATTTTTATGTTTTGCTTCATCCTTTGTGCTTGCCCAATCATCAAGCTTTGTAGCTCAGGTGAGTAAAAATAAAGTAGCAGTTGGTGAAGTATTTCAAATTGCATTTACTGTAAATGGTGCTGGAGGAAATATATCATTGCCTAATATCAATGCTGATTTTAATATTGCAGGTGGCCCCAATCAAAGTAATAGCATGAGTATGGTGAATGGGAATATTTCTCAATCAACTACTATTTCCATTTTTATTGCTGCTAAAAAAGAAGGAAAATTCACTATTGGAGCTGCTACCTGTGTTTCAGGGAATCAAAAATTAGAAACGAAGCCTATTTTAATTGAAGTTGGAAAAGGCGCTACACAACAAGCGAATACTGGTAATCAAGGAAATGGAGCTCAGCAACAAACTCAGCAACAAAATCAAGTGGCGACTCCTGTTGGAAGCGAAGAGTTATTTGTTAGAACATATTTAAGTAAATCAAAATGTTATTTAGGAGAACAATTAATTTTAACACAAAAAGTATATTCAAGAGTTGATTTAAGAGGTTTTCAAAATGTTCAATTTCCTCAATACAATGGTTTTTGGTCGCAAATAGAAGAAAACACTAAACAGATTGAATTAAAACAAGAGAATGTTAATGGTGTTAATTATTATGTTGCAGACTATAATCGAGTGTTCTTATTTCCTCAACGTACAGGTAATATTACGGTCGAACCAATAGAGTTGGAATGTATTGTTCGTCGTCAAACAAAACGTCAGCCGCGTAATATTTTTGAACAATTTTTTGGAGCTGGTGGCTATGAAGATGTTGTAGTAAAAGTTAAGAGTAAAGCTGTTAAAGTTGATGTACTTGATTTGCCATTAGATAATAAACCGCAAGATTTTTCAGGCGCAGTTGGAGATTATAGCTATAAGGCTGAAATTAGCAAGCAGCAAGTAAAAGCGAATGATGCAGTCAATTTAAAAATTACAATTAGTGGAAAAGGAAATATTAAATTGGTAGAGCCCATGCATTTAAATTTACCTGAAAGTTTTGAATCCTACGATCCTAAAGTATCAGAAAAAATTAGTACCAATGGCGGAGTAAGTGGAAGTAAAACGTATGATTACTTAATTATCCCTCGTGAAAAAGGTGAATTTGTTTTAGATAAATTGAATTTCAGTTATTTTGATTCGGACAAAAAACAATATGTAACACTGCCTTCTCCTGAAATAAAGCTGAGCGTATTAGAGGGAGATGCCTCCAGTGCCCAAGTTATTACGCCTACTAAAAAAGGGATTAACGAAACAGAAAATGATATACGCTATATTAAAACTGGTAATTTAGATTTACACAAAAAGGATGATGAATTTTTCTCTTCATTCATGCATTATTTATTATTATTAATTCCAACTGTATTATTTATAGGAGGAATTGTTTTAGTTAGAAAGCATATTAAAGAAAATAGTAATATCACAGCAGTCAAAGAACGTAAAGCAGCTAAATTAGCTAAGAAACAATTAATAGTTGCTGAAAAACATTTAAGCACAAACAATAAAGAATTATTTTTTAATGAAATTTTAAATGCACTTCATAAGTATATTGGTAATAAATTTAATTTATCAATTGTGGATTTATCAAAAGATAAAATAGTAGAAATGTTATTATCTCGTCATGTAACAAACGATACGGCTAAAAATGTAATTGAGACCTTAAATACATGCGAGTACGCTAAATATGCGCCAAGTGCTGTTACTGGTGATTTACAAAAAGTATATAATGACACAGTCGAATTAATTTCTCAAATTGAAGAACAGATTAAAAAGACTTAATAGATAGTAGAGACTAAAGGAAAAAATTAGACAACAAATAATAATTATAAAAAATAATACATGTCAATCTCTGTGTTCTCTGTAAAAAATAATCAGCGGAATCTGTGGTTAAACTAAAATAAAAAAATGGAAACTCAAGCTAAATCAAAAACGGAAGCATTAATACACGAAATAAAACAAGAAGCCGTAGCTACAAGAAATTTATTAGCGCTTGTGCCTTTTGACAAGCTTGAATATAAACCACATGAAAAATCAATGACGCTCAAACGTTTATCTGTTCATGTTGCAGAGATTAATGGTTGGTGGAAAGAATGTTTAGTACATGATGAGTTAGATTTTTCAAAAGGAAATTTCACACCTAAAGAATGTAATTCGGTAGAAGAATTATTAGCCTATCATGATGATTTGGTTGAAAAATCAATTAAAATATTATCAGATATTAATGAAAATGAATTTCAAAAACCTTGGACAATGCGTAATGGCGATCAAATTTATTTTACTGCTCCAAAAGCTGGTGTTGTTCGCACTTGGTGTATGAATCATTTGTACCATCATAGAGGGCAATTAACTGTTTATTTACGTTTATTAAATGTGCCATTACCAAGTATGTATGGCCCCACAGCAGATATGTAGAAGCAATGAAACACGTATTATACATATTATTTTTAGTCATATCTCTTCACACTTTTTCAAGTGTGGACTTAACTCAGCAAGCAGAAATCTTTTATAAAAATAAAAATTATAAAGGCGCTATTGAGTCCTACGAAATGATTGTAAAGCAAGGAGTGATGTCATATAAACTATTTTATAATTTGGGTAATGCTTATTACAAAAATAATGAAATAGGAAAAGCGATTTATAATTATGAATTGGCTAATAAGCTAAAGCCAAATAATGACGATATAATAATGAATCTTCGCATTGCCAATCAAAAAACAATTGACAAAATAGAATCGAAAGAAAACTTTTTTTTAGGTGCTATTAAAACAGGATTGGTGAATTATTTCACTACGAATGGTTGGGCATGGCTGAGTATAGCCTCATTGATAGTATGTTTGGTTTTAGCATTTTCATTTTTTGTGTCGGGTTCAGTGAGTATTAAGCGACTTAGTTTTTTTACAGCAGTATTTTGTTTTATTGTATTTATAAGCTCAATGGTATTAGGCTTTTCAGCTTTGCAAAGTAAACAACAAATTTCTTTTGCTATTATTACAACTCGCGAATCTAAAATTCATGAGGAGCCAAGTACTACTTCAAATTCTAAATTTAGTTTACATGATGGTACTAAAGTTTCTGTTATCGAAACAAATGAGACTTGGACTAATATCAAATTAGAAAACGGCAATGAAGGTTGGGTTAAGACTGCTGATATAGGGTTGTTTTAGTAGTAATTCTATTTACTAAACATAAAAAATATTCCTGTACAAAGTGTGCAACTAATGGCGATATTTAAAATTGCCCAAAAAGTCATCCCTTGTTTGATTAATTCAAATGTTTCGTAGCTAAAAGTAGAGAAAGTACTTAGTCCTCCGCAAATACCAATTAATATAAGGTGTTTGTAGATATCAGGAATTAAGTATTTTTCCTGAAATAGATATATTAATCCACCAAATAATAAGCAACTGATGGTATTTGATAGTAAGGTTGCTACTGGTAATTGTAAAGCTGCTTTGCTCATGGCAATAGATATAAAGAAACGAAATAAGCTTCCTAACCCACCGCCTATAAATACTAAAATGTAGTTCATATTAATTTATTTTTGTATAATTAATAAATGCAACCGCCTATACTGTCTCTGCTTGCTTTAGTAACGGAACATAAAGTATTTGGTTTGTGATGTATTTTCAAATAACCTAAATAAGCAAAAATAACCGCTTCTTTGAATTCAATAATTTCATTACTTGGAATTTCTATATTTCCATTATAAAGCTTTTGTATTTTAGTAATTAAAAACTGATTATAGGCCCCACCACCAGTAATTAGGACTGATTTCAACTCATGTTGATTTAACACTTGACTAATATGTATCGCACAAAATTCGACACAAGTTGCTAATTTATTTTCAATCGAAATATAACATGAATCTAATAACGGCTTCATATGTTGTTCAAACCATTCTCGTCCTAAGGATTTATTCCCAGTATGTAAATCCAATAATTGAGACAATAAATCGTTGTTTATTTTCCCTTGAGATGCCATATAACCTCCGTCATCAAAGGATTTACCAATCTCTTCGCAAATGTAATTTAAAGCCATGTTGGCTACACAAATATCAAAAGCTTGTGTGTTATTATGTTTTGTAAACGAAATATTGGCAATGCCTCCAATGTTTAAACAAGAATCATACTGAGCAAATAAATCTCGATCTCCTACAGGAACTAATGGAGCGCCTTGTCCACCCAACGCAACATCAATGCTTCTGAAATCACAGATGGTTGAAATTCCAGTCTTTGCAGCAATAGTAGCTCCACAACCAATTTGAGTTGTAAAGCCTAAGACAGGTTGATGAAAAACGGTGTGTCCATGAGAGGCTATATAATCAGCTGTTTGATTATTTTTTTTCAAAAACAGATTGATATTTTTAGCAATAAACTCACCATACATGGCGTGTAATTTAAAGTATTGTTCTGCCGAAACTTGATGTGCATTTTGCAAGCGCTCCTTCCATAATGTATCATAATCAATGGTTTCGGAAGCTAGGATCTTAAAATGAATCTTTTGATTTTTTTCTTGAAATTCGCAAAGCGCTATATCTAATCCATCAAGAGAGGTGCCACTCATGATTCCAATTATTTGTATAGGCTTAGTTTGCATAAGGTTAAAAATAATGAGAATAAGGGTTTTAAGTGAAATACATCTTAAAACATCTTAACAACGCACCTTTAACAAACTAAGTTTGGCGATTAAAAATTTAGCTTTCTAATATTCCAGTTTAGAGTTTCTACAATTAATAATTGGTTGGTTAGAATGGGTAAACCTAAAATTAATTTTAAAGTTTCTAAAGCCATCATAGAGCCAATGGTTGCTGGTAATGCACCTAGGACACCGTTTTCGTCGCAATTAGGTACGTCTTCCGAATTTGGAGCTTCAGGAAAAATATCTCTTAAATTTTTGCTGCCATTTACATTAAGTACAGATAGCTGTCCCTCAAATTTCAGAATGCTACCATATACCAAAGGCTTGTTAAGCAATACGCAAATGTCGTTTACTAAATAACGTGTATGGAAATTGTCTGAGCCATCAACAACAATGTCAAATTGAGAAATAATTTTCTCTGCATTCGTTTCACTTAGTAATTCATTGAATGCTGTGATTTGAATATGCGGATATAATGTATTTAATTTTTCTTTTGCTACGATCGCTTTATGTATTCCAACATCGTCAACTCCATATAAAATTTGACGATGTAAATTATGTATTTCTATAATATCAAAATCAATAAGGCCAATAGTACCAACACCACAAGATGCTAGATACTGAAGTATAGGGCATCCTAAGCCACCGGCTCCAATGACTAATACTTTAGCTTGAGATATTTTTTCTTGACCTTGATAGCCAATTTCGTCCACCATCATTTGACGACTGAATAATGCTAAGCTATTTTTTGTTACATCAATCATACTATCTATATTAAAGCGTTATCCCAATCTTTCCAAACTGGTTCGTAGCCTTTCGATTTTATTAAATTAGCTATGGTTTCAGAATTTCGTTCATCACTAATTTCAAATTGTTCTAACGACTCTAGTTCAACTGCATAACCGCCAGGGTTTGTTTTAGAGCCGGCACTCATGCTTGTAACGCCTAAGGGTATAATATTATTTCTTAAATTTTCAGATTCACGCGTGGAAATTGATAATTCAACGTCTTCATTTAATAAACGGTACGCGCATAATAATTGAACTAATTCTTTATCGGTTACAATTACATTTGGTTCAATAATGCCTTCTGCCGGTCGCATACGAGGGAAAGAGATAGAGTACTTAGTTTGCCAATATGTTTTTTGCAAATAATCTAAATGCAATGCACAAAAAAATGAATCGACTCTCCAATCTTCTAATCCCAATAAAACACCTAAGCCAATTTTATGCGTACCCGATAAACCAACTCTATCAGGTGTTTCTAGCCTATAATCAAAGTTTGATTTTTTTCCTTTTGGATGATATTGCTTGTAAACTTCTTTATGATATGTTTCTTGGTATATTAATACGGAGTAAACACCAGCTTCGTGTAGTTCTTTATATTCAGCTGTTTCCAGAGGTTGAACTTCTATAGAAATATTGGCAAATTTTGATTTGATCAATTCTATGGCATGTTTAAAGTATGGAACATGAACAGTATGATTGGCTTCTCCTGTAACTAATAGTATATGATTAAAGCCTTGTGATTTTATAAACGCTACTTCTGTAAGAATTTCCTCATCAGTTAAGGTTTTACGTTTCACTTTATTATCCAAGCTAAATCCACAATAAGTACAAATATTATTACACTCATTACTCAAATACATAGGAGCATACATCTGTATCGTTTTGCCAAAACGTTTGGTGGTAAGCTCATGACTTAGTGTCGCCATTTGCTCAATATATGGAATAGCAGCAGGGGAAATCAAGGCTTTGAAATCTTCGAGTGTCCGTTTTTTTAACGACAATGCAACTTCTACATCTTTGGATGTTTTGGAGTAGATAGAACTTTTTTGTTCCTGCCAATTGTATGTATCGAATATGTTTTTGAAATTCATTTTTAGAGTATTTCTCGCAGAGTATCGCTGATTTATTCGCAGAGGCTCGCTGATATTTTATAAATTATTTACGATTCGTGTAATAGAATCTTTTAATGATGATGAATTAAAATTGATAAGTAAGCCAAGTTTTTTATTTGATAATTTTAAATACGTTAATAATTGTTTATGGTGGACATCGGTCAAGGATTCCACTGATTTAACTTCAATAATCACCAAATCATTTACGATAATATCTAATCTAAATCCCACATCCATTTTTACATCAGCATATATCATTGGAACTCCAATTTGAGTTTTAACATGATAACCATCTTGTGTTAACTCGTAAGCTAATGCAGTTTCATAAACAGATTCTAATAACCCTGGTCCCAAGGCAGAATGGACTTTGAACGCCGCTCCTCTTATTGCATATGATATATCGTTTTCTCGCATGTTCTAGTTTATTTCTCGCAGAGTATCGCTGATTAAAACGCAGATTCTCGGGGAGTTTTTTTATGTTTATTTATCTGCGGAACTTAACGCTTTCATCTGCACAAATTCGCGAGAACTATGTTATTTATCCATTTAAAAAACTGGTTAAAGGACTAGTAGCTGATGCTAAATGATTTACTTTTGAAAGACCTGCTTCATAAGCCATACGGCCAGCAATAACTGCATTTTTAAATGCAATTGCCATTTGTATAGAATTGTTGGAAGATGCAATGGCTGTATTTACTAAAACGGCATCAGCCCCCATTTCCATTGCTTTAGCTGCATGAGATGGCGCACCAATACCAGCATCAACAATTACGGGGACCTTACTTTGTTCGATGATAATTTCTAAAAAATCTTCGGTCTTTAATCCTTTATTACTTCCAATGGGTGAACCTAAAGGCATAACGGCTGCTGTTCCGGCATCTTCTAATCGTTTACATAAAACAGGATCAGCGTGAATGTATGGTAATACAATGAATCCAAGTTTGGCTAATTCTTCAGTAGCTTTTAATGTTTCAATAGGGTCGGGCATTAAATAGCGTGGATCAGGATGGATTTCTAATTTAATCCAATTTGTTTCTAAAGCCTCTCGAGCTAATTGAGCTGCAAATACAGCTTCTTTAGCGTTACGCACCCCCGATGTGTTTGGCCATAGCTTAACGTTAGCTTTTTTTAAAGCTTCTATTAAATCATCGCTGGGAGCATCTGTATCAATACGTTTTAAGGCTACTGTTACCATTTCTGTTCCAGATGCAATAATGGAATCATACATTTCTTGGCTAGAGCCATATTTACCGCTTCCTAAAAATAAACGTGATGAAAATTGATGATCGGCTATTTTAAGCATGATATAAAATATTATTAAGTTCTTTTATTAATTTTTCTTTGTTATCCGAGTGAGTTATTAATCCCGATACTGCAATTCCGTAAACTCCAGTATTGATAATAGCTTCGATGTCTTTCAATTCTATTCCACCAATAGCATAAATAGGAATGGTTAAGTTCTCTTTTTTCATTTCAAGAATGATATTATGATAGCCTTCTATGCCTAAAATGGGACTTAATTTTTCTTTCGTACTTGTAAATTGATAAGGACCAAGTCCAATATAATTAACCTTTTCGGTGCAACGTTGTTTTATGTGTTCGAATGTATTTGCGGTTCCTCCAATTAATTTATTTGGAATTATTTTTCTTGCTTCCCAAACACTCATGTCGTCTAATCCTAAATGTAACGCATCAGCGTTGCTTGATTTAGAAACATAAGCATTATCATTTATGATTAAAAGAGCTTGATATTTATCACATGATATTTTTGCTTCGCTGGCATAATCAATATACAATTCATCAGAAATATTTTTTAATCGTAGTTGAACCAGTTTAACGCCGGCATTTAATGCAGCATCGATATTTTTCAGATGCTCGTCGGGAGTGGTTCCTTGAGATATATATTGTAATTTATGCAACATGATAGGCCAATAAATTTGTGTTACTATTTAAAATCGTTTCAATGTATCTTTTTGATTTTATGCAAGCCGTTTCTAAATCATTGCCTAATGCTAAGTTTGCAATAATTGCTGATGAAAGAATGCAGCCAGAGCCATGTTTAGGGTAAACGTTTTTTGAAATTTGTTGTTCGATTTTAGAAACTAATTTGTTCTGGAATAAAAAATCAATACCCTTATTTATTTCGCTATGGCCGCCCTTTAATAAAACATGACAATGCTTAGATAAATAATTAGCAGCTTCTAGTTCGTTATCAATTCCACTTAATTTTTTTGCTTCGTTTGTATTTGGGGTAATTAGAAAGATTTTTTTTAATACGTCTTCTAATTTGTTTTTATCTATCGCTTCTATTAAATTAAATCCACTAGAAGCTGATAACACTGTATCCCACACAATTTTGACAGCGTTGTTTTGTTGTTTTAAAAAGCTAACGATGGCATGAAGCGTATTTATATTTTCAATAATACCAATCTTCACAAAATCAATTTTGTATTTGTCTGTTAATGTATTGATATGTTTAATAATGTCATCTGCAGAAAACCAATTAACCGAAATAAATTTGTCTTCCACTTGATTCGTAATAGAAGTATTAACTGCCATTCCTAAACATTGATGTTGCTCGATCGTTTTAATGTCGGCTAAAACGCCAGCGCCACCGCAAGGATCAAATCCTGCAATACTTAAAACTATTGGGCGATTATAGGACATTGAGATTGAATTTTTTTAAATACAGTTATTTTATCTTCACTATTCCATATAGCTCCTAATAGGGCAATGCCATCAAAGCCCATTTCAAAGGCTTTCATGCAGTTTGTTTCATCTATACCTCCAAGAGCAATCAATTTAGTATTCGTTTTTTTATGAATGTCGTTTAAATTAAATTTCTGAGCTTGGTAATTGGGTTTTGAAATACTATCAAAAACAGGACTTAAAAAAGTATAATCAAATTTATCAGGTAGCTGATTGTAATCATCGGTAGAATGTATAGAAGTTGATAGAATGACGCCTTCTGCTTTATAGGTTTCAAGAGCATCTTCAATTAATTGCTTTCTACTCACTTCATTAAAATGTAAACGATTAATCCCAAAACTTTTTGCTAAATAGTGATGACTATGCAATACTATTTTTGGATAAAATATTGGGTTTATTTCTTGAAGTAACAATACTAATTCTTGAGACGAACTTTCAGGTTTACGCAAATGAAAAATAGCTAAACCCTCATCAAACAATAGATTGATGAGGGATGCCTCTTTTGTAATAGGCGTTGGACTTGAAATTACAATGACCATTGACTGTTCTATAACCGTTATTTCTCGCTGAGTTTCGCTGATTTGTTCGCTAAGTCACACTGATTTTCAACTTCTGATAAAATTTGCGTTTTCATCTGCGTTAATCTGCCTTAAATTTTATGAATAAATTTGACTTCCTTTTTGTTTAAATTCTTCTGATTTATCAAACATACCATTAGCTGCTGATTCTCTAATTTCCTGAGTGATTTTCATTGAGCAGAATTTTGGTCCGCACATGGAGCAGAAGTGCGCAACTTTGGCGCCATCAGCTGGTAATGTTTCATCATGAAATTCACGAGCGGTATCCGGATCTAATGATAAGTTAAATTGATCTTCCCATCTAAATTCAAAACGTGCTTTACTTAAGGCATTGTCGCGGTATTGCGCGCCAACATGACCTTTTGCTAAATCTGCAGCATGAGCAGCTAATTTGTAAGTGATTACACCGTCCTTCACATCTTTTTTATTCGGTAAACCTAAATGTTCTTTTGGAGTTACATAACATAACATGGCCGTTCCAAACCAACCAATCATCGCTGCCCCAATGGCAGAGGTTATATGATCGTAACCTGGTGCAATATCAGTTGTCAATGGCCCTAGAGTATAAAAAGGTGCTTCATGACATTCTTTTAATTGTTTGTCCATATTTTCTTTGATCAAATTCATTGGTACATGACCAGGTCCTTCGATCATCACTTGAATATCATGTTTCCAAGCAATTTTAGTTAACTCACCCAAGGTTTCTAATTCTGCAAATTGTGCTGCATCATTAGCGTCAGCAATAGAACCTGGACGTAAGCCATCTCCCAACGAAAAGGCAACGTCGTATGCTTTCATAATTTCACAAATGTCTTCAAAGTGTGTGTATAAAAAATTTTCTTTGTGATGAGCTAAACACCATTTGGCCAAAATAGATCCACCGCGAGAAACAATTCCTGTCATACGTTTAGCTGTTAAAGGAATGTAGCGTAATAATACACCAGCATGAATCGTGAAATAAGAAACACCTTGTTCTGCTTGTTCAATCAATGTATCTCTAAAAATTTCCCAAGTTAAATCTTCTGCTTTACCATTTACTTTTTCTAATGCTTGGTAAATAGGAACAGTACCAATTGGCACAGGTGAATTACGAATAATCCATTCGCGTGTTTCGTGAATGTTTTTTCCGGTTGATAAATCCATAATCGTGTCAGCTCCCCAACGGCAAGCCCATACCGCTTTTTCTACCTCTTCTTCAATACTAGATGTCACAGCACTATTTCCAATGTTCGCATTAATTTTTACTAAAAAATTACGACCGATAATCATTGGTTCGCTTTCTGGGTGATTAATGTTATTAGGAATAATAGCGCGTCCTGCAGCAATTTCATCTCTCACAAACTCAGGTGTGATAAAGCCTTTTGGTAAATTGGCTCCAAAACTTTCTCCTGCATGTTGCTGAGATAAGTTTTCGTATTGTCCGTTTAATTGTGTTTTTAAAGTATCGTTGCGTTGATTCTCGCGAATAGCAATGTATTCCATTTCAGGAGTAATAATGCCTTTTTTCGCATAATATAGTTGCGAAACGTTAGCACCTGTTTTTGCTCTTAATGGTTTTTTGATATGCTCAAAACGTAACATATCCAACGATTTATCATCCCTTCTGTCTTTACCGAAATCAGAGCTAACAGAATCTAATTGCTCTACATCATTTCTATCTAAAATCCATTGCTCTCTAATCCTTGGTAATCCTTTTTTAATGTCGATAGTCATCGAATCATCTGTAAAAGCGCCACCAGTATCATATACTGTTACCGGAGCATTGTGCTCTATTTTCCCATCAGCCATTTTGGTTGGTGATAGGCTGATTTCACGCATTGCTACTTTTATGTTGTGTAATTTTCCATCAACATATATTTTTTTTGAACCAGAAATGGCTCCAGTTGATATGGTTTGTTGTGCAGGTGTTTTTTCTGATTTGCTCATGATGTTTTTAGTGTTTAGTTTTTTTATTTTTCTCAGAGAGTTTTCTTTCTTAATCTGCGTAAATCTGCTCCTTTTATTTGTGCAAATCTGCGAGAAATAAATTTGAGTTTACTATCCCCCTTGTGTTGCTTTAATGATTAAAATGTGATCGTTAGATTTGATGATGTGATTTTCCCAATATAATTTTGGAATAACGTTATCATTTACAGCAACAGCAACACCTTTTTGTTTTTCTCCTAATTGAGTATTAACAATAGTTTGCAGTGTTATATTTTCGGTAACAGTATGTTTTTGGTTATTAATTAAAATGTCCATTCCTAATATATTTTTTGCTTTAGGAATGACAGAATACGAGAAGTCATTTCACTTTTCCCTTCGATTGCATTAACAATATCAGGTTCAAAGGGTATTATCTCAGCTTATTAAAGCACCCCTAAAGTTAGGATAAAGATAACTAATAAAAGCTTAACAATACAACTCTATGTTAAAAACAATTGAATATTAAATTGAGCTAAAAGTAGTATATTTAGGATGTCGTGGGGCAATCAAAATTACATACTCAATCGTCTGATAGTTCTGTTAAGGATTTGAAACTGAGTGCATTGTTAGAAATGACCAAGGCTATCAATAATAATTTATCAACCTCTCAATTATTAGATATTTATCAAGATATTTTAGAAAACAGACTAAAAGTTGGAAAGCTAGTGTTGTTTAGCTTTGATATTGAATGGACTTGTATTTTAAAATATGGCGTTGATAGTTCATACAATCATTTAGTGTTTGAGCCTGAATTGTTAGAAATTAAAGAGATTGAAAGCATTACTTTTTCAAATGGTAATTTAAGCAAGCGTTTTGAAATTGTAGTTCCTGTATATCATAAACAAACACCCTTAGCGTTTGTATTATTGGGTGATATCAATGAAGATAAAATAGAAATGAGTTCTGCTATTAAGCATTTGCCATTTATTCAAACATTGACAAATGTGATGATCGTAGCCATAGAAAACAAAAAACTATATAAATCGTCTATTCAAAAAGCAACTATACAAAAGGAATTGGAATTAGCACAAAGTATGCAAAAAATGTTATTCCCTTCGTCGTTACCCAATACAGAAGAATTAGAAATGAATGCTTTGTATTTACCACATCAACAAGTGGGAGGTGATTATTATGATGTGATTTGGATTAATGAAGTAGAATGTGTGTTTTGCTTGGCAGATGTGTCAGGTAAGGGTTTAGCCGCGGCTATGCTCATGAGCAATTTGCAAGCGGCTTTAAGAGTACTTTTAAAATACACCCAAAATTTAACAGAAATAGTCATTGATATCAATCAGTTAATTTGCGATAATGCAAAAGCTGAAAAATTCATTTCATTGTTTATTGCTAAGTATAATATAGGTACGCGTAAACTATCATATATTAATGCTGGACATAATGCGCCGTTATTGTTTAGTAATTACCAAACCATTTCTTTAGATAAAGGCTGTACGTTATTAGGTATTATGAATCCCTTAATTTCTTTAGAAACAGAAACTTTGTTAGTCCCTTTAAATTCTATACTTTTCGCTTATACAGATGGATTAACGGATACGGTTAATAATAGCGATGAAGCTATTTCTATAGAAGAAATTAAAAATACGATAACAAAAAATAAATTTTCAAGTTGTGAATTTATTAATAAAGCTATGTTGTTTTACTTGGAAGATTTTAAAGCAGAAATGCCTTTTGTAGACGATATTGCGATGCTTACTTGTAAGTTTAAGTAATGCTATCTTTTATCATTGAAATAGTAAAAACTTAATCGTAAGATTGAGTTGATTTAGAAGATAATTCCAACATCAATTGGTATTCTTGTGGAGATAAATCGTTGTAATAGAAGTTAATAGGATTTACTTTTTCTCCGTTTTTAATTACTTCATAATGCACGTGCGGCCCGGTACTTAAGCCTGTACTGCCTACGTAACCAATCAAATCGCCACGTTTTACTTTTTTACCTGATGCAGTCGCAATTTTACTCATGTGCCCGTATAAAGTTTGATAACCAAAGCCATGATTAATCACCACGTGATTACCGTAACCTTGAGCGTTGGCATCTGCAATTTCCACAACGCCATCACCTGTGGCATAAATAGGTGTGCCTTGCTCAGCCGTAAAATCCATTCCAGGATGAAACTCCTGTGTTTTGTAAATAGGATGTGTTCGCCATCCATAACCACTGGGGGCATGCTTTAAGTTTTTATTATTTAAAGGCATAATAGCCGGAATAGAGGCAATTAATTTTTCTTTACCCTTAGCCATTTTTACCACTTCATCAAACGATTTGGATTGTATATACAATTGCTTGGTTATTCTGTCAAGTCGCTCGGTTGTTTCTTTCATTAACTCAGTATTACTGTACCCTTCTAAATCTTTGTATCGGTCGCTACCTCCAAAACCAGCATTACGAATGGAAGAGGGGATAGGATCCGCTTCAAAAATAACACGGTAAATATTGTCATCTCGGTCTTGCAAATCATTTAAAACAGTTTGTACCTGCTTCATTTTTTTATTTAGAAGCTCATACTGTAACTTAACAACTTCTAACTCTCGATTTTGTTTTTTCTGAATAGGAGAAGGTAAAAATTTATTTGCTAAAAATATCGTAATCACTGCAAATACAGTACCTGTAGCTAAATACGAAAGTACACGCAGAATGATTTCTTTGTAGGTTACTTTCGCTTTTTCGTAAGTTAACGATTTGGTATTGAATCTATATTTTACCTTAGACATTTATTTGACTCCTCATCTTTTTTTGCATAGCAAATATAAAAAAATTGAGTAAATAAGCAATGATAATCACTGAATAGATAAGCAACTTTCGCTTAGAATTAATATCAATAAACGGATTAATGTGAGTTTGAGTCATGCATTGTGCGTGAAGAACTAATTATGACATCTCGACTTCGCTCGATGCGACAGTTTACAAATTAGATTAGTTTTTTTACAAACGCTATTATACTTTATTAACAGTAAACTCTCTGTATTCTCCAGCTTTTAGGCTTTCTAAAGAAATTGTATCAATTCTCACTCGAATTAGTCGAGCAACCAAGTAATCAAGCTTTTTACACATACGGCGAATTTGTTTATTTTTTCCTTCGGTTAAAATAATATTAAATTCAAATTCAGATAATTGTTTAACGATGCAGGGTTTGGTTTGACATATAACAATATCTAAACCACCACTCATAGCTTCAATAAAGGCTTTAGTAATAGGTTTATTTACTGTAACAATATATTCTTTTTCCTTTTCTTTAGTTGGACTTGAAAGACTTTGAATGTATTTTCCATCATTAGATAACAATAGTAATCCTTCTGATTCTTTATCTAAACGACCGGCGTATCCCAAATGCATATCAAATTTAAACACGGTTGTTAAATTGTCTGGAATATTTTCATTATTAGTTGTTTCTATGCCACGAGGCTTATAAAGTGCAATATACGTGAAATGTGTTTTGGGCTTTAGCAAAGAGTCATCTAAAAAAATATCCCAAGTTTCATCAAATTCAATGTTTTCAGTGATTATAGTTCCATTTACTTTTAGTTTACGCATTTCAATAGCATTAATGGCTTCTTTGTTAGTGAAACCTAGGCTATGAACCAGATAGTATTTTATGTTTAGGCGAAAACTCAATTTTTTATAAACTTAGGCAATGTTATCTTTTTTTATTCAATCCCGCTAATTAGCGGGATAAAAATTGGTTACTTTGAGTGGAATTTATTAAGTTTGCGAGTTCAAAATTTTATATGGAAAAAGAATATTATGCTCATCCTACTGCCATTATCGACGACGGTTGTGTGATAGGAAAAGGCACCAAAATATGGCACTTCAGTCACATTATGCCCAATTGTATTTTAGGAGAAAATTGTAACATCGGACAAAACGTTGTGATTTTACCTGAAGTAGTGTTAGGAAAAAATGTGAAGGTGCAAAATAATGTTTCTCTTTACACAGGTGTTATTTGTGGGGATGATGTGTTTTTAGGACCTTCTATGGTATTTACAAATGTGATTAACCCCCGAAGCGCTGTTAATCGCAAATCAGAATATGCAAAAACTCACGTTGGAACTGGAGCAAGTATAGGAGCAAATGCGACTATTGTTTGCGGACATGATATAGGTGAATATGCCTTTATTGGTGCTGGCGCTGTTGTAACCAAAACCGTTCCTGCATTTGCTTTGGTGATAGGTAATCCAGCTCGCCAAGTAGGTTGGATGAGCGAATTTGGACATAAATTAGAGTTTAATGAAAAAGGTTTAGCTACTTGTAAGGAAAGCGGACAGGTTTATGAATTGAACAATAACGTTGTAAAGAGAATATCATAAAATGACAAAAATAAAATTTGCTGTAATCGGTCAAGGACATATAGGAAAACGTCATGCTGAAATGGTGCGCCGAAATCCTGATTGCGAGCTAGTGGCAGTATGTGATGTGATGCCAAAAGAGAAATTAGGATTAGAGAATTTACAAGAAAAATTTTATAATTCAATTGATGAATTAATCAAAAATCATTCAGACGTAGAGGTTATTAATGTTTGTACTCCAAATGGTTTACATGCTGAACACTCATTAAAAGCATTAAATGCTAATATGAATGTAGTGGTTGAAAAGCCAATGGCATTAAGTAAAGCTGATTGCGAAAAAATTATTTACACAGCTTTATCTCATAGTAAAACGGTTTTTTGTGTCATGCAAAACCGTTATTCTCCACCAAGTGTTTGGTTAAAAGAAATGATTACTAAGAAAACCTTAGGCGAAATTTATATGGTGCAGTTAAACTGCTATTGGAATCGTGATGAACGTTATTATAAAGCTGGCGGTTGGAAAGGCACACAAGATTTGGATGGTGGTACATTATTCACTCAGTTTTCTCATTGGATAGATATTATGTATTGGTTGTTTGGAGATATTAAAAATATCCAAGCAAAGTTTGCCGATTTTAATCACCAACAAACAACTGCTTTTGAAGATAGTGGTTTTGTTAGTTTTGATTTTATTAATGGAGGAATGGGTAGTATAAATTATTCTACCGCAGTTTGGGATAAAAATTTAGAATCATCGTTAACCATTGTTGGTAGTAACGGAAGCATTAAGGTTGGCGGACAATATATGGATCAGGTTGATGTGTGTAATATTAAAGATTACACGATGCCAGTTTTGGCGGATACCAATCCCGCAAACGATTACGGTGCATATAAAGGTTCTGCTAATAACCATCATAATGTTATTGAAAATGTAGTTGATACCATCAAAGGCAATAATAAAATTACGACTAATGCTTTAGAAGGGCTTAAAGTTGTTGATATCATTGAGCGTATCTACGAATTGAGACCAGCAAACGTTTTAAAAAATAAATAGTTAGCAATTACGCAGCAACTTTAACTAAAACAAAAACTAATTTTAAATAACACATATTAATATGGGAATTTATAAAGACATTACTGATAAAAAAGCAACTGTTGCCGTTATTGGGCTTGGATACGTTGGATTACCTATAGCATTAGCTTTTGCTAAAAAAGTTAAAGTAATAGGATTTGATATCAATGACAAACGCGTTGCGATGATGAATAAAGGCATAGATCCTAGTAACGAATTAACTAAAAAAGATTTTGAAAATTCAGATATTTCCTTTACACATAAATTAGAAGATTTGAAAAAAGCGAAATTCTTTATTATCGCTGTTCCTACGCCAATTGATGAGCATAATTTACCTGACTTAAAACCTTTATTAGGTGCTTCAACTTCGGTTGGTAAAGTGCTTAAAAAAGGAGATTATGTTGTATACGAATCTACAGTTTACCCAGGATGTACCGAAGAGGATTGTATTCCGGTTTTAGAGCGTGAATCAGGATTGAAGTTTGTGAAAGATTTTAAAGTTGGATATTCGCCAGAGCGAATCAATCCAGGAGATAAAGAACATACCATTACTAAAATTTTAAAAATAGTTTCGGGTTGTGATAAAGAAAGTTTAGAGGAGATTGCAAAAACATACGAAATTATTGTTGAGCCAGGTACTCATCGTGCGTCGAGCATTAAGGTAGCAGAGGCAGCTAAGATTATTGAAAATACCCAACGTGATGTAAACATTGCCTTGATGAATGAATTATCAATTATCTTTTCTCGTTTAAATATTAATACCTATGATGTATTAGAAGCTGCAGGTACTAAATGGAATTTCTTGAAGTTTTCCCCAGGCTTGGTTGGCGGGCATTGCATTGGCGTTGATCCTTATTACTTAACATATAAAGCAGAAGAATTAGGATACCATGCGCGTGTAATCAATAGCGGACGTTATGTAAATGATAGTATGGGCTTTTATGTGGCTAAAACTTGCGTGAAACGTATTATTGCAGCTGGCAAAAATATTTCTAAATCTAAAGTATTAATTATGGGTGCTACGTTTAAAGAAGATGTGAGTGACATTCGTAATAGCAAAGTAGCAGATATTGTTAAAGAATTAAAATCCTTTGGCGTAAAAGTTGAAATTGTTGACCCTCATGCTGATAGTGATGAACTAAAACATGAATATGGTTTTGGTTTGAATAAGCTTGGCAAATCCTATGATGGTGTTATTGTAGCGGTTAATCATAAAGAATACAAAACATTGGACGAGAAATATTTTAAATCAATTTTATCTGCAAAAGGCGTTTTAGTTGATATTAAAGGCATGTATAGAGGTAAGATAAAAGATCTAACGTATTGGAGCCTTTAAGTAATTATAAATGCTAAATTATTAATGTTGAATTATCCAAATTTAAAATTTAGCATTTAACATTTAAAAATTTTAAATTGAACTACAAATTACATAGCCTTGATTCGGAACAACAGCTCTTATTAAATGATGGTAAAGTTTTACCATTGATGGAAGAGTTTTATACCATTCAAGGCGAAGGATACAATACAGGAAAGGCAGCCTACTTTATTCGAGTAGGTGGATGCGATGTTGGTTGTCATTGGTGTGATGTGAAAGAAAGTTGGGATGCGAGTTTACATCCATTAACTCCTACCGAAAAAATTATTGATCATGTATTAGCGAGCAAAACCCCCGCAGTTGTTGTTACTGGTGGAGAGCCTTTAATTTATAATTTAGAGCATTTAACAGGTTTACTAAAAAAACATCATATTCAAACTTATATTGAAACATCAGGAGCTTATCCCTTAACAGGTAATTGGGATTGGATTTGTTTATCTCCTAAAAAAACCATGTTACCTAAAGAGGAGAATTACGCTTTTGCTCACGAACTGAAAATTATTGTTTTTAATAAGCATGATTTTTTATGGGCTGAAGAACAAGCTAAAAAGGTTAATTCAAATTGCCATTTGTACCTTCAACCCGAATGGAGTAAACGTGATGAAATTGTTCCATTAATTGTTGACTATGTGATGAAAAATCCTAAATGGATGGTTTCTTTACAATCGCATAAGTATATGAATATTCCTTAATTAGGGAAATACTTTTTGATTATCATTTTTTGTAAAAGTCATTAAAATTACATTCTGATTATTTTCCCATCTTCCATTTCAATGATACGATGCGTGCGATTAGCGAATTCATTATCATGTGTTACAATTAATAAAGACTGATTGAAGTCTTTGACTAACTGCTGAAAAATTTCAAATACAATTTCACTGTTTTTTTTATCTAAATTCCCTGTTGGCTCATCTCCCATAATAATAAGGGGATCATTGATAAGCGCGCGAGCAATAGCAACACGCTGTTTTTGTCCACCCGACAATTGATTTGCCTTTTTTAAAGCTTCTTTTTCGATGCCCAATATTTTCAATTTTTCGTAAGCGCGATGTTCCACTTCCTTTTCGGAGTATTTCCCTAATTTCAAACCAGGCAACATCACATTTCTTAGCACTGTAAATTCATTTAATAAATAATGAAACTGAAATACAAAACCAATTTTCTCATTTCTTATTTTGGCTAGTTCTACTTCTTTTTTTCCTCTAATAATTACGTCATCAATAAATAGTTCTCCGTCGTAATCCGTATCCATTGTTGAAAGAATATAGAGTAGGGTAGACTTGCCACAGCCAGACTTTCCGATGATAGAAGCAAATTCGCCTTTGTTTAAAGAAAAATTGATATCCTTTAATACCTGAACAGTTAGAGGATCGTGAAAAAATTTATTTATATTAATGGATTCCAAAATTTTATTACTCATATTATTTTCCTCTAATAATGATAACTGGATCTATTTTACTTGCTTTGCGTGCAGGGAAGTATCCTGCAAAATAGGTAGTGATGATTGAAAAAATAGCGCCAATCATATAAAATTTAGGATTGTAATTAATGGGATATGTTTTAATTGTAGGTAATGAAGCTGTATTAAACGGAATTTGATCAATGGCATTTGATAAACCAAGGCCAAATATCAATCCTAACAATCCACCAAAAATACCAATGCTTAATGCGATGGTAATAAATATGAGGTTCACATCCTTACCAGAAAAACCAGTTGCTTTCAAAATGGCTATAGAATCCATTTTTTCGAAGATCATCATATTTAAAATATTATATATACCAAAACCAGCAACAATTAATAAAGTAATGCCTACAGCATAGGATATTAACGAACGAACTGAACTTCCTGTTTCAAATTGAGAGTTTGCAGTTTGTATATCCATCGCTTCTACACCAAATAAACGTTCATATTCTTTAGCTAATGGAGGTGCTGTTAAAATATCGTTTAGTTTTATTTGAATATCAGTGATGTAATTGTTTGAAGCGCCTAATAATTTTTGGGTGGTACCAATAGAGGCATAACTTTGAACGTTATCTAAATCGAGTAATCCAGACTGGAAAAACCCAACGACTTTTAATTTCATCAATTCACCTTTACTTGTGGTTACTTGTATCACATCTCCAATATTAGCAAGCATTTTATTAGCAACACCTTTTCCTAAGATGATACTATTCGGAATGTTTTTAAGATCGATGTAATTACCTGAAGTGACATAATCCGAAAATTTAAATAACTGATTTTCTGCTTCAACATCAATACCATTTATAACTCCTGTTAAATCTGTTGTTCCTACATTATAAAATATAGGTGTTGTAATTTTGGGAGCCACACCTAATATGCGACTATCTTTTTTTAATGCGGCCATAATAGCACCACTATTATAAATTTCTAATCGGTCATTTTTTGGTTTAATTGAGCGGATGAAATTATATGATTTATAATATTCATTTGATTCGTCAACTGGTTGGTGCTTAGAAGGTTCGATGTCGTTATATAAACGGATGTGAGCAGTTCGATTAAGAATGAGGCCGTCTAATAAATCGTTTAACCCCGACATAAAACTTAATAGGGTAATAAACATAGTGATGCTGAAAGTAACACCAATAGCTGCAACTAAGGTTTGTCGCCAACGAGCCACTAACAAGGATCGTGAGATATCACTTATTAATTTGAAATTCATTCTTTAGGTTTTAGTAATTCATCGTCGGCGGTAATTCCTGATAGAATTTCAATTTTTTGATAATCTTTTAAACCTGTTTTTACTATCACTTTATCGCCGTTACTTTTTATCACAGTAGAATCATTTACTAAATAATTACGGGGGATTAAAATGGCTTTGTCTTTGGATTGTAATATGATATTTGCCTCGAATGTAACGTTAGGGTAAAGCGTTTCTGGTTGTTGATTAAATTCTGCTTCTACTAAAAATGTTTTGCTACGTTCATTCATGATGGGATAAATTTTTGAGACCTTGGCCTCAAAAACCTTTCCTTTATAGCTATCCATTGTTATAAGAACAGTTAATCCTTTTTTAATTTTAAAAATGTCATATTCATCAACCTGCATTTCTAATACAAAATCTTTACGGTCTCCTATTACTGCCAAAGGCGTTTGTAAGCCTACTATTTCTCCTTTTAACTTAAAAAGGTCGTACACTAGACCATTAATTTCACTTTTTAGGGTAAAATCACTTTCTTGCTTACTCGAAATCAAGTAATTTTTTTTGGATTGCAAGGAGGTAAAATTTAATTGACGTTTCAGGTCATCATATTTTACTTGAGAAGAGAAAAATGCATTTTTAGAATTTTGATAGGTTAATTCTTTTTGTTCAAGTTCAACTTTGGTTCCTACTTGCTGTTGCCATAGGTTTTTTTGACGAAAAAATAATGCTGAATCTATTTTGAGTTTATTTTTTGCAAAATCTATTGCTAGTTTAGCTTCGTTTAGTTTACCTTGATTAGCATTGTAATCAGAGAATTGTTCGGCTAATTCGGCATTTTCTTTATTTAATTTTTGAGCTTCGTTTGAGATGGAAAGGATAGGAGTTCCGATAGAAACAGTATCACCTTCTGACACAAAAATGTTTTGTATAATGCCATTTACAGTGGCAAAGGCTTGGTATTGATTTTTACTTTTAATAATACCTGAAGCATAAATAGATTCAGATATGGATGACACGCTTGGTTTTATTTTTTCTGTTTTAGTATTACACGACACTAAACCTAAAATAAGTATAAGGAAATATAATTTATTCATGAGTACGAAGTTAAACAATTGATGAATATGAAAACCGTATTAAAATCATAAAAAAATATGACGAAAGTTATATGAATTAATTTTTAGTTACTTCATATTCTAGGTTCTCGATACAAAAAATTCAAAGAGGCAGAATTTTTTTACTCGAACTGACAGCAATGCTTTGTTTCAGTCACTTCGCCCTTCGACAAGCTCAGGACAAGAGTAGTGAGGCAAGAGCGTATCGAGAAAGGTTTTTTACCAGAAACAAATTCATAATGATAAAAAATTTTATATAATGCTACAATTTATAGCAGAAGCGTATTCCGTTTAATTATAATTTTGTTTTTAAAAGAATAATATTTTATGAATAACGCAGACAATAGTATTTTACATGAAGATTTAATTATAAATAAAATTCACTTTATTCGAGGTCAAAAAGTAATGTTAGACAAGTCCCGATATCTATCGGGATAGCCGAAATTTATGGGGTTGAAACCAAACGACTCAAAGAACAGGTTAAAAGGAATATTGAACGTTTCCCTTCTCATTACATGTTTGAACTCACTAAAGAAGAAACTGAAATTTCAAGGTCGCAAATTGCGACCTTGAAGCAAGGTGAAAATATTAAATATTTACCCTATGCTTTTACAGAACATGGAATATTAATGCTATCTGCCGTGTTAAAAAGCCAAAAAGCAATATCAATCAGTATACAAATTATAGATATTTTTGTTAAACTAAGAAAAGCTATTCTTGACAATAATGAAATACTTATTGCCTTAAGTAAATTAGATAGGAGGACAGATAATAATACTAAAAACATAGAAATTGTTTTTAGATATCTGGATGAGTTAATTGATAAACAGGAAACCACTAAACCTCGAACTAAAATTGGTTATAAATTGCCCAAAAATAATTGATGGTTATTTTAAGAAGCACTAAGTATGTTTTTTATCATTACGTTACTGCATGTAAGCTGACAATTAGCGAGGCACGAGCGTATCGAGAAGGGTTTTTACTGATGTCTCAATACATTTATTTATAAATCCGTTTTTTCGGCTTTGTATTTTTAAGTAATATCTGTTCAAGCCTTTCGAGTGTTTTACACATCTGTTGCATGGTATATTTTACCTCTTCCAATTCTGTTTTAGTAGCATAATAATATTCAGATTTATTATCTTTAAAAGCACTTACCGCAGTACCCTCATAATAAGCAAAAAAATCGTGATTTAACACTTTGCTGATGGTTTGCAATTGCCCTGTATCTATGGTTTCTTTCTCAAATACTTTATAAGCCCCGTTGCGGGTTAAATTAATGCGCTTAGCAAAATCTACAACACTCATAGGCGTTTTATCCAATACCTCTTTAATCTTTTTGCCTATATGAATTTTTGCCTTTGTCATCAAAGCAAAGTTGCTTTTTTATGTTTTAGGAGCGTTTTTACAATGTTTATTAAAAGTTTGCATAGTGTATATATTTATTATACATTTGTTAGTATTGCTCGCCTCCACTTTTAAAATCAAACAAATTAAACCATCTATGAGATTTGATATAAAAAACCAGTTGCACTTACTTTTTTGTTGCGTTTTTTTGTTGTTTAATTTGGCCTCAAAGGCTCAGCTTAATACACCAAACGTTATTGCCTCAGCAGGAGGATATTTTTCAAATTCAAATTTTTCAAATTCATACACCATTGGCGAAATGTGTGTGGTTGAAACCGCCTTCATAAATGGCGATATGCTCACGCAAGGATTTCAGCAACCCGATTACGAGGTTGAATCAGATGTTATAGAGCCGGAATTTTTTATACCTAATGGTTTTTCGCCAAATGGTGATGGCTTTAATGATACTTGGGATATTCCTTATTTAAATCAATATCCTGATAGCAAGGTAAAAGTATTTAACCGTTGGGGACAAGAACTATACAGTAGCAATGGAAACTCGAACCCTTGGAATGGCACTTTTAACGGAAAAGATTTGCCAACAGCCGATTACTACTACATTATAGTAATTGACCAATTAGAAAAAAAATTAACAGGAACCGTAACGCTTAAAAAATAAACAACTAATAATTTAATTTATGAAAATCAAAAACCTACTATTAATTTTTACGCTTGCCATTTTTATAAAAAGTTTTGCGCAAGCCCCGCAAGCCATTAACTACCAAGGTGTAGCGCGTAATGCAGCTGGCAAGCCATATCCTAATCAAAATGTAGCGTTGCAAATAAGCATACATGCCAATACAGCAACTGGTACTATTATTTATAAAGAAGCACATGCTGCCACTACAAATACTATTGGCTTATATGCACTGCAAATTGGACGAGGTACAGCAACTGTAGGAACTTTTAATTCCATTGCTTGGGGCACAACTCCATTTTACATGGAAGTTGAAATGGATATTAATGGCGGTACCAACTACGTTAGTGCAGGGACTACCGAATTAATTTCTGTACCATATGCTTTATATGCGCAAACAGCTGGCAGCTCACTACCCGGCCCACAAGGACCGATAGGTCCACAAGGTCCAATTGGTTTAACGGGAGCAACGGGTTCAGTTGGTGCTACCGGAGCAACAGGTGCTCAAGGACCTCAAGGTTTAACAGGCGCTACAGGTCCACAAGGTCCAATAGGTTTAACGGGAGTAACTGGTTCAGTTGGTGCTACTGGAACAACAGGACCTCAAGGACCTCAAGGTTTAACAGGCGCTGCAGGTCCACAAGGCCCAATTGGTTTAACGGGAGCAACTGGTTCAGTTGGTGCTACCGGAGCAACAGGACCTCAAGGTATTCAGGGCTTAACAGGAGCTACTGGCCCACAAGGACCAATTGGTTTAACGGGAGCAACTGGTTCAGTTGGTGCTACCGGAGCAACGGGACCTCAAGGTTTGACAGGCGCAACAGGTCCACAAGGCCCAATTGGTTTAACAGGAACAACTGGTTCAGCTGGTGCCACTGGAGCAATAGGACCTCAAGGTTTAACTGGTGCTACAGGTCCACAAGGTCCAATTGGTTTAACGGGAGCTACTGGTTCGGTTGGTGCTACAGGCACACAAGGTATTCAAGGACCGCAGGGTGTGTCCGGAACTAATGGTACAAACGGAACAAACGGCACTAATGGACAAAACACCTTAGTAAATACAACTGCCGAACCAACGGGCACTAATTGCGCCAATGGTGGTACAAAAATAGAAGTAGGTTTAGATGCCAATAATAACGGCACATTGGACGCAGGCGAAATAAATGCTTCGCTAACTAAATATGTTTGTAACGGAACAACAGGAGCAACAGGTCTTCATGGATTAATATCTTATTCTGTAGGTGCAAGTACATATACCGTTCCAACAGGCGTTACTTATATTGTAGTAGAGCTTTTTGGAGGTGGAGGTAGTGGCGGTAATGGAGGTTATGCCTCATGTGGAAGTTGTGGAACTGGTGCTATAACCGGTGGTGGTGGTGGTGGTGCAGGAGGATATAGAAAATTAACATTACAAGTCAGTTCTGGTCAAACTTTTAATTATAACATTGGTACTGGCGGAATCATTGCTAATGGGGGATCAACATCATTTGGAACATATACTGTCAACGGAGGTATAAAAGGAGGTAATGGCACAAATAACGGCACATTAGGTTCGGGAGGTACAGCTGGTCCTTATGGTTTTAATGGAGGAAATGGCAGCAACTGGCCAAGTGCAGGAGGAGCAGGAGGTAATGGTGGAGATGCACCATTTTTAATAGGCACAGGTGGCATTGGTGGTCCCGGAGTTCCCGCATACAATAATGGTTATGATGGAACAGATGGCGGTAAAGCTTCAGGCGGCGGCGGCGGAAGTGGCTCTACGAGAAATAGCTCAACAGGAGCAGGCGGTGTGGTAGGGATAGGTGGGACGGGTGGAGATGGCTTGATAATAATTAGTTATTAATTCTAAATCCATTTTTATGTTTTTTATATCCCATAATGCTAATTATATCAATGTTAATCTAAAACTAACTTTCAAAGCTCCTGAGGGGGAGAACCCAAGTTTAGAAGAATTTAATGAATTTCTAACTGCGGTGTCAAATTTACATGAGCAGGTTATATTACATACTCAACCTGAGTATTTTGACACTATACCTTCTTCTCGTCAATTATTAGATTATCATAAACTAAAAATAGAAACATTGTGTCGTAAAAATCCTTTTGATATAACATTAACTTTTCAAATCATACAAGAAGGTCTTATTACCTATTGGCCATTTATTAAAGCGCTCATTTATTTCTGCAAAAAGTATGGTAAAAATTCAACAGATTTAGAAAAAACATTAGAAGAATTTAGGCGATTTTTTAATGGCCTTTACGATAAACTTTACAGATTAGATTACATACGTTCTTTTTATCCTAGTTTAAAATTATTTAATAATAAAGATAATTTGTTTGAAAAAATGAATAGAAATTTCACAAGGATGATGACAAGCAGGGCTTTTAAAGTTAACTATGATAAGTTTTGCACAGCAGCAATAACTATTACTGCTTTTGTTTCAATAATTGAAGAAATAAATGGAGTTAAGGAACATGATTTTTTTAAAGATTAAAAATCAATAAGTAATATGAATGCATGAAAAAAATTATAAAATATAGTTTAGTAGTTTTAGCGTTATGTTTTGCTGTTACAACAATTTTTGCCCAACAACAAAATCGTTTCACTCAGTTTATGTGGAACGAGTATGCTATTAATCCTGCTCATACAGGTGCTTTAGCGTATAGCCCTGTGCAGCTTACCTATCGCAAACAATGGCAAGGGTTTAATGGTAGCCCCGAAACATTTACTTTTGGCGGGCATACGGCACTTAACGCAAAAATGGGTTTAGGAGCTATGGTGTTTAAAGATAATATGGGTGGCGCCATTACTCAAACCGGTATTATGGTTAATTATGCCTATCGGGTGCGTTTAAATAATCAATCTAATTTGTCGTTTGGCTTAAGCGCTATTATTAATCAATTTGCTTTTGATAATACTAAAATAAATGCATTAAATGTTAATGATCCAAGTTTTCAGGGCGGTGTTCAAAAAAGCATCACACCCGATTTTTCATTTGGCATCTTATATAAATACAAACAAAAATTATCAATTGGTTTTAGTGCTACTCAATTAATACAAAGTAAACTCAATAATTTAAATGATGTAGTTGGTGCTAATAATCAATTAATACGCCATTATAATGCGCAAGTAGCATATAAATTTATCATTAATGATAAATTTACTATGGAGCCAGCTATGTTAGCAAAAGCTACAGAGGTAACACCATTGCAAATAGATGCTAACCTAAGAGCCTGGTATCGTAATGTATTAATGCTTGGTTTTACGTATCGTCATCAAGATGCCGTTGCAGTTTTGTTAGGTGTTAAATTCAAAAACATGTTTGTAGGTTATAGTTATGATATAAGCACTACTTCTATTCGCACCTACAATAATGGTTCGCACGAAATTGTAATGGGCTATCATTTTGCTTCAAAAGCAAAAGATACGGATGGAGATGGTGTTATAGATAGCAAGGATAAATGCCCAGATGCCGCAGGCCCAAAAGAAAACAATGGTTGCCCTTGGGGTGATAAAGATAGCGATGGTGTTGCTGATAATATTGATAAATGCCCAGATGCAGCAGGTCCAAAAGAAAACAATGGTTGTCCTTGGGGCGATAAAGATAATGATGGTGTTGCAGATAATATTGATAAGTGTCCGGATGTAGCAGGTACTATGGAAGAAAAAGGTTGCCCATCAAAAGATACCGATAAAGATGGTATTATAGATAAATTAGATAATTGTCCGATGACTTTTGGTGATGCTTCAAACGGAGGATGTCCGATTGTAACGGATAATCAAAAAGCTATTATTAGTAAAGCCATCAGTAATTTAGAATTTGAAAACAATAGTGCAAACATTACAAAAAGTTCATTTATAGCCTTGGATATGTTAGCTATATTATTATCAGAAAAAAGCGATTGGAAAATGCGAATTGCAGGTCACACTGATAATGTAGGTAATGATGAATTTAATATGAACTTAAGTAAACAACGTTCGGAGGCAGTGAGAGATTACTTAGTAAAAAAAGGAATTAATACTGAAAGATTTTTTGCGGAGCATTACGGCGAAACAAAGCCAATTGCGCCAAACGATACTCCACAAGGAAGGGAAAAAAACAGAAGGGTAGAAATGACTTTTGTGTTTGATTAGAGTGTAGTAGAAATAAACAGTTCTCGCTTGCCACTTCGACTGCGCTCAGTGTGACAGCTCGAACTGAAAAGCGTTAATTAACAGAGAACATTACAGTCATGCTGAACTTGAGAGTGCGAGGCACGAGCTTTTTTTAGTCACTTCGCCCTTCGTCAAGCTCAGGACAAGAGTAGCGGGGTACGAGCGTATCGAGAAGCATTTATTTAAAGATTCTGTTCTCGATACAAAAAATTCAAAGAGGCAGAATTTTTTTACTCGAACTGACACAGTAATTTTGCGTTTCAGTCAATCTAGTGCGAGGTACGAGCGTATCGAGAAGCGTTTATTTAAAGATTCTGTTCTCGATACAAAAAATTCAAAAAGGCAGAATTTTTTTACTCGAACTGACACAGTAATTTTGTGTTTCAGTCACTTCGCCCTTCGTCAACCTCAGGACAAGAGTGCGAGGCACGAGCGTATCGAGGGGCTACCCAAAATTTTTCCAAATGGTGGAATATTTTCTTGATATTCAAAATTTGTTAAGTTGTATTTATATTTTAGAGTGATTTTATTAATTAAAAAAAACTTGCAACACTGCCAAACTAACAAATAAAAGAACAACCTATAATAGACACATCTTGATAAATTTGAATTTAAAAATGTGTCATTGTTTTAAAAATAAAGTGGAGTCCAGAACCCACTAAAAAAAACGGGGCCACACCGAAAAGCCTTATGAGTAGGAAATCTAAAACTATATAATATGGGAGTAATTATCGTAATTTATTTAGCAATCGTTGTTTTTATGATTGCTTCAATGTGGACAATTTATTCAAAAGCTGGAAAACCTGGCTGGGCAGCTATTGTTCCAATCTACAATCTAATAATATTATTAGAAATTGTAGGTAAACCTTGGTGGTGGATTTTTCTTATGCTTATCCCAATCGTCAACTTTATTATGCTTATTATTGTATATCATAATCTATCACTTTCATTTGGAAAAAGTGGTGGATTTACAGTCGGACTGATTTTATTAGGTTTTGTCTTTCTGCCAATTTTAGCATTTGGTGACGCTAAATATATTGGAAATGGTGGACAACAAACAAGTTAATAAACAGTCTGTAAGTTTATAACTCGTATGTAATTTAATGACTAATACCATGTCGTTTATACATAAAAAAAATCCCTCTTTAAGTATTTAAAGAGGGATTTTTATAATGTTTTATGGTACTTAAATGGGTAAGTATTACCATTCTTCTTTATCAACTTGTTTATCGCTTGGCACTTTCATAGATTCTTTCAATTCGGCTACTATAGTCATGGCTTGTTTAATAGCTTCACTTTTCATTTGTTTCCATAAATTACTAGATAATTTTAAGGAACCACAGCTTGGTACTTCGCTATATACATCACCACCAGAGTATTCAGTATTTTTTGCCACATGGTTTATTTTCGAAATCGTATAACGGTATTTACCCAATTTAGCTTCAATACTCACGTGCATCGTAAAAGTTCCTTCTACATCAGCTTGTGGATTTAATTCTTTTGGTTTGTATTTGAAATTTGCTGTATATTCTGTTTTATTAGAAGCTGCTAAAGGGTTGCTTTTTGTATATTTAGGAGATTCAATTTTGGCAAAATTAATAGCGCGTTTCAATATTTCTGTCTGATCCATTGGTTTTGGTCCTGTTGTATCCGCCGGTATAGAACCATCAGGCAATGGTGTTTGAGGAACAGGATCTGCATTTAACGTAATAATTTCTTGAATTTTAGTTCCTTCTTTTTTTTGCTCTTGTGCAATAATAGAGGAAGTTGAAGCCAATAAGGTGAATGCGAAAAATAATTTTGATAGTGTCATTGTATATTTTTATATGTAACAGAATTATTTAAAACCCTGTAATGTTTATTAAATACGAAATTAATATATTTTAGTGTATTTGCTTGGATTAACTTCTAACATTAAATTGTAAATAACATCAAATACATCATCGGCGCTTGGCTTCGAAAAATAATCACCGTCCGATCCGTAAGCAGGTCGGTGAGCTTTTGCAGCAATTGTTATTGGTTTAGAATCCAAGTACTGATAACCAGCTTGCTCTTCCACTACTTTTTGCATCATATAAGCACTTCCACCACCCGGAACGTCTTCGTCAAGAAATACCACGCGGTTTGTTTTCTTGATAGAGTCAACAATTTTGTGATGGATGTCAAATGGTAATAACGTTTGAATATCAATTAATTCAACCGAAATATCGTGTTCTTGTAATTGCTTGATAGCATCTTGCGCAATGCGTATGCATGAACCGTAAGTTACCAAAGTAACATCTGAACCAGTAATTAAGGTTTCAGGTATGCCTAAGGCAATTTTATATTCGCCAATATTAGATGGTAAATTTTCTTTTAAACGGTAACCATTTAATGGTTCAATCACTAAAGATGGCTCATCAGCTTCTAATAATAAATTATAAAAACCAGCGGCCTGTGTCATATTTCGAGGCACACATACATTAATGCCTCTGCAAGCACTAATAATCATTGCCATTGGCGAGCCACTGTGCCAAACACCTTCTAATCGATGTCCGCGTGTGCGAATAATGACTGGTGCTTTTTGCATACCTTTCGTTCTCCATTGAAGGGTTGCTAAATCGTCGCTCATAATTTGTAAAGCGTACAATAAATAATCTAAGTATTGTATTTCGGCTATTGGTCTTAAACCACGCATTGATAAACCAATTGCTTGCCCCATAATGGTAGCTTCACGAATACCAGTATCAAATACACGATGCTCGCCATACTTCACTTGTAAGCCTTCTAAGCCTTGATTTACGCCACCTATCTTTCCTGAATCTTCTCCAAAAATTAAGGTTTCAGGATACTTAGCTAACACGTAATCAAAATTTTCTCTAAGTAATTCTCGGCCATCCACTAACTTCTCTGCATTGTATTGAGCAGCAACAGGTGCTACGTTAGCAACTTGAAAATTGGATTGTGACATTAAATGAGAGCTGTATCTATCTGAATTATCGATATTGGCTACACGTAACCAGTCTGCTAATTTTGTTCTTGAAGCAGAGTCTTCTGTTTTAGCTAAGCGTAATACTTTTTTAACAGCAATATGAACTTCTCTGCGAATAGGTTCTTTAATAGCATTTAATTCTGTTTTGATTGTGCTGATAGCAGCACCATTTAAACCATTTGCTAATTCATCAAACAAAGCAGTAACTTCTGCAACTTCCGATTTAATAGGCATTAAGTAATTTGCCCAAGCTGTTTTTTGAGCCGTTCTCACTGCGTTTTTAGCTTCTTCTTCAATAGCAGTTAAGGTTACTTCATCGGCTAAGGCATTTTCTAAAATCCACTCACGCATTTTTTTCACGCAATCAAAATCAACTTCAAATTGCATACGCTCTTTGGATTTGTATCGCTCATGAGAACCTGATGTACTATGGCCTTGAGGTTGAGTTACTTCTTCTACATGCACTAAAACAGGCACGTGTTTTTCGCGACACACCTTAGCAGCTTTTTCGTAAGTTTCGCACAAATGCGCGTAATCCCAACCTTTAGTTTTAAAAATTTCGTAACCGCTACCTTCGTTTTCGCGCTGAAAACCTTTTAATATTTCTGAAATACTTTCTTTAGTAGTTTGATATTTTTTAGGAACAGAAATGCCATGCCCATCATCCCAAACACTCATTAACATTGGTACTTTAAGAACACCTGCAGCATTAATCGTTTCCCAAAATAAACCTTCGGAAGTAGAAGCATCGCCTATGGTACCAAACGCAACTTCGTTTCCTTTGTTACTGAAATTTAAAAATTTGCCTTGTTGTAATTCAGGATTTACTTTATAAAAATGTGAGGCATAGGCTAAGCCTAATAAGCGCGGCATTTGCCCAGCAGTAGGTGAAATATCAGAACTTGAATTTTTTTGATTAACCAATGCTTTAAATGAACCGTCTTCATTTAAACTTTGCGTTCCAAAATGTCCACCCATTTGTCGACCTGCACTCATAGGTTCTTGCTCCAAATCGGTATGGCCATATAAGCCGGCAAAATATTGTTGTAACGATAATTGATTTATCGCCATCATAAAGGTTTGATCTCGGTAATAACCACTTCTGAAATCACCATTTTGAAATACTTTAGCCATAGCAACTTGAGCTAACTCCTTGCCATCGCCAAAAATACCAAACTTAGCTTTACCTGTTAATACCTCTTTACGACCTAATAAACTCGTTTGCCTACTTTCGTTAATGATACGAAAATCGTTTAATACTAATTGTTTAAAATCTTCGAAACTTAATCCGTTTGTGCCTGTTAAAACTCCTTCTTGCATATCTGTAACTTATCTTACAAATATAATTTTTTGAGCGGAAAAACAAAAAGTTTTAGTCGTTATTTTTTTAAAGAAAAAAACCCGTTAGCATTTATAATTCTAACGGGTTTTAAATTGATTGTTATTTGCAGTTAGTCATTTCTATTAAATAGGATTTTTTAGACGAACAAAAATTTGAAAACGCAGAATACTAGGGTATTTGAGGCTTTCAAAATTGAAGTTTAACAACACCCGAACGAAGTGAAAACATGGATACCTTATTGAAAATAAAAAAAGAAAGACATAAAAAGACATTTAATGGAGATGCTCAGTTATTTCTTTTTAACCTTTTCCTTACCCATAAATTCGTAACGCTTTTTTAGCTTGTCTTTTTTAGTTACTTTAATGTCTCCAGTAATTTCATAATTCTCAACAGTAAAGGTTATTAAGGTAGTTTGGTCAGTTTCGTCAGTATGAGTTATTTCTCCTTCAATCCAACGAACTTCGTTATTTTCTTCATCAGTATATGAGGAATCTTTTTTAATTTCGTATTTCATCCATTTTAAGCCCATCTTTTCTTCTAAAAATAAACTAAACATTCCTTTACCAGCTTTGAATTCAATTTCATCTTCCACAGGTTTTTTAGGAGGAGCATTTTCTTTAATCTCCGTCATATTAACGATATAAATTCGTTTATCAAGTCCGTCTTTTGGATCGCCTTTAAATGTGGCGTTAATTGTAAATAAACCAATGGTAACTACAGCTACTGAAAGTAAAATATGTTTTAAGTTCATTGTTATTAATTTTTTTGTTTTTGTAAATGTAATAAAATTACTTTTACTCTATTCAATTTAGATCAAATTATGCAACCCTTAGCTGAACGAATCAGACCAACCAATTTAGAAAACTATATTGGACAGGAACATATTATTGGCAAGGACTCAGCTTTGCGAAAAGCAATTGATCAAAACCTATTACCGTCTTTAATTTTATGGGGACCGCCAGGGGTTGGTAAAACAACCTTGGCTCAAATTATATCTCAAACCCTCAAACGTCCATTTTATGCTCTTAGTGCCATTAACTCTGGTGTGAAAGATGTGCGGGAGGTAATCGAAAAAGCATCGCAAGACGGTGGATTTTTTAAAGTAGAAAAACCTGTATTGTTTATTGATGAGATTCATCGCTTTAGCAAATCTCAGCAGGATTCTTTATTAAATGCTGTCGAAAAAGGGATTGTTACCCTAGTTGGTGCAACTACCGAAAATCCATCCTTCGAAGTCATTCCTGCTTTATTATCAAGGTGTCAAATATTTGTACTTAAGCATCTTACCAAAGATAACTTAATGCAATTATTAACCAACGCTATTGAAACAGATGAGTTTTTAAAACGGAAGCATATCGTATTAAAAGAAACCGAAGCCTTGTTTCGTATTTCGGGAGGCGATGGACGTAAATTGTTAAACGCGCTGGAAATTGTGGTAAATTGTATATCGGACGAGGAAATAGTAATTACAGATACCATTGTCAAGCAGTATATACAACAAAACTTAGCATTATATGATAAATCGGGCGAACAGCATTATGATATTATATCTGCCTATATTAAATCCATAAGAGGTTCTGATCCTAATGGAGCCATTTATTGGCTAGCTCGAATGATTGATGGTGGAGAGGAGGCTAGTTTTATAGCCCGTCGCTTGCTAATATTAGCATCAGAAGATATAGGAAATGCAAATCCCACAGCCTTAGTGATTGCTAACAATTGTTTTCAGGCGGTTAATGTAATTGGCTTTCCAGAGAGTCGTATTATTTTAGCACAAACTACAACCTATTTGGCCTGTTCGGCTAAAAGCAACAGTAGCTATATGGCTATTAATATGGCCCAGCAAGTAGTTAAACAAACAGGCGATTTACCAGTACCCTTGCATTTACGAAATGCTCCTACTAAATTAATGAAAGAATTGGGTTATGGCGACGAGTACAAATATGCTCATGATTATGCCAATCATTTTACAGCGCAAGAATTTTTACCTGAGGAAATAAGTGGTACTACATTTTATAATCCTTCGGCTTACTCTAGGGAAAGGGATTTGAAAGAATTTTTGAAGGAGCGTTGGGGAGAAAAATATGGGTATTAATAGAAAAAGAATAAATTACAAATTCAATTATTTAGCTCAAATACTAATCAGAGTAACGCATATCGCGCGATGGTTCAAAAATAAAAAGTTTACCAAAACCAATAACAACACCTCCAATAATTTGCTCAACTACTTGCCAAATACAGTCGGCTAATAAGTAGGTTGTATTTACTTGTTTAGTAAACGAAACACCTAAAACGGCTACAACTGCAAAAAGAAAAAAACCAACAATAAATCCAGCAACTACGCCTTTAAAAACAGCGTTGAGGAAATATTTGCCTAATAACTTAACTTCATAAGTGCGGTAAAGAACATAAGAAATAACTAAATAAACTAAAGCCACTAGAATAAAAAACAAGGGTTTAGAGAAATTGATATGGTCTAAATCATTTAAAAAAACACCATGCCAAACATAAAATGCGGCGTACATTAGAATTGCAGCTAACAACCAACTTATGTAAAATCTAAATGTATATAACACGTATACAAATCTACTGTTTTTTTTCCCGATGGAGCAAAAAATTTGCCAAAAATCAGTTGTTAAAAACCAATTTCACCTCATTTATTTAAGCACTTAGTATTGTTTAAAATTTAAACAGGCTCTTATTGTATTTCACTGATAAAAGGTTAAGTTTGTATTATGCGATTTTTAATAAAAATACTATTAACATTAACGGCTGTATCAAGCTTGTTTTCTTGTAAAAAGGAAACAACCTGGGATATAGATGCTGCCATTCCTATTGCGCAAAGCAATTTGAATATTAGTAACTTTTTCGGAGATACTATCTTTAAGGCCGATCCAAGTGGATTATTACATATCGCTTTTAGTAAAGACATATTGAATTACACAATGGATAGTTTAGTGAAGCTGCCCGATACTACTGTTGCTATTAGTTATGTGTCTTTTTTCTCCTCTTATATTGCGCCTAATACAGTTATTTATTCTAATAACGGATCAACTGATAAGGAAATTACCTTTGATGTAAGCAATGGTGTTGAGCTTAGCAAAGCTATTGTTAGGAAAGGGACGTTGAAAATTGAATATTCTAATACATACACTCAGCCCTTAAATTTTAATTATGATATTAATTCGGCCACATTGTGGGGAAATTTATTACATGTCAATCAAACAATAGGAGCCGGTTCTATCTCTAATCCTAACACCATTACTAAATATTATCCTTTGGATGGCTATACAATAGCAATGACAGGTATATCAAATAATAAAGTAAATACGTTAGTACAAACATATACTATTAGTACAGACGTAACAGCTGTTGGCGATCAATTGCAAATAGGGCAAGGCCTTCAGGTAAAACTTTCATTTGTAGATATTATTCCCGAGTACATTCAAGGATATTTTGGTAAACAAAATTTATCATTTGGTCCGGATTCATCAGCGATTAGCTTTTTGAAAAATTTTAAACCCAGCAATTTATTATTAACTCAATCATCTATTAATTTCCGAATTATTAATGAATTTGGAATTGAAATGAGTAGTTCTATTAATAATTTAAAATCAATTAAAACATCACCTTCAAATGTGGTAACATTGAATGCTGGTAATTTATTACAATCAATTAATGTTAATAGAGCTGGGAAAACTAATAACCCATCAAATCCCGTATTCCCATGGGTACAACAAATTAATGTTAATAACACGAATTCTAATCTGAATTCTTTTTTAGAAAACCTTCCTAATTATTTCGGTTATTCGGTTCAAGCTAAGTTAAATCCTTTAGGTAATATTTCTGCTGGTAATGATTTTGCGTATTATGGTCATGGGCTTAAAGTAACTGCAGATATTGACATTCCATTAGCTTTATCAGCTAATAGTTTTTATTTAGTGAATTACGCTAATGTTGATTTATCTAATTTGAAAGAATTAAATAGTGTCAATTATTGCGATTTATTTTTACAAGCACGAAACAATTATCCTTTTGATGCTCAATTACAAGGTTATATGGTTAATGATCAAAACCAAATTATTGATTCTATATTTATGCCAGGTCAAAATACTATAAAGCAAGCTGTTACCGATATAAATAATAATGTATTAAACTATGTAGATACTAAATTAACTGCATCTATAGGTGTTGATAAAGTAGCTAATTTGAAATCATGCAAGCAAATAAAATTTGTAATTCAATTATTTTTACCAAATCAACCAACTCCTATCAAATTGAAAGAAGATAGTTACATGGATTTAATGTTGAGTGCTGATGTTAATTATAAAGCTCGTGTAAACTAATGAGATTGAGATTAGTAATAGTACTTATATTTTCGGGACTAAGTGTTTTTTCTCAGTATAACTCAGAGTTTTTAAATTTCGAAAAAACAGGTCGTAGTATTTCTTTGAATGGAGAATATGAATTAGGCTCTAATGGTGTTTATAATGGTTTAATTAATAAGTTTTTATACGGAGGATATATCGATAAAGCAACGAAAGATGCTTCAGATAAAACCATGAAACAATTAAATATTGCTGGTGCAAACATTAATTACGATTTATCCGTTTTTTTTGGAAGAAGTCCTAAATATTCCTTTTTAATCGGAGTTAAAGATCAACTCATTTTTAACTCATCATTTACCAAAGATTTTTATGAATTAGCAATGTATGGCAACAAACCCTATTTAGGCGAAACAAAAAACTTAGGAGGCTCTAGTATAAACTATCTTCATTTTCAGGAAATAAAGTTGGGATTAATTTGGCATAAGGTTGATTCTACTGCTAAAATTGGCGCTTCAATTTCTTTATTAAAAGGTCAGCAGTTATTTAATATTAGAGCAATGCGAGGCTCATCCTTATATACAAATAATGATGGAACTGAATTAATTTTTAATTCACATTTTAATATGGCATTAAGCGATACTAATTATCGTAAAAATCCTTTTGCCTTTGCAGGCATAGGTGCCAGTGCCGATATCTTTTTTGAAACACCTTATAAAACGAAGAATGGAAAGGCTTGTGTATTAACAGTAAATGCTAATAATATAGGTTTTGTGCATTGGACTGATAACAGTGTTCAATATAGTAGCGACTCGACCATCAAATACAATGGTTATCATATTAATAATTTATTTGATTTAAAAGATTCTACTTTATCATCTATAAACCGAGATACTATTGTCCGTGAGCTCACAGGTGCTCGCAAGCAATCGTTTAATGTTAATATTCCAACCAATTTAATCATTATTAATAAAATTAAGTTTACTTCTAAATTTACGCTGGGTGTTGGTTTTCGTTATTTATTTAATTCTAATTTTAAACCTTACTTTTTTACAGATGGCGAGTATGCTTTTACTCCAAAGTTAACAGGCGCTTTACATATAGGTTATGGTGGTTATTCTAGACTTAACATCGGATTAGCATTTTCATACAATACTAAAAATTGGTATTTTAAATTAGGTAGTAATAGTTTGCAAGGCTATATTTCCCCAGCCAATACTTACGGTCAGGGTGCATTTTTGAGTTTGGCTAAAAAATTTAAGGGATAAATACACTATCTATATCGTACTTTTTAGTTGAATAAAAACACCACATGAAAATTGCCTCCAATAAATTATCTGACTTATATGCTTTTTATAAAAGTGAATTAGCCACTAATTATGAGCAAGATGAACTCATGTCTGTTTTTGAATTGGTATGTGAAAGGTATTTAAACTATTCTAAAACAGATGTTAAACAGCACTTTCACGAAAACATCAATCAATCAGATCTATTAAAAATATATGATGCTTGTTTGGAATTAAAAACTAATTCACCTATTCAATATATTTTAAAGGAAGCTTTTTTTTACGATTCGTTTTTTGAAGTAAATCCCTCTGTACTTATTCCAAGACCAGAAACAGAGGAGTTAGTTGATATTATAATTACAGATTCCTTAATTGAGAATCAAACAACTATTCTCAAACAACCAATAACTAAAATCTTAGATATCGGAACAGGTTCTGGTTGCATTCCTATTACGTTGAAAAAACAGTTCCCTGCAGCTACAGTTGTTGGGATTGATATATCAGATAAAGCCTTAGAGGTTGCAAAGCGAAACTCCATCAAACATAATGTTGAGGTGGAATTTATTAAACTTGACATTTTATCTGCATTCAACTCATCACTCATCACTCATCGCTCATCACTTATTATTAGTAATCCTCCATATGTTTTAAAGTCGGAAGCTGAACAAATGGAAAAACGAGTATTGAGTCACGAACCTTATTTAGCCTTATTTGTAGAAGACAACGACCCAATTATTTTTTATAAACGTATAATTGATTTATGTGATAAACATTTGGAAAGCAATGGTTTTTTATTTTTCGAATTAAACCCTTTATATGCTCATAAGGTAAATGATTATGCCATTGCCAGTAATCTATTTATATTTAGCGAAGTTTTACTCGATATGAGTGGTAAACAACGATTTTTAAAAGCTCAGAAAAAATGAAATTAGTTACCTTACTTTTATGCTTAGTATCCATGAATTTCTATTCTCAAGAACGGATAGAAACAAATGTTGATGTTACAGCACATGCTGTTGGCGGACAAACAGATGTTGACTATGTTATGGCTAACCAAGTATTATATCCACCAA
Source organism: uncultured Bacteroidota bacterium (assembly GCA_903834765.1). Taxonomy (GTDB): domain Bacteria; phylum Bacteroidota; class Bacteroidia; order B-17B0; family Aurantibacillaceae; genus UBA4416. The sequence continues at coordinate 111,072 of CAILKE010000003.1, forward strand.
CCTTATTAAAAAAAGGTGTTAGCGAAGATGTAACGTTTTATTTTACGGTAACAGCAATGGGTACAGTTAAGGATATTGATTTCAAACAATCTTTTAGAGAGGAATTTAAAACAGAAGTGTTACGATTATTACGTTTCATTAATTTTGAACCAGCTAAAATTGGAAATGTAAACGTGAGTTCTCAAATTTTCTTAACGTTTAAATTTAGTCCTGACAGCTACCGTAAATACTGTAAACAAAGAGGTTTTATTATTCCTAAAGACATCAAAAACTACGACACCAGTTTTGTGGTGTATGATAGAGCAGATGAGTCACCAGAGTATAGTAGGGGAGAAGAAGCACTTAATCAATACATTTTAGATAATTTAGAGTATCCCGATTTAGCTATCAGACAAGGATTACAAGGCACAGTTGTATTAGGATTTATAGTAGAGGCTAATGGTACTCTCAGTAATGTAGTAGTTCAAAAAGAATTTAATCATTTATGTACGAATGAAGCCATCAAAACATTACGAAACACCAAATGGAAATCCGGTAAAAAAGATGGTAAAAATATCAGATACATCACTAAGTATCCTATTGTATTTAATTTAAAAAATATTAATAAAGATAACGCCACAAGCGAACAACGTTAATTGAAGGGATGGAAGAGACTGAAGGGACAAAAGGGATACAAGATTTAGGATGAAAGACAAAACTTTAACAAAAAAAAACAATAACTCATAATTCATAAATACTCAGCGTTCTTTGCGCCAACCCAGCGTTCTCTGCGGTTAATAATAAGTTGAGGAAAGATGAAAGACAAAACATTAATATTAAAAACAAAAAACACTTAAGAATGATACACAGTATTAGCCCCGACAAAGCAATCACATTACATGACGTTAAACACATCATTGATTCGAATGCAACTTTACAATTATCCGATAAAGCTAAACATCAGATCGTTGCTTGTCGTGAGTATTTAGATAAAAAAATGGCTTCTCAAAAAGAACCTATTTACGGTATTAATACAGGCTTTGGTTCTTTATGTAATGTGGTTATTCCTAATAATGAACTGGAGCAACTGCAAACAAATTTAGTAATGTCTCATGCTTGTGGGATGGGAAATGAAGTGCCATTAGAAATTGTGCGCTTAATGTTGTTGTTAAAAATACAATCGTTATCCTACGGAAAAAGCGCCGTGCAATTGCAAACGGTTGAGCGTTTAATTGATCTCTATAATTATAAAATTTATCCTATCGTATATCAACAAGGTTCTTTGGGAGCAAGCGGTGATTTATCGCCTTTAGCGCATTTGTCCTTGCCATTATTAGGTATGGGAGAAGTTAATTACCAAGGCAATAAATATCCTGCTGAGGTTGTATTAAAACAATTGAAATTAGAACCGATTACGTTGAAATCGAAAGAAGGTTTAGCATTGCTTAATGGTACTCAGTTTATGAGTGCTTATGGCGTATGGTGTTTATTAAAATCACATAAATTAAATGCCTTGGCTGATTTTATTGGTGCTATTAGTTTGGATGCCTTTGATGGTCGCGTTGAACCATTTAAAGATAATATACATATCATTCGCCCGCATAAAGGGCAATTGCAAACGGCTCAAACCATCAGAAAACATTTGGAAGGAAGTGAGATACTCGCGCAGAAAAAAGTACAGGTGCAAGATCCATACTCTTTCCGTTGCATACCACAAGTGCATGGCGCTACCAAGGATGCAACTAATTATGTGAACTCGGTATTTGAAACAGAAATTAATTCGGTGACGGATAATCCAACTGTTTTCCCTGAAGACGATGAAATTATTAGCGGAGGAAATTTCCACGGACAACCTTTAGCTATTTCGTTAGATTTTTTAGCGATTGCCATGGCTGAGTTAGGAAGTATCTCCGAACGTCGTGTTTATCAGCTGATTTCAGGCATTCGTAATTTACCTGCCTTTTTAGTGGCTAAACCAGGTTTGAATTCAGGTTTTATGATTCCTCAGTATACTGCCGCCAGTATTGTATCTCAAAACAAACAATTATGCACGCCTGCCAGTATTGACAGTATTGTGTCTAGTAATGGGCAGGAAGATCATGTGAGTATGGGAGCTAATGCCGCTACTAAATGTTTTCAAGTCATTGAGAATGTTGAGAAAATATTAGCCATCGAATTACTGAATGCTTCGCAGGCATTGGAATTCAGACGACCATTGAAATCATCTCAAAAAATAGAAAAGGTATTAGCAGATTTCAGAAAGTTGATTCCTTTTATAAAAGACGATAAAGTGATGTATCAAGAGATGGAAGCTACATTGCAGTTTATTAAATCGATTGTGATATAGGTTGGGATTAATTCAGTTTTGTAAAACGTTAAGAGGTATTAACATTCTTTAGTAAACAACCTTTCGTTGGCGATGCACAACATGCCGCATTTCGAATTATTTTTGAGTTAGGAATTAGTTCATATAATATGGACTGTAACTAATTAATGTATTTGTATTATGACTCTTATGAAAAAATTCATTCCATTCTTAATAATTAATCTATTATTCCTCATTCAACCTTCTTTTGCTCAGGATGAAGATGAAGGATCTGCTAAACAATTTTGTAATGAAATAGATAGCAAAGAAGCCTTGAAATTATATGCCAAAGGCATCGAAAAAAAGAAATATACTAAGCCAGAGCGTTTGACATTTTTGAGTAAATGCTTGGCCTTAGAACCTGATTTTGCCGAAGCGAATATAGCGATGGCTAATGAGATTGTGGTACATTGTAAATTAGAAAATAAATCGTTTGCTCCTGCTGTTCCTTATTTTTATAAGGCAATAGGAGCTTGTCCACAAATACATTCCGAGCCTTATTATTATATTGGCTTTAATTATTACGAAGAAACTAAAAATGATTCTGCCATTAAGTACCTCGACAAGTTTATCAAATTCAAAGATGATAATGATAAAAAATTCTCAAAAGATTATGAGGCAGAAATATTCCAAGCAAAACAAATGATCAAGTATGCTAAGAAAGAAGCTGAGCTTAAAAAGAAAATTGTTCCTTTTGAACCCCATGTTGTTAAAGGCATTTCGACACCTAAAGATGAATACTTAGCCTTCATCTCTCCTGATGATCAATTATGTTTGTTTACTCGCAAGTTGTCTGCTCAAAGTAAAAACCAAGTATATGCATCTGATAGGGAAGTTGAAGTTTTTATGGTTGCAGAGCGAGATAAAACCGGTGTTTTTAACTCAGGTGAACCAATGCCTTTTCCATTTAATGAATCTCGAGATAATCAAGGTGGTTGCACAATTTCTATTGATAATAAGCGCTTATATTTTGCTATGATGAAACAAGAAGGAGGTAATCAACCTAACTGCGATATTTATGTGAGTGAAAATGTGGATGATGAATGGCAGCCAATTAAAAAGTTAAGTCCTAATGTCAATCACCCAGTGTATTGGGATTCACAGCCAACCGTGAGTGCAGATGGTAATACCATTTATTTTGCAAGTGACAGACCCGGTGGTTATGGAGGAATTGATATTTATTACACTTTAAGAGATCCTAAATCAGGCGCGTGGAGTGTTCCTAAAAATGCTGGTCCGAAAATTAATACATCTGGCGACGAAAAAACACCGTTCATTCACTCGGATAGTGAAACCCTATATTTTAGTAGTAATGGACAGTATGGCTTCGGAGGTTATGATATATTCTTAATTCGTAAAAACGATAAAAAAGAATGGTTGGATGCTGAAAACATTGGATATCCGATTAATACCGAAGCTGATGATACTGGTTTTTTTGTAAGTACAGATAGTAAAACGGGTTATTTTTTCTCTTATGATGAAGGTAAAATGCGAGGTAAAGGAGAGGGTAAGTCTGATTTGTTTTCGTTTGATTTATACAAAGAAGCTCGTCCGCAAGAAACAACTTTTTTGAGAGGTGATGTGAAAGATAAAGATGGCTTTAAAGTTGCAGGTGGTAAAGTAGAAATTACAAATACTGTTACTAAAGAAAAAACATTGGCATTGGTTGATTCGGCGAAGGGAACCTTTATGGTTGCTATTAATTTGAAAAGGAAAGATGATGTTTTAATTACTGTAAAGAAAGATGATTATGCGTTTAACTCAAAAGTAGTAAGTATAAAAGACGCTACATTTAGTAATGAACCAAAGCCAGTTAAATTAGAGCTTAACCAAGCTAAAGAAGGAAGTTCTTTTGTGCTTAATAACTTATACTATAATACAAATTCAGCGGATTTGAAATCAGAATCATTTATAGTATTAGATGCCTTTGCTGAATATTTAAAAGAAAATACAACCATCCATATTGAAGTGCAGGGGCATACCGATAATGTGGGCGCTGCTGCTGCTAATGAAGCATTATCTGCAAATAGAGCATTTACAGTTAAAGCATACTTAGAAGATAAAGGTATTGATGGTAAGCGGATTTCAGCCAAAGGTTATGGACCTAAAATTCCAATTGCTGAAAATACAACGGAAGAAGGCAAAGCTAAAAATCGTAGAACTGAGTTTTTGATTATTAGTAAGTAAATCTTAACCTTTTATAACTCTATCTTTTATTTTTACAGCAGGATTACCTTGATAAATACCCCAAGGTAATAGATTAGCAGTAGCTACACTATTAACGGTAAGAACTGTATGATTACCAACTCTAACACCCGGACAAACCACACACATGGCTCCAACCCAAGCGCCTTCTTCAATGGTAATATTACCTACAATTAAATCGAAAGCAACTTTTTTGTAATGATGGTTTCCACACAGTAACATTGCGCCTTGCGATACACAGGAATTATCTTTTAAAGTAACAATACCTAAATTATCAATCCATACGCGTTCACCTATCCATACATTATCACCAACAATTAATTTCCAAGGATATTTAATATTTACAAACGGTTTGATTTTTACATTTTTCCCAACCTTCGCTCCAAATAAGCGTAATAAAAAAACTTTAAAATCGCTGTTCGGAAAAGCTGAATTTAGGAAGATGGCGTTAGCCGAATACCAAGCTATTCGTTTAAAAGAAGTCCCTCCTTTTTTATACCAATCGTTATTGAATTTTGATAAATCTGTTTTTAATTCCATGGTTGTTTATTGAATCGTATCGCAATTACAAGTTGATGGATTGCTTAATAATTTAATATCATTGATATATGAAATCGTATCTCTGTCTTCTATTACCATTTCAAATGGATTTGTATTTGTTTTCTTATTTTTTAAATAATAAAACCCATAAGGTTTTTTATGAACCTCGCTTAAATCATAATCCACTTCAAAGTCGCGCAGTTTGCTCTTAAATAGAGCTTCAGTAAGTTTTAAATAATTTAGTTTACAAACTGCTTTGTTTCCTAATTGCAAAGTTTGGTATTGAAGTTCTAGCATTTTTAATTCGTTAGGACTAGTGCATCCATTCTTACGAACAATAAAAAATAGAATGATACAGCCAGGGATAAATCCAATTAAAAAAAAACGGAAGCGTTGAAAAAAGTTCATGTAGTAATTCTTAATTTAATATTAATGTATTATAAGTTTTTTTATCTAATGATTAATTATTACTAAACAAACTATCTACAAATTCTGTTCGATTAAATACTTGCAAATCATCCATTTTTTCGCCAACGCCAATGTATTTTACAGGAATTTTAAATTCATCCGAAATACCAATAACAACGCCACCTTTAGCAGTTCCGTCTAATTTTGTTAATGCCAATGCGGTAACATCAGTAGCTGCAGTAAACTGGCGACATTGCTCAATGGCATTTTGACCTGTGCTTGCATCTAATACTAAAAGTACTTCGTGTGGCGCATCAGGTATTACCTTTTTCATCACATTTTTTATTTTAGTAAGCTCATTCATTAAATTGACTTTATTATGCAAACGACCGGCAGTATCAATAATAACCACATCTGCATTTTTTGCTTTAGCACTGCTTAAGGTATCAAATGCCACACTTGCAGGATCTGCACCCATTCCTTGAGAAACAATATCAACACCCACACGTTGACTCCATATAGTTAATTGTTCAACAGCTGCAGCTCTAAAGGTATCAGCCGCTCCAAGAATAACGTTATAGCCAGCTTTTTTTAATTGATGTGAAAGTTTACCAATAGTGGTTGTTTTACCAACACCATTTACGCCAACAACCATAATGACATAAGGTCTTTTATCTTTTGGAATTTCAAAATCAATGGAGTCAGGCGAGTTATTTTCAATTAATAAGGCAGCAACTTCTTCTTTCAATACATTGTTTAATTCAGAAGTGTTTACGTATTTATTGGCGGCTACGCGAGCTTCGATGCGCTTAATAATCTTTAAAGTAGTATTTACACCAACATCACCTGTAATAAGAACTTCTTCTAAATTATCTAAAACATCTGCATCAACTGTTGTTTTTCCTACAATTGCTTTTGCTAACTTACTAAAAAAACTTTCTTTCGTTTTAGCCAAGCCATTATCTAGGTTCTCCTTTGTTTCTTTATTAAATAATTTACTAAAAAATCCCATTTTATATGTCTTAATTTTTTTGTTAGACTTTTGACCCGCAAATGTAGGAGTAAAATGTTAATTATTAGCTTATTCATATTAAAAAATACTCACTCTATCATCTATTATTAGGAAGTGTGTTTGTCTATAAATAGCTTAAAGTGTTCATAAAATCAACACTTGACAAGGCTTTATAAAATTATATTTGCTAAACTAATTAGTTGTATTGTTTCATAATTAGTAACAACCCATAATTCATAACTCAAAACTATATAATGACTGACGCTTCCTTATTTTTTAAAATTGCGGACGATTTAAAGATCGATGCGAAACAAGTAAAATCAACCGTAGATCTTTTAGATGAAGGTGCTACAGTACCTTTCATTTCTCGATATAGAAAAGAAGTAACAGGTAGTTTGGATGAAGTACAAGTAATTACCATCAAAACTGAAATAGAGCGTTTACGTCAATTAGAGCAACGACGAGAAAGCATACTTAAATCTATTGAAGGACAAGGTAAACTAACCGAAGAATTATCAGAAAAAATATTAGCAGCCGAAACGCTTTCTACATTGGAAGATTTGTACTTGCCATTTAAACCTCGTCGAAGAACCAAAGCTACCGTTGCTCGCGAAAAAGGATTAGAGCCTTTAGCTCAATTAATTTTGGCACAAGAAACCAAAGAATTATTTCCTGATGCATTGAAGTTTGTGAATAAAGAACTTGGTGTTGAAAGTCCAGATGACGCCTTAAGCGGAGCAAGAGATATTATTTCAGAAATTATAAGTGAAGACGCTGTTATACGTGAAGGCATGCGTAACTTATTTAAAAAATCAGCTATCGTAAAAAGTAAAGTCATTAGAGGGAAGGAAGAAGAAGGAGAAAAGTTTAAAGATTATTTTGAATGGGAAGAAGCCTTAATGTCTTGCCCCAGTCATCGGATGTTAGCAATGCGCCGTGGCGAAAAAGAAGATTTTTTAATTTTAGATATTGTCATTGATGATGAATTAGCGCATGATATGATTAAAAAGCAATTTGTTAGAACGCGAGGCGAGTGTGCTGAGCAAATTGTTTTAGCTATGGAAGATGGTTACAAGCGTTTGCTACAGCCTAGTATTGAAGCAGAAATGCGATTAATGACCAAGCAATCAGCAGATGAAAAAGCCATTCAAGTATTTGCAGATAATTTAAGGGAGTTATTATTAGCCTCACCATTAGGGCAAAAATCAATGTTAGCCATTGATCCAGGATTTAGATCGGGATGTAAAGTTGTAGCCTTAGATGCCCAAGGAAAATTATTAGAAGAAACTGTTATTTATCCACATGAGCCTCAACGTCGCGTAATGGACGCTCAACATATGGTTATGGCCATGTGCGCGAAACATGAATTGAAAGCCATTGCTATTGGTAATGGAACGGCATCTCGCGAAACAGAAGAGTTTATTAGAAGCATCGAGGTATTACCAAAAACAATTCCGGTGATTATGGTAAGTGAGGCTGGGGCTTCTATATATTCAGCGTCAGATGTTGCTCGTGAAGAATTTCCTGAATATGATCTAACCGTTCGTGGTGCTGTGTCTATTGGCCGTCGTTTAGCGGATCCCTTAGCAGAGCTTGTAAAATTAGATCCAAAATCAATTGGGGTAGGTCAATATCAGCACGATGTAGATCAAACGGCGTTAAAAAATAAATTAGATACCGTTGTGATGAGTTGTGTGAATGGAGTAGGAGTAGAGCTTAATACCGCCTCCAAGCAGCTATTGTCTTATGTTTCTGGCATTGGCGAAACACTTGCTAAAAATATTGTGGATTACCGCAACGAACATGGTGCTTTCAAATCACGTAAAGACTTATTAAAAGTAAGTCGTATGGGTGACAAGGTATTTGAACAGTGTTCAGGTTTCTTACGTATTCGCGATGGGGTTCATCCTTTGGATAAAAGTGCTGTTCATCCAGAAGCATATCACATTGTAGAAAAAATGGCAAGCGATTTAAATTGCACCATTGACAATCTAATTGGTGATAAAGAACTTCGTAAAAAAATAAATTTACAAAGCTATGTGACTGAAACTATTGGTTTACCAACACTTAAGGACATTGTGAGTGAATTAGAAAAACCTGGACGCGATCCACGTAAATCATTTGAGGTTTTTAGTTTTGATGAAACAGTTCATAGCATTGAAGATTTGCGCGAAGGCATGCGTTTACCAGGTATCGTTACTAACGTTACTAATTTTGGGGCTTTTGTTGATGTTGGCGTGCATCAAGATGGATTAGTTCATATCTCGCAATTGAGCGATACGTTTGTGGATGATCCCAATTTAATTGTAAAAGTTGGACAACACGTATGGGTTAATGTAACGGAGTGTGATGTAAAGCGCAAACGCATTGCTTTAACCATGAAGGGCGAAACCCAAGTAAATAAAAAGTCTACACCAAAAAAAGAAGTAGAAGTTGCTTATGATCCTAATGATATGATGTCGGCATTAGCAGCATTGAAAGGAAAATTTAAGAAGTAGTAAATAGTATGATTGTACTTGTGATAATCTATTTTAGTTAACTGATTAACAACTTGTTATCTTTTTTTTGATAGATGTTTAATTTTATCTTTTAACTTTAACCTTTTTACTTTTTGACTAGTTACAATGAAGTAATTGATGATATTATTTGATTTAAATTTTTATTAAAAGCATCCTACATTATGTGGAAATATTTTTCAGGCATTTTACTTAGAAACAAATTAGCATTTACCCTCGCTTTACTTTTAATCACTGCCTTCATGGGCTTTGAAACATCTAAGATTGAGCTTTCCTATGATTTTGCTAAAATTTTACCTGATGATGATAGTTCTTATGTAGAATATGTAAGATTTAAAAAACAGTTTGGTGAAGATGGAAACGTTATGGTTATTGGTTTTGAAGACAAAAAATTATTTCAACTATCCAAGTTAAATGATTGGTATAAATTAACCGATACCATAAAAAACATCCAAGGTATTAAGGGTGTCATGTCTCTTACTTCTCTTTTTAAAATAGTAAAAAATGATAGTTTAGAGAAGTTCGAATTTCTGCCTGTTGTTAATCATTCATTTTATAATCAACAACAAGTTGATAGCTTTAAACAAGATATATTAGCATTACCATTTTATAAAGGCTTAATTTATAACCAAGAAACGGGAGCTAATTTAATGGCCATTACGTTTAATAAAAAAGATCTCAATTCCAAACGTCGTCTAACTATTGTTGACGATATCAAAATGGTAGCAGAAGCCTTTGCAAAAAAGCATAAAGTTGAAATGCATTACTCGGGTATGCCATACATTCGTTCTGCTATTATGAGAAAGGTTTCTGGCGAAATGACTTTATTCTTAGTGCTTGCTATACTTGTAACAGCTATTGTATTGTGGGTATTTTTTCGATCATTTTCAACAGTATTATTTTCTGTTTTGGTTGTAGCAATAGGTGTATTATGGTCTGTGGGACTCCTACAATTATTCGGTTATAAAATAACGGTACTTACGGGATTAATCCCGCCATTAATTATGGTAATTGGGGTACCTAATTGTGTATTCCTCATTATTAAATATCATAAGGAATTTGCTTTACATGGAAGCAAAATAAAAGCGATTGCAAGGAGTATACAAACCATTGGAATCAGTTTGTTTTTAGCGAATATTACAACTGCCATAGGTTTTGGTGTATTATATTTTACTAATAGTTCTTTATTAGTTGAATTTGGTGTTGTTTCAGCGATTAGTGTAATGACAACTTATATTATTACCTTGATTTTAATACCTATTATTTTGAGTGTTATGCCTGAGCCTAAAGCTAAAGATTTGAATCATCTGGATGGCATTCGAATAAATAAAATATTAGATGTTGTTAATTACTGGGTATTAAATAAACGTCCTACTATATATATTTCCATTGCCATTATTACATTAATCTGCTTTTGGGGTATGAGTAAAATGAACGTGGTAGGTTATGTAGTAGACGATTTACCTCAAAAAGACCCTATTTATACTGATTTAAAATATTTCGAAAAAAACTTCAGAGGTGTTTTACCGTTTGAAATTTCTATCGATACTAAAAAAGAAAATGGATTGTTTGCCAACAACGCTAAGGCATTATATAAAATACAAGCCATGCAACGCTTATTTCAAGGTGATACCGTTTTTTCAAGACCTTTATCAATAGTTGAAGCTATTAAGTTTTCTTATCAAGCATATAACGATGGAAATCCAAAATACTATAAGTTGCCATCTATTGGTGATTTAAAAACATTATCCGAATATTCTCAATCTGTGAAAGGTAAAAACAAAAACAATGTTTTGCAAACGTTTATGGATAGCACTAAACGCATTACTCGTGTTAGTTTTCAAGCAGCGGATATTGGCTCTAAGAAAATGAAAGTTTTAGTAGACTCTTTGAGACCTAAAATTGATTCTATTTTTAATCCAAAAGATTATAATGTAGTTCTTACAGGGCATAGCTTAGTATTTTTGAAAAATAATGATTATTTATTAGCTAATCTTTATGAAAGTTTATTGATAGAAATTATATTAATTGCTTTAGTAGGGATGGCATTATTTCGTTCAGTAAGAATTATTTTATTATCCAAATTACCGTGTTTAATTCCTTTAGTTATTACTGCTGGTGTGATGGGCTTTTTAGATATTAGATTCAAGCCATCTACTATTTTAATATTTAGTATTGCTTTTGGTATTGCATCCGATGGCACGGTGTATTTTTTAACAAAATACAGACAAGAACTTAAAAAAGGACTATCAGCCCCTCAAGCAATATCGTTGGCTGTTAAAGAAACAGGATTGAGTATGGTGTATACCAATATCATTTTGTTTTTCGGGTTTATCATTTTTGCGGCATCAAGTTTTGGAGGTACAGTAGCTATGGGTATTTTAGTTTCGTTGACCTTGATTGTATCAATGTGCACGAACTTAATTTTATTACCTGCTATTTTATTATCGATAGACAATAGAAAAACTAAAAAAGAGATAATGGAAACGCCATTAATCGAATTAGAAGATAATGATGACAAAGAATAAATGTTTGTCTTTTTTCTAATATTATAGTTAACGTTTTCGCGCTAAGCAACGGTTTGATTTGAAACCGTTGTCTACCGAAACGCTACTAACAAAGATAAATGTTTAATGGACTTTTGCAAAGCGAAAATATCCCGATAGCTATCGGGAGTCTTTCGCGGAGCGACCGCTTTTGCAACAGCTTTGTTGTCTGCCAAACTGTTTGCTTAGAGTGTGTTAGTATCCAGTTGCAGCCATACAGTTTAAGTTCTGCTTAAGTGTCCGTATACAAAGGTGGGCGGAAAATTTTACAAGCTTATTTGACGCAATAAAATATATTTGCCATTGAAAAGAAACGGCAAATGTGCTTGTAAAATGTGGGCAAGCTATATTTTTATTCCAATAATACAAACGTCGTCAACCTGCTCTAAATAGCCAACCCAATTTTTAAAAGTTGTTTCAAGCAATTGTTTTTGTTGAGACATTGGAAGCGTTGCATTGGCAAGTAGTAGTTCTTTTAATTTTTTGCTCATAAATTTTTTACCATTTGGCCCGCCGAACTGATCGGTAAATCCATCTGTCAGAGCATATATGGTATCACCTGTTTGAAAATCTACATTGTGCAAGGTGAAAGTTGTCTGCTGTCTTTCACTTTTACCAACTGGCATTTTATCGGGTTTAATTTCAATAAGTTTATTTTCTCTAATAATCCAAACAGGATTGTTTGCAGCAGCAATTTGTAATTGTCTATTTGCAAAATCAAATACCATTAAAATACAATCCATGCCATCTTTTCCACCTTCAGCACTACCATCTTTTTTTAAGCGTTCGATAATTGTTTGACGGGTATGATCTAAGATCTCAGCGGGATTATTATGATGCTCAATAGCTTTCTCTAAACTAGTAACATTTAATAAACTCATAATAGCACCAGGCACACCATGTCCCGTACTATCCGCAATCGCTAATGCAAAATAATTGTTATTTAATTTTGACGCCCAATAAAAATCACCACTTACTATATCTTTTGGTTTAAAGAAGAGGAAATAATTTTTAAGGTTAATGTCTAATAATTCTTTCGTTGCTAAAAAGCTTCGTTGAATACGCTCTGCGTAATTTATACTGTCTGTAATTTCCTTATGCTTTTCTTCAACTATATGCTTTGCATTTTCAACTTCAATTTTTTGGTTCTCAATTATTTGTTTTTGCTTGTTTGTTATTCTGAATCTATTATACATAAAGATTCCGAAAAAAATCACTAATGCTAATCCACCATACAAATAGAATTTCTGAGCTTTTTCATTTTCTAATTGCGTGCTGGCTAATTTTTTATCTTTATTTAATATTTCAATTTCTTTTTGTTTTTGCTCTGTTTCTGTTCTGGTTTGTATTTCAGCAATAATATTTTGAGATTTGTTATTAGTGATTGAATCTTCTAATGAGATAGCCTCTTTAAAGAATATTAAAGCATCTTTAGATTCACTCAGATTTTCTGTAACTAATGATAGTTTTTTTAAAATTTCTATTTTTGAACTTATCACATTCCCTTCTCTAGCTATTCTAAGCGCTTTAGAAAGCGATAATTTAGCTTCTTGATAATTTCCCCTTTCAATCCATATGTCAGCTAAAACAACATAATGTTCCATTAATTGATTATAGTCTTCTATAATCAAACATTCTTTAATAACTTCATCGGTATAACTATACGCATTATTAAGATCTTTTAATTCGAAATATGTTTTGGCCAAAAGACTTTTTGAACTGATAATAAATTCTTTATTTTTAGATTCTTCGGCAAGTTTTAGAGATTGCTTTGCAACTTTTAAAGCATCATTCAATTTTTTTTCGTTTATATCTATTAACCATAAATTCTCATATATATAAAGTTTTTGAAATTTGTTCCATTCTTTGTAGCTTTTAGAGCCTACAGAGTCCATATATGATAATAATTTTCTAGCTTCATTATACTTTTTATCACTAACATATGTAGTTAATTTCGGCAACATAATCTGTAATTTTAGAAGAGAATCTTTTGTTGGCGAAATTAGGTCAATTGCTTTATCATAATATTCGTAAGCTTTCTTGTAATTCTCGAGACTAGTATATAAACCTGCTATACGCGTATACATTAAACAGGCATCACTAGGATTATTTGAAGGTTCAAAATAATTGAGTGTTTGCGTGTAATAATACAAAGCATCAGCTTGCTTTCCTATATTATCGCTGAAAATACCCAGTCCTAAATAACTGCGATATATGTGATAATCATCCTTGGTTTTTAGAGCCAAGTTTAGTGCCTTTATTCCATACTCAAATGCTTTTGTACTATTATTGTTTTCGCTATACAAATAAGCAATTTTACGAAGTATCAATACTTTATGTGTGTCAGTATTACAAGTATTATATACATGCGTTAAACTGTCCAATAGCCTTTGATTTTGAGCATAGGCCAAATTACAGAAAAAAGTAAATATTAAAATTAGATTATAATATCTCATTTAATGTTGTTTTGATTTTGTTGTGGAATTTTTAAATCACAATTAAGCTATAAAAAACGTTAACTAAGTTAAAAAAAAAGAGCAAGTGTTTTATACACTTGCTCTTCAGTATTTTTAGAGCTTAATTATTTTTCTCTAACTAAATCCATTTGTACTTTGCCATCAACTTTGTCTTTAATCACTAAATGATCGGTTTTTTCATTAAAAACAATTATAACGTCTTTTCCTTCTAAATTACCATGATATTCGTGCGTTTTATTATCGTATGTTAATTTCCATTTGTCTTTTGGTTCTTTTGTACGAGAAAGCCAAAATTCGCTTCCTACTTTAGCTAAAGTTAAGTGACCAATAATACCTTCTTTAGGTTCAGGAACAACTTTCCATTTACCAAATGCTTTTTCGTTTTGAGAAAATGAAGTTAAAACTCCGAATGTCATAAAAACAAATAATAAAATAATTTTTTTCATACTTTTTTTTTTAGATTCTTACTCTTAAGGATTTTCAGACTCTCCCTGTTTTTTTTAATGGGTTCTAGCTTCCATTTTGAATATACCAAAAATAAATAAATA
>CAILKE010000004.1 GCA_903834765.1 uncultured Bacteroidota bacterium
AAAAATAATTAAAAAATAAATAATACGTTTTGAAGAAAATTTAACATTCAAAATTTATAATTTAAAATTACAAAAGTATGAAAGGACTATTTATAATAAGCGGACTCGGAATTTTAGCAATGTTAGCCGAAATTTTCAAATTCAAAAAAGCATTGTTTCCTATAGTGTTAGTAGGTATTTTAGGAGCCTATGCTATTAACTTTACAGAATGGAATCAAAACATAAACATAGAAGCGTTCAGTAATATGATTCGTTTTGATAATGTGGCATTGGCTTTTAGTGGAGTAATTTTAGCGACCGCTTTCTTCTGGTTTATTTTAGCAAACGATTATTTTGATGAAGATCATAAAACTGATCATTTTTCCTTAGTCTTATTTGCTTTAGTTGGCGCGTTAATGCTAACGTCTTTCAGCAACATGACAACGTTATTTTTGGGTATCGAAATTTTATCTATTCCGATGTATGTATTAGCAGCAAGCAAAAAAAATAATTTAGCATCGAATGAAGCTGGATTTAAATACTTGATCATGGGTTCGTTTGCCTCAGGTTTTTTATTGTTTGGTATTGCCTTAATTTACGGCGCAACCGGAAGCTTTGATTTAATGGCTATTCGCGCATATATCTCTCATGCTCAAGGTGATTTGCCGGCATTCTTTTATGCAGGAGTATTATTAATGTTAGTGGCAATG
Source organism: uncultured Bacteroidota bacterium (assembly GCA_903834765.1). GTDB lineage: Bacteria > Bacteroidota > Bacteroidia > B-17B0 > Aurantibacillaceae > UBA4416. The sequence continues at coordinate 690 of CAILKE010000004.1, forward strand.
TGTTTCAAAGTAAGCGCTGCGCCCTTTCATTTTTGGGCACCAGATGTTTACGAAGGAGCACCAACTGTAATTACGGCCTTAATGAGTACAATTGTAAAAACGGCTGCATTCGCTGCGTTTATGCATTTATTCTTAGTCGTGTTTGGTGGTGTTAGCGAAACATGGTCAATGGTTCTAGCAGTGATCATCACGCTTTCTTTAGTGATTTCAAACTTTACGGCAGCTGTTCAAACAAGTGTGAAACGTATGTTAGCATACTCTAGTATTAGTCACGCCGCATTTATGTTAATGGCTATTTTAGCTAATAATAGAGGTTGGGCAAGCATTTCTTCTATTTTATATTATTCATTAGCTTATTCTATAGGATCTATTGCAGCTTTCACCGTTTTATATAATGTATCTAAAGAAAAAGAAAATGCTAACATTGAAGCGTTTAATGGCTTAGGAAAACGTAATCCTTTAATGGCGGCCTGTATGGTTGTTGCTATGTTATCATTAGCAGGTATACCGGTTACAGCAGGCTTCTTTGCTAAGTATTTTGTGTTTGCTACATTAATTGGTACGTCTTTCAAATGGTTAATTATAGTAGCTATTTTAACATCAGCGGTAGGCGCTTACTATTATTTTAAAGTCATCATAGCTATGTACTTTAAAACAGCTGAAACAGAAGCAGAAGTGCCCGTTGAAACATCACACACGGTATTGCTTGTACTTACAACTATCTTCACGATTGCCTTAGGTTTAGTGCCTAAGTTTGTGATAGAGATTTTTAGTTAGTATTTTTAGTGTTAGCATTTAAATCCCTTTAAAGTTTATATTTATCAAAACAAAAAAGGTAATCTATCAAATAGATTACCTTCTTTAAATTTATATTATTTCTTAATTCAACTGCTTCCAAAGCATATCCTTCAACTGCATAATGTTGAAGCCAGATTGCGCAGAGAAGAAGATGTATGGAATTTTAAATTTGCCCTTCATGCGTTTATTTAAATCCTTTTCGAGCTCATTGATCAATTCTTCATCAATGGTATCGCATTGAGAGATGCCCAAAATACGCTGTTTATCAAGTAACTCAGGGTTATATTCTTTTAGTTCGTTTAATAAAATTTTATACTCCTCGTAAATGTTAGGGCTTTGGCAACTCACAATAAATAACAAAGACGAGTTACGTTCGATGTGTCGTAAAAAGCGTGTTCCTAATCCTTTGCCTTCACTAGCGCCTTCAATAATCCCCGGAATATCAGCCATCACAAAACTTTTGTAATCGCGGTAACTCACAATACCTAAATTAGGCGTCAATGTCGTAAATGCATAATTAGCAATTTCGGGCTTAGCAGCTGAAACCACTGATAACAGGGTTGATTTACCTGCATTAGGAAAACCAACCAAGCCTACATCTGCTAAAACTTTTAATTCTAATATCTTCCATTCCATTCTACCTGGCTCTCCTGGTTGGGCGTAGCGCGGTGTTTGGTGAGTTGATGATTTAAAATGGGTGTTACCCAAACCACCTCTACCTCCTGGAACTATAATAAATTCTTGTCCCTCTTCAGTTATTTCACAAACAACCTCACCAGTTTCTTCATCACGAGCAATGGTTCCTAAAGGCACATCTAATATTTGATCTTCTCCTTCTTTACCTGATTTATTGGATGAACCGCCACTTCCGCCTTCAGTGGCTTTAATGTGTTTACGGTATTTTAAATGGATGAGTGTCCAAAACTGTTTATTACCACGTAAGATGATATGTCCGCCACGTCCGCCATCTCCTCCATCTGGTCCACCAAAGGCAGTCAATATATCGCGGTGCAAGTGCGTAGAACCAGAGCCTCCCTTACCGCTACGGCAACATATTTTTACGTAATCTACAAAGTTATTGTCCACTTTTTTTTGAGTTATGAATTAAATTTTAAAATGAAAGTTAATGTCTTTCGTCTTAAATCTTTTATCTTGGGTCAGTATTAATTATTTTTTCTTTTTAATTATTTTTTTAGTCACGCTAGGGCGTGATACTTTTTTCTTAGCAACTACTTTAACAACCTTCTTAGGGGCTGATTTAACAACCTTTTTCGGAGCAACCTTTTTAACTGCTTTTTTAACAACTACCTTCTTTAGAGGTTTTTTCGCAACCGCTTTTTTTGCTACTTTTTTAGCAAGTGCTTTTTTCTTAGCAACAACTTTAGTAACCTTTTTAGTCACGCCTGGACGTGATGATTTAACAACCTTTTTCGGAGCAACTTTTTTAACTGCCTTTTTGGCTAAAGCTTTTTTTACGATTGTTTTTTTAGCAGACACTTTCTTCACAGCCTTTTTCGGTGCTGCTATTTTCTTTGGAGCTACAATAGCTTTCTTTTTCGGAGCCACTACAGCTGTTTTTTTAACTGGAGCCGAAACCTTTTTTGGAGCCACTGGCTTTACTTTTGGAGCAACTTGTTTTTTTATTTCAGTTTTTCTAACTTCTGCAATATCGTGTTTTAACTCTTCAGAAATTTCAGTAGCTACTTCAAAATCATTAATGGTTAAATCTAAATGTTCAATATCATTTTCAAGCATCGTTAATTCTATTTCAGCTTTTACAAATACGATGCGTTCGCACAACTCATTGAAAATCCCATCAACAGAACCAATTCCATGTATTGAATGAAATTTAGCTTGCTCCGAATAATATTTTTTAAGAGGCAATGTTTTGTTGTTGTATTCGTTTACGCGATTTCTAATAATATCTTCATTTTGATCGTCCGCTCTTCCTGATTCTTTTCCGCGTAACAACAAACGTTTAATCAATTCTTCATTATCAACTTCAAGAGCTAACATAGCACTAATAGCCGTTCCTTTCTTTTGTAACAAATCATCTAAAGCCACAGCCTGAGCTTGTGTGCGAGGAAAGCCGTCAAATATAAAACCTTTAGCGTTTGGTTCAGCATCAATCTTTGCTTCTATCATTCCAATAACGATATCATCACCAACTAAATCACCCTTGTCCATTAATTGTTTAGCTTCCATGCCTAAGGCAGTACCTCGTGCAATTTCGCTACGTAAAATATCACCAGTTGATAAATGGGTTAAATCATATTTTTCAATTAATTTTTGAGATTGTGTACCCTTGCCTGCACCTGGAGGGCCAAATAAAACGATGTTTAACATGTTAGTCATTAGTTATGAATTATAAGTTATAAATTTTATTTTGTAATATTATTAAGGTGTTACTTTTTATCAAGCACAAAAATATCTTTCATGTTTCTGCCTAATCCATCGTAGTCTAATCCATAGCCCACAACAAAATCATTAGGAATTTCCATACCTACATAATCAATTTTTAATGTTTTAGTGTAAGCCTCCGGCTTCAGTAAAAAAGATGCTACTTTAATTTGCTTCACTTCTTTTTTAGTTAAAAGAGTGGCTAATTTTTCGAGGGTAATACCTGTATCAACAATATCTTCTACTACTACAACGGTGCGACCTTTGATCTCTTCAGTTAATCCAATCATTTCTGTAACAGTACCAGTACTGCTTGTCCCGTGATAAGAAGCCAGCTTAATAAAACTTATTTCGCAAGGTATAGTTACTTCTTTTAGCAGGTCTGCAGCAAACATAAATGAGCCATTAAGAACGACTAAAAATATTGGCATTTCGTCAGATAAATCTGCATTAATTTTTTGAGCCATTATTTTCACACTTGCTAAAATTTTATCAGAAGTGATATATGGAACAAAAGTTTTATCTTTTAAGGTAACGCGCTGCATAGTTTTTTTAGAAAGAGTAAATATAGCAACATTTTTTTGAGCAAAATAGCCCTTTTAAAAGAAAATCGAAAGAAATGCTGGTCTATTTTTAGAAGTGTTTTGAATAGCTTTTTATTCAATAAATAATTAAATAAAAGAGCTGTATGAATCATACAGCCCTCAAATTCGTTGGTTTTATTGAACAAACCATTTTCGCTTGTATATAAATTTGAATACACCTAATGCGCCCAGTATTAATAGTGCTATTGGCCATAGTCTGATAAAGAATAATAAGATCGCTCCTAAAACCACACCGCCATCAGTTAATGCACTTAGTAATTGGGTTCCAAAATTTGGTTTGTAAGGTTCTATAGGCGCAGCATAAGCATACGTTTCGCTTTTAGTTGTTTCTTTCTGGTAGATGCTAATAATAATGGTGCTATAGGCTATATCATGTTTAATCTCTTGAGCATTTAATTTCACATCGTCCGCTGTTGCTTGTTTGGCATATAAATTATCTTCTGCTTCAATGGTTGTATTTAGTTTTTTGCCCTTTTCATTAATTGTTTTTTCTAGGCGTTTTTGATGATTCTCAAAACGTTGCTGCCATAAATCAGCTGCAGATAATTGTTTAGTAACATCCTCTGCTTTTACTATACGATGGTCTAAATAGTCTATTAATACTGATATTTCGCTTAATGTTATATTTAATTCATCATTGGGTACGCGAATGGTAATATTACTATGCACTGTATAGTTTTTTATTTCACGCATACTATCGTTGCTAATACGAATATCATTTTTAGAATTAACAGTACTTTGTAAATCAGAAGTAGTTACATAACCTTGGTGTTCATTTACGATGTGTTCAATATCAAAGGTCGCGGTTTTCACATCTTTTACTTTAAAATATAAATCAGCCTTACGAACAAAAGCTCTTAAACTATCCTTTTTTAGTGAGTTTGGAGAGACGGGTTCTTTTTGAGAGGAAGTTTGTTCTGTGGTTGATGAAACAGAATCAGCATTTGATTTAGCATATGCTTCTTGTTTCGCTTTTTCTTCGCTAAATGGACTGCAAGAAATAAAAATAAGGGTTGTGCCTAAAACAATACACGAAAGTTTTAAGTAATTTTTAGTTGAGTTTTTCATAAAGGATGGTTTTAATATTCATACCACCTTTGATTATTTTGTAACCGAAACAAATTGTTAAGTTTGGTTAAAAGGAAAACAAATAACTGTAATTAAAATTATTTTTTTCTCACGATCATCAATCCATCACGTAAGGGAATAATCATGTTTTCTACTCTACTATCTGATTGAACAAACTCATTAAACTCATGCAGAGCCAGCGTTTCTTTATCCATTTTAGAAACAGCCATCGTTATTTTACCACTCCATAATACGTTATCAGCAATGATTAGTCCGCCCGATTTTAATTTATCAATTACTAAATGATAATACGCTAAGTAGTTTTTCTTATCTGCATCAATAAATACAATATCTATTGGTTCGTTAAGTGTTGGGATATAATTTTTAGCATCTGCCTTTACCAATTCTATTTTTTTAGCACACTCAGTTTTCGAAATAAAAGATTGTGCAAAAGCAGAAGTCTCTTCATTCACATCAATACTGATTAATTTACCTTCCTGGGTTAATCCCTCTGCTAAACATATCGCTGAATAGCCAGTGTAAGTGCCTATTTCTAGAATAAAAGAAGGTTTATATAATTTAGAAATAAAACTTAAAAAGCGTCCTTGCAAATGCCCACTCAACATTCGTGGAGACACTACTTTTAAATGGGTTTCTCTATTTAGTTGATTTAAAACAGCTGTTTCGGGTGATGTGTGTAATTCGCAATAATCGGCTAATTCTTTGTCTATAAATTCCATGATGTAAAAATTGATTACAAATAACGGAAAGAAAAATGAATAAATAATTTGAATCTCAATTAGAAACTCATTCCTGGGCAATTAATAATGAGCAGGATAATCAAAATAATACAACTATTTTTTAAAATAAAACCAATAGCCAAACTTACAAATTATAATAAAACCTAGCTTTTTAATTAAATGTTAAAATCTTAATGAGGCTTAAGTCTATCAAAGCACTATCTTTACCAAGTTTGTTTTTTACTAACAGTTTAGAAAGTTAGCAAGTTACAAAGTTTAAATAGTTGTGTTTGTAACTGCTTTATTTTATTACAAAATTAACTTTTCAACTTTTATAACTCTTCAACTTTCAAAACTTTCAAAATTTAAGAATATGAAAGATACATCTATAAAATCCGTTTTAATTATTGGTTCAGGCCCTATTGTTATCGGACAGGCCTGTGAGTTCGATTACTCCGGCTCTCAATCAGCTAAAAGCCTTAGAGAAGAGGGGATTGAGGTGACGTTAATCAACTCTAATCCTGCAACTATTATGACGGATAAAGTAACTGCTGATTACATTTACTTATTACCATTAGAAGTAAAATCCATTATTAAAATACTTGAGGAACGTCAGATTGATGCTGTATTGCCTACTATGGGAGGACAAACAGCGCTTAACCTCGCATTGAAGTGCGATGATTTAGGAATATGGAAAAAATATAAGGTGAAAATGATTGGCGTTGATATTGACGCTATCAAAGTAACAGAAGATCGTGATTTATTTCGTATTAGAATGAATGAAATAGGTGTTGGTATGGCACCTTCCAAAATTGCGAAATCCTTTTTAGAAGGAAAATCTATTGCTCAAGAGTTCGGTTTTCCTTTAGTCATTCGTCCTTCGTTTACGCTCGGCGGCAGCGGTGGTTCAGTGGTTTACAAAAAAGAAGATTACGATCATTTATTAAACAGAGGTTTACAAACATCGCCTATACACGAAGTATTAATTGACAAAGCTGTATTAGGTTGGAAAGAATATGAATTAGAGTTGTTGCGTGATAAAAACGATAACGTAGCAATTATTTGTTCTATTGAAAATTTTGATCCTATGGGTGTTCATACAGGTGATAGTATAACTGTGGCACCAGCGCAAACATTAAGCGATAGCACGTATCAACGTATGCGTACAATGGCTATTAAAATGATGCGCAGTATTGGTAATTTTTCAGGAGGCTGTAACGTGCAATTTGCAGTTAGTGATGATGAAAAAGAAGAAATTATTGCTATTGAAATTAATCCACGCGTATCTCGTTCATCTGCATTAGCAAGCAAAGCTACTGGTTACCCTATTGCTCGTATAGCTAGTAAATTAGCCATTGGGTATACTTTAGATGAATTACAAAATCAAATTACAAAACTAACATCTGCTTATTTTGAACCAACTTTAGATTATGTCATCGTTAAAATTCCTCGTTGGAACTTCGACAAGTTTAAAGGCTGCAACCGCGAGCTAGGTTTTCAAATGAAATCTGTCGGTGAGGTTATGGCTATAGGACGTTCTTTTCAAGAAGCACTTCAAAAAGCTTGTCAATCATTAGAAATCAAGCGTAATGGTTTAGGTGCCGATGGAAAAGAAAACACCAATCAAGCAGAATTATTAGAAGGATTAGAACGCCCTAGTTGGAACCGTTTGTTTATGATTTATGATGCACTTAAAATGGGTATCTCTATCAAAACCATACAAAAATTAACTCGCATTGATATGTGGTTCTTAGAGCAGATTGAACAAATGATTGCATTAGAACACGAAGTATCTAAATACCGTTTACAAGACATTCCGAAAGACTTATTATATGAGGCAAAACAAATGGGTTATGCCGACAGACAGGTAGCACATTTATTACGTTGCTTAGAAAGTGAAGTGTATAATAAGCGTAAAGAATTTAACATCAATCGTGTGTTTAAGATGGTTGATACTTGCGCTGCTGAATTCGAAGCAAAAACACCGTATTATTATTCGACTTTTGAAGACGAAAACGAAAGCATACGTACAGAAAAAAAGAAAGTGATTATTTTAGGCTCTGGTCCAAATCGTATAGGTCAAGGAATCGAATTTGATTATAGTTGTGTTCATGGTGTTTTAGCAGCCAAAGAAATGGGTTATGAAACCATTATGATTAACTGTAACCCCGAAACAGTTAGTACAGATTTTAGTACGGCAGATAAATTATATTTCGAGCCAGTATTTTGGGAACATATTTACGACATCATTCAGCACGAAAAACCTGAAGGAGTAATTGTACAATTAGGCGGACAAACCGCATTAAAGTTAGCTGAGAAATTAGAAAAATATGGTGTTAAAATAATAGGCACCGATTTTAAATCATTGGATTTAGCGGAAGACAGAGGCGCATTCTCTAATTTATTAAAAGACAATCATATTCCTTATCCAAAATTTGGCGTGATTAACGATGCTGAAGAAGCAATTACTTTATCCAAAGAATTAGGCTTTCCATTGTTAGTTCGTCCGAGTTATGTGCTTGGAGGGCAATCTATGAAGATTGTGATTAATGAAGAAGAGTTAGAACAACATGTGGTGAAATTATTAAATGATTTACCTGATAATAAAGTATTATTAGATCATTTCCTACAAGGCGCCATAGAAGCTGAAGCTGATGCTATTTGCGACGGCAAGGACGTTTACATTATTGGAATGATGGAACACATTGAACCAGCTGGTATTCACAGTGGAGATAGTTATGCTGTTCTTCCAACCTTTGATTTATCAGACAATGTATTGAAACAAATGGAGCAACATACCAAAACCATTGCTGTTGCTTTAAATACAGTAGGTTTATTAAACATACAATTTGCCATTAAAGATGAAATTGTATACATTATCGAAGCAAACCCACGAGCCTCTCGAACCGTGCCTTTCATAGCTAAAGCCTACGATGAACCTTATGTAAATTATGCAACTAAAGTGATGTTAGGCGCCAAGGTTAAAGACTTTAATTTTCAACCTAAGAAAAAAGGATATGCTATTAAAATCCCTGTATTTAGTTATGAGAAGTTTCCTGAAATTCAAAAAGAACTAGGTCCTGAAATGAAATCAACTGGCGAAGCCATTTATTTTATTGATGATTTGTATGATGAGTACTTTCAAAATATTTATAGCGAAAGAAACTTATATTTAAGCAAGTAAGTTTATAATAACCAAAATATTTACTTACACAGCAATCTGTCGAGAAAGCCAAAAATTCTGGTGATTTGGAGATCTTTTGTTTTTTTTAAATAAATCTAATCTTCATTTAAAATATAATGTATGTGACGCCTACATTTTTTGCGCTTAATACCAAAATAACGAACATCACGATAAATGCGTCCTAATCCTATCCAAACACCATACGAATAAAAAAAGCCACTAAAATTTACATTAGGATTATTATCAAAATCATACCTATATCCTGCGGATCCTGAAATACCAAACCATTTTAGGGGCTTTACAGTGCATCCAATACCACCTCCAACGATAACCGTTCCGCCTTTTCTATCTACTATAGTTTTATTGGTAACGGCATCTGTTAGTCTCACATTATAGCTCCCTAATCCTAATTCTAGAGGTAAATCCAATTCAAAATACCGCCTATCTAAAAAAGCATATTGATAGAATATCGTTAAATAATTTAAACTCAATGTTCGATTTGCAGAAATATTTTTTTCGTTTTTGCTAGTTAATTTTTGTCTAGCACTTGTTCTTATAGCATAAATACCAAATCCAACGGTATGCCTTTCTTTTAAGATAAGGCCAAGCTGAATACCTTGCACATTTACAGGCGCGTCTTTAACAAAAGAGTTTCTGTTATCTAAAGAAAAAAATGGACGCACTTTTCTGAAACGATAAATGTGCGAGCTATCAGCATGTAGTTTAGCTATTAGGGAATCTATTTTATGTTGTTTAATGTTATCTTGCCCAAAGCTGACTTCAACAAACACAAAACTTAAAATGATATAAATAGTAATTTTCAATTCTTAATTTTTTTTAAGATAAATAAACGTAAATAAAATAATGGAAACTACAAACAGCGATTGATTTCCTTACATGGTTAGACTGTGATTTTTAGGAAAGTTTAAAGTCTTCACGAAAATATAAAGCACAAAAAATGGGTAAGCTACTTTCATCGCACCGCTACAACCATCTACCCTTGCTATGTTCCCATCCTGGGGGATTTGACAGGAGCTGGTCGTGAAAGACTTACCCACCGCAAAAATAGAAATTTTATTTCATTATTAGCATTATTTTGACAAAATTTGCATATTAGTTGTTTATAGCTATTATTAATTATTTTATATGAATATTTCCATTGTCATTCCTTTATTTAACGAAGAAGAATCGTTACCAGAACTTCACGACTGGATTAAGCGTGTGATGGACGAAAATAAATATTCGTATGAAATCCTTTTTATTGATGATGGTAGTAAAGATAAATCTTGGCAAGTTATAGAAGCACTTTCTGAGAAAAACCCTTGCGTGAAAGCCATTAAGTTCAGACGTAATTATGGAAAATCACCTGGCCTGCATGTAGGATTTGATGCAGCACAAGGCGATGTGGTTATTACGATGGATGCTGACTTACAAGACTCGCCAGATGAAATTCCTGAGTTGTATAACATGATTATTTCAGGGAAATATGATTTAGTAAGCGGTTGGAAACAAAAACGTTTTGATAATACATTTACAAAAAACATTCCTTCTAAATTATATAATTGGACCAATCGTAAAATATCAGGCATACAGCTGCACGATATGAATTGCGGACTTAAAGCCTATCGTAAAGAAGTGGTTAAAAGTATTGAGGTATATGGGGAAATGCATCGTTTTATTCCTGTATTAGCCAAAAATGCTGGTTTTTATAATATTGGCGAAAAGGTAGTTCAGCACCAAGCTCGTAAATATGGTGTGAGTAAATTTGGCTGGGAACGCTTTATCAATGGCTTTTTAGATTTAATGACCATTACGTTTTTATCTAAATTTGGGAAACGACCTATGCATTTTTTCGGCTTGATAGGGACATTAATGTTTATGGTTGGTCTGTTTTCAGCGTTATATTTAGGCTGTGATAAACTGTACCACGCTTGGAATCACTTATCTGCACGTTTATTAACTCAACGGCCATCTTTCTATATTGCGCTCACATCAATGATTTTGGGCACAATGTTGTTTTTAGCAGGATTTATTGGTGAATTAATCTTACGTAATTCAGGTGATAGAAATCACTATTTATTAGATAAAAAAATAAATATATCATAACCTATGCCTGAAGAACAACCTCGACGAAAGCAAAGAATACCGCTATCTCCCGAAGAGTTGCATTACTTTATCAAATTAAAAAAACTAAAAGAAGTAAAAAAACTCGAACAATTTAAGGCGACTTCTTTTTACAAAGTATTTAACAGCTTAAATATATTTTTAGCGGGATTAGTTACTTATTGCGTATTAAGTATCGTTGTGCTTAATACTTGGCAGCAAACACGTATATTCAACTACAGTATTAGGTTAGGTGATTATGTTCCGGAAATTGATCAATATACTATTTCAGAAATTCACCTTCAAACCATGTCCGGGAATGACTTAAGTATTAAGACTAGTTACCTGTTTCAAGAACCAACAAAATATCAATCTATATTTTTAGGCAAAGATTTTATTTTCCATAAAATATTAAAAGCCAAATTAAGTTTTGATACCAGGGATTTTTGGAGCATCAACGCTTATGCATCTTTGAGTGTTTGTTTATTTGCTCTCGCTATAGGGTTTTATATATACATTTATAACCTGCACTTAACCGTTAATGGATTATTAACTGCTTTTGGATTGTTTGGCTTAGCAAGCTTGTATTTTATACTCATTTAAGGGAAACCCTATTTAATCCTTTTTTCATCGTTGAACTGCATTTTTGAAAGCCTCAAATACCCATGTATTCTTCGTCTTCAAAAACTTGTTCGCCTCGAAAAATGAATTTTTAGAGGTCCCCTCGATCATGCCGAAAACAGACCAACTTCATTCAAATTCCAGTCAATTGGAGTAATATGATTAGAAATTAAGTAAGCGTTTGTTTTAGAAAAATGGTTACTTCCAAAAAAGGCACCTCGAGCCAATGGTGATGGGTGTGCTGCTTCTAAAATTAAATGTCTGCTAGAGTCAATAAGTGGCGCTTTTGTTTTTGCATAATTTCCCCATAATAAAAACACCACATGTTCCTTTTCATCAGAAATAAGTTTAATAACGGCATCTGTAAAAGTTTCCCAACCTTTTTTTTGATGACTACCTGGTACTTCTTCTCTAACTGTTAATGTGGCATTTAATAGCAGAACACCTTGTTGCGCCCACTTTATTAAACTTCCGTGAGTTGGAATAGGATTGTTGATGTCGGCTTGTAATTCTTTAAAAATATTTTGTAAAGAGGGAGGGACTTTAATTCCTTTATTTACTGAAAAACTTAAGCCGTGCGCTTGATTTAGGCCATGATAAGGGTCTTGCCCTATAATAACAACCTTAACGGTATCGAAAGGGGTTAATTCAAAAGCTTTGAAAACATCCTGTTCTTTTGGGAAAATAGTATATGTTAATTTTTCGGACTCTAAAAAATCAGTTAGCGCCATAAAATATAGCTTTTTGAATTCTTTTTGTAGGTGAGATTTCCAGCTTTTATTGAAGTTTTGGAGGTACATAGGGGTTATTAATTTATTTTGGTAAAATAATTTCAAAATATAATACCATTTTTTTTAAACTTAGGCAAAATACTTTATATTTGTTGCCTCTTTAAAACCTAAAAATATGAAAAAATTAGCTTTACTATCAGTTTTATCAATTACTTTTTGTGCAACTGTTTCTTCTTGCAAATCGCACGAAAAATGTCCTGCTTATTCTAAAGCTAATACAGCATTTTCTTCAAAAAAATCGGTTTAATTTATTATGCTTTGGCATCAATTAACTGATATTAATCAGTTACATAATATTATACAATTATCTAAAGAACAGTCTTCTCAAAAGTTGACTGTTCTTTTGTTTAAGCATAGTACGAGGTGTTCTATCAGTTCAATGGCTCTTAATCGTTTTGAAAACAAATGGAAAGACGATGAAACTATTCAAACCTATTATTTAGATTTATTAAACCATCGTGATGTTTCAAATGAAATAGCATCATTATTGCAAGTTGAACACGCCTCTCCGCAGGTATTATTAATTCGGGATGGAAAATGCTTTTATCATAATTCCCATAATGGTATTAATGTAAATGAAATTTTAGAAGTTATTGATGCTGCTTAATTTTAAATCAGCACTTTAAATACTGCAATGTTAATTTCCTTCAAATTCTTTAACGGAATCAATCCATTCTTCGGGAACAGAAATGCTTTGATTTTTTTCGTAATCAAAACATACCATGGTACTTTTACCTTGAGCGCAAAGAATAACACCTACATCTGATTTCACAATTAATAAATGTTCTACATCAAAGCTTTTATTTCCAAAGCGATTTATTTTAGTTAAACAATATAAATCATCTTCTAGTAAAATAGGGCGCTTATACGTAATAGTTGTTGACGCTAAAATAATTCCTGTCTTTGACCAATTATTCTTTTTTCTTAAAACATCTTTAAAATAATCAGTACGAGCTGTTTCGAAATAGGTTAAGTGTACTGCATTGTTGACGTGACCTTGTTTATCAATATCTTTGAAACGAATTTGAATATTGGCTTGGTGTTTATAGGTTTGCAATACTTCCTGTAATTCAATCATTAGTTGTCTCTATTTAATAAATGTAAGGCAAAGGCCTTAAGAAGTTCCTTTTTAGAGGCATTAGCATCTAGTTCACTTAAATGTTTCAGCGCAATGTCGGTATGATTATTAGCTTCTGCTAATGCTAATTCTTTTACACCTAAGGCATTATAAATAGCGGTTACTTTCTTTACTTTCTCTTCGTTTGTGATTTCTTTATTTGACAATAAATAAGTCAATTGTTCTGTTTGCATGCTATTTGCTAATTCAAACGCATCAAGCAACATAAATGTTTTTTTGTTAGAGATAATATCGCCGCCAACTTGCTTACCAAATTTTTCATCATCAGCATATACGTCTAAAACATCATCTAAAATTTGAAAAGCAATACCAACATGTTTGCCAAACTCGTATAAGTGATTTTGGTTAGTGATGCTTGCATCGGCACAAATAGCACCCATTTGCAAACTACATCCTAAAAGCACGGCTGTTTTATAAGTGATCATATCAATGTATTCGTGTACACTTACTTTCGATTGTGTTTCAAAATTCATATCGTATTGTTGACCCTCACAAACTTCTATACCTGTTTTAGAATACAAATTCAATAAAGCGTGAATGTGTTCAGGTTTTGATTTAGCGAGCACTTGAAAGCCTTTTACCATCATGCCATCCCCGCTTAATAAGGCAATATTATGATTCCATTTTTCATGAACGGTTGTATTGCCTCTGCGAAGTGGCGCATTATCTAAAATATCATCATGAATTAATGAAAAATTATGGAACAATTCTACAGCCATCGCTGATGGAATAGCAATTTCTGGATTTACGTCAAACAAATCACAACCAACCAAGGTTAATAAAGGCCTAACGCGCTTGCCCCCCAAACCAATGATATAAGCCATTGGCTCATACATTTCTTTTGGTTCGGCATTATGTAAAGATGTTTGTTCTTCGTGTAATGCTTTTTGTAGTAATTGAAATAAATTTGAATATTCTTGCACCGTATGTTTTATTTTGTTTCTACCATTTTTAGTAAATAGGTTCCATAACCACTTTTAGTTAAAGGTGTTGCTATTTTAATAAGTTGTTCTTTGTTAATGAAGCCCATCGTAAAAGCAACTTCTTCTATACATCCGATCTTTAATCCCTGACGTTCCTCGATTACTTGAACGAACTGCCCTGCTTGCATGAGGGATGCAAAGGTGCCGGTATCAAGCCAAGCAGTGCCTCTATCTAAAATAGACACTTTTAATTTTTTACGTTTTAAGTATTCTTTATTCACATCAGTGATTTCATACTCACCACGCGGAGATGGCTTTAATTCTTTAGCAATTTGTACAACTGAATTATCATAAAAATACAAACCTGGAACTGCATAATTCGATTTTGGTTGTGCTGGTTTTTCTTCAATAGAAAGTACATTATGATCTTTGTCGAAATCGACAACGCCATAACGCTCTGGATCACTTACGTGATAAGCAAATACAACACCTCCATCGGGGTCATTAATTTTTTGCAACATACGTCCCATGCCAACACCATAAAAAATATTATCGCCTAATACTAAGGCCACTTTATCGTTACCTATAAATTTTTCGCCTAATACAAATGCTTGGGCTAAACCATTAGGCACTTCTTGAACTACATATGAAAATTTACAACCCAAATCTTCGCCCGTTCCCAATAGTTTTTGAAAATTAGGTAAATCATGTGGTGTTGATATAATTAAGATTTCATTAATACCAGCCATCATCAATACAGATAATGGATAATAAATCATAGGTTTATCGTAAATAGGCATCATTTGCTTACTCATCGCTAATGTTAATGGATGCAAACGTGTCCCAGACCCTCCTGCTAATATTATTCCTTTCATTTCTCTTTAATTTTTGTGCTTTAAAAATAGGATTTTATTTTATAAGATAATGTCTTTTCTATGCTTTTTAATGAAATATTAGCCAAATGGTTAGTAAATTTGCGATCAAAATATTCATATCATGAATACTCAGAATCCTAACAAAGCAGTTATCTATTGGTTACTAATAGGATGTGGACTTGTATACATCATGGTTGTCGTAGGCTGCATCACACGACTTACACATTCAGGGCTATCAATTACAGATTGGAGTTTTATGGGTTCGATGCCGCCACTATCAGAAGAGGCTTGGCAAGAGCGTTTTTCGCTATATCAACAAAGCCCGGAGTTTACAAAAATTAATTTCATGATGAAGTTGGATGAATTTAAACACATCTTTTTTTGGGAATATATTCATAGACTTATTGGCAGAACGATGATGTATGTTTTTGCAATTGGATTAATCGTTTTGATCATCCGGAAAAAAATAAAAAAGGAAATGTTTCCTTCATTAATCCTCTTGTTTTTTATGGGAGCAATGCAAGCGGTGATTGGTTGGTGGATGGTATATAGCGGTTTACAAGATAGGCCAGCGGTAAGTCATTTTAGATTAGCAACACATTTAATGAGTGCATTTACGTTGTTCGCTTTTACTTTTTGGTTTGCCTTAAAACTATTATACCCTAAAGAGCAAACCGAAGAAAGTAATGGCAACAAATTGAAAGGATTATCTATTACGTTTTTCGCACTGCTCATTATACAAATTATTTATGGAGCCTTCACGGCGGGTTATGTAGAAGGAGATGCTGCCAAACTTCGACCAGGAAAAATATTTAATTCTTGGCCAATGATGGGTGATTCATGGATGCCAGAGCAAGTAACCATGAAAGAGAGTTTTTATTTAAACTTTTTTGAAAACGCTAGCGGTATTCAGTTTGTACATCGCACCTTGGCTATTTTATTAGTACTTGTGTTTTCTATTATTTGGTATAAATCCAATAAATTAAAATTAAATAAAGCTCAATACATAGGCATTACGCTTTTAATATACGGGATTACGATACAGTTTATTTTGGGAGTATTTACGTTATTGTACAGTGTGCCTGTAGTATTAGGTGTATTGCATCAAACAGGAGCTTTCTTTTTATTTGCAAGCTCTGTGTATTTAATTTTTCAAGTGAGTAGGAAGAGCCAGTAATTTATATTTCTACTACTGACTCTCTAAAGATTTAATTATTAGCCGCGCCAGCATCTATCCAACATATAATATTATCTTTTTGGGCACTAGTCAATGTGTTGCCTTTTGGCATAGTCCCATTTACGATAGAGCTTCTAATAGAAGAAGCTGAAGCACTAACTTGTGAATACGAGCTATAAGAACTGTGGCAACTAACGCAGCTATTTTGAATGACAGGATGCGCATCAATTGAATATGATTTAACACTATTACAGGTAGGGGTATAAGAAGCAGAAGTTGTTGATGTTTTTTTACAAGAAACAACACTTAAAGAAACTGCCGCTATAGTTAAAGATAAAACAAGCACTAATTTTTTCATAGATAGATTTTATTTTTTCAAATGTGAAATACAAAAACAAATATATAAATGAGATTTTATATATCGCTTACACTTATTCTAAAGGTAATACAAAATCTTATCTCTTAAGTTTTTTACACATATTAACCATAACCTTTTTTATTACTAGCTTGCAAAAGTAATTTTCTAATAAATATCATGTAGTCGTTTTTTGTGAAACAAAAAAGGTAATCTACAAAATAGATTACCTTTTAAAATTTCAAGCGATTTCAAGTTACTTACCTGCTGGGCTTTTAAAGAAATCAACCTGTTTTTTATTTGCGGGATCTAACTCTTTAATAATTGTAAAGTACTCCTTAGCTTTAACATTATCTTTCATTACTAAATAATGATATCCTAAATACTCACAAGCCTCAATAACGTTTAACTTAACTCCAACTCTTTCTTCAGGCTTAACTAAAGTTAATGCTTTTTCGTAGTGCGGTTTAGCTAACCATTTTTCGTTTTTTAAATCTTGCTGAACATTTGCTTTTCCTCTCCAAAAATAAGCAGTTGCAAATGTTGGAATAGCCTGAGTAACTTTAGAAAAACAAGAGTCTGATTTTACAAAATCTTTTGGTCCAAAATAATAAGCGCGCCCCATTTCAAAGTAGTCTTGTCCAGTTAAATTTTTTGGGTCTCCTCCCATTATCCTTTCATAGGTAGCGATTGCCTTATCATGCTTTTTACCTTTAGAATAAATTTTAGCAATTTCTCTCAACATATCATTTGATAATGATTGATCCATTGAAATAGCTTTTTCAATTTCAATTATGCCTAGGCTATCTTTGCCTGTTTTTGCTAATAAAATTCCTTTGTACTTATAGTCAGTTGCTTGGTATTTGAAGTTTGTTCTACTAGTAGCTTTATCAAAAAATTTATTGATGGCTATTAATCCTTTTTTGTAGGCTGCTGTATCTGTTTTATTTCCTAACTCAGCATAAGAATAACCTAAGTACCTATCTAAATATAAATTGTTATTTCCTGCTTTTTGCAAAGCTTCTATTTCTAAAACAGCATCTTTATAATTTTTATTAGAGAATAAAAAAGTTGCGTAACGCTCGCGAGCGATTGGGCTATCGTTTAATTCTAAATATTTTTTATAGCTTTCTATAGCTTTAGCATCTTGCTTTGCTTTGTGATATAGCTCTGCTTGTTCGCGGTAGGCAGGAGCATATGTTGGATCAATGACAATTGCTTTTTTGTAATACTCTAAAGCTAATTGATAATTTTGTCCACGCTCATATAATTTACCAGAACGTAAAATACCTTTGGCTGATTTTGGATCTAATTCACTAGCCTTTGTATAATTTTTAATTGCTGGACCGCCATCTGTAGGATTTTTTTCTAAAACAGCGTCACCTAATAAAATATAACTCTCTGCATTTTTCGGATCAATTTTAATAGCAGTGTTTAATAACGTAATAGCTTCGTCTAAACTTTTTTGTTCAGCATTAATATATATTTCAGCTGTTTTACGCATTACTTCCGCGTTTTTGTTATTACTTAAGGTTGCTGCTTTGTAGATGGGTGTTTTAGCATCTGCTTGTTTTCCCTTGTACCATAAAACTTTTCCAGTGCCAACATAATTTAAAGGATAAGTAGCATTTAGGTCAATACCTTTTTGATAAAAGATATTTGCTGAATCTAGATCTCCGTTTTTGAAGAAGTTTTCGCCATAGTAAAAATAATTGTCACCTTTAGTTGGCTCTTTTGCAATAAGTGCTCTAAAGTCTGCAGCGGCAGATTCAAAGCGTTCGTTATCTGTTTTTTTAATAGCGTCCTGTAAGGTTTGCGCAAACGCAATGTTAGCGATGATAATACCTGTGCTTACTAGAATTGTTTTTTTCATTTGTTATGTATTATGTTATCTAAAAATTATTATTGTTGAGTGTTAATTATTCCGCTTTTTACTTCTATCAGAAATTGGTAGTTGATTTTATTTTCTAGTCCTATAATAGAAATTTTTTCTGCGGCTATTTCAAGTTTAAAATCCATACGGTAATTTTTTGTATTTGACTTTTCTCCATAGTTAATAGGGTCAAAGGAGGCAACACAATTAATTATATTATTATTTAGAAGTAATTGTCCAGACATATCATACATTTTTTCGTTGTTAACTTGTTGATTAAATACAAATAAATTTTCTCCGATATTTCCTTTAAACTTAATTTTTTGAGAACCTTTACTAATCAGAATAGAATCTAATTTTGAATCACCTGTTTTTAAATCTGCCACATCAAAACTTAAAAGAAAATCACCGGTAGCTGTATTAAGTATCATTTGGCTATAATCGGTAAATGCATTAAACGCATTTCCCTTTTTATCGATAGATTCAATCATTAATTTGGTTTCACTTAAATAGGGACTATTTGTTTGAGCAGAAACGATATAACTTATTACCAAAGTAAAAATGCATACATATAACTTAGATAACAGCTTCATTTTTTAATTTATTATAGATTTTAAAAATACGTTTTTAAAAAATCAAATTACCTGCCATTAATTGTTTTTGAGGCAAATATTCGGCAAATTTAACATAATTTTAATGTTTTTTGACCTTATTTCAACGGACTCATATCTACTTCTATTAAGCGCTCTTCTTGTCTGTAGGGAGCTAAGCCCTGCTTTAAAAACATGAGTTGACCGATTGGTCCTGCAATAAATGTTTGGATGCCTTTTCCTAAACTAAATTCAGAAGAACGGCGTATGATACAAATAGTTTTAACGAATGGATAATTGCGTGTTGCAATATTTGATTGATCAGGCATATACGCCAAATTATTATTTGGTCTTGATACAGAAAGAATTTTAATTGTTTTTAAGAATTCTTTGGTTGTGTTATCATCTTTGTCGCTTAGCCATCCATAGTCGCAAACACCAATGCTTGTTGAATTTGACGAAATCGCTTTTATTAATTCTTTGGTATTATTTACTGCTTTGCAATTGCCTCCAAAATTTTGATTAGGAATTAATGAGTCCTTTAAATACCTAGTACTCCCTGAGTTTTGATTATCAAACACCATATTGATGTGCTTTGATTTTACAAATGAACTATCGTTTCCTTTTAATAGGTTCGTTATTTGATCAACAGAAATAACCGAATCAGCAAAATCTTTATTGGCGATAAAGGCGATGGCATCATAAGCCACAGTTGATGTTTCCGGATGAATGTTTTTAGCTACAAACTGAGCCATTTCTTTGGTTGTTAATTCACGAGTAATAGCAATTATTTTACAACTATCGTTGAATAAAGCTTCTATACAAGCCTTTTCATCGGTTGGCATTATTGTGATATCTGAATTTTTATAGGTTGTTGTAAACGTATAAATTTGATTTTTGATATGAAGTGTGATGCCCTCATCAAACAGTAATGTTAATTTACCTGAAGTTGGAGTATCTTTTTTATGGATATCATCTTTTAATCCACATGAAAATAAAAGAATAGAACAAGAGAATAAAATTAGGAATGATTTCATATGTCTAAATTATTGTTTTTTATCCCGATAGCTATCGGGATGTGTTTGTGTTTCGGCAAACATGGCTATTTCATATGTTTAAATTATTTTTTCTTGTTATATGTTATAGTCAGTTTTAATCATTTGTGTTTTGGCAAACATAGCTATTTCATATTTAAATATATCTGTTTGCCAAATATACCGCCTTTTATTAAATATGAATATACAACTTGCAACTGATTGTATCTTATAAATACATGACGCAGTCTAAACTATTATTGAGTGTAAATAGAAATAAGAGATTAAAAAATTAACCCAACAATCTAATTGATTTTTTAAGAGCTTCGATAAATATATCTACCTCTTCAAACGTATTATAAAAAGCAAAGGATGCTCTAATGGTTCCAGGTATATCGTAAAACTGACAAATAGGTTGTGTACAGTGATGCCCAGAGCGAATGGCCACACCATATTTATCTAATAACGTACCAATATCAAACGGATGAATGGAACCAATATTAAATGAAATAACAGAGGTTTTGTGTTTGGCATTACCATATATTACTAAGCTTTCAATAGCTTGTAAATGTTTAGTGGCATAATGTAATAAATCATCTTCGTGTTTTTGAATGTTTTCAAAACCAATTTCAGTGACATATTTTATAGCGGCCGCTAATCCAATGCCTCCTTCAATATGTGGCGTACCCGCTTCAAACTTTAAAGGAGCATCAGCGAATTCTGTTTTTTCAAGAGCCACGGTTTTAATAGTTCCACCGCCTGTTTGGTAGGGGCCGAATTGGTTTAACCATTCTTCTTTAGCGTATAATACACCAACGCCTGTTGGCCCAAATAATTTATGACCACTAAATACATAAAAATCACAATCTAAATCCTGCACATCCGGCTTTAAATGCGGAACAGCCTGAGCCCCATCAATTAATATAGCTGCTTGAGAAAGAGAGCGAATTGTTTTAATCATTTCCTTTGCAGGATTGATGGTTCCTAAGGTATTAGAAATGTGAGTGAATGCAACTAATTTTGTTTTTCCTGTAATTAGTTTAGGAAGTTCTTCTAATAATAATTCTCCCGCTTGATTGATGGGAATGTATTTTAAAATTGCCTTTTTTTCTTCACATAAAAGTTGCCACGGAACAATATTACTGTGGTGTTCCATTTGTGTGATGATAATTTCGTCACCTTCTGTAATTTCTAAATTTCCAAAACAATGCGCTACTAGATTGATAGATTCTGTTGTTCCTTTTGTGAAAATAATTTCACTTGCTTGTTTAGCATTAAGGTGTAATTGTATGGTTTTACGGTCTTCTTCATAAGCAATGGTAATTTCTCTGCTTAATGTATGAACGCCACGATGTATGTTTGAATTTTGATAGGAATAGTAATGAGAGATTGCATCAATTACTGCTTGAGGTTTTTGTGCGGTAGCCCCATTATCAAAATACACTAAGGGTTTTCCGTTTACAGTTCTTGATAGAATAGGAAAATCTTTGCGTATTTTAGTTATATCTAACATATTATTTTGTTTTTCTTCGCTTGCACTTCGACTTCGCTCAGTGTGACAGCTCAAAGTCACGGGCTAAGTGAGACAATTTAATTATAGTGCTTTTTCAAATAAGTGCAAAACGCGTTCTTGTAAAGAAGGGATTTCAATTTTATCAATTAATTCTTGAGCGAAGGCTTGCAATAATAATTTGCGAGCGCTTTCTTCTCCAATGCCACGAGCTTTTAAATAAAATAACGCTTCTGTATCTATTTTACCAGTAGATGTTCCGTGAGAACACTTTACATCATCTGCATAAATTTCTAATTGAGGTTTAGTATTTATTATTGCATCATCGCTCATCAAAATATTTTTACTGCTTTGATAGGCGTTTGTTTTTTGTGCGTCTTTACGAACAAATATTTTTCCGTTAAAGGTTCCTATTGATTTATCTTTTGCAATGCCTTTATATAATTCGTTGCTTTCGCAATGTGGCATTTGATGATCAATTAATGTATGATTATCAATTTGCTGAGTTCCATTAGAAATAAACAAACCATTTAAATGCGCTTCGCAATTAGAATCTGCCAACACCACATTGTGATTGTTGCGAACTAACTCTCCACTCAAAGTCATGGTTGTGTTTGAATAGTTAGAATATTTATTAATCTTTACTTGGTTTGTATTTACTGAGTATGATAAAGCGCCTTCGTTTTGAAAGGTATGACAGGTTAGTTTTGCATTCTCTCCAACAAATTTTTCACTTACGAAATTAGAAAATACTTTTCCTGTTCCGATATTAAAAAAACTTTCCACTAAAGTAACATCAGCACTTGCGCCAATATGAATAAAACTACGCGTGTTTGATACAATATTAGAACTGCCGCTATTCACATAAATGACATGAAGAGGCATAGGAATAATATTTCCTGTTTCTATTTTTAAAAACAAACCATTGCCTGTGAAAGCAGCGTTTAAAGCAATTAATGCATCTGTATCAGATTTTGCTTGAGAAGATAATAAGATTTTTTCTGAAGCAGATAATTCATTTAATGACTTAACGGTTAAACCCTTCACAATCATTTTTTCGCTTAAGGCTTCATTGTAATTGCCATTAACAACAACTAAATTAATTGCTTCATCTAATTTAAGGGGAGCAATGTCAGCGTTTGTTAATTCATTAAAGGATTGTTCAACCGATTTAAATTCTTTGCGAAGCACCGCTTCCAGATTACAATATTTATAATCTTCGTGTTTATTATTGGGAATACCTTTCTCTTCCAAATACCGAATAGCAGAAATGATTTCTGTATCAGGCATAAAATCAACCTTTGGAGCATTCTCTTGAAGTTGATCTAATAAAGTTTGAGTTATATTTGATTTAGTCTCTATCATTACAGTTATGAAAGTTTGTTAGTTATGAAAGTTTAGAAAGTCCTTAATCTTAAACTTTCTTCTTTTGTGTTCTTAAATAGGATATAAATCCACTTATTGTTTTACTGACTTCTAATACTTTATTGTTTAGTTTTTCAAATTCTTCTGTTGTAATATATTTTTGATTTCTGGCAACATACATTTGAGCTCTTAATTCTCCTGCTGAAGCTTTCGCTACTAAAAGGAAATAAATAAACTGATTGTTTCCCTCTCTTTCAAATCCTTCTGCGATATTTGAAACAACTGAAACTGAGGCCCTTCTCATCTGATCCCTTAGCCCGAAATCTTTAGAAAATTTATCTTTATTTGAATGTTCATATATTAAATCAGACAATTCAAGTGCTTTTTGCCAAGCAACAATATCTTCAAATTTTAATATAGTAGCCATACTTTCTAAACTAATTAACTTTCTATTCTTTCAAACTGAGCTTTAATTTCATCATACCCTTTTGCTTCCATTTCAAGAGCTAATTCTTTTCCGCCACTTTTTACAATACGTCCTTTGTATAAAATATGCACAAAGTCAGGAACGATATAGTCTAACAAACGCTGGTAGTGTGTAATGACAATGGTTGCGTTATCTTTTGATTTTAATTTGTTAACACCTGTTGCTACAATACGCAAGGCATCAATATCTAATCCACTATCCGTTTCATCTAAGATGGCTAACTTAGGATTTAACATCGCCATTTGAAAAATCTCATTACGTTTTTTTTCACCACCGCTAAATCCTTCGTTTACACTACGACTTGCTAGTTTAGCATCTAACTCAACTAGTTTAGATTTTTCTTTTACTAATGCTAAAAAATCTTTGGCTGGCATTTCTTCCTGACCATGGTATTTTCTGATTTCGTTTACAGCTGTACGTAAAAAATTAACATTACTTACTCCTGGAATCTCAACAGGATATTGAAACGCTAAAAATAATCCTTCACGAGCTCTATCTTCAGGAGATAATTCTAATAAGTTTTTCCCATTAAAGGTTACTTCACCTTCTGTTACATTGTAATCTTCACGACCAGCTAAAACACTTGATAATGTTGACTTTCCGGAACCATTTGGTCCCATGATGGCATGAACTTCACCAGCCTTAACTTCTAAATTTATTCCTCTTAATATTTCTTTATCGCCAATTGACGCATGTAAATTTTTAATTGATATCATAATCTTTTTTTATCCTACTGATCCTTCTAAACTAATTGCTAATAATTTTTGTGCTTCAACAGCAAATTCCATTGGTAATTTATTTAATACTTCCTTGCAATATCCGTTCACGATTAAGCCAATTGCTTTTTCGTTATCAATACCGCGTTGCTTGCAATAAAACAATTGATCTTCACCAATCTTACTAGTCGTTGCTTCGTGTTCTACTATAGCTGATTTATCTTTTATTTCAATATATGGAAATGTGTGCGCTCCGCATTTGTCGCCCATTAACAAACTATCGCATTGAGAAAAGTTGCGTGCGTTGCTAGCACCTTTTTTAATTTGAACTAAGCCTCTGTAACTGTTATTGCTAAAGCCGGCTGAAATCCCTTTTGATATAATGGTTGAACGCGTGTTCTTACCAATATGTATCATTTTGGTTCCAGTATCTGCTTGCTGATAATTATTAGTTACTGCCACTGAATAAAATTCGCCAACAGAATTGTTTCCTTTTAAAATAACCGAAGGATATTTCCATGTTACCGCAGAACCTGTTTCTACTTGTGTCCAGCTAATTTTAGAATTGTCTTCTAAACATATTCCGCGCTTGGTTACAAAATTAAAGATACCGCCCTTGCCATCTTTATCTCCAGGGTACCAATTTTGTACAGTGCTATATTTTACTTCAGCGTTTTTATGTGTAATAATTTCTACAACAGCAGCGTGTAATTGATTTTCATCACGTTGAGGTGCAGTACAACCTTCTAGGTAAGAAACATAAGAATCTTCGTCTGCAATAATGAGCGTTCTTTCGAATTGCCCAGTTCCACTAGCGTTGATGCGGAAGTAGGTTGACAATTCCATTGGAGAACGAACACCTTTTGGAATGTAACAGAATGAACCGTCAGTAAATACTGCAGAATTTAAAGCCGCATAAAAATTATCTGTAGGAGGCACTGCCATACCCATGTATTTTTTTACTAGTTCAGGGTGGTCTTGAACTGCTTCACTAAATGAACAAAATATAATTCCTTTT
The DNA here is from genome assembly GCA_903834765.1 of uncultured Bacteroidota bacterium. GTDB lineage: Bacteria > Bacteroidota > Bacteroidia > B-17B0 > Aurantibacillaceae > UBA4416. The sequence continues at coordinate 26,061 of CAILKE010000004.1, forward strand.
TCTGCTAAAGTTTCTTTAAAGGTTGTTTTTACCGAAACGCTATCAAATACAATGTCAACAGCAATATTGCTTTGTACACCGCTTAAGCGTTTTTGCTCTTCTAAGGAAATACCAAGTTTTTCGAATGTTTTTAATAATTCTGGATCTACTTCGTCTAAACTTGCTAACTCTTTTTTAGGTTTTGGAGCAGAGTAATAAATGATATCTTGAAAATCAGGCTTTTTATATGATACATGTGCCCAAGTTGGCTCTATCATATTTTGCCAATTACGAAATGCTTTTAAGCGGAATTCCAACATCCATTCAGGTTCATTTTTTTTAGCAGAAATAAAACGAATGATATCTTCGTTTAATCCCTTAGGCGCTTCATCTGTATCAATGTTGGTTGTAAACCCCCATTTATATTCGTTCTGTATATGTTCTTCTAGTATTTCGTTTGCCATTTCTTTTAGTTAAAAGTTTTAAGGTTTAGAAAGTTTAGAAAGTTATTTTTAGTTACTGTTGATTATTCAACTTTCATAACCAATTAACTTTCATAACTTTTAAACTACACAGAGAATGATTCTCCGCAACCACAAGAACGCGTAGCGTTAGGGTTTTTAAAAATAAATCCTTTTCCGTTCAATCCGCCACTATAATCTAATTCTGTTCCTACTAAATACAAAAAGCTTTTCCGATCAACAACAACTTTTACTCCGTTATCTTCAAACAATTGATCTCCCTCTTTTAATATATTATCAAACACTAAATTGTACATCAATCCAGAACACCCTCCACCATCAACACCCACACGAATGAAAGTATCTACTGGTTTATTTTCTTCTTTAATTAAATTAATCGCGTGTTCTTTTGCTGCGTTGCTTACTGTTATCATTTCCTAAGTAATTAATGGTTAGTTAATTGGTTCTTATTCTTAATTAGATTAAATCTAAATTGAGTGCAAAAATACCACTTTTATGGTAGGTGTGCAAATAAATAAGAGGGAAGTTTTTACGAAAAGCAGAATCAATTATTATAACAAAATATTCGAGTTGATTGCTAAGGATTACTTTCTTTCAATCCTTTAAACCACTCTATTAATAATAAACGCTGGGCGTCTGTTATTTTTGCTTTCTGGTGCATCCATGTATAGGAAGCCATAGGCATTTCGTTTTTCTCAAGCATTTCAACGCATTCGTCGAGTTTGTGATTTTTTCTTTTTAATACATAGGTTCCCCATTCGGAAAAATTAAGGTGATGACTGCCTTCATTTATATGATGTTTAATCCACCAAGATATAGGTGCAATATTGGTATACCAAGGAAATGTTGGTTGGTTAGAATGGCAATCGTAACAGGCAGTTTTTAGTAATAGAGTTACTTCAGTATTTGGAGTTGTAATTGAAATTAAATCTTTAGAAGCATCAATTGGTTTAGTAGATTTATCAATTCGGAAGGATTGGATAAATAGAAATGTGATAGCAAGAATCAAACTAATTTTTTTGAGAGAAAATCGTTTTTTCATTTAAGATGTTAGTAATAAATATGAGTTGTTAGCGTTTCTTTAATAGATAAGAAAAATGATTAAAGACTAATCGTAGAATTAAGAATGAATAATGACATCTGGTCATTAATTTTTTTGAATTCTATTTTTAATTTATTTCCACTTTTCATACCTATAGTAATAAAGCCTAACCCAGCCCCACCTTTATCGCTTAATTGGTTGTTTTCCAAATGCTCTAAATAGTATGCTTTTAGAGCTTTTTCGTCTTCAAACGAATTAATGGCTTCTATTTGTTTTTCTAATGCGGATATAGAATTGTTTGCTACTAAATTAGCAGATACGAAATCTATTTTTACTCCAGTTTTGGAAACTATAAAGAAATTTGGTTGATCGCCTTCGCTACTTTTTTGACCATGTATCAATATATTTTGAAGTGTTTCTACGCTAATAAAAAATATTTTTTTAAGAGGTCCTTTCGGGATTTCTAAAAAAGACACAACGTTTTCAACTTCGCCTTCTATTTTAGAAATAACGTCTTGAGAAATCAACCCATAATGAGAAACAAGAACTGTATGAGCCTCTTTAAATTGATTTAACTTTTGTTCATACTCGTTATGAACAAACTCTTTTTCGCTATGTGAAAATGAACTCAACTATAATTTTTATTTAAATAAGCCGTTTACTTCGCCATCAATCATTCGAATTATTTTTCCTAAATCTTCTTTACTTTCACTAAAGTTAATTTCGTCAATATCTACAATTAATATTTTGCCACCTTCATATGTTGTTACCCATGCTTCGTAGCGCTCATTTAGTCTTTTCAAATAATCTAAACGAATTGAGTTTTCGTAATCTCTACCACGTTTTTGTATATGTTTTACTAGGGTTGGAACCGAGGCACGTAAATATATAATTAAATCAGGCGCTTTTACCAAGCTATCCATTAATTTGAATAAGTTAAAATAATTATCATAATCACGGGTTGTCATTAAGCCCATTGCATGTAAATTTGGAGCAAAAATATAGGCATCTTCGTAAATAGTTCTGTCTTGAACTACCTTTTGTTTACCTTGTCTGATTTCTTGAACTTGTCCAAAACGAGAGTTTAAAAAATACACTTGTAAGTTGAATGACCAACGTTGCATATCGTCATAGAAGTCATTTAAATAAGGGTTATCGTCAGCATCTTCATAATGAGGAGTCCATTTATAATGTTTGGCTAATAATGATGTTAACGTTGTTTTTCCTGACCCAATATTTCCGGCAATAGCTATGTGCATAATTCTCTCTTTGTAAAAATCGTCTTGTTTATAATATACTAAGATACGGTTTTATCTATATACACAAAACTTTTTAATGTTTTTTTTCATACACTATCGCATTCCAATTAATTTGCAGTTTTTAGCGTAATTTGTGGGTTGTATTTAGTAATAATTGCTTTGGTATCTTCAAAGGCTTCAGCCATTTTTTGTTTATGACTGGCATTTAAAAACGAGGGTAATTTAGTGCTATCATTATGCCATTGAGCAGGAAATAAAATGTGCATTTTTTTACCACCATCACCTCTGTAAACCCATGTTGGCAAATAGCTTGCGCTTTTGAAGGAGTTTGTTTTTTTTGTGATATTTTTTTGAATCGTGAGTTTTAAAATAACACCAGCATCTGTATATCTCCAGTATTGGTTAGATAGAAAATTACCTAAGGAGTATGCGACAAATGCAGTATCGTTAATTGCGCTAGAATAGAGTATTTTGGTTGGACCTACTACATGGGGATGAGCTCCAATAACGATTGTAGAACCTGCATCCAAAGCAAAACGAACAGCATCTTTCTGTGCTTGTGTTGGTTCGGTAATATTTTCTAATCCCATATGATAAAAAACTAAAACAATGTCTGCGCCATTTTCTTTTGCCATTTTTATGGCGTTTGTAATTCCTGCAGAATCAATGACGTTTAACATATATTTATGATCTGTATGAGGATAAGCTCCATTTGTTCCGTAGGTGTAATTTAATACCCCTAACTTTATTCCTTTAATATTAAGAATGCGAATAGAATCATGATCTCGTTGATTTAAATATGTGCCAGCATAACCTAAATCATTTTTTTTAATTACGTCGATAGTTCGCAAAAGGCCTTCTTCTCTGGTATCCATGCTATGATTGTTGGCAGTTACTAAAAAATCGAAACCAGCTTCTTTGATTGCTTTGCAATAAGAATCTGGTGAATTAAACGCGGGGTATCCAGCATAAGGTTGAGTTGTTCCGGCAAATGTTGTTTCTAAATTCCCGATAGTGATATCGGCATCTTGTAAGTAGGGTTTAATATATTCAAAGCTTGGATTAAAATTATATTCGCCATTAGGTAATTTAGCATTATTCGTTTGTGGCAAATGACACATTAAATCGCCCACTAAATTGATGGTTATTTCAGAAATAGAGTCGGGGATATAGTTTAAGTTAGGCTCATAAATGATTTCTTTGTTATTTTTAGTATCGAATTTAGTATCTTCTTTTATCTCAATGTTTACAGCCTTTTGAGAAGATGTACATTTATTTCCTAGTAATAAAATAAGAAATATAGAAAAGGCAATATAAATGAATTTTGGCATGCGTATTATTTTTTAAAATCATTAAGGTAGGCATTACATATAAATTGCACTGTTTCGGTAAATGGTGTAAATGAGAGGTTTAATGTTTTTGTAATCCGAGCATTAGAATAGGTGTTTTTTTCTAAAACGGAATGAATCATATTTGCTGTAACGGTTTGTTCTTTGCCTGTAAACATGTGACGTAGCGAATCTGCCCATTTAGCAAGAGTTAGTAGGGTTTTTCCGGCATGAATATGTGGTTCCTTTTTGTGAAATTGTTTTTGAATGGTTGAAATAATTTCCTTGAAGGTATAATTGTTTTCAGAAAGTATGTATCGCTTTCCCGTTAGGTTTTTAGCAACAAGCGCAATCATACAATTAGCTACATCTATTGCATTTACTATAGCACTAGATCCGTTAGTATAAAATGGAGTGCCTTTATAACAGGTAGGTATTAATTTACCCGAACTCTGATTCCAAAAACCCGGACCTAAGATGATACTTGGATTAACGATAACAGCATTTAAGCCTTCTTCGATGCCACGCCAAACCTCGCGTTCGCCGTTATACTTACTAATTGCATAATCACTCGCAATGGGAGATGATTTCCAATAAACGGATTCATCAATGTTTTGTGTAATATCTGGATTTTGCAAAGTCGCAATAGAGCTCACATGACAAAGTGTTTTGATGTTTTTTTCTAAACAAGCGTTGACAATATTTGCTGTGCCTTCTGCATTTATTTTATATAATTGTTTGATGTCTTTTTTATTGAAAGATACAAAGCCGGCACAATGATAAACCACATCAACCCCTTCTATAGCATCTAATACTGAATAAATATCACAGATGTCGGCATCTATCCATTTAATTTGTTGAAACAGTGATTCGTAATCTGATGTATAGTATGAAAACAATTTTTTTGTTTTCGTAGTATCACTGCTCAATCGTTTTATAGCTACAACAGTTTTTTTTTGTCTTAATAGTTGTAAAGCAACATGTGCGCCTACTAATCCTGTTGCTCCTGTTATTAAATTCATGATTATAAAAATCTAAATAGTTGGGCTAACCCAAATAAACAAAACTGCATCAAACAGCCAACAATAAAGCCGGCGTATACTTGACTCGGAATATGAGCACGTAATTGTAATCGTGCAAATCCAATTATGCCGGCCAATAAAATACTTACAGAAATAGCTGTAAAAACAGGCATTTGCATATAATAACAAAATGCAAGCAGTACACCAAACACTCCGCCAATTCCAATTAGGTGAGCGCTAATTTGCCACCATATTGAAATAATTGCCGTTAATAAAATACATAAGCCACCGCCTAAAACGAACAGCTTAACGGCAGGCCAAATATTAAAATCGTATATCAGATAAAACAATCCAAAATAACAAAAGGCTGTCATGATCAATGGAAAAATGCGCTCTTGACGATTTTCTAACTTGATAGAGGATATGTATTTTAATTTAAAGAGAATGAATAGGTTTATAACAGGAATAAAAAATGTGAATACGAATACCATTAAAATAATGGCAATTTTTGTTTTGAATGGGGTATAAATAGCATAAATACTATTAGATAAGCCAAAAAACACTAGTAAGCAACCGTAAGTTGCCATTAGTAATGGGTGTAATATAGTAGAAATAATTGTGGCTATTTTTTGCATGTTATAGATTGCTAATTTACACTAATTTATGTTTATACGTTTTAGTTTTTCATTAGAATAACTTCGGAAGAAAATCGAAGGATGTTATCTACATGGATATTGTGAAAAACTAATTTTAGGCTTCCCATCTCACTAAAAACAAATCTGCATCTTTATTGAATTACAATAGTTATGCATAAACCTTTTTACACATTGTTTTTTTTAGGATTAATATTTATGATGCTAGCTGCTATCAGTATGGTGTTTCCTGAGAAGGGATTTTATATCACAGAATCGTATAGCATACATTATCCTACTTTGCAATCGCTGTTTGGTTCTAGTAAAGAAGAAAAAAAAGATATTTCAGCGATTATCGCTTTAGCAGATACAGAAGAAAAGGTAACTGAAAATAATAGTAAGGCTGCAGAAATAACAGCCATTGAATTAAAGGACACCGCTATTAAATTAAACACAAGCATACAATATAAAAACGCGACTAAAAGCGCTATGGCTAATTTTTTTAATTCGTTAGCAAATATTAATAAGGAGGAAAAAAGTATTCGGATTCTCCATTATGGCGATTCGCAAATAGAAGGCGATCGTATCAGCGATTATTTGAGATTAAAATTACAAAATTTATATGGCGGCGAAGGCCCCGGATTGGTTTCCTTTATGCCTGTAGCACCAAGCGTGGTTAATAAAATTTCGTGGAGTACTAATTGGGATAGATATTCTGTATTTGCAGGTAAAGACAAACGCGTGAAACATACTAATTTTGGAGCATTAGCACACATTACTCGTTTTTGCGGATACACGACGTTAACTGACACAACTCAATATAAATCAGCATGGGTAAAAATTGTGACGAGCAAGAATGGTGGAGCGAAGGCTGGCGCATATAAAAAAATAAAATTATTTTATGGTGGAGCCCAAGCTAAAACACATGTGGAATTATATGAAAATGGTTCGTTAAATAATTCGGATTCATTACTAAGTGGTGGTAATTTTAATATTAAAGAATTTAATTTGAATCACCCGGCTTTATTACATGAGTTTAAATTTAAGGGCAAGGATAGCCCTGATTTTTATGGCATTTCGCTCGAGAGCGGCAAAGGAATCATGGTAGATAATTTTGGATTGCGCGGCAGCTCAGGAACATTTTTCAATCAAATTAATTTCACTCAGCTTAAAAACTTTTATGATTATTTGAATACGAAATTGATTATTCTTCAATTTGGTGGGAACGCACTACCGTATATTAAAACAAAAGAACAAGCGGATAATTTCGGGTTGTATTTGAAAGTACAAATAGCTACTATTAAAAAATTAGCACCTCAAGCATCTGTATTGGTTATAGGACCAGCAGACATGAGTGTGAAAGAAGGAGCAGATTACGTTACACATCCTCAATTGGAAAACTTACGTGACGCTATTAAAAAAACAGCCTTTGAATACGATTGTGCATTTTTCGACATGTATAATTGCATGGGTGGCCATAACAGTATGCTTACATGGGTGGAGCAGGGAATTGGTGCAAAAGATTATATCCATTTTAGTTCAGGTGGTGCACGCAAAATAGCCGTATTGCTTTATGCTTCATTGATTAATGATTATAATGCGTTTGTAAAGAGCAACAAATAGAATTAATAGACAATAGAGATAGAGGAGACCAAGGGACTAATATGAAAATCATAAAATCAATTAAAATAGGAAATAAAATAGTGCGTAAAGTCTTTTTAGTCTTATGTCTCTTTAGTCTTGTATCTACTGTAAAATCACAACTTCCGTCCTTTATAAATCTAAATCAAAGTAAATTGTATTTTAGTAACGACAGTTCAAGGTTTATGGATTTCTATAAAAAAATAGATGAACTTAATGAAGGAAAACGAAAAAAAGTCACTATTGCGCATTTTGGTGGCTCGCATATTCAAGCGGGCTTTTGGACAGAAGTTTTAATGGATGGCTTTCAGGGATTGAATAAATATGAAGGGGGTGGCACGTTTGTTTTTCCTTTTGCAATTGTACATGCCAATAGCCCACACTTTTTCACATCGTTTACCACTGGTCATTGGAAAAGATGCCGTTGTGCATTAGCTAAAGAAATGTGTGATAATTTGGGAATGGCAGGTATTGCAGGCATTACAAATGATAGTGTGATCACATTTGGTTTTAAATTATTACCGAACAATCATAACAAAACATTTAATTCTGTAAAAGTATATCATAATTTTAATCCAAGTTTTGAATTAGCACTTAATCATGAAATGGCCTTACAATTTGTAAGAAAAGACTTTAAGGATAAAGGCTATACAGAATTTACCTTCGAATCATTTATTGATTCCTTAAATTTTGTTGCGATTAGAAAAGATACAAATCACCGTGATTTTATGTTGCGAGGCTTTAGTGCAGAAAATAATAATCCTGGATTTTATTATGCAGCTATTGGCGTTAATGGCGCAAGCAGTAATTCCTTTTTGCGTTGCAATGAATTCGTCAATGAATTAAAAAGTATTCCACCAGATTTAGTTATTTTTTCGTTAGGAGTTAATGACACGCAAGGAAAGAATTTCACGAAGCAAGAATTTATTGCTAATTACGATAGTTTGATAGTCCAAATAAAAAAAGCATCACCTAATTGCGCGATCTTATTTACTACAACCACTGATAATTATATAAAACGTAAAACATCTAACAAACGCCCTATTAAGGCAGAAGAAGCGATGTTTGATTTAATGGAAAAACATAAGGCAGCAGTATATGATTTATACGCCGTGATGGGTGGATACAAATCTATTTATAAATGGTTCAAAGCTGGGTTAGCGGCGAAAGATAAAGTGCATTTTAATGGACGAGGATATAAATTACTTGCCGGTTTAATGTTTGACGCCATAGATAGAAGTTATCGATATAATAGTAAAGTGAAATAAAAAGGGATTTAAGAGGAATGATTCAAGACAAAAGCGAGACTAACATAGCTTTCAAATTATCTTTCTTTGATTTCAATCTCTAAAAAAAATGCTGAACGATATACTCACATATTTAAAACCGTATTTCCTTTATGTGAAAGGGCAACCTGTCATTTTTACACAACTCTATTTTTGGGGATTCTTTGCCGTTGTATTGGCTATCTATTCGCTATTATATAAAAAGAACACACTACGTACGTTTTATTTGCTGTTCGTGAGCTTTTTCTTTTATTACAAAACCAGCGGCGTTTTTTTAATATTACTTATCTTCACTATTTGCAGCGACTATAATTGGGGAAGGCTTATACAGCAAGCTAAATCAGTTAAACGAAAAAAATTGTATTTGACTATCAGTATGATTTTAAATTTGAGTTTACTGTGTTATTTCAAGTACGCATACTTTTTTACTGAGAGTGTGAACGACTTAGCGGGCACTCATCTTCAATTTTTCAATCACTTCGCTCAGTTCAGTAATACCTTTTTGGGAACAAAAGACCCTATTGATAAATTAATTTTACCGGTGGGAATATCTTTTTTTACCTTTCAATCTATTTCGTATACCATTGATATATATCGCGAAAAAGTAACACCTGTTAAATCTATTTTTGATTACGGCTTTTTTGTATGCTTCTTCCCACACCTTGTTGCTGGACCAATAGTGAAGGCCAACGAATTTTTATATCAAATATATTTGCCATATAATTTAAAGCGAAAAGAATTTGGATTGGCAATTTTTTGGATCATCAACGGTTTAGGAAAAAAAATTGTAGCCGATTATATTGCGGTTAATTATATCGATCGCATTTTCGATAATCCAAACTATTATTCAGGTGTAGAAACGGTATTTGGTATTTTTGGGTATTCTCTTCAAATTTATGCTGATTTCAGTGGATATACAGACATTGCCATTGGAGTAGCGTTATTGTTAGGTTATAGATTAAAAACAAATTTTAAGTCACCCTACAAATCCCAAGACGTTAGCGAGTTTTGGAAACGTTGGCATATTTCTTTATCATCATGGCTTAAAGATTATTTATACATTCCTTTAGGAGGCAATAAAAAAGGAACAATTGGCTCATATATCTGTATAGCTTTTTTATCTTTTGTTTTAGTGTTACTCACAGGAAAAATCTGGTTGCTGTTAGTATTATTAGCCTTAGCAATTGTATTTCTTATGTTATCATATTTCTTCCCAAAAGTTAAACAGAGCATAAACACTAATATTAATTTGTTGGTAACTATGCTTCTTGGGGGCTTTTGGCATGGGAGTTCCTGGCTATTTATTATTTGGGGAGGTTTAAATGGATTTGGACTGGTTATACATAAACTATGGTTGAAAATCTCACCATTTAAAAATGCTAACTCGTTTTTTGTAAAAGGAATGTTGGTTTTGATAACCTTGACCTTTATTAGTTTTACACGTATTTTTTTTAGAAGTGATAACCTTGAAACCGTTAGTCTCATTTTTGATAGAATTAACAACCACTTTGGAGCAGCACTCACGTTTAATATTATTAAAGGTTATGCTGTTGTGTTTTCAGTTATTGCCATTGGTTATTTAATTCATTGGATACCAGAGCGTATTAAAGAAGTTTATCGAAATAAATTTTCGGATTTACCTTTACCTATTATGAGTATAGTAGTGGTTTTATTTGTGTTTTGTATTTATCAATTAGTCAGTGGCGAAATGCAACCCTTTATTTATTTTCAATTTTAAAAACCAATCAACGATCATGTCAAAACAAATAGAAGAATTCGATAACTATCGCGCTAAGATGAACGATGTTATTTTAGGAAAAGAGAATTTAGTGATTAAGCGCTTATTTAATTTAGACACTCAAACATACAGTGAAGGTGCCTTAAATGTTAAGACCAAGGAAATGCTTGGTTTAGTTGCTAGTATGGTGCTACGTTGCGACGATTGCATCAAATATCATTTGGGAAAGTGTTATGATCAAGGTTGCACGACAGAAGAAGTTTATGAAGTTTTTGCCGTAGCTAATATTGTTGGCGGTACCATTGTAATACCACACACACGCCGTGGCGCTGAGTTTTGGGAAGAACTACTGAGTCAGAAGTAAAAAAGTTTATCTGTTTTTAAAGTTATAATTGGTATTTTTGCACCATGATAGCAATTGGCCATACACTTATTTCCGAAGATATTTTTGATAAACAATTTGTATGCGATTTAAATGCTTGTAAGGGAGAATGTTGTGTTTCGGGAGATAGTGGCGCTCCTTTGGATAAAAAAGAGTTAAAAATTTTAGATGCAATATATCCTGTTGTAAAACCTTACATGAACGAAAAAGGCATTGCTGCTGTTGAAAAGCATGGTAGTTATGTATTAGACGCGGATGGAGATTATACAACCACCTTAGTAAGCGATGGGGCAGAGTGTGCTTTTGTATTTTTTGACGATAAACATATTGCCAAATGTGCCATTGAACAAGCATACTTAGAAGGGAAAACGGAAGAGTTTGTTCATGATTGGAAAAAACCTATATCGTGTCATTTATATCCTATTCGTATTCAAGAATACAAAGAGTATGATGCTGTTAACTATCATGCCTGGCATATTTGTAAGCCAGCTTGCGAATGTGGCGCCCAATTAAATGTACCAGTTTATGCATTTTTAAAAGAACCCTTGATTCGTAAATATGGTGAAGCGTGGTATAATGAAGTTGACGCTATATTTAAAGCATACGGTCAAAAGAAAAAATAATTAGTGTCAACAATAATTTATTAAAATGCACCCATAGCATGACCATAGACAATTATAAATCCGCATAATAAAAGGAATAATAAGGTATTGGCTATTTTTAATTGTTTGATTTCTGATAAATAATCTCCCATAATGATGCTAAGCGGAATGATGCACGGTAACAAAATCATATCCGTTGTTTGTTTGTAAAACAATATAATTAGAGATAAAAAAAGGAGCCATATGATGACATATTTTATTTTTATTGTTTTTATTTTGTTTCCAAAGCCTTTGCTAACGTAATGAAAAATTGAGAGTACTATAATAAAAACGGTAATAATAAAATACACTAAGTAATACTCCGATATAACAGGTTTTTGAAAATTTGCCATATTATTTTTGAAAATATCAATTATTGTAAAAGCCCCTAAACCGTTGAGGTAACTAATACCCATATAAATATAAACAGGGATTAGTAAGCCAATGATTAGCAAAACCCATTCTCTCCAATTAAAAGACCTCAGTATGATAATTGCTATAACGGCAATTGGAAATATTATAATGTAGTATGTGTAGCTAAAGGAGGCTATGCCTAACAAGAGCCCAGCCTTAAAAATTGCTGATAAGGCAGTGTCTTGCCTGTAAGCACTAGCAATATAATAAATAGCAGGCAATACAAATAAATTGGCAATAAATATAGGTTCAATATGTCGGCTGGTAGTTGCTGAAAATGCAAACAGGATGTATAAAAAAGCTGGTAAATAATTAGTTTTCGAAGTTATTTCTTGATTAATAGCAATAATGTTGACTAATATTGCGCCTATTATAATGCTAAATAAGTTGATGAATTGTGATGCCAAGAACGGCGTTTCCTGAGAAAAAAATAAATGATAAAAGACATGTTCTTGCCCAATAGGTTGGATTGATAGTGGTAAAGGAAATAAAAAACTACAAGCCCATAATCCAACACTAAACACTATTAGGATAATAATAGAGCCTTGGAAGTTATTTTTAAGAGGGGCAACAAACATTTTTTTAAAAGGAAATTGCTAGGATATAGAAAAAAATTATATTTTTGTGCTGCAAACTTACAAAAAATAATACTTATGGGAGCTTTAATGATTTCTTTAATGGTAACAATGACTGATGTTTTTTATGGCATCGGTAAATTTTCATACAAGGTTTTTGATTTGATGAAAAAAATGGGTCATGGACCAAATATTATTTTATGGATTATTATTTTTAGCTTATTAGTGTATTGGACACTTCAAATTATTAAACAAACTAAAGAAGCCAAGAAGAACGGCACACTGATATAGGCTTTCATGCTTTTAACCACAACCTCGATATATTTATATCGAGGTTTTTTTTTATATTTACTTAAGTGAATGCACTGAAAATCATAATCGTATTAGTAAGTATCTGTTTATACGGGCAAGCACAGCGTGTCAAAACGCCCCATCCACAAGCTCAATCCTTTGTCCGTTTTACCGAAAATAAGCAGCAATGGGATAAGCAGATTAAGTACAGAGCACAATTAGATGGAGGGGCATTATATGTAGAACAAAGTGGAAAACTTACTTTTCATTTGTACGATAAGGATACATACAGAAGCAGACACTTAGGGAAAATAATTTCGTCTACTTTAAAATATCATGCATATAGTATTGATTTTATAGGAGCTAATCCATTACCACAGATTGCATCGAGTTATGTTTATGAAGATTATAATAATTATTTTATAGGGTCTGATCAAGCGCATTGGGCAAAACAGGTACATCATTACAAAAGCATTACTGTTAAAGAGCTGTATCATGGAATAGATGCACTTTATAACGGCGGAAGCCAGTCTATTAAATATAATTTCATCGTTCGTCCTAATGCAAATCCAAATGATGTGAAATTACAATATACTGGGGTAGAAAACATTAAGCTAAAAAATGGCTCTTTGTATATTAGCACTTCAGTGAGCGAATCTATAGAACAGAAACCTTTTGTTTATCAATTGATAGAAGGTGACACTGTTGAAATAGCAAGCAAATTTGTGTTAGAAAAAAACACGGTTTCATTTAAACTATTAAAAGAGTATAATCATAATATCGATTTAATTATTGATCCATTGTTAGTCTTTGCCGCTTCAAGCGGCAGCACCGCCGATAATTTTGGTATGACTGCCACCTATGATTCTCGAGGAAGCTTGTATACAGGCGGCACTTGCTTTGATATTGGCTACCCTACAACTAGCGGTGCTTATGATGTTAGTTTTAATAGTTTGCAAGGGTATACCGACGTCGTCATTACAAAATATGATTCGTCTGGGGTGTTTTTAAAATACTCGACATACATAGGTGGCGCTGGTTCAAGTGAAATTGTCACAAGTTTAATCGTTGATAAAAATGATAATTTGTGTTTGTATGGAGCAACGGGTTCTTCCGATTTCCCTACCACCTTGGGTTGCTATGATAATACCTTTAACGGAGGCTCTGCTATTTCTTTTGTATTTAACGGCACGACCTTTAACAGTGGCACTGATATTTATATAGCAAAACTAAATGTTACGGGAACAACTCTATTAGCATCTACATTCATAGGAGGATCGGGGAATGATGGAATTAATTATAATAACATGATTGCGTCATACACCTCTGCTTATGGAACAGTGACAGAATATCCGCCAGATTCGTTGCAATATAATTATGGCGATCAATACCGTGGTGAAATACAAGTGGATAGCCTGTATAATATTTATATTTATAGCAGCACCAAATCGGCTGATTTTCCTACACAAAATGCAATAGATAATACGCTTGGCGGACAACAAGACGCGGTACTTGTTAAGTTTAACCCCACGCTTAGTAGTTTAGTATTCAGCACATTTATAGGAGGAAGTGATAACGATGCTGGTTATTCGTTAGCATTAGATGATACGTTAAATGTATATGTTACAGGCGGAACAAGAAGCGTCGATTTCCCAGTTACGGCAGGCAGTTATCATTCAGTATATGGCGGTGGTAAATGCGATGGCTATGTCTGTAAAATAAAAGCGAATGGGTCGAGTATGATGCACTCAAGTTTTATTGGTACTAATGATTACGATCAAAGTTATTTTGTACAGTTAGATAAACAACAACAAGTGTATTTATATGGGCAATCCTTAGGTAATATGCCTATAACAGCAGGAGTATATTCAAATGCGAATAGTAAACAATTTATTCAGATATTGAATGCACAATTGAATACATTAATTGCGTCTACCGTGTTTGGTAATGGTAATGGCACGATTAATATTTCACCATCAGCATTTTCGGTTGATTGTGCGGGAAATATTTATTTATCAGGTTGGGGTGGAAATATTATTTTTTTAAATCCAACTATTGGAATGCCTTTGTTAAATCCTATTCAGTCAACAACTGATGCCTATAATTTTTACTTAATGGTACTTGGACCAAATATGAATAGTTTATTATTTGGAAGTTATTTTGGAGGAGCATCCAGTCACGAGCATGTGGATGGCGGCACGAGCCGGTTTGATAAAAAAGGAATTATCTATCAATCGGTTTGCGCAGGCTGTGGAGGTAATGATGATTTTCCTGTAACTCCTGGAGCATGGCCAACATCGTTGTATGGTTCAAATGTGAATCAATCCTCTAATTGTAATAATGGCGTGTTTAAAATAGATTTTCAATTAAACTCTGCACAAGCCAATATATCTGCAAACACCTTAAGCGGTTGCGCCCCATTAGTAGTTAATTTTAATAACACTAGTACGCCCGGACATGCCTATTTGTGGAACTTTGGAGGCAACGATACTACATCACAGGTATTTAATCCGGTGAAAACATTTACAGCGTCCGGAACGTATACCGTTCATTTGTACGTAAAATCATCTATTTGTACAAATTTGTATGATACCGCAAGCCTTGTTATTATAGTTCATCCGAAGCCTTCTGCTAATTTTACAATGACTGTTGATTCGTGTTCCAATAATGTTCAATTTAATAATACATCAAGTCCGTTAACAAGTGCATATAAATGGTATTTGAACTCCGTACTTTTTTCTTCAACAACAAACGCCACAAAATCTTTTATTAGCGCCGGAACATACACAGTAAAATTAGTAGCGACGAATTCTTTTGGATGTAAAGATTCCATTTCCAAAACTATACTTGTTCCTGTAGATTCTATCACTATTAATTCACCTCAATCAAAATGTACTAACGAAACTAAAGTATTACAAGCTTCCGGAGGCACTAGTTATTCATGGTCGCCAACCACTGGCTTATCAAATCCGTTCTCTGCATCAACCTCTTGCAGCGTTCAAACAACAACTATTTATACTGTTACGATTTTACAAAATAGTTTGTTTGGAAAGACGTGCGTAAAAACACTTACTACATCAATAACCGTTTATCCAAAAATTACGTCTTCATTTAACTATAGTGTTGGAGGTTGCAATAACAATGTTCAGTTTACGGATGCATCAACCCTTACTCCAATTAGTTGGCAATGGAGTTATGGTGATGGAAATAGTAGTATTATTCAAAACCCTTTATATTACTACGGTTCTTCAGGCACATATACCGTTTCGTTAATTGTAACTAATAGTTTCGGATGCAAAGACACAAGTAAACAGGTGCTTAATTTATCTGGATTCTCGCCTTTGGCAGTTAATGCTTCCATTTCTAAATGCGAACCAGACACCGTTCAATTGTTTGCCAGCGGAGGAGTTACTTATGCCTGGTCGCCAACGCAGTATCTTTCTAATGCCACTATTTCAAACCCTAAAGCATTTCCGCCAACCACTACTATTTATACTGTCACTATTAGTTCCATTAATGGAACAGACACTTGTAAAAGTGAATTAACAACGACCGTATCAGTTTTTCCATATTCTTATAATACAAACTCCATAACGGTTTCATCCTCTACACTTACGCTTGGACAAACAGTTACTGTTACATTAAATGGATTTACTTATTCAGGAAACATTAGTATAATGCCTTATGTGCCTTTTTCCTATACTGGAAATAACAGTATTGTATTTAGCCCAACAAAAACAGGCGAATACAGCATTTATTTTACCGATCAAAACAACTGTCAACACTTTTTAAAAACAGTATTCATAGAGATTTTAACTGATGCGTGTAATGAAAGCACTGTGTATTTACCGACAGGCTTTACGCCTAATGGCGATGGCACGAATGATGTGTTATACATTCGGAGTAATTTTATTACAGAAGTTTATTTAACAATTTACGATCGCTGGGGTGAAAAACTATTTGAGACGAATGATGTTAAAAATGGCTGGGATGGCATATTTAAAGGCAAGCAATTAGATCAAGGTGTATATGGATATTACATGACCTTTAAGTGTAATAACGGACAAGAATCATTTAAAAAAGGAAACATCACTTTGTTGAGGTAAATGATAATGAGGAAACAGCATAACTATTTTAAGAAACTCATCAGCTTGATGCTATTAGTGCTTGGAGTATATATTGGTTATGCTCAAGACCCTCATTATTCCAATTGGCAAATGTCGCCATTAAACCAAAACCCTGCAAATACTGGGATGTTTGAAGGAGATGCACGTTTCATTTTAAATTATAGAAATCAATGGCAGAGCGTGAAAGTGCCCTATAACACTTTTAGTTTTGGTACGGATTTTAATTTAAATAAATCATTTATTAAGGGCACAAAAGAGGCTATCGGCCTTATGTTTAATCATGATTTGGCTGGAGACGGAAGGTACACTATAACAGAAGTGAAAGTGCCGATCAATCATAAACTCACTTTTAAAAAAGACACCGGATTAACCATTGGTATTGGTGTATTAGCGGGCATTACGAATTTAAGCATAGATCCAAACAGATTATCATACGATCAACAATGGGATGGTGATGTTTATAATCAAAGCCTTTCAAATGGTGAAACGTTTTTAAGACAATCTAAATTGATAACAGATATTTCTTTAGGAGCAGTCATTCAAAAAAAATTCAGACAGCATTTAATAGCTACCATTGGTTATGCTATCAACCACATCAATCAACCGAACATTTCATTTAGCGATACTAAAGGTGTTTTATTAAGACCGCGCCATAATGAAAGTCTTCAATTAAAATACAGTTTCAATAATATATCAGCCGTTATGTTTGAATATTTTGGTAATCAACAACAAGCCTTTAAAGAAAACTTAATAGGCCTTTCGTATTATTATACAATCGATCCCAACACAAACACTAAATTGAATGTAGGAGTTTTTATAAGAACAGGTGATGCGCTCATAACCAGTGTTGGAATAGAATACAGCAACATGCGTATACAAATGTCTTACGATTATAATTACTCGCAATTTAAACGAGCCACTAATGGTAAAGGCGGTTTTGAAATCTCTTTTATATACATTCACGCCAAAAAACGAAATTTTTTACCAAAAAAACGTGTTTGTCCAATTTATATGTAAAATAATTACTACTTTAGTGTATGCAAAAACGTTTAATACTCTTAACACTTCTTGCCATATCCTTATTTACGGATATAGCCCATGCAACTCACATTGTTGGTGGTGAAATGAATTATAAATATTTAGGACTTAATAAATACGAGATTCGTTTAACGGTTTATCGTGATTGTTATGTAGGTGTTCCTCCATTTGATAATCCTGCAACAGTAGGTATTTTCGATGTTAATAATAATCCTATACAAACCTTGCAAATGGTATTTAGAGGATTAGATACCTTAGCTCCAACGATTAGTGATCCTTGTACAATACCGCCACTTGATTTTTGTTATGAAGTAACAACTTATATAGATACAATTACATTACCACCAATAGTAGGCGGTTATCAATTATCTTATCAACGTTGTTGCCGCAATACTAATATTTTAAATTTAATTACGCCCGAATGTATTGGAGCGACATATTATGCAAGT
This sequence comes from uncultured Bacteroidota bacterium, assembly GCA_903834765.1. Taxonomy (GTDB): domain Bacteria; phylum Bacteroidota; class Bacteroidia; order B-17B0; family Aurantibacillaceae; genus UBA4416. The sequence continues at coordinate 44,387 of CAILKE010000004.1, forward strand.
ATTCCTGGTTCGGAAGTACAGCCTATCAATAGTAATCCTGTGTTTAAAAATTGGCCACCACCGTTTATTTGCGCAAACAAACCATGGATATTTGATCATTCAGCGATTGATTACGATGGCGATTCCTTGGTGTATGAACTCTTTCAGCCTTATAATGGATTAAATGGATATTGCCCTATTATTAGTAGTTCGGTGCCAAGCACAGGAGTTAGTTGTGGCGCACCTCCTGTGAGTTGCACTAGTACGCCCGTTCCTCCGCCATTCTATACAGTGCCTTGGAATTCACCTTATAGTACAACAGATATGTTAGGCGGTGTTCCTATGGTTGTTAATCCTCAAACAGGATTAGTAACAGCTACTCCTAATTTGCAGGGGTACTTTGTAATCGGTATAAAAGTAAAGGAATATAGAAATGGTGTGTTTTTGAGTGAAACAAAGAGAGATTTTCAATTGATTGTGAAACCTTGTCCTAGTGTGGTTGTAGCTGCGGCTCAGGCACCACAAGCTATTTGCGGTACAACATCTATATCTTTTGTTAATAATAGTGCGGGCACGAGTTTAAATTACAATTGGTATTTTGGCGACCCATCTACAACAGCCGATACATCTCATTTTACGAATCCAACCTACGTTTATCCAAGTACCGGAAGTTATTCAGTTACATTGGTGGCATATGTGAGTAATAAACCGTTATGTAATGATACAGTAACTACAACTGTGGCGATTAGTAGTGCATTTAAAGCAAACTTTATATTTACTACTGTTGCATGTTCAAATAATTTAGTGGAATTTAAAGGAAGCGTTCAATCGCCTCCAGGCACAACGACTATTTGGAATTGGAACTTTGGTGATGGTGATTCTTCTCATGTTCAAAATCCTTCTCACATTTTCCCTGCATCAGGAATTTTTCCAATTACATTGATTACATATATTCCTAATTCGGTTAATTGTATAGATACTTTATTTGCACAATCAGTTAATGTCAATTCAAATCCTGACTTATTTATTCCAAATACATTTACACCTAATGGTGATGGACATAATGATATTTTTAAAGTACGAGGCCCCCTTTATGAAATATTTTATTTTGCAGTTTATGATCGTTGGGGCGAATTAATGTATGATACTACCGACCCTTCACAAGGCTGGGATGGCATATTTAAAGGCAAACAGGCAGACCCTGGCGTTTTTGGGTATTATGTAAAAGCGAAATGTAGCGAAGGAAGTACTGAGATTTTTAAAAAAGGGAATGTGACTTTAGTAAGATAAATGGCAAATTTAAAAATATATAATAGGGTAATTGATGCTGGCTGTTTATTGCTAAACACGCTTAACTTGTGTCGTCAAAGAGCGAGAAATAAATACTGTTTTTTAATGACCTATGTTTTATTTCTATCAACTTGCTCATATGCACAAGACATTCACTTTTCTCAGTATACTGGTTCTATTTTAAATGTCAATCCTGCTTTTACAGGCTTATTTGACGGTGATTACCGTGTTAACGGTATTTATCGCAGTCAGTGGTCGAGTGTGCCAGTGCCATATCGCACTATTTCAATTGCAGCTGATGGAAGATTTAAAACAAAAAAAATGAAAAGTGATTGTTTTGGTTTAGGAATCTTATTTAATAATGATAAAGCAGGTGATACCTATTATAATACTAATCAATTTTATTTATCAGGTTCTTACATTCATAAAGTAAATAAGGACTCTACTTTACTATGGACTTCTGGTTTGACAGCAGGCATTTCAAACAGTGCGTTTAATTATAATCGAATGACCTTTGACGATCAGTATCAAAGTTATTCTTATAGTGCTTCTAATAGTACCGGAGAAAATTTTGCTAAGAACGCCACTACTTTTGGAGATTTCAGTATAGGTACGGCGCTTCAATATGCAATTAAACAAAGGGCTTTTGTGCAGTATGGCATTTCTTACCATCATTTGACAAGTCCAACTTTGACTTTTCAAAATAATACAAGTATTCGATTAGATTCTAAATTGAATAATTATATCAGCTTTCAATATCCTATCGCACCTAAAATAGACATTGTTGCAGAGTTGCTATACTCTCATCAGGGCAAGTATAATGAAATTGTTCCCGGCACTCAGTTTCGTTTTTTGTTGAATCAAAAATCAAATCAGTCTGCTTCTATAGGTTTATATTATAGAACAAGCGATGCAGTTATTGCGCGTGTTGGTTATCAAATCAAAACATTAACTGCAGGAATCAGCTATGATGTTAATACAAGTAAATTCAATGCGGCCACTAGTCATAAGGGAGCGATTGAGTTTTACGTTACCTATATTTTCAAAAAAGTATTACCATTTTCGCCTAAAACGCGTGTTTGCCCTATTTATATGTAAAACTTATGTTTAAAAAAACAATCTATCTTTTTGTACTTTGCTTTGGGATGTATGTGAATACGCAGGCACAAAGTATCAAACAATTATTAAAACAAGGCTCTGTTGCTATGAGTATAAAAGATTATTCATCGGCTACACAAATTTACAATCAAATTATTTTAATTGATTCATCCAATGTTTCGTATCAATTATTGTTTGCCGATGCCTCTCGTTTAAATTATGATAACGCAACAGCTTTGCATTGGTACGAAAAAATTTTCAAGCAAGATAATGGTAAAATATATACCGAAGTTCTCTTTTATATCGCTACACAGCTTAAAAATACAGGTAAATACAAGGATGCCAAAAAATATTTTGACAAGTATTATAAAAAACAAAAAAATAGTAAAGACAAAACAAAAAAACAATTAGCACTTAAAGCTAAGCAAGAATTTGACGCGTGTGATATTGCTCAAATATTGGTAAAAAATCCAGTGGAGGTAAATATTTTGCACTTAGATAGCATGGTAAATTCTAAGGTGAGTGAGTATGCTCCTTTTGAATACGACAGCCTTTTGTATTTTTCATCCTTAAGAGATAAATCTAAGAGTGACGCAAATGGAGTTGGTTATAATAAATTATATACATCTCATAAATCGCCAACTAAAGAAAATAAATTTTTAAAAGCTCAAGAGCTCGATAGTTTGTTTAATAAAAATGGTATACATAATGCCAACACCAGCTTCAATGCTGATTTTACGAAGATCTTTGTGTCGCGCTGTGGCGCCATTAATGCAAGCCAATATAAATGCGAAATATATGTCTCTAATTTTAAGGATGGTCATTGGACCGATCTACAAAAATTACCAGCTCCTATTAATGTGCAAGGAAGTAATACGACTCAGCCTTGTATTAGTGAATTGAACGGGAAGGACGTTTTGTTTTTTGCTAGTGATAGAAGTGCCGGAGAAGGCGCGATGGATATTTGGTATGCTTATATGAATAAAGACGAGTCGTTTGAAACGCCTGTTAATGCTGGCAAAAAAGTAAATTCGATTGAAGATGAAATCACTCCTTGGTATGTTAAAGAAAACAACACACTTTTTTTTAGCAGTACGTGGCATAAAGGACTAGGAAACTTTGATATTTTTAAATCAGAATACAAGACCAGTGAATTTACAGATCCACAAAATTTGGGCTATCCTATTAATAGTAGCTATAACGATATTTATTACAGTATTAATTCTAAAAAAGACAAAGCCTATATGTCGTCTAATCGTTTGGGTTCTTATTTTGAAGACAAGCCAAGTTGCTGTAATGATATTTATAGTTTCCCTATTACGCCGCTTACCGAGCCACCAAAGCCTATTGACACAACAGCACTTATTATTAATAAAATGAAAGTATTATGTCCGCTGACTTTATATTTTCATAACGATGAACCGGAGCCAAAAACAAAAGTGATTGTTACGAAGAAAAATTACAAAAAAACGTATGAGGATTATACGGTGATGAAAGAAAAATATTTTGCTGAATATACAAAAGGATTGGAAGGTGATCCTAAAAATTTAGCACAAAATCGAGTGGAGAATTTTTTTGAAGATAGCGTAGATGCAGGCATGCAAGATCTTGAAAAATTTGCGCAATTACTTGAGCAAGTATTGGCTCGTGGCGAAAAAGTAAAAATTACGATGAAAGGCTATTGCAGCCCATTAGCAAGTACTGATTATAATGTGAATTTGGCTAAGCGACGCATCAGCAGTTTGCAAAATTATTTTTTAGAATATAATAACGGAGAGTTTGTGAAGTATGTCAATAATACAAATCCAACGGAAGGAAGTATTGAATTTACAAACGAAGATATTGGGGAGTTGCCAATTAGTAAAGTAAGTGATGATGTGAAAGATGTTCGAAACTCTGTGTATAGCCCCTATGCTGCTATGGAGCGAAAGATACAAATCATTGCTGTTAGTTATTTAAAGTAAACACTACTTCTTCTCTAGTCTGCCCCAAACGCCTAATGGCAAGTTAACGCCACTTTTTGCTTCTAAAAATAATTCGCCAATACTTAAATTTGATTTATTTTTTGTTGCAAAGGGTTTTAGTAAATTTTGAGGCACTAAGGCCGAAAATCCCAATGAATAAGCATTTAGAATAAGCAAGTGTTGTTTAGTATCTAAAATTTGTAACACACTATCAATCATTTCTAAAATATTATCTTCTAGTTTCCATTTTTCGCCATTAGGACCATGACCAAAAGCAGGTGGATCTAAAATGATGCCTTGATATAAATTGCCCCGACGTTGTTCTTTTTTTACAAATTTAAGCGCATCATCTACCATCCAACGGATATTATCTAAATGAGAGTTTTGCATGTTTTCATTGGCCCAACTTACCACTTGTTTGATGCTATCTACATGTGTCACATCTGCACCCGCAGCACGAGCAGCAATAGAAGCTCCACCCGTGTATGCAAATAAATTTAAAAACTTTGGCTTCTCTAAACCTACTAAAAATTGATGGATCACATCCCAGTTACACGCTTGTTCCGGAAAGATACCCACGTGTTTAAACGAAGTTAAACCCAATCTGAAATCTAACGTTTGAGTGCGGAGTTGCATGCTGTTTAAAGGATATTCAATATGCCATTGTTCTGGCATTTTTTTTAGCATTTTCCATTCACCACTAGACGATGATTTAGAAATAAATTTAACGTGAGCTTGTTTTTCCCATTCGGCTTGAGTATATATTTTCTTCCAAACTGCTTGCGGTTCGGGGCGTATCGTAATGTATTTGCCAAAGCGTTCTAGCTTTTCAAAATCGCCACAATCTATTAATTCGTAGTCTTTCCAGTGTGTTGGTGTCAATAATTCCATTTTATAAAAATAAGTTTTAGTTTTTAGTTTTTAGTTTTTAGTTCTCAAAGTAGTGAATAGTGCTGTGTTGATAATGCGCTTGTTCAGTGTTAAAACTAAACCTATAAAATATATAACTTGACGTATTATTAAAAATTAATGCACACCCAAAAATACAGTTCAACAAACAAATAACTAACCTCAAACAACCTATATATATGGCAAAATCAATTAACTCATCTTTAGTTTCGATTATCACCGTTTTCTTTTTTTGGGGATTTCTAGCGGCTTCCAATGGCATTTTCATTCCCTTTTGTAAAACGCATTTTCATTTAAGTCAGTTTCAATCCCAGTTAATTGACAGTGCTTTTTTTGGCGCCTATTTCATAGGCTCATTATTATTATACATGTTTTCTCTTAAACTAAATTCAGACATTATTAATAAATTAGGCTATAAAACCACTATTATTTTAGGATTAAGTGTTTCTATTATTGGTGCTTTGGTAATGATACCCGCGGTAAATAGTGGCTCATTCCCTTTTATTTTAATGTCGTTTTTTATTATTGCCTTAGGATTTTCGTTACAGCAAACATCGGCGAATCCCTTAATATTAAACTTAGGAGATCCAGCAACTGGTTCGCATCGATTAAATTTTGCTGGCAGTATTAATTCGTTTGGCACTACGATAGGACCAATATTAGTAAGCGTGTTATTATTTGGAAAAGCCATTGCTGGTGATGCAGATAAAGAATCAGCACCTATTTCATCTATCAATATTTTGTATATTATTTTAGCTATTGCTTTTGCTATTGCTGCAATTATTTTGTATTTCACAAAAATACCTAAACTTCAAATAGAAGAAGGGGACTCAACTATGAAGGTTTTGAAAACACCCTTACAAGTGATTTGCGGATTTTTATTGGTTGTGATTTTATTATTTGTTTATAGTTCTATAAACGCCTATTCATCAGCATCTCCAAGTTATGTGTTTTTAAGCAGTATTACAGTGTTTTTAACTATTGTGTTTGGATTATTAATGATTCAATATCAATCGATCAAAAAACAAAATCGTTTCGAAACAAAATCTTATCCTCAAGTTATTTTAGGGATGGCTGCTATTTTTGTATATGTGGGTGTTGAAGTATCTATACAAAGCAATTTAGGATCTTTACTAAAACTGCCTGAGTTTGGCGGGTTACAAATTTCAGAAATAGGCCCATACATTTCTATTTATTGGGGAAGCTTAATGATAGGGCGATGGACAGGCTCTATTGGGGCATTCAAATTAAATAAATTAAACACTATTTTACTCACCATAGTTGTTCCTTTTTTAGCGCTTTGCTTAGTGCTATTTATGAATTTTTTGAACGGTGCATCACCCAATCAATTTTTCATGTATGCTTTATGCGTTTCATTTTTAGTTGGAGCGTTTTTTTTAGGAAAACAAAAACCTGCGTTGACCTTAATTATATTTGGAAGCTTAGGAATGTTAGCAATGCTTATAGGTTTGCTAACAGTAGGAAAATTGAGTGTTTTTGCTTTTTTAAGTGGCGGATTGTTTTGTTCTATTATGTGGCCTTGTATTTTTTCTTTAGCGATAGCGGGTTTAGGAAAGTATACAAGTCAGGCTTCCGCTTTTTTAATTATGATGATTGTTGGGGGCGCTGTTATCCCTCCAATGCAAGGCTATTTATCTGATAAAACAAGTATTCATAGCTCCTATATTATTCCCGTATGTTGTTTTGCTTATTTAGCGTGGTATGCTTTTAAAGTTAAAACGATTTTAAAAATCGAAGGAATTGATTACGATGCTGCCCCTGAAACAGCGCATTAATAGTACAATATTTCCGAATAGCGTAATAATTTATTAAATATGAATTTACAATCGAAATAGCTACATTCGTGGTGATAAAAAATCAGTATGAATTTTAATTATAACAAAACTAAGATCGTGGCCACCATGGGTCCGTCTACAGAAAACATTGCAGTTCTTGAAGAATTATTTTTAGCAGGGTTAGACATTTGCCGTATTAACTTTTCTCATGGGGATTATGAGCCAATCAAACACGTTGTAGATAATATTCGAATTTTAAATAAAAAATTAAACCGTAACGTTGGTATTTTGGGTGATCTGCAAGGACCTAAATTACGTATAGGCGTGATGGAAAATAACGGAGCTGAATTGATCAATGGCAACGAAATAACTATAACGACTAAAGAATGCGTCGGTACAGCAGAAAGAATATTCATGACCTATCCGCAATTTCCACAAGATGTTTCGGCGGGTGAATTAGTATTAATTGATGATGGGAAAATTACTTTGAAAGTGATAGAAACCAATCGTAAGGATGAAGTTCGCGCATTGATTATTGCGGGAGGAACATTAACATCAAAAAAAGGAGTGAATTTACCTAACACGAAGATTTCTTTACCTTGCTTGACGCTAAAGGATTTGCGTGATTTAGATTTCGCACTTGAAAATAATTTTGAATGGATTGGTTTATCTTTTGTAAGAAGTGTAACCGATATCATTGAACTAAAAGACATCATTCGTTCTAAGAAAAAACCGGCGCGCGTAATTGCTAAGATTGAAAAACCAGAAGCGATCAAAGAGATTGATAAGATCATTGAAGTAACAGATGGTGTGATGGTTGCGCGTGGAGACTTAGGTGTAGAAATGCCAATGGAACAAGTTCCATTATTACAAAAAATGATTGTGAACAAATGTATTCTTGCGTCTAAACCTGTTATTATTGCTACTCAAATGATGGAGAGTATGATCACAGCTTATACTCCAACTAGAGCAGAAGTGAACGACGTGGCGAATGCAGTACTTGATGGTGCTGATGCGGTAATGTTAAGTGCAGAAACATCAGTAGGACGTTACCCAGTAAAAGTGATTGAATACATGCGCCGAATTATTACACAAATCGAAAGCGATGATCGTATTTATTATAAAGAACACGAACCTGAATTAAAAACAGTAACATACATTACAGATAGTATTTGTTATAATGCCAGTGTCATGGCTAAACAAGCAGGCGTAACCGCTATTGTATCTATGACACATAGTGGGTATACAGCCTTTAAATTAAGTAGTCACCGACCAAAAGCAAACATTTATATTTTTACGGATAATCAATATTTATTAAACGCTTTAAGTTTGGTATGGGGCGTACGTGGTTTTTATTACGATAAATACGAAAGTACAGATGACACCATTTCTGATTTGAAAGATTATATTAAGGATGGTGGTTTTGTAAAAGCGGATGACTTGGTAATTAACTTAGCGAGTATGCCTATGAAAGAGAAAGGTAGAACGAATATGCTTAAGTTGAGCTATATTCAATAGACCATCTTAATAAATGTTTTTTTATGACTTGCTTTTTTATTTTTTAATCGATGTCTAATATCTTAACTACTGATTAAAGTGTTTTAAGATTGCATCTTCGTAACTATTACCTAAAGGAATTTTTTTGTCTCCAATTTGAAGAACCTTATTTCTTAAGCTCTCTACTTTTTTAATAGGCACAATGAATGAACGGTGCACACGTAAAAAATCATTAGTAGGAAGTTTTTCCATCATTGCTTTCATGGTCATTCGAACGACTAAGGTTTTTTGTTGATGTAAAAATATTTTTAAATAGTCGTCCAATGCTTCGATGCATATTACATCATCTAAATTAATTTTTTGCAAACTGTAATCCGCTCTTACGAAGATGTGTTTTGATTTTGGATTATCATGAACCGCAAAATAATCAGTGGCTTTATCAGCAGCTTGCTTGAAACGCTCAAATGTAAAGGGTTTCAAGAGGTAGTCCAACGCATTTAAAGTAAACCCTTCTACAGCATAATCAGCACGCGAGGTTATAAAAATGACTAAAGTATTTTGTTTGATCTGTTTGTACAAATCTATGCCATTGATATTGGGCATATCAATATCCAGAAAAATCAAATCTGTTGGAAATTTCCTTAAATATTTTAATCCATCTTCAGCATCGCTAAATGTTTTTTCTAAAGTAATGGATTCAATTTCTTTGCAAAAATTTTCGATCACCTTTAAGGCAATTGGCTCGTCGTCTATAGCTATGGCTTTTATCATAAGGGAGATATCAAAAGTTTAAACTCGAAAAGCAAATACTGTACTAAGTTAATTAGCTTTTGCAAAATAAGCAATAACAGAGGTTAATGATTTGTTTTTAGAGGTTAATGCGCACATTATTTAAACAATATACTGTAAATTTAGTTTAGAAATAATCTAATGCCTAACAGAACTCATACAGCCGATGTATTAAAAGGAATAGCCATTCTTTTTATGATACAAGTGCATTTGACGGAGTTATTCGCTAGTTATGAATTAGCGACAAGTAGTGCTGGGAAAGTTTTTATGTTTTTAGGTGGACCACCTGTAGCGCCTTTGTTTATGGTGCTTTTTGGCTATTTCATTTCGGTCACTCATAAATCAACTTATCAATTAATAGTAAGAGGTGTGGAAATTTTTGCCTTAGGGATGTTGTTAAACTTGGCTTTGAATTTTAATTTAATCTATACTGTTTGGAGAGGTTTATTGCTAATAGACATTTTGCCTTTTGTATTTGGTGTGGACATTCTTCAGTTTGCTGGCTTAAGCCTAATTGTGATAGCTTTACTAAAAAAAGTATTGGAACAACAATTGGTTATAATAGTCATCGTAATTATTACTTCGGTGTTATTAGGTCAATATTTAATATCATTTATCCCAGAAAACAATTTCTTAATATATGTAGCAGCCTTTTTTTATGGAAGTGCCCAATGGTCCTATTTCCCTTTGTTTCCATGGATAGCCTACCCTTTAATAGGAATGGCTTTGTATCAATTGCAACAGCGTTATCAGATAGATGTAACGCTTACTACAAAAACCAATAAAGCATTAGTCATCTGCGCTTTGTTGTTTTTGATACTCACCATTGGTTATGCCATTTCCATTGCGTCTGATTTACCATCCTATTATCATCATGGCATTTTATTTTTTTTATGGGTGATTGTCTTTTTAAGTGTGTATAGTGTTTGTGTTCATTCAATAACAGAACGTATAGGAACAACACGTGTATTTACATATTTGACTTGGCTAGGAAAACACGTGACGCTGATTTACATTATACAATGGATCATCATTGGGAATATTGCTACTGAAATTTATAAAAGTATTACATCGCCCTTATATATAGCATTGTGCTTCATTGGAGTGTTAGTGGCGTCAAGCGGGTTAGGTTATTTTATGTTGAAACTAAAAATCTATTACACAAATAGATTTTTAGTTAAGAATACTAATTAATAATATAATTATTAAAAATAAAATTATTCTTTTAGAAGTTTTATTTTTTGATTTCCAATTGCTAACAAATAACAGCCAGGGCTCAAATCTGTTACATTAATTTTTTCATATTCATTCCCGGTTAATAAAACTTCTCTGATTAAATCGCCAAGAAGATTATAAATAGATGCACTCTTTATTGATTTGCCATATAATCCTGAAATATTAATTTCTGAACTAATTGGATTTGGAAATACATCGATCTTATTATTATTATTTACTTGAACACCGGCTGCTATTGGCGCCTGGCCGCAATTCCATTGACTATAATCTATAGAGTTAGCTGTTCTCCATGCGTTAAAGGCGGTTTGCTTTTGCGAGATGGTAGCCCAAACAATTGTCCCCAACATATTATTTAAAGAATCAACTACTGTTGTAAGTCTTTGGCGATAATTAACCAAAGAGTAATGTTTAAAATTTGTCATGATAGAAGCGACATAAAATTTATTGGGAGGATAAGCTCCAGTTTGTAATTTATTTGTAATGTCTCTAAAATAGTTAACAATCCATTGCACAGACACATTACTATCTGGGATTTGCGGAGAACACCCATTACCTTGCAGCCAAGCATTTGTTGAAGAGGGCGTATGCGAATAAAATCCGATTGAATCATTTGCATTAGATGGTTGCCAAATCCCATAATTATTTGCGTCGTGTTTATGAGGAGGACTACTTCCTGGCCCCCACATTACTTGCGCTTTCCATGGCTTGTGAAACCTAGCGCCAGGATAATTAACATTTTGGTAAAGTGTCCAATCTTGTCCTGTAAACGGATTAGGAGTTGCACTTTGGGTCCAGCATAAAAATCCTCCTAAGTTATGAGAAGCTACTGCGCCAGTAGAATCAATCATGTGCGCAACATCTGCAATATCTAGTGTATAGATTGGTGTTGAAGTTTTATAGCGTGGGTCAATTTCAATATAAGCACCTGCTGTACCGCCTTTTTTATTGCAGTATTCTAATACATCAACCATAGAGGTCGCTGCACTTTCTTGAGTCATTGAAGCGAAAACAAATTTTTGACATGTTTCTAAATTCCATTTAGCACCTTTTGCATAAACCATATCTGCAATCTTTCTAGCTGTATCTGCTGTTGCTTGAAAGAAAGATGGATTCGTATCGTATGGCTCCGCATAGGCTCCAGTACTGGTCATTTCATTGTGTGATACAATATTTACATAAAGTTTTGGAGTTTGTGCTTTAGTTGATAATACTCCTAGTAATATGGAAATGGTTATTATTTTTTTCATGACTACTGCTTTTAAATGTTAAGGCAAAAATAATAAAAATATTTTTAAATAAATCTACATCATCTTAAAATTACCTGCTTCAATTAAGTCTTCTTCACTTAACATGCTAATATCAATTAAGTCAGATCTATATTGTGCACGTATGCCTTTGATCCAGCGTTTGGCGCGTTCAGATAATTGAAAGTCATCAGACATTAATCTCCCACGTAAAACTAAAATACCTAGGTCTGCGCCTTCATAAATATAATCATCCTTTTGCGTGATTTGTAAAAAGAAAGCCTCGTTATCATCAACTACAGATTGACGATGTGCATCCATTTTTTTAAATACGATGTTGCCATTTTTTTTCATTTCCCATATTCCTGATTCAGGAACTTTGGTTGCTAATTCCAATGATTTTTTAGTATGCTTAATTACCAATTGGCTCCAACTATCCATGTTTTCTGCCTTCATCCAACGATCCACTAATTCGTTCACGTTAATGGTATAAGGTACATCCATCCATTCTAATAAATGAAATAAGAACATAGGCACATCCATCATCGCAAATTTCGAATGATTAGTTAAAGAGCTGACACCCGACACACGAGGATTTAATTCTCCTAAATAAATTTCACCGTTCTCTTTATCAATTAAAAAATCTAATTCAAAATAACCTTTGTAACCTTCTTTGCCTAACTGATCTCCAAACTTTTGCGTGTAGGTTTTTGCTTTTTCGCGGATGTCGGCATTAAAAGCATTCCCGAAAATTTCGTTACCGCACCAACCACCTTTATATGGCGTAAGTTCTTTAAAGCCTACTAACTCAGTCATTAAAGGCGCTACCAACGTACCATGTTGTGTCACACATCCTTCTATTGCAGTGCCATAGCAGTTAATGCGCTTCATGATCTTTACTTCTTTCTCTTTGGTAATTTCTTCCGCATGCGTATTAAATTCTTCTTCATTAGAAATGAAAAAAGTAGTATGCCCCGAATCGCCATAAGGTGTTTGCACGACTAAATGCTCACCTAATTTTTCAGATAAGGTACTTAAGTGGTTGTAATCCGTTACTGGAGATAATACATTGGGAACGCAAGCTACACCAGCTTTTTCAGCGATGCGATTGGTGTTTACTTTGTTATCTAAAAAAGAACGTAATTGAGCAGAAGGAAAACACACATCCAATCCTAATGCTTTGGCAAGTTGTTCTGTTTTTTCGTCAAACATTAAAAACAAGGCTTTGCCCATATTGCTATTCACCGCTCTTGAGGTAATGTAATCAATCACCTCGGGGTGTTGCAATAAATAATTATTGATGTCTTCTATGCTTGTGAATTCTTCATGCGGCACTTCTACTTTCGGAGAAAATAAATTGGGGTGTTGCCCATCATAGGAATCAATGTGACTAATGTACTTGAAATTAGACACCCATTCGTCCATACCCAATAAATTAAAATTGGTAGCACTGATGAAATAGATAGGCGTTTCATTTGATTTAAAAAACGCTTTGATGTCGGAGATGCTATGTAGTGTTTTCATATTATTTTTTTACTTTGACTTTTGTTTCAGGCATTCGGATGGTATGCATAGAACCCATAGCAGAGATGGTGTTTTTTCGATTGAGCGCTTCGATGGTAAATACTTTTAATCCAAGTTCTGCTTTGTAGCCATGTATTTCTTTTACATCCAAGGCAATCATAAAGCGTATGATGTCTTCGCTTACTACTTGTCCGGGCACTAAAATTGGGAATCCTGGAGGGTAAGGAATTACAAACGATGTTGATACTAATTCTTTATTAGTAGCAAGTTCTTTTAAACAATCCTTCAATAAAATATATTCACATAGTTCTTCTTCATATGCTAAGAAAAAGGCTTCGCGAATATTTCCTCCGGGCACGCCAGGAGATGCTTGAAAGGAACGATGAAAGTAACTGAAATCAGGCAAAGGAGGTACATCTTTAATTAAAGAGGTGATTTGTTTTTTTGAAATTTCTGCTTCGCGTTTGTTTAAGGAACGATTGCTTTCATCTAATTCATCCGCAATTTGTAATAAAGCATTGATCAAAAAAGTAACACTGCCTCGCGTGGTTCCAATGTTGGTCATAAACAAAACCGTGTTCCGCGATGTTTTGTTTACCTGAATATTGAAACGATCCATCAAGTAACTGTTTTTAAAATCATCGCCGGTGATGCCTGCTTTTCCAACGGAAAGGGTAACTTTAGTAGGATCTAATACAAACTCATCTTTTTCCCAGGCCTCTTCCATACGATCCCAACCATCATGATCAGTATAGTATTCGCTTGAACTACATTGTCTAAATTCTGCAGGAACAATATCCTTTACATTTAGTACGTGAAAATATTTACTCAATTTTGGATGGTCTTGTATCTTGGAGCGTAAGATCATTGCCATTTCAATACTTTGTTCTACGAGCTCGTAACCTTCTAATTCTACTTGTCTACGTCCTATATCTAATGATGCTAAAATTTGATAGTTGGCAGACGTCGTTGTATGCGTCATGTATGCCTCTTGAAAATTATCAGCCACACGACGGCTAAACTCTTCATCCCACACTTGTATCATAGAGCCTTGACGAAAGCATGATAAGGTTTTGTGAGTACTTTGTGTTGCATACACGCGTATCTTTACTTTTTCAGGATCGGGTAGAGTAGGTATCTCTCCGGGTTTTAAACCAGCAATGTGTTTTTTGTAACTTGCTTTATATTCTTCACTTCTGTACTTGTGAAATAATTTTTGCGCCACATACATGCCTGTACGTTGCCTGTAAGTATAGGTAAAGCTGGCAAAGGCAAACCATGCTTCGTCCCATAAAAAAACCATATCAGGTTTAATGGCTAATACTTCTTCCATTACTTTTTCAACATTGTACACTAAGCCGTCAAATGTACAGTTGGTTAGTAATAACATTTTTACTTTATCTAAACGACCGGCTTTGCTTAACGAAATTAAGCGTTCTTTGATGATTCGCAATGGCACAGCGCCATACATCGAATATTCCTGAATAGGAAAAGAATCTAAGTATGCTGGGAAAGCCCCTGCTAATACCAATCCGTAATGATGTGATTTGTGACAATCTCTGTCAACCAATACCACGTCTCCTGGTTTGATTAATGCTTGCTGCACAATTTTATTAGCAGTAGATGTTCCATTGGTAACATAAAAGGTATGCTCCGCACCAAACGCTTTAGCTGCTTTTTCTTGTGCTTTTTTTAAGGGGCCTTTAGGTTGTAACAAAGAATCTAATCCACCATTAGTAGCAGATGTTTCTGCTAGAAACACATTTCGTCCATAGAAATCACCAAAGTCAGAAATCCAACGCGATTTAAAAACAGAGTTACCTCTTGATATTGGCATTGCATGAAATATACTTGTTGGCTTTTTGCTATACTCTGTTAAGGCATTATAGAAAGGCGCTTCGAAGCGTTCATTAACACCGCTGATAATCGTTAAGTGTAATTCCTGCACATCTTCCATACGGTAAAAAATGCGACGGAATGCTTTTAAGGTAGAGTCTTCTAAATGAGTTAAGGCTGTATCAGTAATGTAATATAAGTCTAACTCAGGTCGGAATTGATGAATGTATTTTCCTAATAGGGGACCAATTTCAGCATCACTGATTGTTGTGATGTCGATTTTTAAAACAGTTTGAATAAATGGTCGGATATGCTTGTTAATATTGCTAGAAGCTAATAGCGGAGCATATCTGATACAAGCTGCTTGAATGTTATAATTAAAAAACAAACAAATCAGAGCGTCTTGAAAAGAACGTTGTACCAAAATATCATAAGTTAAATTGTCGTTAGGATTAATGAGTTCTTTAAATTTGTGTTTAAGAATTATCTCTTCTGTATGAGACATGTCCTCTACAAAAAGTACTTCGAAATAATTTTTTTTAGTATGTTCCGTCGAATTGGAAGAAACTTCATTAGCATAATCATTTGAGAATTTTTCTTCTAAAATTTCGGGATGTGTTCTGTAGTTATCGCTTACTAAAAGCGAAACAATTTCAGCTATTTGATTACTAACCGCTTTGAATTCCCGCTTTTCGAAAGACGCCATTAATTTTCGAACTAACGGTGTACCAGGAAAAGAAAAATATTGCTCTATGCTTAATAGATTTTGAAGAACATCGTTCAATTCTTTCAGATGCTTATTTAACGTTTCGTTTTGTTGTAAACGATTCAGGTTATTACTTTTTTCCTTAAGCTCATTCCATAAATCAATTCTCAATTGATTGATGTTATAATGTTTTGAGTTCATGATTTTTATTTTTTTCTCGCAGAACTTCGCAGACTGTTTCTCAGAGTAACGTTAAGCTATATTTAATTTTATTTTTTCTCTGCGATCCTTTGCGATTAACTTTGCGCTATTCCGCGAGAACTATTATTTAATTTTAATGTTTCGAATGCAACGCTAATCTGTTTCCTTCCGAGTCGATAAATAAAGCAAAGTAACCGGCCGTTTCACTTAAAAATGTTTTTTCTAATACTACTCTACCACCAGCTTCATTTACTTTTGATAACACATTATTTAAATCATCACCACCATTTAAATAAACGAGTGGCCCAACTTCGCTAGGTATGCAGCCGTTTCCAGTAACAATAGCGCCACTGATGCCATTTTCTGCTGGAAAAAAACCCATAGCAAATCCATTTAATTCTACGGTTGTAATTTCTATACCATAGATGTAATTAAAAAAGGCTACAGACCGATAGTGATTATATGCTGGAATCTCGAACCATGTCACAAAATTTTTAGATACAGATTGCTGTTTTAATTTTTGAAGATTGGCTTCTTTAATTCTACTTTTTAAATTGACAGTTGATCCCATAACACTTTTTTTGTTAGCAATTGGAGACAATTTTATAGCTTGTTCCCAAAATACTGATACGTAAATATCCTTTTTTTAGTTGATATGAAAGAATAATTTGAACTACACATTTAACTGATTTACCTCAATTCTATATTTTGATATGTTTTTAGAGCGTACTCACCGATTTATATTAGTAATTTTAGAGTGTTATTATGCCCATAAAAACAAAAACGTGAAGTCCTTGTTTGAAATTATAAAAACTAATTATTGGTTTCAATGCATATTGAACAGTTACAGTTTGATGTTTTTTTCATTAAACAATGTGTTTGCTTCAATTATTATTTTAGTGACATTTTTTTCTCCTACTATCGGTTTAAGTGGATTTTTAGCAGTTTTGCTTATTAATGGATCAGCCTTTATTATGGGATTTAATAGAGATGAAATTAAAAATGGATTATTTGGATTTAATGCTTTATTCTTAGGATTGACTTTAGGCTATGAGTATTCTTTTAACATTACGTTTGTTATTTTATTTATGACGGCAATTCTCATTTTGTTATTAATCACAGTTTGGTTAAAAGGATTGTTTGCAATACATAATTTACCCTTCTTATCTTTTCCTTTTATTATTGCTTATTGGATAGTTTCTTTAGCAACATCTAATTTTACTAATATACTCTTAGATGAATCTCATATCTATGCTATTAATGAGATTGCCAAAAGTCAATCTTCTTTATGGTATCAGTTTGTTCATTCACTGGATGATATTTCATTATTTCCATTCGCATTAAGTTTTTTTAAAACCTTAGCAGGTACTTTTTTCCAAACGAGTATATTAGGTGGTGTTTTTATAGCCTTTGGATTATTGTATTTTTCGCGAATAGCTTTTTCGCTAAGTGTAATTGGATTTTATTTAGCCTATGTTTTTTATTCAGTTTTTGGAGCTGATGTTAATGATTTGACGTATAATCTATTAGGCTCAAATTTTATTTTTATAGCAATTGCGATTGGATGCTTCTTTTTAATACCCAATACGTATAGTTATATTACAGTTATTATTTTAGTACCAATACTGTTATTGGTTTTATTATCATTAGGGAAAGTACTTTCTGTTTTTCAATTAAAAGCCTATTCATTATCATTCAGTGTGGTTTGCACAGCTTTCTTGTTTTCATTAAATCAGCGATGGCTTTATCGTTATTTACATCTTATTACGATACAATATTTTTCGGCAGAAAAAACAATTTATAAATACCTTAATTCTATTCAAAGATTTAAAAACGAACACCTTTACAAAATTGCGTTACCCTTTTCTGGAGAATGGAATGTAAGTCAGGGATATGATGGGAAAATTACACATTTAGGAGATTGGAGTAAGGCCTTAGACTTTGTAATTGTTGATTCTAAATCTAATACGTATCGTGAGCCATCAAGTGCACGCGAAGGATTTACGAGAGAAAATTTTTATTGTTATAATAAAGAAATCTATGCACCTTATGATGGTTATGTTTATGATATCATTAATACTGTAGAAGAAAACGATGTTGGTGAAGTGAATACAGAACATAACTGGGGAAACACCATTATACTAAATCATTTGAATGGTTTGTTTTCACAGATCAGTCATGTTAAAAAAGATTCGTTTGGCGTTTTTATTGGACAATATATTACTAAAGGAACATATCTGGCAACATGCGGAAACTCTGGTCGTTCGCCAGAACCACACATTCATTTTCAATTACAAACGATTCCTACTATTGGAGCTCAAACACTAGAGTATCCTATTTCATATTTCATTGAAAGAAATGGCACTGAAAAAACAATAAAAATCTCTGAGGTACCAAAAGAAGGGACTTTTATTAGTAATGTTCAAGTGAATGAATTATTAGTAGTTGGTTTTTCTTTTTTACCTGGGCAAAAAATTTCATTTCAAAATGAAAGCTCAAGAGCTATAATTAATTGGGAGGTTTTCACAGATTCCTATAACAGAAAATATATTTATTGTGAAGAAAGTAAATCCTATGCATATTTTGTAAATGATGGCGTGATGCTTTATTTTACAGACTATGAAGGGGATAGAAGTTCTTTGTTATTTAATTTTTATTTAGCCTCGTATAGGCAGTTGCTTGGATACTACGAAAACATTTCAGTAACAGATAATATTCCTTTAATTCATTTCAATAATCCATTCATTCAATTTTTTCAGGATTTTGTGGCACCTTTTTATGTGTTTACAAAAGCTAATTATACATCTACTTTTAGTTTTACGGATAATGTATATGCGCCTCAAAAAGTCATGATTAATGCTGAAGTAACAGCAAAATTCATCAATCATACATTCAAAAAAATCAATTTTGAACTTGAATTAAAAGACAATAAAATTCAACGGTTTACGATTCATAACAAACATAAAACAGAAATATACCATATGGTATCTTAATCCTAAAACAATTATTATGAAACTATTAAAAATCACAATCACTGCCTTATTAACTTTCGCAACATTTAGTATGAGTGCGCAAGCGAACAAAGTATTATCAAATATTTTCAAGCAATCGTATGATTACGAAGCTACAAAAAATTATGAAGCTGCTATAAATACAATCAGTTCAGTGTATATTGAAACATCATATGAAATTAATATAAGATTAGGATGGTTAAATTATTTGTCAGGTAAATTCAAAGAATCTATCAAATATTATCAAAAGGCAATTGAATTAATGCCTGCTGCTACTGAACCAAAATGGGGAATTATTTACCCATATACCAAGTTAGAAAACTGGATAGAAGTGGAAAAAAACTATGCGGCTGTTTTAAAAATTGATCCACAAAATTCTACAGCGAATTATAATTTAGGATTAATTTATTATTATCGTAAAGACTATATTTCTGCGAAAAAGTATTTTGATGTCTCTTTAAATTTATTTCCTTTTAATTACAACAATTTATTGATGAGCGCTTGGACAAACTATTTTTTAGGAAATAAAAATGAAGCATCAATATTGTTTAATAAAACATTATTGTTAAGTCCAAATGATAAATCCGCTTTAGAGGGATTAAGTTTAATTAAATAAATATGAAACGTAATATTCAATATTTTCTTGTTGTTATTCTTGTATTGCTTGCGATTAAAGGAGTTTCGCAAGATACCCTGACTTCGGAAAACGTAGAACAAAAAAGTTACCAATTATACCTAGACAAAAATTGGCCTGAACTCATTAAGGTTTCTAATAAGGCGATAAAAAATGGGTATGATTATTTTTATTTGCAATTAAGAGTTGGCATCGCCTATTATGAACAAAAAAATTATAGTATAGCTGAAGGTCATTTTCAAAAGGCTTTGTCTTTTAACGCGGACGACGAGTTGTCGTTAGAGTATTTATATTATTGTTATCTATTTGTAGGCAGAAATGAAGAAGCAAGGTGGTTAAGTAAAAAATTTAGTGCTACTCTTGCTGAAAAAATAGGAACTGATAGACAATCTAAAATTGGTTTTATATTAATTGAAGCTGGATCAAAGATAACGGATAGTATTAGTTATTATAATAAAGGAAATCAAGGACTTCGAAACTATTATAAATCGCCAATTTATTTTCAATTGGGACTCAATCATTATGTTAAAAATAAAGCATCTGTATTTCATGCATTAACGTATTTTAATCAAGAATCTTTTACTGGAAAAATTAGTCAGTTTCAGTACTTTTTAAAAACTGCTATTCCATTAAAAAAGAATTGGTTAATTTCTCCAACTATTCATTGGGTTAATAGTAAAAGCACTGTTCAGTCTTTAGGAACAGCAACCATGATAGTTGGTCCACCTCCACCTCCTGGGCATCAGCCCCAAATTAATACTACAAGTGTATTAACAAATAACTCAACTAGTTCTAATTATTTTATAGGCTCGTTCAGCGTTCAAAAAATAGTAAAAAAATTAACTTTTGGATTAGGTATATCTGTTTCAAACATTAATAAGGTTAGTCAATACAATAACAATGGATTTATTTCTTATTCTTTTTTAGGCAATAGTAAATTGATTTTAGGGTGCGGTGGGTATTTTCATTCAGAAGATAATTACTCATCCTCAAATTTTGCTATAGCTCCATTTATATACACGCAACCAAAGAATTGGCTCGCTTTAAAAATAAGTTATTTTAATAATACCAAAAAAAACATAGTTGAGGAAAATGGTTATTTGGTTAATAATTCAGCTGATTTAACAACGTCTCGGTATTCGGTATTAGTTAATTTTACTATAAATAAACATCTATCTTTATATGGCTTATATCAATTAGAAAATAAATATGAGGAAATCCAAAAGTTTAATTACCGTTACAACGTTATTTTAGGGGGCATTAAAATTACTCCATAGAATTATCATTAATCAAATGTAATGCCTTCTAAATCATGTAGCTAAAAATACACCTATATATATATCTAATTTACCTCAATTATATTTGTAACAACCTTATTAAGTCCTAGTTTATTCAAAATAAAATTAATTACAAGATTAAATGGTAAGAAGATGATCATTAAGTTCATCTATTGCTTGTTCGCATTGAGGTTTTATTTCGAAAAACAAAACAGTTATTTCATCTATTTTTTCCTGGCTAATTGCTAAATCCTCTATTTTAGACAGTTTCGGTAGTATCAAATCTAATCCTATAAAGCCTACCGATGTCTTCATTTTATGAGAAATTGAACGAATGGCTAAAAAGTCTTTGCTCATCATCGCCTGCTCTAATTCATTAATTTCAATAGGATTTTGTTCTAAAAAAATTGCAACAATCTCTTTAATAAACGCCGTATTGCCTCTCGACAGAGAGTTTAAGTGGTTGGTATTAATTATTTTATAATTTTTTGATACAGGAATTGAACTATTTTTAGTCCCCAAGTGTGCTATTAAAACATCATATAAATCAACTTCTTTGAAAGGTTTTGGTAAATAACCATTCATCCCAAAACTCAAACATTTTTCTTTTTCGTGAGGCATAATGTTCGCGGTCATAGCAATTATTGGCACAGGGTTTTTGAGTTCTTCACGTATTTTTTTGGAGGTGTTATACCCGTCTAGAATTGGCATTTGAATATCCATTAACACTATATCATATTGTTTGTTTTTTAGTTTGTCAATTGCCTCTAATCCATTTTCCGCTAAGTCAACCTCTAATCCAAAATTAATAAGGTAAGTAGATGCTAGTTTTTGATTTAATTTATGGTCCTCTACTAATAGAACATAAAGAGATTTTTCGGAAATAATTTTTAATGGAGTTGTTCCTTGTTCATGTATTGCATTTTTATTTTCATACGAAATAGGATAATTCATTCTTACTGTAAATTCAGAACCAACTCCTTCTTTGCTTTTTAAATTAATATCTCCGTTTTGAATTTCCACTAGTTGTTTAACAATAGCCAATCCTAAACCATTCCCTCCATATTTCCTAGTTGTTTCTGTATTTCCTTGATTGAAGCGCTCAAAAACACTTTCTAATTTATCATTAGGAATTCCTATTCCTGTATCTTTCACTTTAAATACAAACTGAACAAGGTCATGCTCAATTGTTTTAATTTCGCACCTTAAAGTTACGCCACCTTGTGGTGTGAATTTTATAGCATTACTAATTAAGTTAATTAATATTTGTGCTAATCGAGTTGGATCACCAAAAACAAATTGAGGAGTTTTTTTATCTATATATACATCAAACTTTATTTCTTTTTCTAAAGCTTTTGGAATAAACATAACTTTTAATGAATCTAATACCTCTAGCATATTAAAGGAAATTTTTTCGATGTTTAATTTACCTGCTTCTATTTTAGAAAAATCTAATATATCATTTACGATATTTAAGAGGTTAGATCCACTTGCTTTCACAGCCATTAAGTATTCTAATTGTGTTTTATCTAATTGAGTTTTTTGTAATAAATCCGAAAACCCTAATATGGAATTCATGGGTGTGCGAATTTCATGACTCATATTTGCCATGAATTGCTCTTTCGCAAGAGCATTTTCATCTGCTTGTTTTTTAGCGATTCTTAATTCATCTTCTAATTTGTTTCTTGTATTGATATCGGTTATTAAAATAACAACTGCTGCTATGGCAGTTAAAATAGCCAGCGAAATTTCAAGGTAACTCCAACTTTTAGAAGTATCTACATATTCTATGCTGTTATCTAAAAGTGTTTTGGTTGTTTTACTTAAACTATCATTGATTTCATCAATCGTATTTGTGATTTCAGTAAGTGTATTGATTCCTGCATCTTGCAGATTATTATTTCCGCCGGGTATCCCAATTGTATTAATAGTTCCATTCAAACTTTTGCCTTCCATTAATTTTTTATAAGTCAATTCTTTTAATTTATAGAAGGCCTCTTCTTCAGGTTTCCCTGAAAAATATTTTTCCATACTTTTTAAATATGTTTTTGTTTCACTTTCTTTTAATTTATATGCTTCTAAAAACTTAGCGTCGCCAGTTACCATATAACCTCTTTGTTTGTTTTCTAAAACAGTAACATTACTTTTAAAAGACTTCATTAATTCTGAAATACGATAAGCGCTGTAAAGTGCGGTATTGTTTTTAGACATTCGAGAAATATAGTAATTAGCGCTAAATGCAATAAATAATACTAAACAAATACTAATCAGAGAACTGACGATGATAATTGATTTAGTGTATTTTTTTATTTTTCCTTTCATGAAGGTTATAGCTTTTTAATAGCAGCTTTTGCTTCTTCTGATTGAGTATTATACTCTAAAGCTTTAATGAAATATTTTTTAGCATCGGCATTTTTTGCTTGAGCCATTAAAATTTTACCCGTTAATAAATTACTGTCATAATCAAAGGGGTATAATTTCAAAACTTTAGCAACATATTGTGCAGCATTAGCATAATCTTTACGCGCATAATAAATACTAGCGAGACGATAATTTGCAATCGAATTATTAGGGTCTAATTTTATGATTTCTAAATACACCGATAAAACATTGTTCCAATTTCCTAATGTTGATAAAGGCAGCACTAACCCAAACCTAGCCTCTATAGAGGCAGGTTCCCAAGCAATAGCTTTTCTGTAGTATTGTTCTGATTTGATGTAATCTTTACTTAAATAATAAAGCCAACCCAGCCTTAAATCAATTTGATATGATTCTAAATGGGCCTCTGTTAAAGCAGAAATTGCTTTGCCATATTGTGTTTCATATTCGAACGAATAACTTTTAGCAAAAGCTGATTCGGATGCTTGTTGTGCTTTTGAAGAAAAACAATATAGTGCTAAAGCTAGGATGATGACGTATTTCATAATTTGTTTATTTGATGTTTTTAGTCTTAATGCTTTTTGTAGGTTAAAGTTACACTTTTGTGAAGTATCAAATACAATCTTAGGTAAACTCTAATTTTTTGTAGGTTAATTTATTTTTTGATGGCCGCTTCAATCGAATTAGTAAGTTCTACAAATTGCTCAATAGACAATTGTTCAGCGCGTTTGTCAAGATAGATAGAATCAACTAATGCATTTCCACTTAATACTTTAACCGAGTTTCGAACTGTTTTTCGGCGCTGATTAAACGATGCCTTTACAACTTTAAAAAATAAATCTTCATTACAATTCAATTTATCTGTTGTGTTTCTTGTTAAACGAATAACTGCCGATTTTACCTTTGGCGGCGGATTAAATACATGTTCGCTTACTGTAAATAAATACTCTATTTTATAGAAGGCCTGCAACAATACACTTAAGATGCCATAAGCCTTTGATCCTGGTTTTTCAGCTATTCGCACTGCTACTTCTTTTTGGAACATACCTACTAATGCAGAAACATCTGCACGATGTTCTAATACCTTAAACATAATTTGTGTAGAAATATTATACGGAAAATTCCCTATAACCTTAAAATTACCTTTTGATGCAAAGGGAGTTAAATCGGCTTCTAAAAAATCCTGAAAATGAATTTTGTGAGCGTGTTGCGGGTATTTTTCTTTTAATAAATAAATCGACTCTATATCAATATCAAACGCCGTGAAGTTTTCTTTTTCAATAAGGTATTGTGTTAAAACACCCGTTCCAGGACCAATTTCAAGGATCGTTAATTCATCTTGAGGCAAGGCGTTAACAATTTTTTGTGCAATATTCAAATCAACTAAAAAATGTTGTCCTAAATGTTTTTTTGCTTTTACAGGTGATGCCACTTTTTAGTTTTTAGTAATTAGATTACAATGAATGAGTAGGTTGAATTGTGATTTAGAAACATGGTTAGCTATCGTATTAAATTATCTCTAATAACGTTCTAAAAGCGGCGTATTTTCCATCATACAAGGCTTTCATATCGGCTTGTAAACGAGGCGCTTCTAGTTTTTGATAAGCTTCTATGTCTTCCATCTTATTAAACATATATTGAGTAGAAAACGTAGCGCCTTCATCATCTACAAATAATACCTTACACATTTTATAATCTGTAAAATAACCTGTTTCCATCACCATTGGTATGTGAACGGTTTTCATCCAATTGTGCCATTCATCGGCAAGGGTTTTGTCTATGCTTACAGTTACGTTGTATATATACATAATTTAAAAAGAGGGTGCTGAAATGGTTCTGTATTTTTTTAATTGTAATGATTTGTTTCGCGGATATTTAATAGAGTAGGATAAGTTAATTTTTTTGGCCTCGCCTGGTTCAATCGTTAATTTCCATTTAATTTTTCCTGTCAATGGATTTAATTCTCCCTTTGATAATTCGATGTTTTCTACTGTAATATCACTACTTTGAGAAACAGGTACCTGGTCTTCCACATCAATTGTAATAGCAGATTTACGATTATTTTTTACAACGATTTCATAGCTGTAAGTTGATTTTTTATTGTTGCCAATTACTTTCTCGGTATTAAAATCTTTTAACTGTGATCGTGACACCATGATTTTATTATCTCTTCCAACCGAAAGATCTAAGGTATCATTGGTACTTTTTGTATTGATATATGATTGGCCAACGTAAGTGCCTCCCAAATATACGTTAGCAGGTCCTGTTATTAATTCTAATTCTTCCCAACCCGAAATACGCGCTAACATAAACGCACTTTTATCTGCTTTTGGAATACTAAAATATTTGTAGCTCGCGGGTAGGTTATAGGTTGTTACATCAATGATATAGGGCTTTGCATCAGACGGAATTGTATATTCTGTTTTAATATCGAACTCTGCACTTAGATCAGATATTTCTATTTCTTCTAAGGCTACTTTTTGTTCTTGCGCTTTGTATTCGAGCTTCTTAGCATCAATTTTCGGAATAGAGTTTTGGTTTGCAAATTCCCCATCTTGATAATAGCCTTCGTTATTAGTTCGAGCGCCTCTTGTATTTAGTAAATTTTGTTGTGATAAGCTTGATTGAGCGAATTTTCCTTTAGCATTATTGTTTGCATAGTCTAATGTGCTAAAATTTAAGTACCAGTCATCAAGTTCAGGCTTAGATGCATTCTTCATTGGATCGCCAGTTGATAATTTAATCTTGATGTTTTTCCAATCAACGTCTGTGTTATTATAAACCTTTGCGCGATATTTTAAAGTAATCGGTTTATTAACATCTTCAGTAACAATATCATAACTGGGCGCCCAACCTGCATCAGATACTAAATATTTTAAATCTAATGTAATAATTTGTTTGATGGCAGAGGCTACAAGTACCGTTATTTCAGCTGTTGGGCCCTTAGGCGCACCATTGATTTCAATTAACTGACTATTAAGTTTATTAATAGATTCATTATAACTGTTTATTTTTTTATCTATTTTATAGATTTCACTATTGATTTCTTTGATGCGACTTCTATAAAAATCAGCTGCTAATTTTAATTCTACTATAGAAACGCCTTTATCCTGTCCGCCAATTGATTGATTTTTAGACAACATTGTTTTTTCTGTTTGATAGGCTTCTTTGTCATTTTGAAGGATAGTTGTGTTCTCATGTAATAAATTAATGGAGTCTCTAATTGCCTTTGTTTTTGGTGAATTCTGAATAGCATCTATGTAATTTAATTTATCGGTAACCGATAAAATATTAACATCACCACTAGCAGTAACTTGTATGCTTTTAGAAAGGACTTTAGAGGAAATGCCATTAAAGGTAATTTGTGTTCGTCCTGCATTTAAAGCGATTTCTTTTTTCTGATATAATTCAGCGCCATCTAAATAAATAACCGCCGATTGAACAATAGGTGTTACTTGAATGGTTTGTTCTTGAGCGAAAGACGATTGAATGAAAAATAATAGACAGAGTGTTGAGAGGATTTTTTTCATCGTTTATTTTGTTTTAAGTTGTAGATTATTTCTATATTTTCAAATTAGTTCAAGATCTAATTATCTAGTTAATAATATCTCCTCGTAGTTCTCTATAACGTTTTCGAGCTTCAACAACGTATATACTTCCTGGATATTTCGTTAATATTTCTTCGTACAAAATTTTTGCTTTTTCTTTATCATTCAAGTAGCGTTCATATAATTCGGCTTCTTTAAATAACGCATCATCACCATATAATTCATTAGGAAAAAACTCAACAATATTTTGATACATTTTTACGGCATCAGCGTATCGATAGGTTTGTTTATAAATTTCAGCTTTCTTAAAATAAATATCATCACCTAAGGTGTGTTCGCTAAAAAGGCTGTTAATACTATCCAATCGAGCAATTGCTCTGTCATATTGATGTTGTAATATTAATAACTCCGCAGATGCAAACATACTCAATGGCACTTCGTTCGAATCAACACCTAATGCATCAGTAATGATGAGTGATAGATCTAAGGCATCGTTTGCTATCACTTTAGTAGTGGCTCCTTTAAGTACATCGCATTGTGCTTTGGCCCATTTAAAATCAGAAGCATAGTAACTTAGTTTAGCATTTCTGAATTTAGCATCTTGTCCTATAGCCTCATATTTAAAGTCTTTTTCAATTTGCGAGAATAAAAGCGATGCATCCCAGATATTGCCAACTAACAAATTGATATCACCTAAATCTAATTTTATTTCTGCCAAAGTATTTTTATCAAACGCATATTTTGTGGCAACATCTTCCAACATTTGTATGGCATCTGTTGGTTTATTTAAATAATAGGCTTTTAGTAAGGCCGACTTTTTTATTAGAGGAAGAGTTAGATTACTTATCCCGTATGCATTTAAAGCCGTTTCAATATTTGAATTTAAAGTTGTTAAGTCTAGAATACTTGGATTAATGCTTCTTGTTAACTGAAGATAATTGGCATTTAATTTTTCAATGGTTGCAATATCATGGTAAGGATTATCTTTTCCTTTTAAAATAACATACTGGTAACATTTTTCGGCCACGTCGTATTTTTCATTACTCACGCATAGTTTTGCAAGTTCCATAAGTCTAGTGCCATCACCCTTTTGACGTTTATCTAAAGCTTTATTTTGAATAAATGATCCTTCAAAATCTTTTTGTTGATTTTGTATAAATATTAAAAATTCCGAAAAAATAGTTTTGTCTGGATTTTGTTGAATCCTTTTTTGTAATTCTTGTTTTAATAAAGGATTATTGAAACCACCATTTTTATCATCGTATCCTAAGGATTGTTGTAAATTAGCCTGAGCAGTAATTAATTCACTTTCTCTGAATTCAATGGCGTCTAAATACTCATTGATCATAGCTTTCAAGTCGCCTTTCTTTTTATATAAATCAGCTATTTCATAATAATAAGGATAAGTGTCTTTTTGGTTTTTACGCCCTTTTAAATATACTTCAATCGCGTAGTCATATAATTCTTCATCTTCAAAAGCGTGAGCCAGAATAAATATGGAATTTTGCTCAGGATTAACTTCTTTGATAGCCTTAGTGTATTGCTCTTTTTCCTTGTCAGGATTATGTTGTAGTTGATATATTTTACCTAATTTCACTAATAAATTAGTTGCTGTGCTATTACGTTTAATTTGTTTTTTGATAATTTTTTCAGCCTTACTATAGTCTTTGGTTTCAAGTAAACATGTGAAATAATTTGTAAAATAAGCATCTGGGAGCTTATCATATAATTTATCAAAATATACTACCGCTTTATCAAATTCTTTCCGCTCGAAATATTGCATGGCTAATTGCTCATCATTATTTTTTTGAGCTTTTACATTTGTAAAGGCAGCAATAAAAAATAATACAATTAAAATTAGTTTTTGCATAGGAATTAATCCATTTCTTTTTGAGCCTTGATTTCGGGTTTTACTAATTCGGGTAAAGCATCGTTATTAAGCTTTTTTACAGTTAATTCGGCTGTTGGCAGGGTTTTAGTAAACTGTTCCATTTGTTCGCGAATGGCTTCTGTATTTTCTTTTAACTCTCCAATAATTTTTTCAGCCTCTTTTTTCTCTTCCCCAATAAACTCAATCGCCTCTTCATCTTCAACGCTTCCATTTTTTAAATCGTGAGACAAATTAGTTAACTGATTAATTGATTTTTGAGCTTCAGCTAACCAAACTGGCCTCATCGCTAAATAGTTTACCATGTTTCGCCCTAACATATAAAATGTTTGTAAATCGTTGGCAACACTTCTTGAAACTGTATCTTTTAAGTTAACATTTATATAGCTGGCATAAGTAAACTGTTTTGAGTAGGCATTGTAACAGGCAGTGCTATCAACGGTTTTAAAATTAATAACGGATTGTTCTACTACAACCTTAAGGCTATCAAGTTCTTTCACGAATTTATCGTAAGTGTGAGTGTGCTTGCAAGAAGAAAATAAACTAATACCGATGATAGTAAGACATAAAAAAATTAATTTCATTAGACGCGAGGTAAAATTGGTTTTATCAAAAATACTATAAATTGATTAATACAAGAGAAAGCATTTGCAAAATAGTGTTAATCATTATAATAATCTATTATTTTTCATGATTTACAAAATCGATATTTGATCGTGATTCATTATTTTGATTTAAGTTAGGGCTTAAAATGATTAATAAAATAAATTCCTGATTTTAACTTTGATTAACGCATATGACTGCTTTTTTCAAATTAAGATAGGGATACTGACTAAAAACTCAATTTATTTTTTTGTTTTAGGCTAAAACGGTTAAAAAGTTGTTTAAAATTTTTGTAGGTTTAAAAAAATATATATCTTAGCATCCTATTAACGTTAAATAAATCTATGATATAAGACTGTTTTAAGTTAGTTGAGTTTCGTATTGAAACTTTAGTTTAAAGTAAAGCAATCAACTGTTCATCTTTTAGTTAACAAAACAATTAAAAAACGTATGAAAAAATTTACAAAGTTTGCACTGGCCACTACAGCTATATTAGCTTTTGCGTTTTCAGTAAACGCTCAAAAAAATTATCTAAATGATGCAGATTTTGCATTTGATAATCACCAATACTTTAATGCAATTGAGCTTTATAAGCAGGCATACGTAAAAGTAAAGAAGGCTGATGTTAAGTCGAAAATATTATTTCGAACAGCTGTTGCGTATAATGAAATTAATGATTTAAAGGGAGCTGAAACATACTACAACAAAGCCATTAAAGCAAAATACCCTGATCCAATTGTTACTCTTAAATTGGCAGATTGTTTAAAAGCACAACAAAAATACCCTGAAGCAATAGTTGAATATAATAATTACAAAAAAGAAGTTCCATCTGATGTTGCCGGAGAAAATGGCGTAAAATCATGTGAACTAGCTCAACAATGGAAAGATGCGACCAATACTCCTGAAACTCGTTTAAAAGTTGAAAATATGGCATTAATCAATTCTAAAGAATCTGATTATAGCCCAGCTTATGCTGATAAAAAAGGAAATAAATTAATTTTCTCTTCTAACCGCCAAGGAGCTTTAGGTTCAATGGATCTTACTACTGGTCAAAATCATTATGACTTATACGAAACCGCTTTAGATAAAAATGGGAAATGGAGCACTCCGGCAGCTATGGCTGGGGCTATCGATTCTAAAATGAATGATGCTTCTGTATCTGTATCTAGAAAAGGAGATGTAATGTTTATGACTCGTTGTCCTGAAGAAAAAAACAAACAATTGAAATGTCAAATCTACGTTTGCAAAAAACAAGGACCAGCTTGGGCTGAACCAGAATTATTACCATTTAATATTGATACAGTTGCATTTGCTCATCCTGCAATTTCAGCCGATGGAAAAACGTTATATTTTACTTCTAAATTAGCTGGCGGTTATGGTGGTAAAGATATTTGGAAATCTTCTTTAGAAGGTAAAGTATGGGGACAACCTGTTAATTTAGGGCCAAGCATTAATACTCAAGGAGATGAAATGTTTCCGTATATAGCTGAAGATGATAAAACATTATATTTTTCTTCTAATTACCATTTAGGAATGGGTGGTTTAGATCTTTTTAAAGCTGAAAAGTCTGCAGATGGCAAATTCACAAAAGCTCCTGAAAATTTAAAATACCCAATGAATTCGGCAGGTGATGATTTTGGTATCATTTTCGAAGGTAAAAAAATCAGAGGTTATTTCTCTTCAAACCGTGAAGGTGGAAAAGGAAGTGATGATATTTGGTCGTTTAACCTACCTCCATTAGTCTTTAATTTAAGTGGTACAGTTGTTAGTTTAAAAAACAATGAGCCTGTTCAAAACGCTTTGATTCATTTAAAAGGTTCAAATGGCGACATGTTTGAACAAAAAACTGGCGCTGATGGTAAGTATGCTTTTAAATTGAAAGAAAACACATCTTATGAAGTAACTGTTGCTACTGATAAGAATACAATGTCTCAAACATTTAAAAAAGGATTTTTAGCCAATAAAGATTTAGGAAAATTAACTTCGGTTGGAGAAAACGAATCTAAGGATTTTGTTAAAGATTTCGCTCTTGATCCAGTTCTTGACGAAATCCGTTTCCCACAAGTTTTATATGCTTTAGGTAAAGCTGAATTATTAGTTGATTTAGATGGAACGGCAAAAGATAATGATACCCATAAGCCTATTAACTCTAAAGATTCATTAAATCACTTATATCAAACACTAATGGATAATCCTACTTTAGTTGTAGAATTGCAATCTCACACAGATAGCCGTGATAACGATGCGAAAAACCAAATTTTATCTGAAGCGCGTGCTAAATCTTGTGTTGACTATTTGATTAATGAGAAAAAAGTTCCCGCAGCTCGTTTAATGTTTAAAGGGTATGGTGAGAAAAAATTATTAATAAAAGATGATGTTATTAATAAGGCAAAAACTGCAGAAGAAAAAAATGCGTTACATCAAAAAAATCGTCGTACTGTATTACGTGTTGTGAATTGGGATTATGTAGACCCTAATGCGCCAAAATCAGACAAACCAATATACAAGCCTGCAGTTAAAGGAGAAGAAAACTCTGAAGCGATAGGAGATAGCGAATCGAAATAATATTATTACATTATATTTTTAAACCCTCTCATTATAAAATGAGAGGGTTTTTAATTTAAAAAAAATCCTTTTTTTATTTTTTTTAATCAGATTTAATTCCAAGCAAAATAAAAGAAGAGTTAAGTTAACTTGTTTTATTTTTCTAAAATTTATCTCAGTATGTGATAATTTTAATTTATCGAAAGTTTAAGGTTTATTAAGAAATATAAAAATTATTCCTTGATTTCGATTTCATAACTATTTCGATTGATGGAATTAAATGGGGCCAAAGTACTCTAGTTTTTACGTGGATGCACAAGCATATGCCACTTTATCCATTAACGATAACAAAATACCTCCATGAATTTTTCCTCCAAAATTTGCATAAGAGGGCATCATTAATTCAGTTAACGTAGTTTGTAAATAGCTTACAGGTTTATATGTTTCCTCTTGCATAAATTAAATATTAATTTCTTAATAAAACATAACAATCCTATTTTTAATTGATTAACAGTTATATCAATTGTATGTAAGTAAAAAACACTTTCTTTGTAATAAAAAATTGAGAAAAGCATTCGTATATCTATTTGTTGTTTTAATAAGCACTCGTTGTGCGCAAATTACACCATTAACTGGCGGCAAGAAAGATGCTACACCACCAAAAGCGTTAAGTTATGATCCTGAAAATGCGTCTTTAAATTTTACCTCTAAACAAATTACCATACAATTTGATGAATACATCCGCTTAACAGATATTGCGAATCAGTTTATCATTACTCCTCAAACTAAGGAAATGCCAGAGATACAAGCAAATGGTAAAACATTGAAAATTACCTTTAACGAAACGTTGATGCCAAACGCCACATATAAATTATCGTTTGGTAATGCGATTATTGATTTACATGAAGGAAATGTGTTGCAAAATTTTGAATATATTTTCAGCACAGGAAGTACCATTGATAGTTTAAAATTATCAGGTCAGATTCTGAATGCGTATGATAAAAAACCTGCTTCTAAGCTTTTAGTATGCTTGTTTCAGGCAAATTCAAATGATAGTGTTGTATATAAAGATAAACCATTATACATTAGTAAAACAGATGAGGCTGGGAATTATAGTTTCAATTATTTACCGAATGCGCTTTTTAAATTAGTTGCTATTAATGATATAAATAAAAACTTATTATATGATGGATCTGAAGAACAAATAGCCTATCAAGATACCTTAATAAATCCGAATGATGGCATACCTGCAAATTTATTACTGTTTAAAGAGGTTCCATTTAAAAGCTTTATTAAAAAAACTAGCTCTTTAGAATATGGCAAAGCTATTATTGTATATAATAAACCGCAACAGGATGTTAAATCAGTCGTTGCTAAAAATTTAATATCCTATTCTAAAAATTATTTGCAAGACACTCTAACATTATATTACAATTATCAATTTGATACCTTACAAACAGTTATTTCATATCAAGCAAAAAAAGCAGATACCGTTATTATTAAAATACCATCTATGGAAACTGTAGTGAAATTGAGGAAAAGCAACGCTATTAACTATTCTTTACGATCAAATATCAATTCAATATTACCATATTATGCATTACCTGAATTTGATTTAAACTTCCCAATTGAGAACAAAGACATCTTTGAAAATAAAATTACCCTTATTGAACAGAGAGATTCTATCAAAATAAAAAAAACGATTACTATATTTAAAAATGGATCTTCAGTAAAATCATTTACGATCCAATCGGAATTCAAACCTGAAACAAATTATATCTTAACTATTAATAAAAATGCTTTAAAAGACTCTATTAACGGCAGATATAACGACTCTATATCGTATAAATTTACAACCACTTCACCTGATGATTATGCTCAACTTAATCTGAAATTATTCTTTCCAAAGAAAGAAAATTACATTGTGCTATTATTAAACGATAAAGAACAACTCATTAAAAAAACACTTGTAGAATTTTCTTTAGTGTCTACTTCCGAAAAATTAATGGAATACAAAAACCTTTTGCCTGGAAATTATTTTGTGAGAGTAGTTGAAGACATCAATAAAAATGGGCTTTTCGATACAGGAGATTATTTTTTGCATCAACAACCTGAGCCAGTTTTTATAAACTCAACTGCAATTAAATTATTAGCAGGTTGGGAAATTGAAAATGAATGGATAGTAAAATAAATCTTAAAGTGTGTTTTCTGTAAAAAATAATTTACTTTTTTAAAAGTGCTTTTTATTCAAAAAATAAATAATGCTTAAATTTATTTATTATAAATTTTTTTTAAACAAGTCCGAATTGCCTTTAAAATAAGGCAACTCAAGGGTTATACTTTTTTATAGAAATACATTTTATCTAATTTGTTTTTTTTGATGACACTTATTAAAATTAGTATTAACAATTTCAACAATATTGTGTTAATAAAATAACTGTCTGAAAATTAGTTAGCGTTAATAATTTTATTTACTTCGTAGTAACAAAAATCTCAAAAAACAAAAACCATGGCAACAGCAAAAAAAGCAGCTCCTAAAAAAGCAGTAAAAAAAGCAGCTCCTAAAAAGGCAGCAGCTAAAAAAGCAGTAAAAAAAGCAGCTCCTAAAAAAGCAGCTAAAAAAGCAGTAAAAAAAGCAGCTCCTAAAAAAGCAGCTAAAAAAGCAGCTCCTAAAAAAGCAGCAGCTAAGAAGAAGTAATAAAAACCCCGCATTAGCGGGGTTTTTTGTTTACATCCAATTTTAAATTTAATTTATCCTAAATAGAAAATGCCACTAATTAAAATAGTGGCATTTTTATTTTTGTAACACCAACGTTTACATTATATTTGCTTTAACTTTAATAATTCTATTTAATAACTATGAAAAATACATTGATTCTTTTCTCAGCACTTACCCTCAGTGTTTTATTTACTTCTTGTGGAAATAAAGAAACAAAACAAGATATACAAGCTCCTGCAGGAATGGTCGCTTTAGATTTAAGTAAATACGGGAAACAGTTTTCTGTTTTTGTTCCAGATACTACTTCAGCAAAACTAGAAGTAACAGAACAAAGCTGGGGAGCATTAGAAGTTAAAGTTGGCAAAAACTTTCATATTTCTATTACTGAAGATCCAGGTGATATGGAGTTAAGAAAAAGTGATATCAAATCAAACGATATTAATATTTTTAAATTATTTGTTGTTGATGAACCATTAAGCATTATGTGGGAAAGCCTAATAACAAAACCAGAATTTCATTTTTATTCAATACAAAAAATTGGCGCAAATACATATGTATTTGAAGATGTTATTCCAGCTGACGGCGAGCCTTTCTCTAAAGATGCAATTCAAAAAATGTTTGAATCTTCGAAAACAATTATTGAAAAGAAAAAACCTGATGCCTAATTCAAAAAATAAATTTCGTAAAAAAACCTCTCGCTAAATCGAGAGGTTTTTTATTTTATCAATTTTCCTTAATAATAAAGGAATTTAATTCAACTTAAATCTTACAGGAATATTATATCTAACCTTCACCGCTCTTCCACCGTTTTTACCTGCTTTTAGCCAGATTGGCATTTTTGTAACAACTTTAACAACTTCTTCATCGCAACCATAGCCAATACCTCTCATTACTTTAACGCCTTCTACTTTACCAAGTTCGCTTACCACAAATGATACATATACTGTTCCTTCAACCCCTATAGACTTAGCCATATCTGGATAAGAAATGTTATTTGAAACATATCTCAAAATGCCATTTGGATCAGTATTAAATACTGGCATTTCTTCAGCAATCATAACTACTGGAATTTCTGCTACACTATTACTAACAGCAATCACGGCAACTGTATTCGTACTCGAAATTGTGCTTGTAATAGAAGTCCCCAATGAATTAGGATCTCCTAATCCTGTATTCGGATTATCATTCAAAACCATAGTATTAGATTCTATTGCATCATCTGCAATGTTAGTTGATGTTGCTGTTCCTAATGGAGCAGCTGCTTCAATTGGCTGCTTCGGTTCCGGCAAAGGCGAATTATCAATTTCTATCATTCGCTCTATTGGCTTAATCATCGGATCATCAAATGCTATTATCTTTTCGTCTATTGATTCCGCATTCATCTTATTATAAGCGTATGCTGAGCCAAATACCAAGCAAATAATACTGCTTAATCCTATTAATGATTTTTTTATAGAATCATTATAACTTTCTCTGATTGCATAAGCGCCATAATTTTTATTTCTATTTTCAAAAATTACTGCATTTAGCTTACTAGCGTTGTTTCCTAAAATGTTCATTATTTCTATTTTTTAAAGGTTTGTACTTTTTTCTTTCAAACTTTTTTCTTTCGCGACAATTAAACAGTTTGCTGATGTAAAAGTATATTCATCATAAACAAAAAACCACATCTGTTTGAGATGTGGTGACTTTTGTTTTGTAAGTGGTCGCTTTTGACTAAAAAATGGAAAATTATTTTACCTATTTTATGTAAGTAGTTGTACAACTATCTCTAACTCCACTAATAGAAGTAGTATAAGTAAGGTTAATTTTGGAAGCAGTGGTTAATGTTCCAGAGCCTGATGCAAAACCTATTTGACTATTAGTGTTGTTTTTTATCGTTTGGTATGGAATGATGAATGTGTTATTACTCACATTAGCACCAACTGTGTAGCTAGAAAGTCCATAGAAATTTTCAATGATAATGGCGGTTGATATCGTACTTGATTTAGTAATAT
Source organism: uncultured Bacteroidota bacterium (assembly GCA_903834765.1). Classification (GTDB taxonomy): domain Bacteria; phylum Bacteroidota; class Bacteroidia; order B-17B0; family Aurantibacillaceae; genus UBA4416. The sequence continues at coordinate 81,056 of CAILKE010000004.1, forward strand.
TTACCGTATATGAATTTGGCGTGCCACTAGTTGTGCTGAACTCACTTGCCGACCAGTTAGCCACATAGCTATCACGAGGGTCTGCGTTAGGATCTACAGGAGCGTTTGTTTGTTCGTTTTTTGCACAAGATATCATGACTAAGGCAATAAGACTAATTATAAAATAAAATGGTTGTTTCATGGTTTTTTGATTTAAGTATTTAATGTGATACAATAATTGTTCCTGTTAATTTAGCTTTAATGAATTTTGTGAATAATAGGCGATTTCTTTATCAAATTTTTTCTTTGCTAAAATTGGAGCTAAGCGTGAAAGAATTGTTATGATAGGCGATAACAATAATATGGCTGTTGGCAATACAATCCCAAAAATACGCACACGCGTTTTACGCTCTTCACTACCCTGCGTGCCTTTTTTAGAAATATAATTTGCGTACAAGGGAAATAACGCTCTTCCTCTGCCTTCCATTAATAATAAGTTTCCACGTATATCTAATGCGCCAATTTTATTAAGTTCTACTTGAAGCTTTGCCAATTGATTATTTTCTAAATGAGATTGGATGCATACACCAAATTTAGGTGCGTTAATTAAATCTTTTTCTGTAACTCCATACTTAGGGAAAATTCCCATAAAGTTTTCTTTAATTCCGCTTAGCAAGTATGCAAAAACCGTTACTAGACTTACTAAATTTGCTGACCTATCCACAAATGTAATATTACCAACTAAATTTGCTTTAAGGTTTAATAATTGTTTCTTCATTTTTTCTTGAGCACCTAACCACATATTTCTACAATTAATGATTGTAATAACTGGCTTATTTTCTAATAAGAGTTTAGCTTGTTCCGATTGCAAAAAACTATTAATTGGAACGCATATACTTAAAAACCAAGGTTGATAGGCAATTACAACTAAATCATAATCTATTGGTGTTTCAATTTGAAGTGGTTCTATTTCGCAAGGGGTGCCTCGAACCGTTTCTGGGAATGCATCAAAAAACTGCATATAAGTCCAAGGATATGGAAATGTATTTTTTGGTTTAATTAAATTGTAATCAACTTTATATTCAGAATTTTCAATAAAAGGTTTTAACGTAGCATCTAATACTTGCTTTGCTTGCCCAGTTTGCGAAAAATAAATAACTAGAATCTTTTTCATACGTCTAAATTATTGTTTTTTATTTACCATATGGTATAGCCAGTTTATCTTCTCCCGATAGCTATCGGGATGTGTTTGTGTTTCGACAAACATGGCTATTTCATATATACATTACTTTTTCCTATAGCTGTTGATTTATATCCGATTAATAGTAGATCCTTTTTAAGAGTTAAAAAAAACCACTCATTTTTAGTTTATAAACTGCGAATGAGTGGTTCATTAATCCTATTCATGGCATTTTATCTTTTTTTATCCTCGTCTTTAAACAAGTCTACTTTTGCGTCGTTTAATCTCATTAATTTAGATTCTTTAAATGTATCATTCCACTTTACTTTAATAGCTTTCTTTTGTAAATCACCAGCTCCAATTATTTCATTAAAGATCACAGTAAAATCGTCAGATTCTCCTTTTTCTAAAAGAATTCCTGTGTTTTTTTTAGCATTTGCGTTTTCTGATCCATTAGGCATAATACAAGCACTTTTATAAGGGCTTATAATGCCAACTCCATCTCCATTATATGCACATTGAAATTTAGCTGATGCTTTATCAGTATTGGCATCGTGTTTTTTTAAAGTACATGTAAAATTACCTGCTGTAAAATCATTTTTAGATGGTGGTAAATCAAAATTAGCGGCATCAATTACTTTTCCACCAGCCGATACTTTGTATATACCCTTCAACTCAACTTCAAAATTATTTGCTTGCATTTGCTTTCCTTTAAAATCAACCACTTTAGAATCTTCGTCATTAGGTGCAACAACAAAACCTTTTTCGTTAGTTCCAACTGTATTCTTATCTGACTTATAAATAAACTCACCAGGTTTCACAAATAAATAATCATTGGTTTTATTAAATACTTTGATTTTAAATTTAGAATAAGCCCCAACAGAAACAGCATCTACAATATATAATTTATAATCGTCCGTTTCGATGGTTGCATCTTTGTAAAAAAACTTTTCATCTGGTTTTGGTAATTTTTCTTTTTTCTCTTTCTTTTCTTTTTTCTCGTCTTTATCCTGAGCAAAGCTTGGCGTTAGTATAATCAGAGTTAAAAATAAAAATAAATGTTTCATAATATTAAATGTTTAATAAATTAGACGCATAACAAATATAGGCATTGAAAATTATTTGAAGGATTTTATTACTAATTTTATTGCTAATTTTTATAAAAAAATATATGATGCATATTGATATTATTACAATACACCCCCCTCTCTTAGAAAGTCCTTTTAGTCATAGTATTTTAAAAAGAGCAGCTACCAAAAATTTAGTATCTATTAATGTTATCGATTTGCGTCCATATGGGATTGAGCCTCATAAAAAAACAGATGATTATGCATTTGGTGGCGGAGCTGGAATGGTAATGATGATAGAGCCAATAGCTAACTGCATTAATGAATTAAAAGAAAAACGTAGCTACGACGAAATTATTTTCATGACGCCTGATGGCGAAACGTTATCTCAAAAAACGTGTAATCATTTGTCTACCTTAAAAAATATAATGGTATTATGTGGTCATTACAAAGGTATTGATGAACGATTGCGAGAACATTTTATAACTAAAGAAATTTCTATTGGCGATTATGTGTTAAGTGGCGGAGAACTTCCAGCAGCAGTCATTTGTGATGCAATCATCAGATTAATACCAGGTGTATTAAATGATGAAACATCTGCACTATCTGATTCTTTTCAAGATAATTTATTATCGCCACCTGTTTATACTAGGCCTGCAGATTATAATGGATGGAGAGTTCCGGATATTTTATTAAGTGGTCATCAAAAAAAAATTGATGAATGGCGTCACGAACAATCATTAGAGCGCACTAAAATTAGAAGACCCGATTTGTTATAGTTACTTTACAGAATAGTCACATCAACAAACAACCGCTTGTTAATTATTACTATTTAATCCTATTTTCCCTATTCCCATTACTGTTATTTTAGTTGAACCAAACTTAATCAACGTGTCTACTAAAATTGCTTCTCAAAAAATAAAAACATCATCGCTTACTGTAGTCATCAGTTTAGCATTAGTATTATTTATGCTAGGACTATTGGGCTTAGTAGTGATAAATGCTAAAAAATTATCTAATCATATTAAAGAAAATGTAGGCTTTCAAATTGTATTAAAAGATACTACTTCTGCCGCCGAATTAGATTTATTAAAACAAGAATTAAATTCTTCTCCTTTCTCCAAACAAGTTGATTATATTAGTAAAGACGAAGCTGCTCAAAAATTACAAAAAGAATTAGGTGAAGATTTTATCACCTTCTTAGGATATAATCCATTACTATCCTCTTTAGATATTAAATTACATTCAGAGTATGCCAATGTGGATAGCTTAGCTGGTTTTGAAAAATACATTATGCAAAAACATTTTGTGAAAGAGGTGATTTATCATAAAGACATGATCAAGCAAGTTAATGATAACGCTAAAGTCTTCAGCATATATATTTTAATTTTTAGCGGTTTATTACTCATTGTGGCTATTGCTTTAATTAATAATACGATCCGCTTATCTATTTATGCCAAACGATTTATCATTCGAACCATGTATTTAGTTGGGGCAACGCAGGGTTTCATACGTATGCCTTTTATTTTTAAAGGAATTCGTCAAGGAATAATAGCAGGAATTTTAGCAGGGTTATTATTAGCAGGTTTTTTAGTATTAAGCACGCGCTATATTCCAGATCTATTACAATTACAAGACCCTAATTTATTGGCGCTTTTATTTATTGGTATCGTTCTATTAGGTGTCTTAATTTCTGGATTAAGCGCTGCACTTTCTGTAAGACGCTATTTAAGACTAAAAACAGACGATTTATACTTTTAAAATTTTCTTAAAATCCTATAACAATCTGGGTATTTTAAATTGATTGAATTTTCAATCAATTGCTGTTTTTAAAAAAACCAACCTTTAATATCCTACATTTACATCGATTAAATGAAAAAATCTTTTTTACCTTGGATAATATTAATTGCTCTATCATTAGTTTGGGGTAGTTCATTTATATTAATGAAAAGAGGTTTAATGGCATTTAGTAGTGATGAAGTAGCCGCTTTACGAATAACAATTGCTTCTGTATTTTTATCCCCTTTATTATTCAAGTATTATAAAATTGATTTACTCAAACACCTCAAAGGCTTAATTTTAATGGGTGTTTTCGGAAATTTAATACCTGCTTTTTTATTTACCAAAGCCGAAACTCAAATTAGCAGTAGCTTAACAGGTATGCTTAATGCGCTAACACCTTTATTTACGATTCTTATTGGTATTATTCTATTTAAACAAAAAATAACCAAAGCTAAATTTTTAGGTGTAATGGTTGGATTTATGGGAGCTATTGCTCTAATCATATTGGGCGATAGTCATGAACAATCTCAAAATACCAAATATTGTTTATTAGTTGTAGCCGCTACCTTATGTTACGCGATAAGTGTTAATGGAATCAAAAAATATTTAAACCATCTAAACTCAATAACAGCAACGGTATGGGCATTTACATTAATAGGACCTGTTGCCGCCATTTATTTATTTGGGTTTACGGATGTTATTAAACACGCGAACGAAAGTCCATACGGGCTAAGTTCATTGGGTTATATTAGCATATTAGCAATTTTTGGAACTGCTATTTCAGTAGTTATTTATAATCAACTGATAAAATTATCGGGTACTGTTTTTGCGGCCAGCTGTACCTATTTAATTCCTGTAGTGGCTATTGGCTGGGGATTATTTGACGACGAGGTGGTTAATGTATTTCAAATGAGTTCGGTTTTAGTCATTATTGGAGGGATTAGGATGATTAATTCTGTTAAAAAAGAGTGATATCTGGGTTAATTGCCCTAAAATAATGTTGAAAACTTTTGCAGAATACAAAAAACAGTGTATCTTTGCCATCCTTAAAAAAATTATTAATAATTAAAATTTAACACCATGTATGCAATTGTAGAAATAGCAGGGCAACAATTTAAAGTGGAACGAGGCAATAAAGTCTACGTTCACCGCCTAGATGCTAACGAAGGTACAAAGGTAGAATTTGACAAAGTTTTCTTAATTGAAAATGCTGGAAAAATTTCTATTGGAAGTCCAACAGTGGATGGCGCAAAAGTTGTAGCCACCGTAATTGAACACTTAAAAGGCGATAAAGTTATCATCTTTAAGAAAAAACGTCGTAAAGGTTACCAGAAATGGAATAACCACCGTCAACATTTAACTCAGTTATTAATCCAAGGTGTGTTACCAAAAGGTGAAACATTAAAAGATGAATTAAAAGCTGAAAAAGTTGAACGTAATTACTCGTTAAGATCAGTTGTTACTAAAGAATCAGCAGCTCCAGTTGCAGAAAAGAAAGCTCCTGCTAAAAAAGCAGTAGCTAAAAAAGCACCTGCAAAGAAAGCAGCAGCTAAAAAAACAGAAGCATAATTAATAAGCATTAAATTAAAAGAAAATGGCACATAAAAAAGGCGCGGGCTCGACAAACAATGGTAGAGAATCGCATAGCAAACGTTTAGGCGTTAAAATATTTGGTGGACAAGCTTGCATCGCAGGTAACATTATCGTTCGTCAACGTGGCACTAAGCATAACCCAAGCGAAAATGTAGGTATGGGAAAAGATCATACGTTATTTGCTTTGGTTGATGGTAAAGTTGTGTTTAAAAAGAAACGTGATGACAGATCTTATGTATCTGTTGTTCCAAATCAAGCATAATTAAACTAAACACGGATTTTTAAAAGCCCTTCATTTAGTTTGAAGGGCTTTTTCTGTTTAACCATATTTACATTGTCAATTAAGAGAGTGACATAAAAAATAATTACTTTTAACACGTAAAAAATAACCTTATGCTACAATTAGCTTATATCAGAGAACATAAAGAAGACGTTTTAAAACGTTTAGCTATCAAAAATTTTAAAGATGCCGAAAATATCATTAATTCAATAATTGAATTAGATAATAACCGCAAGGCTGCTCAGCGTCAAGCCGACGATACCAAAGCAGAAGCTAATGCATTAGCTAAACAGATTGGTGAACTTATGAAAACAGGCAAAAAAGATGAAGCAGAAATTTTAAAAGCAAAGACAGCCGAACTAAAATCAAACGAAAAAAATTTCGATGAAACCTTAAATAATATCGAAAAAGAAATTCAAGCCATTTTAGTAACTGTTCCTAATACGCCTCATTTTACGGTTCCTAATGGTAAAACTCCTGAAGATAATATTACTGTATCTCAACATGGTGCTATTCCTGTATTACATGCTAAAGCACAACCACACTGGGAATTAACCACTAAATATGATTTAATTGATTTTGAATTAGGCGTTAAATTAACAGGAGCTGGATTCCCTGTTTACAAAGGAAAAGGCGCACGTTTACAACGCGCATTAATTAATTATTTTTTAGATAAAGCAACATCTAAAGGATATAACGAAGTACAGCCACCCATTTTAGTAAATGCTGATAGTGGTTATGGTACAGGGCAATTACCAGATAAAGAAGGGCAAATGTACCATTGCCAAATTGATGATTTATATTTGATACCAACAGCCGAAGTACCTATCACAAATATGTTCAGAGATGTTATATTAAAAGAAACAGATTTGCCAATTAAGAACTGTGGCTACACACCTTGTTTCAGAAGGGAAGCAGGAAGTTATGGTAAAGACGTAAGAGGATTAAATCGTTTGCATCAGTTTGATAAAATTGAGATTGTACAAATTACGCATCCCGAAAAATCATACGAAACACTCGAAGAAATGCTGTCTTACGTTTGTGAATTATTAACTGAATTGGAATTACCATACCGAATTTTAAAATTGTGTGGAGGCGATATGAGTTTTGGTTCAGCTTTAACTTATGACCTAGAGGTATGGAGCACAGCTCAAGCTCGTTGGTTAGAAGTTAGCTCTGTATCTAATTTTGAAACCTTCCAAACAAATCGTTTAAAGTGCCGCTACAAAGGCACAGATGGAAAAACGCAATTAGCGCATAGCCTTAATGGTAGTGCTTTAGCATTGCCCCGAATTGTAGCTTCTTTATTGGAAAATAACCAAACGGAAACTGGCATTAACATCCCTAAAGTGTTACAAAAATACACAGGTTTTGAGGTGATTAATTAGTGTGGGTTTCTATGAAAAAAATACTAATTAATAGTTTAAAAGTTATAGGCATACTATTAATTATAGGAGCTACTGCATTATATTTTTTTCAAGAAAAACTAATTTTCTTTCCTGAAAAACTAGAGAAGAACTATGCTTTTGAGTTTCCTGAAAAATTTGAAGAACTAAATTTGAAAGCTAGTGATGGCAAAATATTAAATGGTGTATTATTTAAAGTCGACTCTACTAAAGGGTTGGTTTTTTATTTACATGGAAACGGTGGATCTATAAAGGGTTGGGGAGATATATCTACAAAATATACCTCTTTACATTACGATTTATTTATACTTGATTATAGAGGTTATGGAAAAAGCGAAGGCGACATCAATAGTGAAGTGCAAATGTATAATGATTTACAAATGGCTTATGATAGCCTAAAAAGAAGGTATAAAGAAAATCAAATCATTATTATTGGTTATTCCATTGGAACGGGATTAGCAACAGAACTAGCTTCAGTTAATGACCCGAAACTATTAATTCTTCAAGCGCCATACTATAGCCTAACAGATATGATGCAGAGAAGGTATCCTGGACTTCCAACCATATTTTTAAAGTATCCATTTGAAACTCATAGTTATTTGAAAACCTGTAAAATGCCTGTAATCATATTTCATGGCAATACCGATAACGTCATACCTTATGAGTCATCACAAATGCTAAAAAAACTATTCAAACCATCAGACACCTTATTTACCTTGAATAATCAAGGGCATAAAGGAATGAATGATAATCCCGTTTATTTATCAGAGCTAAAGAAAATTTTAGAGAATACAACACCGTAATATCTCCTTTTCAATTTGCAAATGTCCATAAAACAGTTAGTTTTGTTATAGGTAACGAAGCAGCTTCTGAAAAAATTATTTTCCATATTCACACTTGCGCTATTTATGAGTCTAAACAATTGGGCCATAGCGCAAACACAAACCATTAAGTACGATTCTGTCATTGTAAAAACCACCAAGCCAACAACATCACAAGAAGAAAAAGTATTTAGTCAGGTTAACTTAGACTTTGCTAAAAAGATTGAAAACAAAGATCAAGATAGCTTATGGGATCGTTTTTGGAATTGGCTAACTGATTTGATTTTTGGTAATTCAAGTGAAGATTCAAAGGCGAATATGTTCTCCATATTTTTATGGGCCTTAGCTATTTCAGGAATTATCATTGTAATATGGTTACTGACACGTACTGAATTTACAAGCTTTTTGAGAGGTAATACTAAAAACACAGCATTTAACTTTTCGGATGTTGAAGAAGATATTTCAAGCATTGATTTCAATACACGTATTAAAAAAGCAATTGATGAAAAGGATTATCGATTGGCGTTTCGTTGGCACTATTTAAAACAACTCAATATTCTTAATGAAAGAAAAATAATAAACTACGAGCCTTTTAAAACTAATATTGATTATGGTTTTGAATTAGCGAAATCGCCATATCAACAAACATTTACAGATATAAGTCGTATTTACGATTATGTTTGGTATGGTAAATATGATATTACGATGGTTGATTATGAAAAATTAGAAAATAAATTTAAATCGTTTGAAGAAAAAATTAAAAATTAACCGCAAAGGCTCAGAGAAAGGCAAGGGGCAAAGAGGCAAGTATTGATTTGAAACAATAAAAAAAAGCTAAGAGTATCAGCGATACCCATAACTATCGGTAACGAGGGAAAATAAAGTTACATGTTTAATGGCAATAGAAAATATTATAGTGTTTTAGCGTTAATTTTTATCGCTGTCATTGCTCTGCAATACATGCAACCCAAGCCTATTAATTGGACAAGAACCTATTTCAAAAAAGATAAAATTCCTTTTGGTTGCTATGCTATTTTTAATTTATTAGAAAACAATTTCGCAAAAAAAGTCATTACCAATAAACAAACCTTATACAGCTTAAATGCTGAAATGACAGAATCAAACCAAACTCTTATTTTTATTGACAATAATGTTGAGTTCTCTAAACTAGACGTGAAAAGCTTATTTAGTTTTCTTAAAAAAGGAAATACGGTATTAATATCTACTTCTAATTTTAGCAAAGCCCTCAAAGATACCTTTAAAATTGACGTTCAAGAGAATTGGGTTACCAAAAGCATAAGCATCGATTCTTTATTAACCAAGCGTGCCTTTGAAGTGCAATACACTCAACCAAAAAACAATGTATTAAAATCATACGTTTACCCAACGGTTGCAACCGAAAGCTACTTTACTAAATTTGACACAATATTGTTTAAAGTAAGTTCCATAAACAAACAACATCAAGCTGTACTTTTGGAAGCTAATATTGGCAAGGGAAAACTCGTGCTTAGTTCCTTGCCGGATGTATTTGGTAATTTATTTATTGTTAATCATGTTAACCGTTTTTATGCTTATACTTTATTAAGCAAAGTAAAAAACAAAACCATTATTTGGGACGAAAATTATAAAACTCATAATGTACAACAAAAAGGCATCTTTCAATTTATATTTAATAACGATGCCTTATACATGGGTTATTGTATAGCAATCATTGGACTTTTGTTTTTTATGATATTTGAAATGAAGCGTAAACAAAGGGCTATTCCTGTCATCAAGCCTTTACAAAACTCCACACTCGAATTCGTAGATGTTATAAGCCACGTATATTTTAATTCTAAAAACCATAAATATATCGCGGAAGAAAAAATTGCTTATTTTTATTTTGATATGCGAAAGAAATTTTCAGTCAATACAACACTAATGGATGATGAGTTTTACAATACCATACATCTTTTAAGCGGCATTGATTTAGATGCTGTTAAAAAATTATTTTCGTATTGCGAGAACCTAAAACAAGCGCCAAGCCTTACGGAACAAGATTTACTGGAATTAAATACTAGAATTACTAATTTTAAACTTAAAAGCATACGCTAATGGAAAATTTTGAATCGCGCGTTGATTTAACAGAATTAACACAAAAAGTAGAAAAAATAAAAGCAGAGTTAGCACTCTATTTAGTTGGTCAACATCAACTCGTAGATTATTTATTAATGTCGCTATTAGCTGATGGACACGTATTGATAGAGGGTGTGCCCGGTGTAGCAAAAACATTAACTGCTAAATTATTGGCAAAAAGTATTCATGCCAATTTCAAGCGTATTCAATTTACGCCCGACTTAATGCCGAGTGATATAACAGGAACATCCATTTATAATTCTAAAACCAATGAATTTGAATTTAAATCTGGACCTTTGTTCACCAACATTGTATTAGCTGATGAAATAAATAGAGCACCCGCTAAAACACAAGCTGCCTTGTTTGAAGCTATGGAAGAGCGACAAATTACCGTTGATGGCAAAACTTATTTATTAGAGTCTCCATTTATGGTATTAGCCACTCAAAATCCTATCGAACAAGAAGGTACGTATCGCCTACCAGAAGCGCAACTTGATCGTTTTTTATTTAAGCTCGTAGTTAATTATCCAAGCTTGGAAGAGGAAGCCACTATTTTGCAATTGGCGCATACTAATATAAATCAAACGGATCTATCAAAAGTGCAAGCCATTTTAAATAAAGAAGAAATTAAAACTTTACGTAAAACTGTTTCAAGTATTTTAGTAGAAGAACATTTGTTTAAATACATAGCACAAATTGTTGGAAGTACTCGTCACAATCCATCGTTATACTTAGGCGCTTCACCTCGAGCGTCAATTGCGATTCTCAATGCAGCTAAAGCCTGCGCTTGTTTGAGAGGAAGAGATTTTGTGAGTCCTGACGATATCAAATATGTCTGTGCTCCTGTATTAAGACACCGTGTAGTTTTAACGCCTGAAAAGGAAATGGAAGGTGTTACTTGTGATACCGTGATACAACAACTGGTTGATAAAATTGAAATCCCAAGATAATTAGTCAATTTGGCAATTTGATGATTTGATAATGAATTTGAACAACTACTTCTTCATCAAATAGCATATACTATAAAAACAAAAGAAATTATACTATATTCAAAACTATAACTATTTTTTAATCATTTAAAAGCCCCTCCTTTGGAGGGGTTGGGGAGGCTGCTTATTATTAATATACTCAAACACATATTCAGTTCTATCTTTTTTACCAAACGCTTATATTTAGCGTTAGGCATTACTGTTTGTGTATTCGTATTTGCGTTTTCATTTGATTGGTTGTATTTGGTTGGCTTAATTTGCCTATGGCTATTGATATTTGCAACCATTACGGATTTACTCCTTCTGTTTGTCAACAAACATGGTATTCATATACAACGAACGACGCCACATCAAAAATTATCAAATGGCGATGACAACGATCTTTTTTTGCATGTAAAAAATAATTATTCTTTTGCAACAAATGCAGAGATTATTGATGAATTACCTGAACAATTTCAATTCAGAAATTTCAAAATCAACAAACACTTATTATCAGGTGATGCTCAAAAAATAAAATATACGTTACGACCCCTCTCGCGTGGCGAATTTCATTTTGGAAACATCCTCGCTTTCGTTTGTTCACCCTTAGGGTTAGCTAAACGTCGGTTTGTATTTGAACAAACACTCGTGCTGCCGAGTTACCCGTCTTTCCTCAAGCTTCGCCAATATGAATTATTAGCCATCAGCGACCGATTGGTAGATGTAGGTATTAAAAAATTACGCAAAATAGGACATAGTACCGAATTCGATCACATCAAAGAATACGTAATTGGTAACGATATCAGAACCATTAACTGGAAGGCCACTGCTCGCAAAAACCAAGTGATGGTAAATCATTACAGAGATGAACGTTCGCAACAAGTATACTGCCTAGTGGACATGGGGCGTATCATGAAAATGCCTTTTGAAGAATTAAGTTTATTAGATTACTCCATTAATGCATCGTTAGTGCTTAGTCACATTAGTTATATTAAACACGATAAGCCGGGACTTATCACCTTTTCTAATACCATTCATCAAACAGTAACTGCTGATAGAAAAGGCACGCAGTTGTTCCGAATACAAGAAGCCTTGTATAACGCTAACACTAATTTTGAGGAAAGTAATTATGAAGTATTATTGAATCATGTGCGCACCAAATTAAATCAACGCAGTTTATTATTGCTATTTACCAATTTTGAAACTTTGAGTGGTTTACGACGACAACTTAAGTATATTAAACATTTAGCAAAACATCATTTAGTAGTTGTAGTTTTATTTGAAAATACAGAACTGCACGAGCTCCTTAATAAACAAGCAACTAACACGTCTGAAATTTACAATCAAACCATTGCCAAAAAATTTGATTACGAAAAAATACAAATCACCTATGAGCTTCAGAAGCTTGGTATACAATGCGTTTATACCAAACCTCAACAACTAACCGTCAATACAATTAATAAGTACTTAGAATTGAAAGCAAGAGGGATGATTTAAGTTTCAAAAATTGTAAAGCTTTAATATTAAATAATCTGTATAGATCATTTCTCAAACAACTACTCCACTGTCACACTCTTCGCTAAGTTCCTTGGTTGATCTACATTACAACCGCGCATCACTGCGATGTGATAAGATAATAATTGCCATGGAATAACAGAAACTAATGGCACTAAGGATTCATCCGTTTCAGGAATTTCAATCACATGCTCTGCCATTTCCTTCACATCTTTATCACCAGCTGTTACTATGGCAATAATTCTACCCTTACGTGCTTTTACTTCTTGAATATTACTCACTACCTTTTCGTAATTAGCTCCTTTGGTAGCGATTACAAATACTGGCATGGCTTCGTCAATTAACGCAATAGGCCCGTGTTTCATTTCAGCAGCAGGATAACCTTCTGCATGGATGTATGATATTTCTTTTAGTTTTAAGGCGCCTTCTAACGCTACGGGGAAAGAATATCCTCTTCCTAAATATAACGCATTAGTAGCATCTTTATATTCGGCAGCTATCTTCTTAATAGAGTCGTTTAATTTTAATACCTCTTCTACTTTCGCAGGAATAGATTCCATTTCATATAATAATTGGCGGTAACGGCTTTCAGCAATTGTTCCTTTTATTTTAGCTACATGTAATGCCATTAAGGTTAACACAGTTACTTGCGCTGTAAATGCCTTAGTTGAAGCTACGCCAATTTCCGGACCTGCGTGTGTATAAGAACCTGCATGTGTAGCGCGAGCGATAGAAGAACCCACCACATTACATACACCGAAAATAGTAGCTCCTTTTGCTTTTGCTAATTCAATCGCCGCGAGTGTATCAGCTGTTTCTCCACTTTGAGAAATTGCAATCACGATATCATCCGAATAAATAATGGGGTTGCGGTATCTAAATTCGGAGGCATATTCTACTTCAACGGGAATACGCGCATACTCTTCAAATAAATACTCTGCCACCATACCCGCGTGCCATGAGGTTCCACAAGCAATCACTAAAATACGTTTAGCATTTTTAAATTTCCCTTCGTGTTCCTCAATACCACCCATTTTCAAATGACCTGTTTCGGAATTTAAACGACCGCGCATACTATCAAAAATAGAACGCGGTTGCTCATAAATTTCTTTCAACATAAAATGGTCATATCCACCTTTTTCAATGGCTTCTAACTCCATTTCTAATTCTTGAACATAAGGTGTAATTTCTTTATCACGTATGGTTCTGATTTTTAATTCTTCACCTCTGCGAATAATGGCTACATGTTCGTCTTCAATATAAACGACATTTTTCGTGTATTCCACAATTGGCGAAGCGTCTGACGCAATAAAATATTCATCATTACCAACGCCAATCACCATCGGGCTTCCCTTCTTAGCAGCAATTAAGGTATCAGAATCGTTTTTATCCAACACAACAATGGCATAAGCACCATTTACTTGCTTAAGGGCAGCCATCACAGCGTGCCCTAGCTTCATGCTTGGCTCGTGCTTTCGGATATCTTCTATTAAATGTATTAAAACTTCGGTGTCTGTTTGAGATAAAAAGGTATGTCCACGTTTTTGTAAACCTTCTTTAATAGAGGCATAATTTTCAATAATCCCATTATGAATAATTACTAAATCTTTCGTTTGAGAATAATGAGGGTGAGAGTTCACATCATTAGGCTCGCCATGTGTAGCCCAACGAGTATGGCCAATGCCAATATTTCCAGAAGTATCTTTTCCTTTTGTAAATTCAAGTAAGTCGGAAACCTTTCCCTTTTTTTTATATACATTTAAGTTGCCTTCGTGCGAAATTACTGCAACACCAGCACTATCATAACCACGGTATTCTAAACGTTGTAACCCTTTTATTAAAATAGGAAACGCCTCACGATTCCCAATATATCCTACAATTCCACACATAATATAAAACTTTAAATCTTATGCTAATATAACGCTATTTTTATATAAAAATTACGTTGATTAATACAAAAATTGGAACGAAATAAAAATAAAAATACATCAATATTTCAAGGACAGCCTCTTTAGTTTTTTTGTAATATTTCGTTTTATACCCAATTTGTTTCCACTCTTTTTGATGCATGTTTTTTTTGTCTTTCTGCAATAAATAATTAATGGCTGTTCCATTTTTTCATTTGTTTATATACTTATGCATTTTGATTTTTTGAAAAACAAAAAACCCTCAACGTTTCCGTTAAGGGTTTTTATTATGTCATTCTGAACTTGTTTCAGAATCTCTAACTATAGATGCTGAATCACGCTAAAGCGTGACAGCATGACTACACGCCTAAGCTTCTTCTTCGATTTCTTCTTTACTTGCCATTAAACGCTCGTACTCTTCTTTACTACCAACAACGATTTTTTCGTATTGACGTAAACCTGTACCTGCTGGAATTAAGTGACCAACAATAACGTTTTCTTTCAAGCCTTGTAATGTATCTACTTTTCCGTGAACCGCTGCTTCGTTCAATACTTTTGTTGTTTCCTGGAACGATGCCGCAGAAATCCAACTCTTCGTTTGTAACGATGCACGTGTAATACCTTGTAAAATTGGAGTTGCTGTTGCAGGAACCGCATCACGTGCTTCCACTAATTTTAAATCTTTACGACGTAAAACAGAGTTTTCATCACGTAACTTACGAGTCGTTACAATTTGTCCGCGTTTCAAGTTTTCAGAATCACCTGGCTCTAAAACTACTTTTTTGCCATATAACTCATCGTTCTCAGTCATAAAATCAATTTTATTGATCAACTGTAACTCTAAGAAAGTAGTATCACCTGGATCTTCAATTTGAACTTTACGCATCATCTGACGAACGATCGTTTCGAAATGCTTATCATTCAATTTTTGTCCTTGTAAACGGTAAACCTCTTGGATCTCATTTACTAAATATTCTTGAACAGCTGTAGGGCCTTTGATCGATAAAATATCACCAGGAGAAGTTGCTCCGTCAGATAATTGCTCACCTGCGCGTACAAAGTCATTTTCCTGTACTAAGATATGTTTAGATAAAGACACTAAATAACGGTGTTGCTCACCAGTTTTAGCTTCTACAACTACTTCACGATTACCACGTTTAATTTTTCCAAAAGTAACAATACCATCAATTTCAGAAACAACTGCTGGATTACTTGGGTTACGAGCTTCAAACAACTCAGTAACACGTGGTAAACCACCCGTAATATCTCCTGTTTTTCCAGTTACACGAGGAATCTTAACCAAGATTTGTCCTGGCTCAATTTTAGACCCTTCGTTCACAATAATGTGAGCTGTTACAGGTAAATTGTATGTTTTTAAAGGCTCGCCTTTTTTGTCCACAATTCTCATCAATGGAGATAATGTTTTATCTCTACTTTCGATAATTACTTTCTCACGGAAACCAGTTTGTTCATCACTTTCTTCACGGTAAGTTACGTTTTCTTTAATTGATTCGTACTCTACAGTACCACCAAATTCAGAAACGATAACCGCGTTATATGGATCCCAATCACAAATCATTTCGCCTTTTTTAACTTTAGCGCCTGCTTTGATGTATAGTTGAGAACCGTAAGGAATAGTTCCTGTAGTTAACGTAATGCCTGTATTTAAATCAACGATTCTAATTTCAGTTGTACGTCCAATTACTACATTTGCTTTTGTTCCATCTTGATTAACACGCTCTACAGTTCGTAACTCATCAATTTCAGCAATACCATCGTATTTAGCAATATAGCTAGAAGACGCTGCTGTGTTAGATGCTGTACCCCCAACGTGGAAAGTACGTAACGTTAACTGTGTACCCGGCTCACCAATTGATTGAGCTGCAATAACACCTACAGCTTCACCTAACTGAACCTGACGGCCATTAGCTAAGTTACGTCCGTAACATTTAGAACATACACCATGTTTCGATTCGCAAGTTAATACTGAACGAATTTCTACTGATTCAATTGGAGATGATTCAATTACATCAGATACATCTTCCGTAATCATTTCACCACCAGTAACAATTAAGTCACCTGTTGTTGGATGATATACGTCATTTAATGCAATACGACCTAAGATGCGATCACGTAAAGTTTCAACTACATCATCATTGTTTTTCAATGCTGTTGCTGTTAATCCACGTAAAGTACCGCAATCTTCTTCATTAATAATCACGTCTTGAGCAACGTCAACCAAACGGCGAGTTAAATAACCAGCATCTGCTGTTTTTAACGCCGTATCCGCTAAACCTTTACGCGCACCGTGAGTAGAAATAAAGTATTCTAAGATAGATAAACCTTCACGGAAGTTAGATAATACAGGATTCTCAATAATGGAAGCTGTAGTATCACCCGCTTTTTGAGGCTTAGCCATCAAACCACGCATACCGCTCAACTGTTTAATTTGTTCTTTAGATCCACGAGCTCCTGAATCAAGCATCATATAAACTGGATTAAATCCTTGTCTGTCTGAGCTTAAATTATCCATTACCTTTTTGGTAACTTTAGAGTTAGTGTGTGTCCAGATATCAATGATTTGATTGTAACGCTCGTTGTTGGTAATGAAACCCATTGAGTAGTTATTTACAACTTCATCCACCTGTGCACGAGATTCTTTAATGATTTTAAATTTCTCTTCAGGCGTTTGAATATCACCTAAGTTAAATGATAAACCACCTTTGAATGCTGTTTTAAATCCTATTTCTTTAATATCATCCAAGAACTTAGCTGTTTTAGCCATTCCAGTTTTCTTAACGATTAATCCAATGATATCACGTAAAGATTTTTTAGTTAATAATTCGTTGATGTAACCTACTTCGTGTGGTACAACCTGATTAAAGATAACACGGCCAACTGTAGTATCAATAATCTTAGTAACTAAGTTTGTTCCTTCTAATGCATTGGTAATTTTGATTTTGATTTGAGCATGTAAATCAACTTGATTTTCATTCAAAGCAATCACCACTTCTTCTGCACTATAGAATGTTTTTCCTTCACCTCGAACTAAATCTTTAGGTAAATTCTTTTTAGATTTAGTTAAATAGTATAAACCTAAAACCATGTCTTGAGATGGAACTGCAACTGGAGCTCCATTTGAAGGATTTAAAATGTTATGAGAAGCTAACATTAATACTTGAGCTTCTAATACTGCGGCGTGTCCTAATGGAACATGCACCGCCATTTGATCACCGTCAAAATCGGCATTAAACGCAGTACATACTAATGGATGTAACTGTATCGCTTTTCCTTCAATTAATTTTGGTTGGAAAGCCTGAATACCTAATCTGTGCAATGTTGGTGCACGGTTTAACATTACAGGATGTCCTTTTAATACGTTTTCTAAAATATCCCAAACGATTGGCTCTTTTTTATCAACTATTTTTTTAGCTGATTTTACTGTTTTAACAATACCACGCTCAATCATTTTGCGAATGATAAATGGTTTGAATAATTCAGCTGCCATTTCCTTAGGTAAACCACACTCATGTAATTTTAATTCAGGTCCTACAACAATTACCGAACGAGCCGAGTAATCCACACGCTTACCTAATAAGTTTTGACGGAAACGTCCTTGTTTACCTTTTAATGAATCAGATAATGATTTTAATGCGCGGTTTGATTCAGTTTTAACAGCATTTGATTTACGAGAGTTATCAAATAATGAATCTACTGATTCTTGTAACATACGTTTTTCATTACGTAAGATTACATCTGGAGCTTTAATTTCAATTAAACGTTTTAAACGGTTGTTACGAATAATAACACGACGGTATAAATCATTTAAATCCGAAGTTGCGAAACGTCCACCATCCAATGGAACTAACGGACGCAATTCTGGTGGAATAACCGGAACCGTTTTAATAATCATCCACTCAGGGCGGTTATCAATATGAGATTGTGCTGAACGGAATGCCTCAATAACTTGCAAACGTTTTAATGCTTCATTTTTACGTTGTTGAGATGTTTCTGTATTAGCTTTGTGACGTAATTCATAAGATAATTCATCTAACTGTAAACGAGATAATAAATCTTGTAAAGCTTCAGCTCCCATTTTTGCGATAAATTTATTAGGATCATTATCATCTAACAAATGGTTATCTTTTGGTAAAGTATCAACTAGGTTTAAATACTCTTCTTCTGTTAAGAAATCTAAGTATTGAGTACCGCCTTGAGCAGCAACACCAGAATTAATTACTACGTAACGTTCGTAGTAAATAATCATGTCTAATTTTTTAGTTGGTAATCCTAATAAGTAACCAATTTTGTTTGGTAACGAACGGAAATACCAAATATGAGCAACAGGAACAACTAAGTTAATGTGTCCCATACGCTCACGACGCACTTTCTTTTCAGTAACCTCTACACCACAACGGTCGCAGATAATACCTTTGTAACGAATACGCTTGTATTTACCACAGTGACATTCGTAATCTTTTACTGGTCCAAAAATACGCTCGCAAAACAAACCATCTCTTTCTGGCTTGTAAGTACGGTAATTAATGGTTTCTGGTTTCAATACTTCTCCACTACTACGTTGCAGAATAGTTTCAGGAGACGCTAAGCTAATAGTGATTTTTGAGAAGTTTGATTTTACTTTGTTATCTTTTCTTAAAGCCATTTTGTTGCTTTTTGGTTTTAGTGATAATAAAAATTTATTTGCCTTATCCCTTTTCTCCCCTCTCCTTTGGAGAGGGGTTGGGGGTGAGGTCTTTTAGTCAAGTGTTACATCTAACGCTAATCCACGTAATTCGTGCATTAATACATTAAATGATTCTGGTATACCTGGAGTAGGAATATTTTCGCCTTTTACAATTGCTTCATAAGCTTTTGCACGACCCATTACGTCATCAGACTTAATAGTTAATAATTCCTGTAACACGTTAGCAGCACCGTATGCCTCTAAAGCCCAAACCTCCATCTCACCAAAACGCTGACCACCAAATTGTGCTTTACCACCTAAAGGTTGTTGAGTAATTAATGAATATGGTCCGATTGAACGAGCATGCATCTTATCATCTACCATGTGACCTAATTTCAGCATGTAGATAATACCTACAGTAGCTGGTTGATCAAATGGTTCACCTGTTCCACCATCACGTAAGAAAGTACGCCCAAACTGTGGTAAACCTGCTTTTTCAGTATAAGAATCGATCTCTGTCATTGATGCACCGTCAAAGATTGGAGTTGAGAATTTCAATCCTAATTTTTGCCCAGCCCATGCTAATACTGTTTCATAGATCTGACCTAAGTTCATACGAGAAGGTACACCTAATGGATTCAATACGATATCTACTGTAGTTCCATCTTCTAAGTATGGCATATCCTCATCACGAACAATACGAGCTACAATACCCTTGTTACCATGACGTCCAGCCATCTTATCACCTACTCTTAACTTACGTTTTTGAGCAATATAAACTTTAGCTAACTGAACAATTCCGTTTGGTAACTCATCACCAACAGTTATTTGAAACTTAGTGCGTTTGTATTGACCTAAGAAGTCGTTATACTTAATCATGAAGTTATGCAACAAGCGCTCAATTTGCTCATTTTTATCTTTGTCAGTTGTCCAGTTACCTGGGTTAACTTCAGAGAAATCAACTTTCTCTAATAATTTTTGAGTAAACTTAGTTCCTTTTGAAATCACCTCTTCACCTAAGATATTAGTAACACCTTGAGATGTGCGGCCATTAACCAATTCAAATAATTTTTCAATTAATTGGTATTTGATATTAGCAATTGACTTATGATGATCAGCATCTAATTTTTCAATTTGAGGTTTCTCATCCGCTTTTTGCTTTTTATCTTTAATAGCACGAGAGAATAATTTTTTATCAACGATTACACCTTTCAATGATGGAGATACACGTAAAGACGCATCTTTAACGTCACCTGCTTTATCTCCAAAAATAGCGCGTAATAATTTTTCTTCTGGAGATGGATCAGTTTCACCTTTTGGAGTAATTTTTCCAATTAAGATGTCACCTTCTTTAACCTCAGCTCCAACACGGATAATACCTTTTTCATCTAAATCTTTAGTAGCTTCTTCGCTTACATTAGGAATATCTGGAGTTAACTCTTCCATTCCACGTTTTGTATCACGAACTTCTAATGAATATTCATCAATATGAATAGATGTAAAAATATCTTCACGAATAACACGCTCAGAAATAACGATGGCATCCTCAAAGTTATAACCTTTCCAAGGCATGAATGCCACTTTTAAGTTACGTCCAATAGCTAATTCACCTTTATCTGTAGCGTATCCATCACATAATACTTGTCCTTTAGTTACTTTATCACCTTTCTTAACGATAGGTTTTAAGTTCATACAAGTACTTTGATTTGTTTTTTGGAATTTAGTTAATTTATACGTTTTAACATCGCCTTCAAAACTTACTAATTGCTCATCTTTAGAACGATTGTAACGAATTGTAATTTCACGAGCATCAACATATTCAACCACACCTTCACCTTCAGCATTAATTAATACACGGCTGTCTTCGGCTACACGAGCTTCGATACCTGTACCAACGATTGGTGCTTCGGGACGCATTAATGGAACAGCTTGACGTTGCATGTTAGAGCCCATCAATGCACGGTTGGCGTCATCATGCTCCAAGAACGGAATTAATGATGCTGCAATAGATGCAATTTGATTAGGCGCAACGTCCATTAAATTAACCTTAGATGGATCAATTACAGGGAAGTCACCTTCGTAACGAGCAGTAACTTTATCGTTTACGAAATTTCCTTTTTCATCTAATTCTGCGCTTGTTTGTGCAATATTTTTTTGATCTTCTTCTTCAGCCGTTAAATAAGTAATTCCTTTATTAACCTCTACTCTTCCATTATTTACTGCACGAAAAGGAGTTTCAATAAATCCTAATTTATTAACTTTTGCGAAAACGCAAAGAGAGGAAATCAAACCAATGTTTGGTCCTTCTGGAGTTTCAATAGTACATAAACGTCCGTAGTGTGTGTAGTGAACGTCACGTACCTCAAAACCTGCACGCTCACGAGATAAACCTCCTGGCCCTAGTGCCGAAAGACGTCGCTTATGCGTAATCTCCGATAAAGGGTTAGTTTGATCCATGAACTGAGATAATTGATTCGTTCCGAAGAATGAATTAATTACAGAAGATAATGTTTTAGCGTTAATCAAATCGGTTGGTGTAAACACTTCGTTATCACGAACGTTCATACGCTCACGAATAGTACGAGCCATACGCGCTAAACCTACACCAAATTGAGAGAATAATTGCTCACCAACTGTACGTACACGACGGTTTGACAAGTGATCGATATCATCCACATCAGTTTTAGAATTAATTAATTCGATCAAATATTTCATGATCAAAATAATATCTTCTTTTGTTAATACACGGATATTCATAGGAATATCGATGCCTAACTTTTTGTTGATACGGAAACGACCTACTTCTCCTAAATCATAACGTTTGTCAGAGAAAAATAATTTATCAATTACTCCACGAGCTGTATCTTCATCAGGTGGCTCAGCATTACGAAGTAAACGGTAGATATACTCGATTGCTTCTTTTTCTGAGTTAGTTGAATCTTTTTGTAACGTATTGTAAATAATAGCAAAATCAGCCGTGTTAACGTCTTCTTTATGTAAAATGATAGATTTAACGCCATTATCAGCGATTAAATCAATGTGTGCGTCTTCTAAAACTGTTTCACGATCTAAGATAACTTCGTTACGTTCGATTGAAACAACTTCTCCGGTGTCCTCATCTACGAAATCTTCAATCCAAGTTTTAAGAACACGAGCCGCTAATCTACGGCCAACTTCGCGTTTTAAACCAGCTTTTGAAACTTTCACTTCATCAGCTAAACCGAAAATTTCTAAAATTTGTTTATCGCTTTCAAAACCAATAGCACGTAATAACGTTGTTACTGGTAATTTTTTCTTACGATCGATATAAGCATACATCACATTATTAATGTCTGTAGCGAATTCAATCCAAGAACCTTTGAAAGGAATAACACGAGCACTGTATAATTTAGTACCATTTGCGTGACGGCTTTGGCCGAAGAACACGCCTGGAGAACGATGTAATTGAGAAACGATTACACGCTCAGCACCATTGATTACAAAAGAACCTTTTGGTGTCATGTATGGAATTGTTCCTAAATAAACGTCCTGTACAATGGTTTCAAAATCTTCATGTTCAGGGTCAGTACAGTAAAGCTTTAATTTAGCCTTTAAAGGCACTGAATAAGTTAATCCACGGCTAATACACTCTTCAAGAGCATAGCGAGGTGGATCTACGAAATAATCCAAAAATTCCAATACGAAATTATTTCTCGCATCAGAAATAGGAAAGTTTTCGGCAAATACGCGGAATAAACCTTCGTTTTTTCGGTTATCCGGTGTCGTTTCTAATTGAAAAAAATCTTGAAAAGACTTAATTTGTATATCCAAAAAATCTGGATACTCAATTGGAAATTTGTTTGAAGAGAAATTAATTCTCTGTGTTTTTTTTATTGCTGTTGCCAATGTAATGAAGTTTATTAGTTAGTACTCTAAAAAGCGATACGCCAATTACTAAAAGCTAAATAAAGCGTTAAGAACATTTGCATAGCAAAGAGGCTCTTAACGCTTAGATTTGGAAGTAAATTTATTTTACTTCAACTTTTGCACCAGCTTCTTCTAAAGCTTTCTTAATTGATTCAGCTTCTTCTTTAGAGATACCTTCTTTAACTGGTTTTGGAGCACCGTCCACTAAGTCTTTAGCTTCTTTTAAGCCTAAACCTGTTAAATCTTTAACAGCTTTAACTACACCTAATTTAGCTGCACCTGCTTCAACTAAAATTACATCGAATGATGTTTTAGCTGCTGCTGCGTCTCCGCCGCCACCTGCTGCTACAACTACTGCTGCTGCTGCTGGCTCGATACCATACTCATCTTTTAATACTGTTGCTAATTCTTGAACTTCTTTTACTGTCAAGTTTACTAATGTTTCAGCGATTGCTTTTACGTCTGCCATTTTATATTAGTTTTTAATTGTTGTTTAAATTATTAATTGTTTGTTTTTTGTTTTCTTCTTTCGAAGTGTTGATTATTCTTTTTTACAGTTAGCTATTATGCTGCAACTTCTTCTGTGCCTTTGGTTTTGTTTTCTAAACCTCCGATAACACGTTGAATTGGTGCTTGTAATAAGGCGATTACGTCTGCGATTAATTCGTTTTTCGATTTTAATCCTACAAGCGCATCTAATTTATCGTCGCCGATAAATACCATATCTTCTACATAAGCAGCCTTTAGTTGAGGTTTATCACCGCCTTTGCGAAACTCTTTAATTAATTTAGCAGGAACATTAGATGTTTCTGTTAAAATTAAAGCCGTTTGGCCTTTTAATGCTGGGATTAATTGAGCAAGATTGCTATCGTTAGCACGTTCTAAAGCTTTTGCTAATAACGTGTTTTTAACAACAGACATACTTACTTTTTTCTCAAAGCAAGAGCGACGTAATTGATTTACCTTTTCTACTGACAAAGAAGAACAATCTGCTAAATAGATTTTTGTGTTAGCATTTAAAATGCCAAGTAAACGATCTATTTCCTGTGTTTTTTCTTGTTTGTTCATACTAATAGGTGTTGTTGAAATTAGTTAAATGATTTTGTTTCGATTTGAATACCTGCACTCATTGTGCTACTTAAGAATACCGATTTAACATAAGTACCTCTTGCAGACGATGGTTTTAATTTTACGATAGCTTGCAAAACTTCGCTAGCATTTTCCGCTAATTTGTCAGCATCAAAAGATACTTTACCAACTCGCGTGTGAATGATACCTGCTTTGTCTACCTTAAAATCGATTTTACCACCTTTTGAGTCAGTTACAGCTTTTGCAATATCCATTGTTACTGTACCTGTTTTTGGGTTAGGCATTAAACCGCGAGGACCTAATACACGACCTAAAGCACCAACTTTACCCATTACTGAGGGCATAGTGATAATTACGTCGATGTCTGTCCATCCTCCTTTAATTTTTTCGATGTATTCGTCTAATCCAACGAAGTCCGCACCTGCAGCTCTAGCTTCTGCTTCCTTATCAGGGGTAACAATAGCTAAAACGCGATTTACTTTACCAGTACCGTGAGGTAAGGTAACAGTACCACGAACCATTTGATTAGCTTTACGAGGATCAACTCCTAAACGGATAGCGATATCCACGGATGCATCAAACTTAGTTGTAGAAATTTCTTTCACAACTTTTGTTGCTTCGGCAAGAGAATGCACTTTGTTCATATCGAACTTTGCATCTGCTGCTTTTCTTTTTTTAGTTAACGTTGCCATTTTTTAAAAAGCTTGTTTTTTGGTTTATATTATATTGAATTAAGGTTTTACAGGTGCCTCTCCTGTTGTTGTAATTCCCATACTACGTGCAGTACCGGCTACCATTAACATAGCAGATTCGATTGTAAAACAGTTCATGTCTACAATTTTATCTGTTGCAATAGCGCGAATTTGATCCCAAGAAATAGAACCAACTTTTTTACGGTTACTTTCACCTGAACCTTGTTTAACCTTAGTCACATCCATAATTTGAATAGCAACAGGTGTACGTTTGATTATAAAATCAAATGTTTTGTCAGCGTATACATTAATTAAAACTGGTAATACTTTACCTGCTTGTTCTTGAGTTCTAGCATTAAATTGCTTACAGAACTCCATAATGTTAACACCTTTAGCACCTAATGCAGGACCAATTGGAGGCGACGGGTTAGCAGCTCCACCTTTAATTTGTAGTTTTACAATTGCTGATAACTCTTTTGCCATTTTTGTTGTTTTTTTATTTGATTAGTTGATGTTTATACTTAGAGAAATTGTTTACTTTGAGTTGGAAGCAGCAAAGCGTCTCATTTTAACTTTAAGTATTAAATCATCAATGTGTTTATTTAAAAATATTATTCTCTTTCAACTTCACCGAATGCTAATTCAACAGGAGTTTTACGTCCGAAGATCTTAACAACCACTTTAATTTTTTTCTTCTCATCATTGATCTCTTCAATCGTCCCATTAAATCCGTTGAAAGGTCCGTTAATTACTTTAACAGCTTCTCCAACAATGTAATTACTAGTAACAGTACTTTCCGCTTCCGATAAATCATCAACAGTTCCTAAAATACGATTAACTTCTGATAAGCGCATTGGAACAGCTTCTCCACGTTTTGTTTCTCCTAAAAAACCAATAACGCCTGTAATATTTTTTATAATATGTGTAATTTCACCAACTAAAGCAGCTTCAATTAATACGTAACCAGGATAAAAAGAACGTTCTTTCTGAATTTTCTTTCCATTACGAATTTGGATGTATTTTTCGGTGGGAATCAATACTTGAGAAACATAGTCGTTTAATTTTAAACGATTAATTTCCACTTCAATATATTGTTTTACTTTATTTTCTTGTCCGCTAATAGCACGTACTACATACCATTTTTTAACAATTGAGGAAGTTTCTTTATTTACAGTTTCAGACATTTTTGTACGTATAAAAAATTATAAACCACTAACCATTTGATAAGCCAACTTCATTAGGTTTTCAAAACCAAAATCCATTCCCCAAACAATTAATCCAATAATAGTAGAAGCTACCATTACAAGTATAGCGCTGCTTTGCAGCTCAGGCCAAGTTGGCCAAGTTACTTTATTAAATAACTCATCTTTTGTTTCCTCTATGTATGTTCCAAACTTACTCATAATCGTTCTATTTTAGATTTATGATTTTAGATTTATGATTTTAGAGTAATCTAAATTTCTTAAATACTATAATCTAATTTGTTAAGCACGGGAGGAGGGATTCGAACCCCCATCAGCGGTTTTGGAGACCGATATTCTACCCTTGAACTACTCCCGTAAATCCAATTTATTATAAACAGCAAAATGGCTGAGCCTTTCGGCAAGCCATTTTGCTATTATTTGAGTATGATTACTCTAAAATTTCAGTTACTTGACCAGCACCAACAGTACGTCCACCTTCGCGCATTGCAAAACGTAAACCTTTATCCATTGCTACAGCAGAGTGTAATTCTACAGTAATTGTAACGTTATCACCTGGCATTACCATTTCACGCCCAGCATCTAAAGAAATCTCTCCTGTTACGTCAGTTGTACGTAAATAGAATTGTGGACGGTATTTGTTATGGAATGGAGTGTGACGTCCACCTTCTTCTTTTTTCAAGATATAAACCTCAGCTTTGAACTTTTTGTGAGCTTTAACAGAACCTGGCTTAATAATTACCATACCACGACGGATATCAGCTTTATCAATACCACGTAATAATAAACCTACGTTATCTCCAGCCTCACCATAATCTAAGATTTTACGGAACATTTCAACACCAGTTACAGTAGACGATAATTTTTCGTCACCCATACCAATAATATCTACTGGATCATTAGAGTTAATAACACCTGTTTCGATACGACCTGTAGCAACTGTTCCACGACCTGTGATTGTGAAAACATCTTCAACTGGCATCAAAAATGGCTTATCTTTCTCGCGTGGAGGTAATGGAATGTAAGTATCTACAGCATCCATTAATTCCATAATTTTATCCATCCATTTTGGATCCTTGTTTAATCCACCTAAAGCAGAACCTTGAATCACTGGAGTGTTATCACCATCAAATTTATAGAATGTTAATAATTCACGGATTTCCATTTCAACTAATTCTAATAACTCAGCATCTTCAACCATATCCACTTTATTCATGAATACAACGATACGAGGTACACCAACTTGACGAGCTAATAAGATATGCTCACGAGTTTGAGGCATTGGGCCATCAGTTGCAGCAACTACTAAAATTGCACCATCCATTTGAGCAGCACCAGTAACCATGTTTTTCACATAATCCGCGTGACCAGGACAGTCAACGTGAGCATAGTGACGGTTAGCAGTTTGATACTCAACGTGAGAAGTATTGATCGTGATACCACGCTCTTTTTCTTCAGGAGCATTATCAATTGAAGAGAAATCTCTAACTTCTGATAATCCTTTTTCTGCCAATACTACTGTAATTGCAGCTGTTAATGTTGTTTTACCGTGATCTACGTGACCGATAGTACCAATGTTTACGTGTGGTTTGGAACGGTCGAATTTTTCTTTTGCCATTGCTGTGTTATTTTAATTGTTATTATTATTTGTTTTATATATAGTTTAATTACTACCTTTTTTGTTTAGAGCTGTTGAGCGGGATTGAACCGCCGACCTCCTCCTTACCAAGGAGGTGCTCTACCACTGAGCTACAACAGCCTATTTAATGATCTGCTGTTTGCTTTATTTTAAAGAACGTGCTTTTATATATACGAAAAGTCCCTCAATTTTAGGGACATTCAAAAGAATTTAAAACCGCCTACGCAAGTTTGAACTTTCTTTTGTCCGTTTATACGGTTATTCATCAACTTCACTCCTCAATTTTTATTGAGCGAAAGACGGGTCTCGAACCCGCAACCTCCAGCTTGGAAGGCTGGAGCTCTACCAATTGAGCTACTTTCGCTTGGTATTCTCTTTAACAATGCGACATCCATCGTTACTCGTGGGGACAGGAGGATTCGAACCTCCGAAGTCGAAACAACAGATTTACAGTCTGTCCCATTTGGCCACTCTGGTATATCCCCATTTTAAAATAAGAGCCGAAGAAGGGACTCGAACCCCCGACCTACTGATTACAAATCAGTGGCTCTACCAGCTGAGCTACTTCGGCTTATTTTTGTTTGATTTAAAAGAACGTCCCTTTATTTTTGGGATTGCAAATTTAGTAACATTTTTTGTTGTTACAAAAAAAAATAAAACTTTTTTTGCTTTTTTTGAAAAATATTTTTTTATACTGTTCGTATTTTCGAAAAAAGATCCCTGTTTTTAAACATAAATTAATACTACATATATTAATTTTATGCCTCTATTGCTTTGATTTAAAGGGAAATAAAAATTTGAAAAGCACTAAATGTACTATTCTTTTATCAAAAAAGAACTATATTAGCAATCTTAATATTGTTATGAAAGATTTTTTTTTATTTATTAAATCAAAGGTGTTTTTTAAGCATTTTACTATTGCCATTCTATCCTTAGTTG
Source organism: uncultured Bacteroidota bacterium (assembly GCA_903834765.1). Lineage (GTDB taxonomy): Bacteria > Bacteroidota > Bacteroidia > B-17B0 > Aurantibacillaceae > UBA4416. Next base: position 109,820 of record CAILKE010000004.1, read on the forward strand.
TTTTATTGTGGATTTTATTTAAACTTTTAGGTATTTATACTCACCATGGGGAAACGGCTGTAGTCCCCGATTTTAAAGGGAAACTTATTTCTGAACTTGATAAGTTTATAGTAGAAAAAAAGGTAAGATATGCCATTATTGACAGTGTTTACGAGCCTCAAGAGAAGTCGGGCATTGTATTGAAGCAAGAACCTGAAGCTAATTCGGAGGTTAAACACAATAGAATTATCTATTTATACGTTACTAGTACGCAGCCACCACAAATAGCAATGCCTAAATTAGTTGATAGAAGCTCACGACAAGCTTTGTTTATGATTGAAAGTTACGGTTTAAAACAAGGAACTGTTAACGAAATTACTGCAGATTGCAAAGGTTGTGTGGTAAAACAATTGTATAAAGGCAAAGAAATATTAGCAGGAGACCCTATAAAAAAAGGAAGTAAAATAGATTTATTAGTTGGTAAAAAAGAAAATGATTATTTAGCTATCCCCACTGATAGTTCGCTAACAAACCCATAACAAAGTAAATGATACCTATATTTTTTAATAATACATTCAAATTCTACTTAATGCTACTGTTTATGTCATTAACAGTTTTCGTTCAGGGCCAAGAGCAATTAATGCCACTAAATGCTAATTTGCACTTGCCTGTCATTAATTCCAAAAATATCACTGCTTCTAAAACCGCTTCAGTGGTGGCTTTAGACACGTTGCCTTTTTTTGATGATTTCTCCTATGCATATCAATCGCCTTACCCAACGGTAAATCACTGGAAAGATTCAAGTGTATACGTGAACGTAGGATTTGGGACTGCACCTAAAAGTCTTGGTGTTGCAACCTTTGATGGTTTAAACAAAAAGGGTTATCCGTATTTGTTAACAGCGCCTGTCTCTGCTTCTAATCCCGCTGATACGCTTACATCTCGTCCTATTAATTTACAAAAACTAGGTGCGCATTCCTACAACTTTGCTGATAGTATTTATTTAAGTTTTTATTACCAAGCTATGGGAAATGGCGATTGGCCAGAGCCTAGCGACTCTTTATGTGTTGATTTTTTTAAACCTAATCAAAATACATGGCATGAGGTATGGCACAAAAACGGCTACCATCCAGCAACAAACGATACTAATTTTAGAATGGTTATTCTGCCAGTTAATGATACCGCCTATTTCGATAGCATCTTTCAATTTAGATTTAGGAACAGAGCTACCACCAGTGGCAGTTTGGATCATTGGCATATTGATTATGTATACCTTAACAAAGGAAGATCCATCATTGATACCGTATCTCAAGATGTAGCTTTTGCATATATGCCTACGCCAATACTAAAAAATTACTCTAAAATGCCATATTCGCAGTATGTGAGTTCAGATTTAGGATCTTCATTTTATAACACTTTACGTAATAATGATAAAAACACATCTAATATTACTTACTTCTATGATATTTACGATCACCTCAATGCTTTGCAGCATAGTTACTCAGCAGTAGATAATATTCAGCCTTTTCAAAACTCAGGTTATCAAACAGGTATTGCACAAGCTAACGTATCATTAGGCACATATACATTAGCTCCTAATGTTGATTCTGTTTTAAAAATAAAACATTACATCAAAACATCAAGTTCTGATTTTAATAAAACAAATGATACACTTATTCAATATCAGCATTTTCCAAAGTATTATGCTTATGATGACGGCACAGCAGAAGTGGGTTACTATAACAATACTTACGGTGCTAAAATGGGTGTGCGCTATACGCTCAATAATTATGATACGTTACGCGGTATCAATATTTATTTTGATCCAATCACACAAGGTGGATTAATCATTAATTCTTCTTTCAGATTAATGATTTGGAGCGATGGCGGTGGAAGTCCTGGAGCTGTAATATACAGAGACAGTGCTGTGAAACCTTTTTATTTACAAGGCAATTATAATATGATGCCTACATTCAAACTCACAACCTGTTTACCAATGAGTGCTGGCACATATTATTTTGGGATACAACAATCTACGAATCAGCCATTGAATATAGGGTTTGACAAAAACACCAATCACCACGATGCTTTATTTTATGATATAGGCTCTGGCTGGACACAATCTTCTATTCCAGGTTCTATTATGATCAATCCAACAATGGGTTGTTATGTACCTCCAACTCCTATTGGAATTGCAGAGTTCGAACAACAGTATTACAATTTTAATTTATACCCTAATCCTGCACAAAATTCACTAACCATTCGCGCATCCGAATTAAGTTTAAATGCTTTAACATTGAATATTTACTCAACCTTAGGACAACTTGTTTTGACTAAACCATTTAATAATGCTGAAACCATTGACATTAGCGCTATACCTAACGGCATGTATGTTGTTTACTTGAATGGTTCAAGCAAAAATACTACTCCTCAAAAATTAATTATTTCGAGGTAAGCAGACTATTGTAAGTCGATTTCCTGATACAACTCTTTTGCAAAATTAATTATACATAAATTTGCAGACTGGTTATTAAAAACACAAACACATTATGACAGACGATATAGAAGAAGTTGAAGGAAGCGAAGAAGAAAAAGAATTATACGAGCATCACAACATTAAGGTTGAGAAAGGTCAGGTGATGATGCGTATTGATAAGTTTTTAATGATCCGTGTACAAAACGCGACTCGTACAAAACTGCAGCAGGCCTGCGATGCAGAGTGTATCTTGGTAAACGGAAAGCCGGTAAAATCAAGTTACAAGATAAAACCTTTGGACGAGATTTCTATTTTAATGACAACACCTCCGCGTGATGTGGAAGTGTTAGCGGAAGATATTCCTATTAATGTTGTTTTTGAAGACGATTATATTTGTGTGGTAAATAAAGAACCTGGCATGGTGGTTCATCCAGCTTTCGGTCATTATTCAGGCACTTTGGTAAATGCTTTAGCCTATAGATTTAAAAATTTACCAACTTCAAAAACACAACTTACCGAAAACTTATCGATTGACAGACCAGGCTTGGTGCATCGTATCGATAAAAACACTTCGGGAATTATTATTGTTGCTAAAACAGAATTAGCAATGACGCGCTTAGCAAAAGATTTTTTTGACCGAAACCTCGACCGAAAATACATTGCCATTGTTTGGGGCGATGTGAAAGAAGATTCGGGCACCATTACTTGTAATGTTGCGCGTGATTTGAAAAATAGAAAAGTCATGGCTTGCTTTCCTGATAGTGAACATGGCAAGCATGCGATAACACATTATAAAGTATTAGAACGTTTTGGATACGTCACCGTTGTTGAATGTAAATTAGAAACAGGCCGTACGCATCAAATACGCATACATATGAGGCATTTAGGTCATCCGTTATTTAACGATAACGAATATGGTGGTGATAGAATATTAAAAGGCTTACCGAGTAATAAGTATAAACAGTTTATTGAAAATTGTTTTGATATTTTGCCTCGTCAAGCCTTACATGCTAAAACACTAGGAATTACACATCCTATTACAAAAGAGCCCATCTTTTTTGACAGTGAATTACCAGCCGATATGCAACAAGTGATAGATAAATGGCGCAAGTATTCTTATAAGTTTGAGGACGAGAATTAGAGAAGAAATTGTTATTGTATAATAAGAGCTTTTTTTAAGACGCTCTTTTTTATTTAATCAAAACACCTTTTTTACCAACTACGGGAATAGTAACAAAATTGGACTCTACAACGGTTTCTGGTAAAAAAATAAATTGCTTATCGTATAATTGGTTATTGAGTGAAAAGCTTATCCAATACTCGTTACTTAAGCCAAATACTTCTTTTTGAATCGGCTCGATTTTAATAAAATCTTGTTGTTTGACTTCATCAAAAAAATGACGCAGGGTGCTTGTTTTAATTTGCTGGTCGTTTACTAAGCCATAACCTGTAGATACTACCATCACATTTTTAATATCTTCCGATTTCAAATTAATTAAGTATACATCATATTCATCCAAACCTTCAATATCCTGAACAATAGCAACGGCAATGCTTTCAACTTCTGGAAATGTTATGTCTTTTATCATTGCTAAAATTTTTAGCGCAAGGCGCGGAGTTTTTTTTAAACTATTTTTAATAAATAATTTTCTTTTTTTCCTTTACTGATTAACAAATAGGTATCAGCTATAAAATTTGATAGCGTTAGATTAGTGTTTACATCCGATACTTTTGTTTTATTTAACGCCAAAGCATTTCCTTGAATCATCTTGCGAGCTTCCGTTTTACTAGGAAAAACAGTGGTTTGTTCCACTAAAGCATCAACTAATAACAATCCATTTTGAATAGCTGTTCTTGGTATTTCAAAAGTATCAATGCCACCTAATAATTTTTCGAAGGCTGCTGCGTTTAGATTGGCAATATCTTCTGCTTTCGATTTGAATAAAAATTCAGCAGTTTCAATGGCTTGTAAATAATCAACTTCGCTATGAACTCTGATGGTGATTTCTTTCGCTAAGGCTTTTTGTAAATGACGTTCGTGTGGGGCAGTATTATGAAGGGTTTCCAGGGCTTCTATTTCTTGCTGATTCATTAAACTAAAAATACGAATGTAGGTTTTAGAATCTTCATCGCTTACATTTAACCAAAATTGGTAAAATTTATAAGGCGATGTTTTTTCTCTGTCTAACCAAATATTTCCTCCTTCTGATTTACCAAACTTAGTGCCGTCTGATTTTTTTATCAATTGAGTTGTTAGCGCAAAAGCCTCTCCACTAGCCTTACGGCGAATGAATTCGGTGCCTGTGGTAATATTTCCCCATTGATCAGATCCACCCATTTGAAGCTTACAATTTTTATGTTTGAACAAGTAGTAAAAATCAAAGCCTTGAATTAACTGGTAACTAAATTCGGTGAAGGACATCCCAGAATCTCCATTGATGCGATTTTTAACCGAATCTTTGGCCATCATATAATTAACCGTAATGTGTTTTCCGGCATCGCGAATGAAATCTAAAAACGAATAATTTTTAAACCAATCGTAATTATTTACCAGTTCCGCACTATTAGGGCCACAATCAAAATTTAAAAATTGTTGTAACTGGTTTTTAATCCCTTCAATATTTTTATTTAATGTATCACTATCTAATAAATTACGCTCGGCTGATTTCCCGCTAGGATCACCAACCATACCAGTAGCGCCGCCAACCAAAGCAATCGGTTTATGGCCTGCCAACTGAAAACGCAATAAGGTCATTATTTGCGCAAGGCTACCTACGTGTAAACTATCTGCTGTTGGATCAAATCCTATATAACCAGAAACCATTTCTTTGGCTAATAATTCTTCCGTTCCAGGCATCACATCGTGCAAAATGCCGCGCCATTTAAGTTCTTCTATAAAAGTTGATTTCATTTTAAAATTTGAATTTCAAAAATATAAATAATCGTTGAGATATTGTTTGTTTACGCAAACAAATAAAAAATAAATTAGAATACAATCTTAACTTATAAACTCCTTTATTAAATGGCACAATTGAGGTACTGCTTCTAAATTGAGCGTATGACCGGCATTAGCTATTACCTCAAATTGAGCGTGAGGAATTGCTTTGGCTACTTCGCTAGCCATGTGAACAGGAAACAACATATCTTTTTCGCCTTGTATAACTAATGTTGGATTATTTATTTTTTGCAGAAATGGTCTGTAATCACCACGTTCTTTTGTAGCTCGCATCAACTTGAAAAGCGCTTGTTTATCGTCATTTGCTTCTTGTCGCGCTTGTTTCATCATATCAATAGGAATCAGCGGTTTTGCAAAATAATTTTCACTAAGCACTGATGGCAACATAATATCCAACATTAAATTATAACCGCCAAACTCTAATGCTCTCCACCATGATAACTCAATAGCTTCGTAATAAGGCGTTTTATGTGCAAAAGTAGAGGTTAGTATTAATTTAGAAATACGATTGCCGTGATTAACACCAAAATGTTGCGCCACCAAACTTCCATAAGAAAGTCCAATAATAGTTGCTTTTTCTATTTTCAAAGCATCTAATACTGAAATTACATCCAAAGCATGTTGATCAAACGTACGCCAATCGCCGGTTTTATCACTTTGTCCTTGAAAAATAAAATCGAGCAAAACGATATGATAATCATCTTTAAAAGCCGGAGCGGTGAGTATCCAAGAGAGTGTCGTTTGTGATAAGCCATTTAAAAAAACTAAAGTTTCTTTAGCATCAGGATTACCTTGAGTTTCGAAGTATATATTGAGATTATCGGTTGTTTTGGCAAACATGTTTTATAAATTTTACTGTAAAGTTAATCGTTTTTAAAAGAGTTTTATTTAATTTATTTTTCATTCAAAAAAAGAAATAAAATAGTACCTTTAATTCAAACAATAAGTTCATGAAGACAATTCTTACACTCGCTTTTTCTATTTGTATTGCTATTAGTATTTCAGCTCAAAAATCATATTCATTACCGGTAACAATTACTCCTAATGATTATATGGCTAATACTATTATTCTTAAAGTAAAACCAGCCTATGCATCTATTTGCTCAAATAACAAGATAGAACACGCGCTGTTTAATTCCTTAGCTTCAGCTATTGGTGCAATTAATTTACATAAAAAATTCCCTTTAGATAAAACGCCTGAAAAGGAAATGAATAATGCAGGTCAAAAGTATGCCGACTTATCTTTAATTTACGAGCTAAATTATACATCCAATTATTTCATTGAAAAAGCAATTTCAAAATTATTAGCGTCAGGTATTTTGTTATATGCAGAACCACACTTTATCCCCAAAACGACTTATAATCCAAATGATCCTTTAGCAACAGCGTCTAATCAATATCATTTACAAACAGTTAATGCATTTAATGCGTGGAATGTAAACAAAGGTGATTCAAGCATCGTTATTGGTATTACAGATACGGGTACTGATCCCACTCACTCTGATTTATTTAATAATATCAAACGTAATTATAATGATGTGATTGATGGTATTGATAATGATGGCGATAGCCATATTGATAATTACATGGGCTGGGATTTAGGCATGAGTGATAACGATCCCACCTATCAAGGAAATGCCCACGGTGTTCACGTATGTGGTATTGCAGCCGCAAGTACTGATAATACTAATGGTGGAGCAGGGTTAGGATTCAACTGTAAATTTTTACCGGTTAAAATTGCTGATGCCAGTGGTAATTTAATTGCTGCATACGAAGGCATTAAATATGCGGCAGATCATGGCTGTACCTCCATTAACTGCTCATGGGGCGGTGGTGGTGCTAGCCAATTTGGGCAAGATATTGTAACCTATGCAACTATTAATAAAAATTGTTTGGTAGTTTGTGCGGCAGGTAATAATGGTGCTGACGGTGATTTTTTTCCTGCAGCGTATACTTATGTATTAGCTGTTGCAAACACTACAGCAGCCGATACCAAACACAGTTCTTCTAATTATGGTTATTTTGTAGATGTTTGCGCCCCAGGAGATGCAATAAATTCAACTTGGACTGGCAATTCATACACACAACTAACAGGAACTTCAATGGCATCGCCTGTAGTGGCAGGTGCTGCGGGAATCGTTAAAAAACAATTTCCTTCTTATAACGGTTTGCAAGTGGGCGAAAGACTAAAAGTAACAGCTGATAATATATATTCATTAAATCCTTTATATAATAATAAATTAGGAACCGGACGCATTAACTTATTTAGAGCACTTACAGATCCTGCTTCTCCAAGCATAGTATTTACTGATATTAAAACAATAGACCATAATGATAATGTATTTATTACAGGTGATACGTTGTTTATTACAGGTCTTTTCACTAATTATTTAGATCCTACAACTGCTCTAACGGTAAGCATAACGCCACTTTCGGGCTTAGCAACTGTTATTGATAACACCACAACACTGGGAGTAATAAACACATTAGCAACTACTACCAATACGTTAGATCCATTTCGTTTTAAATTAACCGGTGTTATTCCGATCAATCAAAGTATATCTTTTCAGGTATTGATGCAAGATGGTGCTTATCAAGCAAAACAATATTTCACTATTTTTTTAAATGTAGACTATATCAATATTGTAGTAAATGATGTAAATACTACTGCTACTAGTCGTGGCAAAATAGGCTATAATCAAGATGCGCAAGCACAAGGCTTAGGTTTTAAATATAAAACAACTGATTTATTATACGAAGCAGGACTAATGCTAGGTACTGATACCACAAAGGTTTCCGACTGTGTTCGAGGATTAAATGGCACTACTGCCGATACTGATTTTTCATCTGTCATTAAAATTGTAAATCAAATCCCAGCCTTTGCATCTGATTTTGATACAAAAGCCACCTTCAAAGACAATACTTCTATATCACCTATAAGTGTTGACGTTTTACAAAACACCTATGCATGGGCTACAGCGCCTAACGAACAATTTGTTATTTGGGAATACGTAATTAAAAACACAAGTACAACCAATACAATTACTAATTTTTTCGGTGGTGTATTTGCTGATTGGGATATCGATGGTGGTACATTTGCTCAAAACAGAAGTGCTTATGATGCTACTACTAAAATGGGCTATTGCTATTATACAGCTACCAGCGGGAAATATGCGGGCATTAAATTATTAACGAATACAGCGCCTCCAAATTTTTACGCCATTGATAATATTGCTGGTGGAGCTGGCGGTTTTGATTTAACCAATGGCTTTGACACAAAAGAGAAATATAAAACACTTTCCACACAACGTTTAGCAGCTGGCGTTAGCGGCACTGGCAGTGATAACATCAACGTGATGAGTTCGGGACCCTACACTATTTTGCCTAATCAAACAATCAAAATTGCTTATGCTTTGCTTGGAGGTGATAGTTTGCAAAGCCTTATTGCAGGTGCTAATCAGGCACAAATAAAATATGACGGCTTAATTACAACCTCTAATAATACGGACTTATTGCTAGATCATTCAATTGCTATTTATCCAAACCCAAGCACTTCGGTTTTTCACATTACACAAAGTACGAATCAATATAAAACAGTAGAGGTGTATTCAATAAATGGAAGCTTAATTCAAAAACACAATTTAACCTCTAATGCCGAAACTATTGATTTATCAGGCTATTCGAAAGGAATGTATGTGCTTAAATTAATTGGTGACCAAAAGAGTTTATTTAAGAAAGTAGTGTTGGTTGATTAAATGACTTAATCCCTTTTTAAGGTAAAACTCAAGCCTTATAAATCAGGTTTAATTCCTTATATTTACCCTTTATTTTTAAATTATGGAATTAAACTCACTAACTGCTATTTCCCCTATTGATGGGCGTTACCGAAAAGTTACCAACGAATTAGCGCCTTATTTTTCGGAATTTGGATTAATTAAATACCGTGTTCAAGTTGAAATTGATTATTTCATCTTATTATCTCAACAAGGCTTACCACAATTACCAAAATTGTTTGCTATACAAGTAGAAAATTTAAAAGCCATCTACCAAAATTTTTCTTTTGCTGATGCAGAAATCATTAAGGAAACTGAAAAAACAACCAATCACGATGTGAAAGCGGTTGAATATTTTGTAAAAGAAAAATTAAAAGCACAAGGATTAGAGCCTTACTTAGAGTTTGTTCATTTTGGGTTAACCTCTCAAGATATTAATAATACCTCTATTCCTTTATCTTTAAAACAAGCATCCCATGATGTGGTGTTACCAAATTTACATCAGGTAACTACTCAATTAATTACATTAGCTAAAGAGTGGAAAAATGTATCGCTACTGGCTCGTACACACGGGCAACCTGCGTCACCTACTCGTTTAGGAAAAGAAATTTATGTATTTGTAGAGCGTTTACAATCGCAAATCAAGCAGTTGGAGAATATTCCTTTCTCGGCTAAATTTGGCGGTGCAACAGGTAATTTCAATGCACACGTTGTAGCTTATCCATTAAATGATTGGATCGCTTTTGGAAATGATTTCGTAAATAATACATTAGGATTACAACGCAGTCAATTCACTACACAGATTGAGCACTATGATAACATTGCATCATACTGTGATGCGTTAAAACGTATCAATACCATTTTATTGGATTTATGCCGTGATATTTGGACGTACGTGAGCATGGATTATTTTAAACAAAAATTAAAAGTAGGTGAAATTGGTTCATCAGCCATGCCACATAAAGTAAATCCAATTGATTTTGAAAATGCTGAAGGCAACTTAGGATTAGCCAATGCAATGTTAGAACATTTATCAGCGAAGCTTCCTTTATCTCGTTTACAAAGGGATTTAACAGATAGTACTGTTTTAAGAAACTTAGGCGTTCCTATTGCACATACGTTGATTTCTTATAAAAGTATTTTGAAAGGGTTAGATAAATTAATATTAAACGAAGATATTTTTAATAGAGATTTAGAAAATAATTGGGCTGTTGTTGCAGAAGCTGTTCAAACCATACTTCGTCGAGAGGGTTATCCAAAACCATACGAAGCCTTGAAAGATTTGACTAGAACAAATACACATATTACCAAAGAATCGATGCAAGCCTTTATCAATGGTTTAAATGTAAGTGATGCTGTAAAAAATGAATTACTACAAATTACACCACATAATTTTGTGGGCATAAATCCTGAGTTTTAGTTTTGAATCTTATTTTGTATATTTGATAAAGAATTTTTAGTAATGAAAACATCCGCTGAAACTAAAACCGAAAAGAAACTTGTTGTTAAAAACATTTATAAACAACAATTTATAGATGATATGGAGCAAACAATAAAAGAAATCGAAGCTGATTTTTATGAGAAAAATAATAAGAACAAAAAGCTTCGTAAAACAGCTTAAAAACTGGCAAAAATATAAAATTAGTACTCCCGAAGATTTACAACATTATTTCAAAAAACTTAGAGCAATTACTGCTCAAATTATTGCTATAAGTGAGCGTAAAAATTACCTTGGAAAAAAAGTAAGTTACAGAAACAGTAAGGGTATTTATTACTTTTCGTTCCAACAACACGTAGTCTTTTTTAAACTTGAACCCACTAAATTAACCTTAGTTTATTTTATAGCTTCGAAAAGAATTAAACAAAAACTATAAATGAAAGTAACAGGCTTCACCATTATACGCAATGCGCTTAAATTCGACTATCCTGTAGTTGAAGCTATTACTTCTATATTACCTATATGTGATGAGTTTATAGTGGCAGTAGGTAATAGCGAGGATGAAACCTTACAACTTATTAAACAGATTAATTCTCCCAAAATAAAAATCATTGAAACGGTTTGGGACGATTCTTTACGTGAAGGCGGACAGGTGTTAGCGCTTGAAACCAATAAAGCCTTTGATGCCATTAATAAAGACACTACGTGGTGCTTTTATATACAAAGTGATGAATGTGTTCACGAGCGTTATTTAACAACGATTAAAGAGGCAATGCTTAAATATAAAGATGATAAACAAGTAGAAGGTTTATTATTTAATTACTTGCATTTTTATGGCAACTACAGTTACGTTGGCAATTCAGTTCAATGGTATGGTAAAGAAATTCGTATTATCAAAAACGATAAATCAATACGTTCTTATAAAGATGCACAGGGCTTCAGAAAAACAGATAACACTAAATTAAAGGTCAAACAGATTGATGCCTATATATATCATTATGGTTGGGTAAAGCCTCCTAAAATTCAGCAAGCAAAACAAGAACATTTTCATAAAATGTGGCACGACGATGAATGGATGAAAAAAAATGTAGTGCCTGCTGAAGAATTTGATTATTTAATTGTAGATAGTCTGGAACTCTTTAATGGCAGTCATCCTCAAGTATTTCAAAATAGAGTAAATGCTCTTAACTGGGATTTTACCTTTGACAAATCTAAAGTAAAAACATCCTTTAAAAATAAATTGAAGCTGTTTGTCCAAAAATATACTGGCTGGAAAATGGGCGAATATAAAAACTATAAATTAGTTTAATTCTTCAAACATAAGCATTGTAATACTAAAGCTTATGTTTTTTGATGACGTAAGCACTTACAAAAATACTTATCTCGTATAATAAATACATGGGTACTGCAACTACCATTTGCGACGTCACATCTGGCGATGGCGTAATAATAGCAGCAGCTATTAAAATCACTACTACTGCATATTTACGATACTTCCGCATAAAGTTGGGAGTAAGTAAACTCAGCCGCGTTAAAAAATAAACTAAGATTGGCAATTCAAATACAACGCCGGAAACTAGCGTCATCGTTGATATTAAAGAGATGTAATCATCCAAGGTATTATTCGTTTGCACTATACCACTGTCAGATAATTGATAATTGATTAAGAAATTATATGACATCGGGAATAATAAAAAATAACCGAAAAAAATACCAATTAAAAACAAAGCAGACGCTACAATCACAAACCATTTAGCTGGTGTCGATTCTTTTTCTTTTAACGCTGGCTTAATGAATTTCCAGATTTCATATAATACATAAGGAAAAGCTAGTATAATGCCTCCTAATAATGCAATCCACATGTGTGTAAAGAATTGTTCGGAAGCTGAAAGTGTTTGTAAGTGCGGCGTTTTAACGGTCATGCACATCACGTCACCAGCGCCAATATGATATCCTAAAGAACAAAGTGCACGATAAGAAATAAAATCTTGTTTTAAGGGGCCGAAAATTACTGTATCAAATAAAAAATTATTGAAGAAAAACAATGCGATGGCTGTAACGGCAATAGCTATGGCGCTTCGAACCAAATGCCAACGTAAGGCATCGAGGTGTTGCATAAACGACATTTGTAAAGATTGTTCTTCTGGTGTATCTGCCATAATCGGTGGCAAATTTAAGCATTATTAAACTTATAATTTGGTTAATCGCCACAAAAAAATAACCCCAGACTTTCGTCTAGGGTTATACGTTTCAATCGCTTAATTAGTGCTTGATGACACTAATTAAATATGATTTTATGGACAGATGATTGCCCGTTTGATTCAGTTATTTTCAAGAAATAGATTCCCGATTGAATAGTACTTTTTTCAAATGTCAATTCAGGTGCTATTGTTTTTTCAGTTTTTATTAATTTACCTGTGACATCCATTAAAGTAATTGTATGTTCTGTATTTGAATTAACAAATACTAAGGTTACTTTATCACTTGATGGATTTGGGTAAATGCTTTGTAATAAATTAACGGCGCTTAATTCGTTGATGCCAACTCCGCTACATGCCATTGGAATATTAGTCGTACAATTTGTGTAAGAATATGCTACTACTGTTCCTGCAGGCGAATTGGGTAATTGCAGTGGTGAATTTGTACAACCTAAACGACCAATTAAATAATCTCTCACGAAATTAACCGTTGTATCCATATAAGAAGTATTAGAAGAATAAGGAACATGACCTGCTCCAGTCCAAGTGTAAAATTTATGATTTACACCTATTGTTTGCAAACCAGCTTCTATCATTCTACTTCCATCCATATATAAGGTAGGAAATCCAGGATTTGCTTTTCCTTGTCCATAAAGTACCGTTCCATCAGCTGTTCCATGCATCGAACATAAAGGAACATCACCAGCTTCAATCCAACCATATTTACCGATAGCTCCACATAAATTAATAACGCCTTTCACTCTTGATGAATAGCATTGGTTTCCACTTGCTCCATCTATTCCTCCAGAAGCCACTAAAGTTGTTTGATTAATATATGGATTGATTTCGCAAGTTTTATCTAAGTAAGCTACATGCAAAGCCGTAATTGCTCCTGCCGAACTTCCACCAATAAAAATATTATTAGTATCAATCTTGTACAGATTAGCAGTTGATTTATCTTTATAGAAGAAACGAACTGAGGCTTTCATATCTTGAACTGCCCTTAATAATGCAGGCACAATTCCCGTTGAATCAAATGGAAAAAAACCTGTACGGTAATTAATTGAAGCGCAAGCAAAACCTTTTTTTGCAAAACGTTGACATAAAGCTGTTACATCCGCATCGGTTTTGGTCCCGCCTAAGAAGCTACCACCGTGTGCCCAAATAATTAATGGACGCCTTACAGATGTGTCCCCTGTCGGTTCATAAAAATCAAGTGTAAGGTTTGATACTGTAGAAGCTCCAAACGCTTTACTTGCTCCGTAAACGACATTACTTGTTACAGAATATGTTGTATAAACATCCGTGGCATAACGCACACAGTTTTGTGCAGACGCAACATTGCTAATGGTTGCTGCTGCAAAAAGTGATAAGTAGATTTTTTTCATAGGTTGATCTTTTAGGGTTTATTTGTTTAATGGAAAATTAATTGTCTAAGGAAATTCGACGCCTCTGTATTTAGTAACATCAACTTGCTGTATCGTTGATGCGTAAGTTTGATTAATAGCTTTAATAAATTCATTGGCCAACATAGCATTGCCAAGGGGATTAAGTTGTATGCCATCTAAGGAGAACATACCGCCTTTTACAAATTGGGAATTAATAGAAACTCCATTATATACGATGCCTGATTTAATTTTTTTATAAAAAGCATTTACATCTACAAAAGCCAGTCCTTTAGTTTGCGCAACTGTGCGTAATTTGACATTATAGTTTGTAATTGCTGTTTGTATCGCATTTAATTCAGATTTTTTTAAATAATGCTGTTCAGGTATTTTTACAATAGTTCCATAACTATTACATTTAACAGAGTCTAATGGAAGGGTTAATAAAAAAAGCTCGTCTGATTGCATTTTTCTAACACCATAAGTAGAATCGGTATCAGCAACCATAAATGAATTGACGCCAACCGAAAAGGAAAATCCAATAGGATTATACAGGGTATTTAATCCATCCGTTTGAGTTTGATCTAGGGTTAAGGCATTATAAGGAATGGTTGTAAAAAAAGGTAAATCAATCAAATCTGGAATATTCCCAATAACACCTTTACTGCCAATTTTAGTTAATCCATCAACGATCGAATCTATAGCCATATTAAATGCTGTTGTCGAAGTAATTGATCCTGACGATCCGCCAGACATAGCGTAAGCCATGACATCATCACTTCCAATTAATAACGAAAAGAAAGTTGGATTCTGAGCAATCGCATCCGTCAACATAGAAGCATTGGTTGGATGAGAAGCCATGCGTTGATAAAAAGGATTTGTGTAACCCTTAGTTATTACGTCAATAGCTTTTGCATTTGTAACGCCCATGTTATTAAAAGGACTGGTTGGACTGTAAACATTGGTGGAGAAAAAGCCATACGTTTCTGTGGGAGATAGTTTAATGGGGCTAAGCGATTCTATGTTTTTACAATCTGTTTTTAAACCCAATACAAATTTGGCATTAATGGTAACTGAATTATTTGGGATGATAGAAATGCCATTAGAATTTACAGGAACAAAAGGTGTATTAAAATCAATGCCCCCAATCTGATCAAATTGTCCGGCTAAAATATTTGCAAACGAAAACTGTTGACCTTCGTAATACAAAGCTCCATCTGCATAACCAGCTGTAACAGCACTTCCAATAGCTACATAATTTGAAACATCAATATTTCCTTTTTGAGGCTGCGGAGCTTCTAAAGAGGGTTTGCACGCTACAAATAATAAAGTTGATGCAATAAATAAAATAGGGTAGATGTTAAACTTCATTCAATAGTATTTAAAATAAATTAGCGAAATGTTTAAGAATAAAGTGGGTTTAAATTAATCACACTTTTTTCTAAAATTAAAAATACTAAACTAAGTTTACAATAACAAGTGTATAATGGATGAAGAGTAAATAAAATAACACGAGATCATCCGTAAAGAGTTTAAGCATAGAAATACTCAATCAATTTAATCGTCAGTTGGATCTGGGGCCTTTTTAGCAGCAGCCTTTTTAGCTTTAATTTTTTTTGGCCAAAGTACATTGATTAATTCATTATGAACTGTTATCATTGATGTACTAATACCATTAATAATATCGACGTCTTTCTGAGAGTTGTTTTTCCAAGTGCGTTTTATCTCTTCATAAGTGCCATCTTCTAAAATAATGTAGCATCGCAATAATTTATGCGCACTTACTTCCGCCTTTCCACTGTAACAATTTGCCTTTGATCCTATTCGAGATGTAATAATAACGTCAGTATAAACGCCATCTGCAACTTCCTCAGCACCTCTCTCATCAAACTTTACTGACCATTTGTTAAAACAATTAAGTTCACGAGGTTCTTCGGTTTGCGCTTCCAATTGTAAAGCAGTGGCGGTAATTGCAATTGCAATAAGTATAGATTTAATCATACGTGCTATTTTTATAAAAAGATAAATATAATTAATTGAACCTAATAAGCAAAATTAGATTAAGCTTTTTGTTTAAAGGAATTGATGGCGTTTTTTGTAAACTCAGATAACACTAAAGCCCCGCTCATACCAGCTCTTTCTAGCAACAGCGTATCCCAATTCTCTGTTCCTTCCCACATAACCTTTTTTAGTAAAGCCATTGCTTCTGGATTGCTATTCGCTAATTTAATAGCAAGTGTATTAATAGCAGCATCCATTTCTTCAGATGTGGCAAATAAATCGGCATATAAGCCTTTTTCTTTAGCCCAAAGAGCTGTTTGCCATTCGGTAGCATTAATGGTTAACTGGCAAAATGCAGAAGTTCCTACTTTACGTTCAACTGCAGGACCAACAACAAAAGGGCCTATGCCAACGGCTAATTCACTTAATTTAATGGAAGCACTATTTACAGCGAAAGTATAATCAGCACTTGATGCAATCCCTACGCCACCACCAACAGCTTTACCTTGAACTCGAGCTAAAATAAATTTGGGAGCTTGACGCATAGCATTAATAACCATTGCAAAACCCGAAAAGAATTTTTTACCTGTTTCTAAATCATTAATTGCAATTAATTCGTCAAAGCTTGCTCCAGCGCAAAATGATTTGTCTCCTTCGCTTTTTAAGATGATGACTTTAGCATTAGCATCATTTCCCATTAAGGTTATCTCTTGCGCTAACTGACGCAATAAAGCGCCAGGCATACTATTACTTTGTGGGTGAAAAAAAGTAATGGTTCCTATGCCATTTTGAATATCTGATTTTATATAACCTTCCATGTAAATTTAGTTTTTTCAAAAATAATCATTTTTTTAGATTTTGTAGTTTCCAAAAAACAGCATGGATTAATCACCAAATAATCTCTAACTTCCTTTGTTATTGTTTCCGTTTTTTAAAAAATTATTTGTTGTGATTAATTTAATGGAATATTTTTTTAAAATAATTTTTAAAACCTTCAAGCTTTTGCTATGTAAAAGCCATTTTGTTATTATTCTAATTAAAAATTATCACAAAAAAAGTGAGCACTAATAGTAAAAATATTTCCTTATGTTAAATAATTATTGTTATTTAAATGTAAGATTAAATTGTGTTAAATAAGACGTAAATTTATAAAATGAACACGCCAATTCTTTGGATTGAAATTCCGGTAGCTGATATTCATAGAGCAATTAAGTTTTATGAACATGTTTTAAAAACACAGCTAGAACTTACAATTTTGTTTGAGACAAAAATGGCATTGTTTAAAAAAGAAGTGTTTGGGATGAAAGGTGCATTGATTCAAATAGAAAATTATAATGGTAGCAATGGTATTAAGCCAATTGTGTTCGTTAATGTTATGCTTGATGCCATTGAAAATGTGACAAATTTTGGCGGCAAGGTTATTAAAGACCCAACCTTATTGCGTCAAAAGAATAAAAATGGCGATATTATTATCGGAAGAAATCTAATCGATGGACAGATTGGTTATTATGCCGAGATACTTGATAGTGAAGGCAATCATTTATATTTATATAGTCATAGTTAGATTTTCAACTAATTTATCTAACCTCAATAAAATCTATAGATCCCAGAGAATTCATTAAATCTAACATAGACTTCTCTATATCCTGATAGCTCAATTCTTCTGGGGTTAGGCAAATAAACATAATATCTAGCTTGTGTTTATTTACTGAATCATAAAGTTGTTGTTTATGTAAGCGATAAACCTCACGCATACGACGCTTAATAATGTTTCTCTTGTTAGCTCGCTTGTGTTTTTTCTTGGGAACAACAAACATTGCTCTTATAGGAAAAGGGCTTTCAAATTCAGAAAGTTTATAAATTAATTTAATCGGGAATTGTGTTTTGCCTTTACCATTTGCAAATAAATCATCGATAGCTTTTTTGCTACACAATCTTTCTATTTTAGTAAAAGTAAACACAAGCGATGTTTTATCGCTTGTTAGATTCTTTCATATAATCGTCTAAAGCACCCGACATACTTGGGTTTTTAGGATTAGGCGCATAAATATCTAAACGGTAACCGTTATTTTTTAATGCATTAGCGGTTGATGCTCCAAAACAAGCAATACGTGTATTACCTTGTTTAAAGTTTGGGAAATTTTGTTTCAAAGAAGCAATACCTGCAGGTGTAAAAAAAGCTAACACATCAAAATCATTCAAATTTTTTATATCTGATAAATCTGCACTTACCGTGCGATACATAACAGCTTTAGTATATTTAATATTGATAGCATCTAAGAATTCACAAATTTTTTCTTTGTGAACGTCAGCAGCTGGTAATAAGAATTTCTCTTCACGATTTTTTCTAATAACATCTACTAAGTCTTGTATAGTTTGATGCCCAAAGAAAATTTTACGTTTACGATACTGTATATATTTTTGAAGGTAATAAGCTGTTGCTTCGTTAATGCAAAAATATTTCATTGATTCAGGAACCGTAACACGCATTTCGTTACACATTCTAAAATAATGATCAACTGCCATACGGCTAGTTAATATAACGGCTTTGTGCTCAAGAATATCAATTCGTTGTGCTCTAAAATCCTTCACTGGCAATCCTTCAATCTTAATAAATTGACGAAAGGTTTCAATTAAGTTGTATTTTTTAGCTAAGTCGTAGTATGGATTTTTATCATTTTCAGGTTGGGGCTGAGAAATTAAAATCGTTTTAACTTTATGCTTAGGGTAACTTGAAACTTCAATTACTGGAAGTGGGGCAATAGTTACAACTTGTTTTTTAGTTTTTACACCAATCTTTACTAATTTTTCGGTACTAGGAACAACTGTTTCTTTTGGTGGAGTAACTGTCGCTTTTTTAATAGTAGCGATTTTTGATTCAACTTTTTTTATAGGTTTTGCAACCACTTTTTTTGTAGCTACTTTTTTTACAGGTATTGTTTTCGTTTTTACCGCAGCCTTAACTGGTGCTTTTTTAGCTACGATTGTTTTTTTGGCTACGCCTTGGCGTGTTACTTTTTTAGCAGCAGTTTTTTTAATTACTTTTTTAGTAGGCTTTGCAACAATTTTTTTTGCAACTTTTTTAATTGCAACTTTCTTAACAACTTTTGATTTTTGAATTTTTGCAATTGGTTTTTTTGTTGCAGTTTTTTTAACTGCATTTTTAACCGAAGACTTTTTAGCTACCAATTTAGTTTTTCCAACAGGTGCTTTGCTTGCTTTTTTTTTCTTTAGAGCCATATATAAAGTATGCTTAAAAATTGATTAATAAAAATCTTACCAAAACCAAAAGAGGTAAAATTTCTAAAGCGCAAAGGTACAAAATTATATACAAAACTCCTATGTTTTGCTCTAAGGCAGATATAACAAAGCCTCTAAAGATTCGGAGCATATAAATACTGCCACAAACGATTAATCCGGGGTATAAAAACCACTCGGGGGGGTACTTACTAAATTCTAGAAAAACCACAACAGGAAACAAAATTATACCGGCTATTTGACAAAAAACAAATAAGTTAAAAATATATTCTTTCCCAATATCGTATGAGGATGTTATATGAGATAAAATAAGGGTTGAAACAATTTTGGTTAAATAAATGAATGTTGTAATTAGTATAAAAAATAAATATTGATAGAACAGACTATTTGATTTTAAAATCAACCCGAAATAATCATTGACCAAGCAAATCAAAAAAGAAATAACCAAAATATAACATGTAGATAAAAAAACTGACACTCGTTTATATAATTTATAATCTTCACGAATTAGTTGCTTAGAGGCTTGTATGCTAAAAATGGAAATAAAAATTTTTATTATTTTTTTAGGATCTGTCACCCTTATAGAAACATAGATGCTAAAAACAAGAAATAATAATACGCCTGGCCAATATAAAATGGGCGAATTGGTTAATATTGGATCTTTATCTTGAGATGATTTTAAGTTATGTCCTGAAAACAGAGAATAAGCGGAAATTTTTGTCTTATCAACACTTATAGCCGAATCTGATTTAAGTATAACTGAATCTTTAGGTATCACAGGTTATAAAGATATATGTTTTGAAATAGATATCCCTAATTTGAATTGACCTTTAGTCCATGAGTCTTGCGTTGATGGCAAAAAACTACTGGACATAATTGCTATGTTATTTGTTAAATTAAGCTTTACAAAATACCCTTTTTTATTTACTTCTAAACCCACACCTAAAGCATTGAAATGAGGAGTGGGGTTATTGTGTTGAAATTTAGAGAAATTATAAAAGTAATCAGCTACAAAAGCCAAACAGTTGCTTAGTTTAATATGAGTCCCTATTCCCATTGAAAACAAGTCGTTTGAGTCCACTTCATAATTATTAGTGTTCACTGCTTCCTTTATAAAATTGCGGTGAACGAAAGTTGGCATTAATTCTATATAGATGTGCTTATTAAATTGACGGGCTATTAATAGCTGACTAACATATTGCAATCGGTGAGCCTCTTTAGTAATGGGCTTTATAGTTTCCTCATAAAGCTGTGATGTTGTCATAGCAGTATATCCTGCATTAAGATATGCACAAATAGCTAATGGTATTTTTTTAGATTGACTTAAAAATCTCCATTTTACAGAGCCATCTAGTAATTCTCGGTATTTGCTTCTTCCAATTCCAATAGTTATTTTATCAGTAACACCATAATCAGCAGAAAGTCTTAAGTCATTAAGATTATCTAACCCAAAAGCGCTGTGAGCAGCAGTATTCAGGTTGGAACTAATTATGTTTCCAAAACGAGCACCCACATTAAATTGTAAGGTTCTTTTTTTTAAAGTTACTGAACTTTGAGAGTTCACAAGTGTTGTAGCGTTATTAAATAAACAATTAATAATTTTTGAAGTGGTAGAATCTGAAATTTTTAAAATAGTTGTATTTTGTTTGAGCGTGTCTGTTTGTCCTACTAAATTAATATTGAGTAGAATACATACATAAAACAAAAGGGGCTTGATCATATGCGAATTTGATAGTCAAAGATAATTAAAAAACTGAAGCATATAATGCACCACTACTTAGTCTCTAAATATTTATTAATTAATTGTGGCAACGCATAGACTTCTAAATCCCTTCGTTTTATTTTGAAGAGCGACGGGTGTTTCAAAGGTTTATCGATTTTTAACTCGTAAAAAGTAGCATATAAATGTTGATGTGATAAGATGTGCTTTTTCACCGATACAATAGAAGAAACTGTAAACTCAGACACTAGCTTAGTAAGTATTTTATGATTTAAAATGTCTTGTTCCGAACTTTCACTATCAGTTTCTATCAATAAAAACTCGTATAAATTTTGCCAAATATCTTTTTCAGTCCGTTTGGTTAAATACACATCTTGTTTGTAGTTAAAGACAATGTAATTGAAATATCTATTTTTAATCTTAATCGTTTTGTTTTTAACAGGCAACTCTGAAACTGTATCGTTTTTAAAAGCCATGCAATGTTCTTGCAATGCACAGGTTTCGCATTTTGGATTTTGAGGTTTACACCATAGTGCACCAAACTCCATCATGGCACTATTATGCAAAGCAGGTTGTTTTGTGTTTAATAATTCATCTGCTAATAATTGAAATTCTTTTTTACCCTGACTAGAATTTATGGGTGTATGCAAATCAAATAATCTAGCTAATACGCGATTGACATTTCCATCTACAACAGCATAAGGCAAATTAAAAGCAAACGATGCTATAGCCGCAGAAGTATAATCGCCAACGCCTTTTAATTCTTTTATGCTTTCGTATGTATTTGGGAATTTTCCTTTATGAGTTGCTTGTATATATTTTGCAGCCGAATGTAAATTTCGCGCTCTCGAATAATATCCTAATCCTTGCCATAGCCTCATCACTTGGTCTTCTGGCGCATTAGCCAAATTAGTAACTGTTGGAAATGTTTCTGTAAATTTGATATAATAATTTAACCCCTGCGCTACCTGAGTTTGTTGTAATATAATTTCAGATAGCCAAATTTTGTATGGATCAGTAATATTACGCCAAGGTAAATCACGTTTATTTTTTTTGTACCAAGTGGCTAGTTTATTGGAAATAGGGTGCATGTTTTAATTTGAATTAATCTTCAACAGCAAAAATTTTATGAATAGCTCCCATATTTTTTTCTTTAATTATTTTACGCTTTAGGCTCATTTTTGGTGTTAATTCACCACTTTCAATACTCCATTCTTTATCTAAAATGGCCACGCGTTTTAATTGCTCAAAAGGTGCGAGCGATTTATTAATGGACCTAATATGTTCATCAATAAATTTTTTTAGATCTTCGTGCTTTGCCATTTCAGTATTAGTAGTCCAATTAATATTATTGTCTTTGCAGTATTCTTTAAAATTAATAAATGATGGAACGATTATGGCAGATGCAAATTTTTGATTTTCTCCAACAACCATGCTTTGTTCCACAAAACGACTTTCCTTGATCATATTTTCTATCATCAACGGCGCAATATATTTCCCTGAACTTGTTTTAAAAATTTCTTTTTTGCGATCCGTGATTTTTAAAAAACGTTTATCTACAAAGGTTCCAACGTCTCCAGTATGAAACCACCCTTGTTTATCTATTACTTCGGCGGTAGCTTCAGGGTTTCTATAATAGCCTAACATAACATTGGGACCTTTTACTAAAATTTCACTATCTTCTTCTGCTATCTTCACGTCAACACCATTTATTACAGGGCCAACCGTACCAATACGAATATTGTCTTTTCCGAATTTATTAACGCTAACAACCACACATGTTTCGGTTAATCCATAGCCTTGCAGGCAAGTGATTTTGGCACATAGAAATATTCGTTCAAGTTTCGGATTTAAAGCCGCACCACCTGATGCGATACAAACTAATTTTCCTCCCACAGCATCTCGCCATTTGCTGTATACTAGTTTGTCGGCTAGTTTATGTTGTATAGCATATAAAAATCCATTTCTGTTATCAGGCTCATATTTGTTGGCAATACGCATACTCCAATCAAAAATAATACGCTTAAAGCCAGTGAGTTTTTGGCCAGTAGCAGTAATTTTTTCGTAAACACGCTCAATCAATCTTGGCACTGAAACAAATATTTGAGGTTGAATTTCTTTCAAATTATCTCCAATTGTTTCTAATCCTTCTGCATAATATATAGAAACACCATTATATAAATACAAAGTACTAATCATTCGTTCATATACATGATTGAGAGGTAAAAAGCTAAGTGCTTTCCACCAACTTGCAAAGGGGACAAATCCATCACAAGCCAAAACATTAGAAACTAAATTATTATGAGTTATCATCACTCCCTTTGGAGTTCCTGTTGTTCCTGATGTGTAAAGGATAGTTAATAAATCATTTGGAAGAATGGAGTTCTTAATGTTATTTAATTTTTCTTCGTTACCATTTTTTTTCCCGAGTTCAATAAAATCAGTAAACGACATAATCCCTTCTATAGGATTAAAACTAATCACATGTTTAAGATGAGGAAGTTCTTTTTCTAGCTGAGTGAGTTTCGCTAAAATTGATTTATCTGAAATAAACACCATTTTTACTTCAGCATGATTAAGTATAAATTGTAAATCATGATTGCTAATTGTAGGGAATATTGGAACGGTTACAACGTTGGCTTGTTGGCAGCCAAAATCACAAAAATTCCATTCAGGTCTGTTATTAGATATAATAGCAACTTTGTCTTTATGTGTTATTCCCATTGCTATTAACCCATGGCTTACATAATCGCAGTTGTTTATAACATCACCACTACTGTATTTTTTCCACTGCTTATTTTCTTTCCCACATAATACATCATCTTTGATGAATTGTGTTTTGTAAAGATCTAATATATCAAATACGCGAGTAATGCTCATGTTTTTATTTTTACAAATTAAAGAATACTAATTATAAACGATAATGCTAGCTAATGGTTTAAAAGTGTAAGAGCTCAAGTACTTGTGTTAGGTACATTTTATCAGTTTCGTCAAAGGTTTTGTATGTATCGCTATCAATGTCTAACACACCAACGATGTGTTTATTGGCATCATAAATAGGCAGTACAATTTCTGATTTAGATAAGGAACTACAGGCAATGTGTCCAGGAAACAAATCAACATCATCTACAATAAGAACCTCATTATTTTTCCAAGCAGTGCCACAAACACCCTTCCCTAAAGGAATGCGAGTGCAAGCAACAGGTCCTTGGAATGGAGCTAATACTAATTGATTATCTTTTACCAAATAAAAACCCACCCAAAAAAAATCGAATCCAAATTTTAAAGCGGCACATACATTAGCCAAATTAGCAATCAGATCCGACTCTGCTTCTACTAATGCTTTTATTTGCGGCAAGAGTGATTTGTATTTTTCTTCTTTTGTAGTGCCTTGTATTTGTAAGTCTTCTGCCATGCTGTTCGTAATTTAACACATTAAAAATACTGATTTTTATATTAATGGCTATTTTTGTTTTCAATCTTATAAGAAGTGAATCAAGAATATTTTATAGCTATTGTTCCACCTGAACCTATTTTATCAAACATAACTGCGATTAAAACGGAGTTATTTCAAAACTATGGTAGTAAAGGAGCTCTTCGTTCCCCGGCTCATATTACTTTACATATGCCGTTTAGTTGGGATGATGAAAAAGAAGAAAAGCTAATTTCTAATTTAGAGGCATTTCAGTTTAATCAGAAAGTTGAAATTGAATTGAAAAATTATGATTGCTTTGAGCCGCGTGTTATTTTTATTTCTACTTCAGAAAACGAACAGTTAAAAGCATTACAAAAAAACTTAGTACAACATTGTAAAAAACATTTACAGTTATTTAATCAGGCAGATGATATGCGTGGCTTTCATCCTCATGTTACAGTGGCTTTCCGAGATTTAAAAAAGCCAGTATTCTATAAAATATGGGAAGTATATAAAGATAAAAACTTTAATGCTCAGTTTATAAGCCGTCATATTTGCTTAATGAAAAACATAAATGACAAATGGCAAGTTTATAAAACATTTGATTTTACGAGAGAGATTAATTTAATTTTTTAAAATGATTGATTAAATTCAGGCCTACAAACTTATGCATACATTGGTAGTGGTGCGGTAGGCGTGGACGAACGGTGCGAAATTTTGTTTTTATGGCAAATAGAGAGTAGGCTTTTGGAGCGCATAAAAACAAAATATGGCGTTCGTTCTTGACTTTTCTTTCTTTTGGTCAAGCAAAAGAAAATAAAAAATAAAGTCCACTGTTTTTATCGAAGGGACTTAATCCTTAATCCACATAAATACTTTTCCATTATCTCTGTATTGATCAAAGTCTTTATTAAATGTAATGGTACAAAAATCAATGAATGGTAATATGCCAAAAACACCACCAAGGCTTGCTATATAAGCAATTGGCACATAAGGCTTAGTGCCTAAATAAATTCGATGTAAGCCAACAATGCCAAAAGGAAAAGGAAAAGCAAGGACAGCAGCTGTAATTTTTTTATTGAGTTTTTGCTTTTTTTTAAAGAGTTGAAAAATCGGGTTGGGTTTTTTATTATTTATAGTGGTTGATAATTCTATGGTTTCAGAACACATAATATTACCTATACTATCTATATATTCAACCGTAATAGAATCGTTATTTGAAAACAAATTTAATGTTGTGAAAACAAATAAAACATATAGAATAGTTTTCATTGCTAATTTATTCTGCTTTTAATAATTTAATATCAGAAATCAATTTGGCTACAGCCACGCTATCTGTGCCGTCATACATCCCTCTGATGCGTTTGTGAGTATCTATTAAAAGCAACAATTCGCTATGTAAAAACCCTTCAGGTGTTCCATCATCTTGTAAGGCATTTACCAAATAGCTGTAGCGGGCCATGTCATATATTTCTTTTTTATTGCCAGTTAAAAAATGCCATTTGTTTTTAATTGCACCATAAATTTGGGCATATCCATTAAGCACTTCAACAGTATCATGCATTGGGTTTACTGTATGTGATAAAATTAGGACACTATCATCTTTTGCAAATGCTTTTTGTACATTCATCAACTGCGAGCTCATTTGTGGACAAATACTTTGGCAGGTTGCAAAAAAGAAATCAGCTACATAAATTTTATTAGTAATTGTTTTTTCGGTAATCGTATCGTGATATTGATTAATAAAGGAAAATGGTTGAATCGTGTGATAGATAGTATCCCTTACTTCACTCCCGATTGCTTTCTTTTCTCCAAAAACAGGTAATACTAATTTTTCTGTATTTACATGTCCCCTGCATCCAATTATAAATAGTGTTATTATAAATAGGAATGAATAGTTAAATTGCTTTCTCATTATTTGGATTCAATTTTATTTTGATTCAACATATCTTGTTTTTCTTCTTTTAATCGTAAATGTTGGTATTCATCAATCAAACGTTTTATTTCACTTACATAACGCCCATCATAATAACCTCTTATATGACGGTGTTTGTCTATTAATACAAAAAAACTATAATCAATGTAATAGGGCTTTGCTTTAAAATAGCAGTAATTTAGGCTATCAAAAGCAGATGACTTGCAAAATAAATTTAAAATATTTGAATTGTCTAGGCACATTTTTTCAAATTCACTGAAACAATTTGTACTATAAATTCCATCGCAAGGTGTTACTATCACAAATGGTATTTCTTTAATTTTAGTTTTATTAAACTGAATATATTCACTTAATCCAGCCATGCGGTAATTGTCTTTTTTATAGGCTTGCTTAATAAAACTCACTACAAATAAAGGGTATTGAATGGTGTCTAATCGTTTAATTTCTAAGCCCGATATACTATCCGGTTTTAAAGATCTGACATTAAATGTTTCATTAACTATTTGATATATGGTATCTTTTCCTTTTGTTGTTTTAACCCCATAATAAGGGAGTTTGGAGGAATTGATTGTTGTAAATTCTAAAATTAATTTTAGCCCTGCTGGAAATAGAAGAATAAGTAAGAAAAGGTATTTTTTGTTTTTCATTTAAAGCTGATGTTATTTATTCTTGATATGGTTTTCGTTAAAAATTCCTTTTTTTAATGCTTAAGGCAACCATTTCTTCAATTTTTTTTAATAATAATACCTTGTGAGCGTTTTTAATACCTAGGATAGAAATATTTTCCTCATCATTATCGTTATATACGATTGTTATATAGTTTGATTTTTTGTTATTTACCGATTTTGCATCTAAATAATAAAACTGTTTATGAGACAGTAAACTTTGTTTAATTTCAAAACGATCTTCATACACTATAGCATATGGGTTTACTAATAACCATAAGGCTTGTAGAGTTAAAATAACGCCTGGCACGCCAATTAAGGTCCCCCATGGATTCGTTTTTTTTAAGGTGTAAATTGCTAAACAATCAATGCTAATAGCGATAATGGTTAGGGTAATTACAAACAGCATATTTCGTTCGAAATATTCTTTAGGTTCTTCGTCTTTGTTTTTCACAATGCAAAGTTAAAAATTAAACTTCTTTAACTTTTGTTTTTCAAATATATTTTTTATACTTGTTATTATTAAATAAACAATAGTGTAACGTTTTGAGCTATATTGCGTTATACTATTAAAACTACTAAAATGCTAACTAAACTGAACCAAATAATCAGAACGACTCTATTAGCGTCGGTTTTGACAACAGGTAATGTGTTTGCACAAAACACACTTACTATTTCTGATAATCCAGTGGCAGCTATGCTCGATAGTTTAGCAAATCAGAAAGTGCTTGAAAAAGCCTTATTGAAGCCGATTTATCCTAAAACGAACAAATATAAATTTGCTCCGGATAGTGTTCCTCGTTGCGAAGATTTTGTTTATGAAAGTCGGTTAGCAAAACTTGATGCCGTTTCACCCTTTGATTTGGTTTATAACCCTCATGTTAAAGGTTTTATAGAGCTATACGCTGTTCGTAAACGTGAATTAGTAAGTCGTATGATGGGATTATCTCAGTTATATTATCCAATGTTTGAAGAAATCTTTGATAAACATAATATTCCTTTAGAATTAAAACATTTAGCGGTAATTGAATCAGCTTTAAATCCAACAGCTCGCTCAAGATGTGGAGCTACTGGTTTATGGCAGTTTATGTACCCCACAGGTAAAATGTATGGTTTAACAGTAACATCGTATATAGATGAGCGTTCAGATGTGTATAAAGCTACTGAGGCTGCTGCCGAATACCTTAAAAGTTTGTATAGTATGTTTGGTGATTGGCAAATGGTTTTAGCAGCATATAATGCTGGACCAGGAACTATTAGTAAAGCCATACGCCGTAGTGGTGGTAAAAGAACATATTGGGAAATTCGCCCTTTTTTACCCACAGAAACTCAGGCATACGTTCCAGCTTTTATTGCTGCAAATTATGTAATGAATTATCCAACGGAACACAATATTTATGCATCAACACCTCGCAAAACATATTTTGAAGTGGATACAGCTGTTGTAAAGGAACCAATGACATTTAATCAACTATCGGCAGCTTTAGATATTTCTGTAGAGGAAATCATGTATTTTAATCCTCAGTATCGTAAAAATGAGATTCCATCAGGAGGATTTAGCCTCACTTTACCTAAATCTAAAATCGGCACTTTTGTTTCTAACGAATCTGAGATTTACGCAACGATTAAATCACAAAAATTAACGGTAGAAGAAAATTCTGTGGCTGTTAAGGAAATCCAAAAAACACATACTGTAAGAAATGGCGAAAAACTCAGCGCAATAGCCCGCAAATATGGTGTAACCGTTGCCGATATCAAAAGCTGGAACTATATTGGTAAGAAGGGTGTAAGAGCAGGTAAAAAACTAATAGTATATGTTCGTCAAGAAGTTCCATCTCAGGGAACTACTAATACAAAATCAGACGATTCAAAGGATCCACAAACAAATATAGCATCAATTAATAAAGTTGATACTACCGTTGAGTCTAAAAAAATTGCCGATAACTCAGTAGAATCAGGTAAATACAAGTATCATAAAGTTGAAAAAGGAGAAACTTTATATCGTCTATCTAAAAAGTATGGCGTTAGTGTAGAAAATTTAACAGAACTAAATAATCTGAAAAAAAATGCTCAATTACTTCGTGGGCAAAGAATTAAAGTGAAACAAGTTTTATAATAAAATGAACCCTCTGAGAAATCAGAGGGTTTTTTGTTTGAAAAGATCTTTACCGACCTAAACTTTATGTGTTGTAAATTGTTTGTGGAATATGAATAAAGTAGTTGTTTTTTGGTTTAGAAGAGACTTGCGGTTGAAGGATAATGCTGGACTTTATAGAGCTTTGAAAGCCGGTTTTCCTGTATTACCAATTTTTATTTTTGATAAAAACATATTAAGTAAATTACAAAACAAACAGGATAAACGTGTCGAATTTATTCATAGTGCTATTACAAATTTAGACGCTGAATTGCAAAAATTTGGTTCCACATTACTGGTATTTTATTCTACTCCTAACAACGTATTTAAAGAACTAACTTCTAAGTATGATATACAAGCAGTTTATTGTAATCATGATTATGAGCCGGCAGCAATTGATAGAGATAATGATGTGCGTTTATTTGTTGAGAAGAAAGGCATATCATATAAAAGCTTTAAAGATCAATGTTTATTTGAAAAGTTAGAAGTAACTAAAGATGATGGAAAACCATATACTATTTTTACACCTTATAGTCGAAAGTGGAAATTAAAGTTAAATGATTTTTATGTGAAGCCTTATCCTACTGAAAAATATGTTGCTAATTTTTTCAAGATACATCATGTAAATAATTCCATTCCAACATTAACGGAAATAGGCTTTAAATCAGCTAATTTGATTATTCCAAGCACAACTATAAAAAAACAGTTGATTACCAACTACAAAGAAAATCGTGATTTTCCTGCAATAAATGGCACGAGTCGATTAAGCGTACATTTACGTTTTGGTACTATTAGTATTCGGGCTTTAGTAAAAGCCGCGCAGGGGCTAAATGAAACGTGGTTGAACGAATTAATTTGGAGAGATTTTTATATGATGATTTTATCTAACTTCCCACATGCAGCTAAAAATTCGTTTAAACCACAGTATGATAAAATAGTTTGGCGCAATAATGAAAGTGAGTTTACAGCTTGGTGTGAAGGTAATACTGGCTTTCCCATTGTAGATGCGGGGATGAGGGAATTAAACGAAACTGGCTTTATGCATAATCGCGTGCGAATGATTGTAGCTAGTTTTTTAGTAAAAGATTTATTAATAGATTGGCGTTTGGGTGAAGCTTATTTTGCTGAAAAACTAATCGATTTTGATTTAAGTGCAAATAATGGCGGATGGCAATGGGCTGCAGGTAGTGGCTGTGATGCAGCCCCCTATTTTAGAATTTTTAATCCTACTGAACAAATCAAAAAATTTGATGCTCAATATGAGTATATTAAAAAGTGGGTGCCAGAGTTTAACACAGATCAATATGCCAAACCTATTGTTGATCATTCAAAAGCAAGACTCAGAACTTTAGCAGCGTATAAGTTAGCCTTAACTGAAAATATGCAAACAAATTTATTTTAGGCGCAGTTAACTTCGTTAACAAAAAACCCCATCTGCATAAGCAGATGTGGTTTTTTTAATAATTGTTTTTTGTAATTATTGAGCAATCATTTTTTTAGTAGAAGTTTTACCATCTACATTTAATGTGTAGTAATATACTCCTGCAGCATAAGCTCCTAATTTAATAGAATGAGATCCTTTGCTTGTTGAAGCTTTTTCAGAAGAAATAACACGACCCATTACATCAGTTACAGTAAATAAAACTGAGTTAGCATCTTTAGCTAATTGGTAAGTAATGGTAGATTCGCCATTGAATGGATTAGGCGCATTTTGGCCTAAAGCATAGCCATTAGCTTCTAGCTCATTAATACCTACAGAACTTGTTGCGTGAATAGAGAAATCTATCCAATATCCATTATAAAATGAACCTCTTGCTGAAGTTGCAAAAGCACCAGTTTCTAAACCATAACGACCATTTTTATTGATATAAAAAGAGGAGTTTTTGCCTTTTCCAAAATCATCATATCCAGTTGATACATCTGCAATTGTGCTTAATACAGGGTTGTCTTGAGAATATAATACAGCAGCCCATCCACTTTCAGTACCTGGTAATGAACTAGTAGATGATGCGTAAGATATAGCGCCATTTGTATGAGTACCAGCACTATTAAATGCGAAACTTGCAGAAACAATATTTCCTGCAGGAATTAATTGACCTAAAGCCCCATTTAAATCGATTGGTAAATAATCAGATACATCAGCTAAATAAGTAGAATCAGCTTTTGTTAAAATATGTCTGAAAATAAGTTTGTTAGTTGACGGAGCAGTTAGTTTAATTTGATTGTTAACAGCGCTTGCTACAGTTGCGTAGTGAGGCGTGATGTATGTGCCAAAACCATTTAATGGAGCAGATGTGTATGACCAATTTCCAAACACAGACGCATTGGCTGTATCTCCCCAAACAATTTCAACAATTAGTGTATCATCAAGATCATTTTTTCTGCGCTGATAAACACCACCAATCCAAACTGTATCTAAATAATAAGAATCAGTTGGAGTTAACAATGGAAGTGAGTTTGAATCAAAAATAATGGATTTTGGATCAAAATTTACTCCTATTTTGTAATTACTAACAACGGACGCGGTAGCAAAAGATTTTTTTACTGTGGAGTCAACAAAAGTTGGGCTAACATAAATTCCATAATCCATTCCTGTTCCTAATGTTTTTCCGTGAGCATTTGGCAAAGAATAACTTACATCATATCTTCCACTAAACGCACCTGAAGCAGATACTTTTTTGTTTTTGATAGTGTTAAATGTTTTTGTTTTTGGTTGATACGCTTCTTTAGTTGAAGGTAACTCTCCCATCGAATGCTGTTGTTGCGCAACAGTAAACAAT
Source organism: uncultured Bacteroidota bacterium (assembly GCA_903834765.1). Taxonomy (GTDB): domain Bacteria; phylum Bacteroidota; class Bacteroidia; order B-17B0; family Aurantibacillaceae; genus UBA4416. The sequence continues at coordinate 141,934 of CAILKE010000004.1, forward strand.
GTAAGCGCTATAGCGCTAATTGTTAAGTAAATTTTTTTCATAGCTATTAAGATTTAATTATTCCGTAAACATAATTAATTTAAAATAAATTACACAAAAAAAGCCAGCTCTTATTTGAGCTGGCTTTAAGTTTGGTTAATGATTAATTATTTAGCAATAACAAATTCTTTAGTTAATAAAGAACCGTTTGCACGTAATTGGTAATAATATGAACCTGCAGCAAAATTTTCAGTATTTAATTTTACTGAATAGTTTCCTGTTTTTTGATCATTATAATTTTCATCAAATAATTTTTTACCAGTTAAATCATAAACTACTAAAGAAACATTTTTTGAATCTTTTTCTAATGAATAATTGATAGTTGTGTTACCAAATGCAGGATTTGGGTAGTTAGTTGAAAGTTTCATACCATTGTAGAATTCAGTAACAGCAGTTCCGATATCGCAAATAGCAAATGCAGCCATATTGTTATCTAAACCAGCACCACCAGAAGACCAAACTTCAGTAGCTAATAACCATACGTAGTTAGTTGTAGATCCAGGAGGAGCGTAACGAGTTAATGTATAACCTAAGCCTAAACCATCTCCAGTTTGATCAGAAACAAAAGCTGCAGTATCTCCATTAGCTAAAAAACGAGCATCTAAACCAATTACCATATCACCAGTTACAGTAATTACACTTGGTAAAGTAACTGTCATAAAGTTACTAGCAAAACCAGTAGTTAATGCATTAATATCTACTGTAACTGTAGCTAACGCTGCACCTGATGCAGGACCTTTAGCAGTTGGAGTAGCCTCTAAAGCTCCACCAACAATATGGTATGCTCTGTTTGGTGCACCATTAGAAACTGTTAATCTTACATAAGATGTAGATAAAGAAGTTGTATTAACAACATCACCAACAGATATAACTATTTTAGAAATTTTTAAAGTAGTATTATTGATATTTTGGTAGTATTGAGCGTTTCCATTTAAAGAGTCACCATTTTTACCATAAAGAGTTCCTCCATTAGAAGACCCGTATAATGTCATATTTGTTTCATTAAAAACAGGAACAAAATCCGCTGTTCTTCCTACTGTATCTCCAGCAGCAGCAGTAGCTGTTTTGTTAGCTGAGTTAGATTTTAGGGTGATTTGTTTTTGAGAACTTACAGTTCCCGTTTTGATTTTAATATTATCTGATTGAGATAATAATGAACCTGAAACTAGCATTACGCTAAGTAAAGAGTAAATTTTTTTCATTTTTAGATTTTTTAGATTAATTATTTAACACAAATGTAACAATCTAAAAATACATTTCAAAATATATTTAGGAAACGTTAGCGTCTAACTTATTAAAACCCCTCTATATTTATTAATAATATTTTGTCTATAAAATAGTCAACGATACTATTAGGGTTGTATATTTGAAGCATGTTAGTAAATAAAACGGAACAATTAATTAAGTTTAGTGAAGTTGATTCTCTTAGAGTAGTTTGGCATGGACACTATGTTCGCTATTTTGAAGATGGACGGGAGGCTTTTGGGAAGCAGTATCAATTGGGTTATTTGGATGTTTATGAGCATCACTTTGCGGTTCCACTAATTGATTTAGAAGTTAAGTTTAAGCGTGTTTTAGAGTATGGTGATACAGCAATTATTGAAACAAGGTTTGTGAATTCTCCAGCAGCTAAGCTTATTTTTGAATATACAATTACAAGCGGAAAACACGGTTACATCGCCTGCACTGGCAGAAGCACACAGGTATTTATGAATCCAGAATCTAAAGAACTTCATATTACGACGCCGGCTTTTTTCGAACAATGGAAAAAGACCTGGAATATTAATTAAAAACGCTTAACACTTTTTACAACGATGGTCTTTTTATAATTTCTACTTTTACCTTATGCAAAAATATATTTTCATAATTTTATTTTTTCCGTTGATTTGTTTTTCTCAAACTTTCAAATTAGTTAAAGATACCGCTAATCTTAAGGCTAAGATAGAAATGATGAGTAAGGCTACTAATTCAATAGAGAGCGATTTTACACAAGAAAAAAATTTAAGCATATTGTCTGAAAAAATAGTTAGTAAAGGGCATTTTGTATTTAAAAAAGATAACAGATTGCGTTGGGAATATCAATCTCCTTCTAAATATTTAATTGTTATAAATAAAGATAAAATTATGATTAAAGACGAAAAAAAAACGTCTAAATATGACATGAACAGCAATAAAGTTTTTAAGGAAATAAATGATATTATGTTGTCTTGTGTGCAAGGAACTATCTTTAAATCCAATAAGTTTAAAACGTCTTATCACGAATCAGATAAATATTACAAGCTGGAGCTGCTTCCGCAAGTAAAAAACTTGAAAGAAACTTTTAAGAAAATCAACTTGTATTTTGATAAAAACGTAACTTCGGTTGTTAAATTAGAGATGATAGAAATTAATGAAGATGCTACTTTACTCGATTTTTCAAATAAAAAATTAAATGCACCAATTGCCGAAACCATATTTACTGTTAAGTAGCATACTGCTAGTAATACTTGTTTCGTGTCGTATTTCCAAATTTAAACATACTAGTGGCGATAGGGTTTTCATTACCAAAGAGTTAATTACTCCAATTTTATCTTCAAGTCAACCTTTAAAATTTAAAGCAACCATTGATGTGTTAAAAAACCATTTAACAGGCATTTTAATAGTGAAACAAACGGATTCAATATCGACACATTTTATATTTGTTTCGGAGTTAGGAATGAAAATGTTTGACTTTTTGTATAGAGAAAATCGAATGGAAGTAGCATACGTTTTTGAACCATTGAATAAACCAAAACTGATAAATTCATTACTGCGAAATTTGGAAGATATGACGTTGATAGATGTGTTTACTAGAGGCGTAGGTTCTGGATGTGGTATTTTTAAAGAAAATTATAAATTATATAGTATAGAAAAAATCTATACACCTAATCAAAAAAAATATTTAATAACCGATTCCTTAACACATTTATGCGCACAAGAAACATTTAATCATAATCGAAAATCATCATTAATAAATTACATTTACAATCCAAATACCCGATCCTACAGCCAAATTAAATGCATACAATACGGTCTGGTAAAAATACATATTGAACTTAACGAAATACTAAAAACAAATGACTGATACTTTTTTGTTAAATGATTTTTATACTATTGAAAATCAAACGCTATTATCTGAAGGAAAAATATCCGTTACCGTTTTATTTAATGCGAATCATCCTATATTTAAAGGGCATTTCGAACAAATGCCTGTTGTACCTGGCGTATGTCAAACCCAGTTAATTAAAGAAATTCTTCAAGAAGAAATTAAACGAAACTTAGTATTATCAAAAGGAATCAATATTAAATTTATGGCTATGATTGTTCCACAAAAACACCCTAAAGTGCTTTTAGAAATAGCCTATAAAAAGGAAAGCGATATTTATAGCGTAGATGCAAAATTGTTTTTTGACGATATTATTTTTACAAAATTTAAAGGAGAATTTATTTCAGGGTAGGGTAAAATGCCTGTTCTATATGTTCTAATGATAATTCATTTGCATTTTGAATAATAGAAATAATATCAAAACGAGTTTCAACATTAATATTGTTTTCGATAATATAAGCTTGAGCAGCCTTGATGATGTTTTTTTGTTTTTTTTGGGTCACAAATTCTTCTGGATTTCCGTAGGCATTTCCTGCTCTCAGTTTAACTTCTACTACTACCAAGGTATTATTTATAAAAGCCACAATATCAAGCTCCAAATGGCTTGATCGCCAATTTTTAGCCAAAATTTGATAACCTTGTTTTAGTAGGTGGGCAACAGCAATTTCCTCCCCAGCATTTCCTTTTTCGGTATTATTTAGCATAGTTTTTATATTTGTAATTAAAAATAGTTATTTTAGTGTAATATTTAAAACAATAAACTGTATGAATAAATTAAAATTATTGGCTTTAGGGCTTACTTTTTCAGCAATGGCTGTAGCTCAAAGCTACGAAGGTAGCGTAGAATTTAAAATGAAAACTAATAAAGACACAACCACAAACATTTACTATGTAAAGGGTGATAATGTTAAGTTAGATCAGTTGGGTCGTAAATCTGGTAAAGTTGAAGGTAGTTTCGTATTTGATTTAGCTACCAATCAAGTAAAATATGTGAATCCTTTACGCAAGGTATGGGGAGAGCATAAAAGTGAAATAGCGCCAACAATAAAAGGAACATGTATTGTTTCTAAAGGAGGCAGCACCAAGGTAATTCAAGGGTATAAGTGCACAGAATATATAGTTAAAAACGCAGAAGAAAATACTCAAATTACTTATTGGATTGCTACTTCTAAGTTTGATTTTTTTATACCATTAGTGAAATTATGGAATAGAAAAGATAAGCAGAGTATTTACTTTAACCAAATTAAGGATTTACCAAAAGGATCAATGCCATTAATGTCTGAAGAAAAAACAATTTCTGATATGAAATCAGTAAGTAAACTGGAAGTGTCTAAATTAGGTAAGGGCGCTTTAGATGCATCTAAATTAGCTATTCCTGGAGACTATAATAAATTTGAACAAAAATAATTTTCTTTACTATTCTATAAATTTTAAAAGCCCTTTAGGGCTTTTAAAATTTATAGAATAAGCTATCTGATTTGAAAATATTTCATAAACGTTAGTAATAAATAAAAACCATCATTACATGAAAAAACTATTTACGCTATTATCTTCACTTTGTTTATCGGCAGTAACTATTGCACAAACATATCCTGTTGGGCACATGAGCATTAATTTTAAGGATGCTAGTAGAACAGGGGGATATGCTATTCCTGCTTCCGGCGGAACGGTAGTAACTATGCCAGGTACAGGTCGAAGCATCGGCACTGAAGTTTATTATCCTGCAACAGTAGCTGGTAATAATGCAGCTGTAGCAATAGGTCAATTCCCCGTAGTGGTTATGGGTCATGGCTTTGCGATGACTTGGGATGCTTATGATAATATTTATAATCGATTGGCCTCATTAGGATATATCGTTTTAATGCCACGTACAGAGAGTAGTATTTTTCCTAATCCTGTTCATTTGGATTTTGGGAAAGACGAAGCCTTATTAGCAGCCCTCGGTATGGGATTAAACACGGTATCAACGCCTTCTAATGTTGTTGTATTTAATGGCAAAGTATTACAAAAATCGGCTGTTGGTGGACATAGTATGGGTGCTGGCGCTTCATTTTTAGCAGCAGCTAATAATACAACCCTTACATGTTTATTTAATTTTGCTGCAGCCACAACTAATAATACGCCTAATTCTATCGCATCAGCTTCATTGGTAACGGTTCCTACTCTTATGATCTCGGGAGAAAATGATTCTGTGGCTGATAGTACCGTTCAAAATAGCCACTATGCAGGAATTGTTAGTCCTATAAAATTTCACACTATTATTACTGGATTAACGCACTGCGAAGTAGGTAATGGAACAAGTGGTACTTGCAACATAGGGCAGGCTTCATGTGGAAATACAACCTGTAATAACGTTTTCTTTTTAAAATATATGGCATATTTAGAACCATTTTTAAAAAACCAATTATATACTGATTGCAATGCTGGTAATACATTTATGACACTTATCTCTAATCCATCTGTTGATAGAGCTGGAAGAAAAATACAAGGATCTATTGCTTGTGCTGTAACTTCATTAACCAATATTGATAATGATGAAATAGGGCCTCTGTTTCCAAATCCAGTAACTGATATTTTAAATATTCACTCCGCATCAAAGGCTGTAAAATTACAAATTACTAATGTTATTGGGGAAGAAATAGGCATAGAAAATCTAACGGTATTAACGACTGATGGTTTTAAGTTAGATGTCTCAGGGCTTAATAAAGGAATTTATTTTTTGAACATGACAATAGACAACAAAAAAATTAGCAAGAAATTTATTAAACAATAAGCTTATTTAACCATTATTTATTTTACTAAAAAGTCTCCAAATGATTATCATTTGGAGACTTTTTAATGAATGCAACATAACAGTTGTTATTTATCTTTTGTAAAATAGCGATAGGTTTGTAATATTTTTCCAAACACATAAAATTGAGCTACGCCAAAATCCTTACCGTTATTATAACGAATAAATAATCTGTCGGGATCATATTTATAATTGACGCCATACTGCTCGTTTTTACTTTGAATAGGATATTTATGAAAAAACTCACAAATAAATTGTTGATCATTTCTATCATTAACACTTAGTGTGGCAAATGGAACAGCTGATTTAGCAATCGAATCTACTAAAGGGTCATTTTTTTGTAAAACTATTTCGCAGTTGATATTTTGAAAATAAGCAATGTATTGTTTTAACTTGGCCTCATCAAATGGAATTTGTAAGCCTTTTTTAGTTTTCAGTCCAAAGCGTTGCATGCTAAATAAATCTAATACAAATGACGAATCAGGCATTTCGTGCAAATCTAATTTTATTTGCTTAAGCTGAGGAGGTCTGAAATTCATTACTATACGATCCCTCCAATCTAATTCATCCGTATTGTAACGCGTTGTTAAAAACCCATCAAATCCAGGAATATGTGTTACAAAAGGATCTGCGTAGTTTTCATTAGTTTCTAAATTTGTAAGTAACATGTATGTGCCTAAGTGATCCTGTGTTGTGTGACCAACATAATATTGTTTTACTTTTTCGCCCTTGCTATAAATCTCAATTTTTGTGGATTTAGAAGACATAATTTTTATCACATTTTTTTTACTTGAAACAGAAATAGGAGATTGCACTTCTACCATTTTAATTGTATAGAGGAGAAGTGTTATAGCATCTGGTCGAACATGATATTTTTTATCAAGCATCCAGCCTTCTTTTGTTCTTTCTAATAAAACCGATTTACCATCTTTATCTGCTAAAAATATTTTATCGATGGAAGCGGTATCTTTTACAGGGAAATCACTCGCTTCTTTATCAATAGTTGTTGTACCACTTTTATGCTTATAAAAATAGACAGCCACTGCTGATAAAGCTAATAATAGGGTAATGATGATGATGGATGATTTTTTCATTTCGTATAATTTTTTGCTATGAAACGGTAAATAGTTATTTACTGTATTTTTTCTTGCGGATATAAAACTGAATTAATCCAGCAATCATAATAAGTAATAGAGGTATACCAACGTTTATCAGTTTCCATTTAGTTTGCTGTGTTGAAATTCGTTTTTTATCTAATAAGCGAAGTTTCACTTCACGAGAACGAAGTTGCAATAAGCCCTCGTCGTCTAATAAATAATTCATGCAATTTAATAAAAACGTTTTATTTGCAAATTGATTTTTGGTATATAAATCATAGCCTACGGGATAAATCATTCCTGTAGCTGCCTGGTAACTGTTTTTTGCAATATCACCATCAGCCACAACAATCATACGCGTTGGATTACTTTTTTCCATATAGCCATAGGTGCTATCTTCCATAAATACGGATGGTATGCGATTTTTAAATACCGATTCAAATCGACCTTCTAATAAGCAAGCTACATTTTGAAAAGAATTTTTAAATTGATCTTCTTTTGGTTTGTATTTAATCATACCTAAACTGATTCGAGCTGGCGTAGTCTGTGTTTTGGTATAACGAGAAGTTTGCAATAAAATAGTTTTAGAAACATCTTTAGTTGCTATAGTATCTAAGGTTCCTATAAATTCGGTTCTAATTAAATCTAAATTTTTAACAATAGGATGATTAGATGTTGGCAGCAGCAAAGGATAATAAACCCATGGAAATAATTGAAAATTTGGTTGCCCTTGTTTAAACCCAACATTTATTGGCACTTGAGCGCATTGTAAATCTTGAACTAAAATGGGATTTACTCGTACACCATATTTAAATAAAATATCATCTAAGTTTAAATCATTTTTAAATCCTAACGTAAAGCCTTTTAAATTGAAAGTGTCTCTATTAATATAAACAGGATCAATAAGCCATAATGCTTTACCACCATGCATGATAAAATTATCAATAATAAATTTGTCCTTATCATCAAATGCTGAATCGGGTTGCGCAATTACAATAGCATCAGCGCCTTTGAGCGCATACAATTTGTTTCTGATATTAACACGCGAAACGTTATAATATTCTGTTAATGAGCGCATGAAATCAGCACAATAAATAGTGTCTAATTCGCCACGGCCTTCAAGAAATAATACTTCTGGTTTTTTAACTAATTTAGTTTTACGTATCGTATTGGATAAACCATACTCCATCTCTTGCACCGAATTATTAATACTTTGCTCTTGTTCGTATCCAACCTGACGTTTAAAAATTTGCCACACACTTTCTTTTCCTTTATAGGAACAAATAGCGCCTGGCCAGATAAGTGTTTCAGAAGTTTTTTGTTGACTTTTATCCACTATTTGTTCGGGCATGATGCCTTTATTATAAAGTTGTTTTTCTAGTTTGTCAACTTCTTCTTTATTCGGATTTTCTGAAGGGTTAATGAATTCGTATTCTAAATTATTATTAGAGTATGCTCTAAATTCGTCTAGAATTTCTTTTGTTTCGTTTTTTAAACGAGTGAAACTAGGGTTGAAATCGCCCTGTAGGTAAACTTTTAAATACACAACATCATCTAAATCCTGCAATAATTTACGAGTAGATTCTGAAAGTGTATACCGTTTTTCTGTTGTTAAATCGAAACGCTTAAAAGTAAATGAACAAATGAAATTAAGGAGTGCTAAAATGGCAACTACCATCACGATGGAAGCTATATCTCTGCGTTTACGAGAGGTTTGTTGATTTTTGTTCATTACCATTTCCTACTTTTTAAAACAAGATTTGACAATAAATTAAAAACAGCAATAATACTTAAGAAATAAATTACGTCTCGCGTATCAATTACACCGCGGCTCATACTGATATAATGTTCGTTCATCCCTAAGCCTTTCACAAAGGCGTCGTACTTGCCAAACAAACCAGAAGCAGAAATAAAATCGAAACCAACATAAGTAATAAAACAAAGCAATAACGACATGATAAAAGCGATTACTTGATTTTCGGAAATAGCCGAAGCAAATGTACCAACAGCTACGAAGCCAGCCCCTAAAAACAACAATCCGATATAAGAGCCCCACATCCCACCCGTATCAAGGTTTCCCTTAGGATAACCTAATTGATACACCGAGTAAAAATAAATAAGTGTTGGTAATAAGGACACAATCACTAACACTACGCCTGCAAAATATTTGGCTAATACAATTTGAAGTTCTGTTAAAGGGCGTGTCAAGAGCAATTCAATCGTTCCGGTTTTTTTTTCTTCAGAGAAACTGCGCATCGTAATGGCTGGAATTAAAAATAAATATACCCAAGGTGCCAAAATAAATAAGGGATCGATATTAGCAAAACCATTGTCTAAAACATTAGAACCAGCACTTTCGGTAGGCACTAACCACATAAAGGTTCCTATCCCGGTTATAAATACACCAATGGCAATATAACCAATGAGCGAACTTAAAAAACTTCGTATTTCTTTAATTAATAAAGTGAACATATAGATTCCAAAAATAGCAATAGATTTTTAAAATAGCTATTCTTCAAATTAAAGATTTGGTGCTTGAATTTATTAAAACAACTATTGATTTTATGTGTTATATAATCATTTGATAAGAGTAAAAAATCCTTTGATAAATACGCCTCGTATGCTTATATTTGTATAATTCATTAACTGAAAAAATGGAAACAATTAATTTTGAAAACGTGTTTGAAGGCAAGTTAGCCAAAAACGAAATGGTAGAACCAAAAGATTGGATGCCAGAAAACTACCGAAAACACTTAATCCGACAGATATCACAGCACGCTCATTCTGAAATAGTAGGGATGTTGCCAGAAGGTAATTGGATTACACGTGCCCCAAGCTTACGCTCTAAGATCGTGTTATTAGCTAAAGTGCAAGATGAAGGTGGGCATGGCTTATATTTATATACAGCCGCTGAAACACTTGGTATTAGCCGTGATGAATTATTAGATAATTTACATACTGGCAAAGCAAAATACTCTTCTATCTTTAATTATCCAACCTTAACATGGGCTGATATTGGCGCTGTAGGCTGGTTAGTGGATGGAGCAGCAATCATGAATCAAGTGATGTTACAACGTGCTTCTTACGGACCTTATGCTCGTGCGATGGTGCGTATTTGTAAAGAAGAAAGTTTTCATCAACGACAAGGATTTGAAGTCATGACTCGTTTGGCTTTTGGGACTTCAGAACAAAAGGAAATGGCTCAAGATGCCCTTAATCGTTGGTGGTACCCAACGATGATGATGTTTGGCCCACCTGATGCAGAATCGCCAAATAGTGAAAACGCTATGAAATGGCGCATTAAGCGTGAAACGAACGATCAATTACGCCAGAAATTTGTTAATCAAACCGTTCCTCAAGTTGAGTATTTAGGTTTAACTGTTCCAGATGCTCATTTAAAATGGAATGAAGAAAAAAAAGGTTACGATTTTAGCGAACCTAACTGGGCTGAATTTAAACAAATTCTCAGCGGAAATGGACCTTGCAATAAGGAACGTTTAGCAGCTCGTAACAAAGCACATCACGAAGGTGAATGGGTTAGAGCGGCAGCAATGGCTTATGCCAAAAAGAAAAATGAAATTTACGAAGCAGCTTAATCAGTTTTAAATAAAATTTAAAATTCTATACTAAAAATTTAAAATTATAATGGATAATCAAGGCCCAGTTTGGGAAGTATTTGTACAAAAAAAAGCAGGACAACCATTTGTTCACTGCGGAAGTTTACATGCATTTGATAAGGAAATGGCATTGCAAAATGCACGCGATCTTTATACACGACGCAGCGAAGGTATGTCTCTATGGGTAGTGCCTTCAAATGCTATTACAGCAAGTAGTCCGGAAGATCAAGGGCCGTTTTTTGAATCTGCAAATGATAAGGTTTACCGTCACCCAACTTTTTATCAAATACCAGATGCTATTGGGCATATGTAATTTGAATTAAAGATTTGAAGGTTTAGAAAAATTTAGAAAATTGCTATATGTCGAAAATTAGTTCATTTGAAGATATTGAAATTTGGAAAAAATCGGTTGAACTTTGTGAAAAAATTTATCTTTTAACAGAAAACAGTTCTTTAAAACAAGATTTTGGATTGCGAGACCAAATTAGGCGATCGGCAATTTCTATACCTTCAAATATTGCAGAAGGATTTGAGAGAGAAAGTAATAATCAATTTATTTATTTATTTTCTCATCATTGCAAAAGTTTCATGTGGCGAATTGAGAACTCAGTTGTTTTTAGCTATGAAAATAAAACATATTGATGAATTAACACACGGTGTTCTAAGGGAGGATTGTTTAACAATAAGCAAACAACTAAGCAATTTTATTAAATATCTAAAATCTACTAAACTTAAAAATCAAACTAAATAATTTTTCAATCTTTCTAAACCTTTAATTTTTCAATGAATATACAAGAAGCACTTTTTAAATATACACTCCGCTTAGGCGATACTAATTTAATTTTAGGTCAGCGTTTAAGCGAATGGACAGGACATGGACCTTTTTTAGAAGAAGATTTAGCATTAACGAATATAGCATTAGATATTATTGGTACGGCTAATTCTTTATTAGAATATGCTGCAAGTATTGAAAACAAAGGGAGAACAGCAGACGATTTAGCGTTTCGTAGAAACGACAGACAATATTACAATGCGCAATTAACAGAATTACCAAATGGTGATTATGCACGAACCATTGTACGTCAAGCTTTAATTGATTGTTTCGATTTATATTTTTACCAAGAATTAGCGAAAAGTAAAGATGAAACCTTAGCTGGTATTGCTAATAAATCTATTAGAGAAGTAACCTATCATTTGCGTCACACATCGTCGTGGGTTGAGCGTTTTGGCGATGGCACAGAAGATAGCCATAACAAAGCTCAAACTGCGTTAAACGAATTGTGGCAATATACAGGTGAGTTATTTGAAATGAACGACGTAGATAAGGTTTTAATAAATGAGGGCATTGCTGTTGATTTGAATAGTGTAAAACAAAAATGGGAAAAACATATTTCTGAATTATTACAAAAATCAACATTAGTAATTCCTGAAAATGTATTTATGCAAACTGGTAGCCGCAATGGCATACACACAGAGCATTTAGCCTTTATTTTAGCTGAAATGCAAGCCTTACCAAGAATGTATCCAGATGCTAAATGGTAAATTTTGAAGGACCTAAGATATAAAAGGAATAATTTGATTGAAGGGACGGATTGGCTGAATACAATAAACTTCAATCAGATTTAAATACCTTGAAGTTGTAAAATCAAGATAAAACGCTATGAGCTTTAAAGACACTTGGAAAAAACTATCACCTTACTTTGTAGATATATGGCAATACATTATCATCATTGTGATTATGATTGTAGCGTCTATTTTTATTTTATAAATGAGTTTATCTAAAGAACATATCTTATCGTTATTATCTGAGATCCCAGATCCTGAAATTCCTGTGATTACTATACTGGAATTAGGTGTTATTAGAGATATCCTGGTAATTGATGATACTAATATCGAGTTAAAAATTACTCCTACCTATAGCGGCTGTCCCGCAATGAAACAAATAGAAGATGATGTTCGTAAAAAATTAACAGAACACGGATTCACATCTATAACAATCAATACTATTTTTTCTCCACCATGGACAACGGATTGGATTACTCCTCAAGCTAAAGAAAAATTACGTCAATATGGTATTGCTCCGCCAGAAACAACAACTGAAGATAAAAGTTGGTTAACTGGTAAAACCAAAGCCATTGCTTGTCCTCGATGTAAATCATTAAACACTAAATTAATTTCACAATTTGGTAGTACTGCCTGCAAAGCCCTATATCAATGCAACGATTGCTTAGAGCCTTTCGATTATTTTAAATGCATTTAAACAATTAATCTTATTCACCGATTAATAGTTGTTATTATTCTATTAAATAAGAATTACATTAGCTTAAAATACAAATCATGGCTAATGAAAGAATCATCAAAAACATAGTTAATAATTTTTTAGAGCATGTCATTGTTTTAAATACTCAAAAAAAAATTATTTTTCAAACAAAGAATATTACTACTCTATTAGGATTTAGCAACGAAGAAATACATGATTTGAATATCAGTCAATTATTTCTCAGTTCCAATTTTTCCTTGGATGACGCCTTAGCTAAAGCAAAAAAATATGGTGAATTTATTTGTACCGAAAATCTTAAACATAAAACTAAACATTACATCAACGTTGCATATCGTTTATATTTCGAAGAAGATGAAGCGTCTAATACTTCCTATTATGTTTTTTATTTAAGAGATAATTCACTACAAAATTTAATAAGAAAGGATATTATTAAAAAGAGTTTAACGATAGAGCGCCTTTCTAAGTCTAGAAAAATTCGTGAAGGTAAAGTGGAGGAAGCTATTTATGAAATATTAGAATCCTCATCGAGAGCTATGAATACCACTCGTGTTAATGCTTGGATCTTTGATATAGAAAAAACTGAAATAGAATGCGTCGGAAATTTTGATGCTCGAGAAAACAAACTCGTTCCTCAAACGTCATTACCACGTATTGCTATGCCAAAGTATTTTCATTTATTTGAAACCGAAAAAATTATTATTACATCTGACGCTTTTATTGAACCTAAAACAGCCGAGTTATTAGAGTTATACTTAAAGCCTAATAACATTCAATCATTAATGGATGTGCCAGTGCGTATTGAAGGAGAAATGATTGGCGTTATCTGTTTCGAGCATGTTGGTTCACCTCGTGATTGGACGTTGCAAGAGCAAAAATATGGTTTGGTTGCTGCGCAGATGCTTTCGCTTACGATTGAATCGCATAATAAAATTTTGGCAAAACAAGCGCTAGAGGCTTCTTTGGCCGAGCAAAGTGGTTTATTAAGAGAAGTACATCATCGTGTCAAAAACAATTTAAGTATAGTGGCTAGCTTAATGAATTTACAGGCAGACAAAGCATATGATGAGTATCATAAACAATTATTTATAGAGTGTAGAAACAGATTAGACTCTATTGCTTCTGTTCATGAATTAATTTACAAAGCCAAATCATATACACAATTAAATTTTAAGGATTATTTAAATCAAATCATTGAGCATATTTCGTCTTCTTATAGTTCTGTAAAAAATGTGCGCATCGAAAAAAATATAAGTGATGTTCAAGTTGATATATCGACTGCGATTTCCTTGGCGTTAATTGTGAATGAGTTAATTACCAATGCCTTTAAACACGCATTTAATAATACAAAGAATGGAGTTATTGAAATATCATTGCTCGAAAATAACGAACATGTTTTTTTAACGGTTAAAGACAATGGAAGCGGTTTTGATAAAACAGTTGTTTCTAAAAACTCAATTGGGATTGACATTTTAAAGGGATTAGTGATTCAGATTTCAGGAACCTATCAATTAACCAGTAATGAAAAAGGGACTTATTATAAAATTTCATTTTCAAAAAAATAAGTTGCATTTTTATTCCTCAATAAAAATATACGTATGTCATTTATTCTTTCTGAACTTCATAATAAAGTAATGGTAATTACTTTAAATCGCGCCGATAAATTTAACAGCTTTAATCGTGAGATGGCCTTGCAATTGCACGGTGCGCTTGATGAAGCAGAAGCTAATAAAGCAGTTAGAGCGATTGTATTAACTGGTACTGGCAAGGCTTTTTGTGCAGGACAAGATTTAGCAGAAGTCACTGATCCTAATGGACCAGGCATTTCGCGCATTGTAACAGAGCATTATAATCCTATTATTTTAAGAATTCGGAAAATAGAAAAGCCAATCATTGCCGCCGTAAATGGTGTAGCTGCTGGCGCAGGGGCTAATATCGCTTTAGCATGCGACATTGTTACAGCAACACAATCCGCTTCTTTCATTCAGGCATTTAGTAAAATTGGTTTGATACCAGATAGTGGTGGTACTTTTTTTCTACCGCGATTAATTGGTTTGCAAATGGCCTCTGCGTTGATGATGACAGGTGATAAAGTATCGGCTGAGGATGCGAAACAGATGGGGATGATTTATAAAGTATTTGCTAACGACACGTTTATGCAAGATGTGATGAACTTTGCAGATACCCTAGCGGATATGCCAACAAAAGGATTGGGTTTAACTAAACGTTTATTAAACGAAAGTTTATTTAATAATTTAGAAAAGCAATTAGTAGGTGAAGATAGAGAACAATTAGCTGCTGCTAATACGTATGATTATAATGAAGGCGTATCGGCATTTTTAGAAAAACGTAAACCTGAATTTAAAGGAGAGTAGGTAAAAAAGATTTTGTTAGTAATAATAAAAATCCTTCGCGCGTTTGTAAAGTGGCAGTAACCACGTAAAGCGCAAGCCCACTAAAATATCCGAACGTTTTTGTGTATCATTTAATCCTGTGTCATAATTAAAGCCTCGAAAACTTTTGGTAAAGCCTTGGTACATTTCAACCCCAAAACTAAAATTGGCTAGGCGGTTGTTGCTTAAATATTGGTACCCAATAAAATAAGTAAGAGCAAATCCACCGCTTAATCGGTCGTAGCCTTTTGCTAAATCACCTTTAATAGCGGCTATTTTTTGATTAGCATCATACAATTTTACTTTATGTTGCATGTAACCAGCGCCAACAGTGAAAAAGATACCTGAGTTTGGATTATGCCCTGATTTTGGAATAATCATTCCTACTTTGGCATCAAAATTCCAGCCTCTTTCTGTGGTCCGTAAATCTGCAGGATAGCCTTCGTTATCTGTAATAAAGCCATCAGAATTCTTCATAGACGCAACGACGTCTTCGCGCACATTTTTACTCCAAAAATAACTCCCCTCAATACCAAATAAAAAATTGCGTTTCGTTTTCCAAAATAAATCAACGCCAGCGCTGAGGTTTGGACCAAATCGTTCTGCCAAATTATTTTGAGGCAATTGCCCACAAAAATGCACGCCAGTCATAATAATACGAAAGCTAGAATCCTTGACAGATTGAGCGTTTAATTGCATTAAAGAAATTAAACAGATAAATAGTAATATGTATTTTTTAATTTTCATTTTAAAAAAAAGTCCGAATAAATCGGACTTTTTATCATTATCATTTATTTAGTAATTAAGCGTTAACTGCTTTTAAAACAGCAGCCATGGTAATACCTATAGAAGCTGGACTATCTACTACATGTAAACCACACTCGCGCATGATATCCATTTTAGCTTGAGCTGTATCATCATGTCCGCCAACAATAGCACCTGCGTGACCCATGGTACGGCCTTTTGGAGCTGTTTGTCCTGCAATAAAACCTACTACCGGTTTTTTATTTCCATTAGCTTTAATCCAACGAGCAGCATCTGCTTCATAGCTTCCGCCAATTTCACCAATCATAACGATGGCGTCTGTTTCAGGATCATTCATTAATAATTCAACTGCATCGCGTGTTGGTGTTCCAATAATTGGATCTCCACCAATGCCTATAGCAGTACTTACACCTAAACCAGCTTTTGCTAATTGATCGGCAGCTTCGTAAGTTAAAGTTCCTGATTTAGAAACAACACCAATACGTCCTTTTTTAAATACAAATCCTGGCATGATACCAACTTTTGCTTCACCAGCCGTAATAACACCTGGGCAATTTGGCCCTATTAAACGGCAAGCGCGTCCTTTGATGTATTCTTTTACAGCAATCATATCCTTAACTGGAATTCCTTCTGTAATACAAATAATTACTTTAATGCCACCTTCAGCAGCTTCCATAATCGCATCAGCTGCAAAGGCTGCCGGTACAAAAATGATAGATGTATCAGCACCTGCTTTATCAACTGCTTCTTTAACTGTATTAAATACAGGTCTTTCTAAATGGGTTGTTCCGCCTTTACCTGGAGTAACACCACCAACAACATTAGTTCCGTATTCTATCATTTGAGTAGCGTGGAATGTTCCTTCACCACCTGTAAAACCTTGTACAATTACCTTTGAATTTTTTCCTACTAAAACGCCCATTGTTATTTTAATTATAAGTTATGAATTATGAGTTATCGGTTTTTTCGCATTTACCTTCACTCTATAGTTTTAAATTGATGCGCTAATTTAAGCAAAATCCTCTTTGGTGACGTAAATATTTATAAATTTGTTTTATAACCCAAAACACATGGCTAATTACGCTTTAAATGATGATACAATTGCCGCATTAGCCACTCCACAAGGTTTTGGAGCTATTGCCGTAATCAGATTGAGTGGTAAACAAGCCATTTCCATCACCGAAAAGGTATTCTATACAAAAAAACTCAAACATAAAACATTGGCTGATAAAGCCAGTCACACCGCACATTTTGGATTAATTATTGAACATGGGGTGATAATTGATGAGGTATTGCTTACTATTTTTAAAGCACCACATACCTATACGGGCGAAGAAATAGTAGAGATTTCTTGTCATGGCTCAGTGTTTATACAACAACAAATTTTGCAAATTTTACATAAGCATGGGGCTCGTCCTGCACAACCGGGTGAATATACCTTGCGTGCGTTTTTAAATGGAAAGCTTGATTTATCGCAAGCGGAAGCGGTGGCAGATTTAATTGCGAGTAATTCTGCAACCTCTCATCAAGTAGCCATGCAACACATGCGCGGCGGGTTTAGCAGTAAAATAGCTATCTTACGAGAAAACTTATTAAATTTTGCTTCTTTAATTGAACTCGAATTAGATTTCAGCGAAGAAGACGTTGAGTTTGCCGACAGAACTGATTTAAGAAAACTCATTCACACCATACAATCTATCATAGATAAACTCATTGGTAGTTTTGATTTAGGTAATGTTATCAAAAACGGTATTCCTGTGGCGATTGTTGGTAAGCCTAATGCTGGAAAATCAACCTTATTAAATGTGTTGTTGGAAGAAGACAGAGCAATTGTAAGTGAGATACCAGGCACAACAAGAGATACCATCGAAGACGAAATTATTATTGATGGTGTTTTATTTCGATTGATTGATACGGCAGGGATACGTACAACAACCGATGTGATTGAGCAAATAGGTGTGAACAGAGCTTTTGAGGTGATCAAAAAATCGGCGATTGTTATTTATTTGTTTGACACGCATGAGTTGAGCAGAGGCGATTTGGAATTAGAGGTGAATATTGTGCGAGAGCACATTGGTACTTCGCAATTATTAGTTGTTGGAAATAAAATAGATTTTGAAGCACTAGATGAATTGAAAAAAGAATTTGCGGATGTGCCAAATATCCAATTCATATCAGCTAAAGAGCACACTAATATTATAGAGTTAAAAGCAACTTTAGTTAGTTTGTTTGATACACGCACTGTTAATACAACGGATACGATTGTTACCAATTCGCGCCATGTTAATTCGTTAACAAAAGCACAAGATGCTTTACAAAAAGTTAATGAAGGATTGAATACTCAAATACAAAGTGATTTTTTAGCCTTGGATATTCGTTATGCTTTGGAAGCCTTAGGTGAAATTACTGGGCAGGTAACGAACGATGATTTACTTGGTAATATTTTCTCGAAGTTTTGTATCGGGAAATAGATATTTTAACTATACCCAACAAGTTTCCACTCATCATTTTAAACAAGTCCCGACAATATAAATTTTAGACTAATTGAATTCATATAGTCAAATATAAAATTTAGTAAGTCCTAGGTTTAATTTTGAAAACTATAAATCGGCAGCAAACTCAATTTGCTGCCGATAATTTGAATTAATATGCGAATGAAAATGTATAATATTACTATACAATTATTACGTCTATTATAGCTTAATCTCCCTATTTTACCCTAATTTTGTGTCAAATATCTATACATTTTACCCTAATTTTGTATAGTTTTATTGAATAATTTACCCTTATTTTATAATAACGTTGTTTATTATCCACATTTATGTTATATTTGTGGATATTAATCAACATTTAGATGAACTCAAAAAGACAAACTCTTTTCCCCAAGCATTTAAAAATACTTCAGGAACTAGGAGAAAATATTAAGTTAGCTCGTAAAAGAAGAAGATTGACTACCATACAAGTATCAGAGCGAGCAGGAATAGATAGAACAACGCTTTATTTAATTGAGAAAGGAACTCCGCGAGTATCAATGGGTGCGTATTTTAATGTATTGCGCGTATTGGGTTTGCAAGATGATTTTTTAAAATTGGCCTTTGAAGATAAGCAAGGAAGAGATATTCAAGACTTAGAACTTTTAGGAGGTAAATAAAATGGCAACAAGTAAAATAGATATATTGGTTTATGCAGATTGGTTGGAAATAGGCGGGCCAAAGTTAATAGGAATCTTATCCGCTCATCAAGGCAAAGGAAGAAAGACGTTTAGTTTTAGTTATGATGAAAAATGGTTGGAAACAGAAAAGCCATTCTTATTTGATCCCGATATTACTTGGAATAAAGGACAACAATTTCCAATTGGTAAATCCAATTTTGGAATTTTTAATGATGCGATGCCAGATACTTGGGGACGCACCTTAATGAAAAGAAGAGAGGCTCAAATTGCTAAGGAAGAAAAAAGAATTGTAAAAAATCTTCATGACATTGATTTTTTATTAGCTGTGAATGACGAAAGTAGAATGGGTGGCTTGCGATTTAAATTACAAGAAAAAGAACCCTTTTTAAATAATGATAAAGCTCGACCAACTCCTCCATGGTCTTCTGTAAGAGAATTGCAACATGGTATTTCTTTAATTGAATCTGATAAGGATAACAAAGAAGTGCGTAAATGGTTAAGTATCCTATTAGCTCCGGGTTCTTCATTAGGTGGAGCAAGACCAAAAGCAAATATCATTGATGTGAAAGGAAATTTATGGATAGCTAAATTTCCATCGAAAGAAGATACTATTGATAAAGCTGCATGGGAATTTCTAGCCTATAAATTAGCTACTAAATCAGGTATTGAAATGGCTGAGTGTAAAATCGAAAAGATATCAGGCAAATACTTTACTTTTTTCACTAAACGTTTTGACCGATTAAAGTACAAAAGAGTTCACTTTGCATCTGCAATGACTATGACTAGTAATAATGAGGATACTATTAAGGATAATCATCCGAGTTATTTAGATATTGCAGAATTCATACAATTTAATGAATCAAATAATACAAAGGAATTACACCAATTATGGAGAAGAATGGTTTTTAATATTGCTATTTCTAATACCGACGATCATTTAAGAAACCATGGTTTTATTCTTAATAAAACTGGTTGGCAATTATCTCCAGCTTATGATATAAATCCTTCAATTGATAAAGATGGACTATCGCTAAATATTGATTCAAATAATAATGCATTAGATTTTGATTTAGCTAAAAGTGTCGGCGAATATTTTCAGCTTAAAGAAAAACAAATGGATGATATTTTAAAAGAAATTAAAGGAGTAGTAAAAAACTGGAAAAAAGAAGCAATAAAAATTGGAATTTCAAAGGCTGAAATTACCCTTATGAATTCTGCATTTAATTTTTAATTCATAAAACGTTGCTAAAATAATTCTCATCAACAATACATTTTTGGGTTAAGAATAATTTTGAACTACGAACGACAATTTAGAAACTTATAAACCCTTTACCTGCTTACTGTGAAAGTAGGTCTGCAGAACAATAAAATGAAACGTTTCAATATGCTGTAACGGGAAATAATCAAGTCGGATTTACTGTCGCTTCAAAAAAAAGAAAGTATTCAACTATTTTGCTTTCTTATCCTTAAACTTTTCACCCAAAAATTTGCGTTTGAAATTTATATTTTGTACACTTATATTATGGATATTACAAATTTACTTATTGATAAAACAAGCTTACAACGAATAGCTTTGTTTAATATGTTTAAAAATAAACCAGAAGCGGTTTTTAATTCGAAAGAGATTTTAGCAAAAATGCTAACTTCTCCCGATTTACCCGAAGGGGATGATAATCCTTTTTTTAAAAAAAATCTTGGGAATAGGGATTTGCCAACAAGCCTACGTGATAGACTTAGTGAATTGTTGAAATCTGAAATTATAGTGGAAGTTAAAATAAATAATAAAGAAAAAGGCTATAAATTAAACAGAACCAGCGAACTGGATTTAAATGCTTTTGCTGTTAATAAAAGAAGAGATGATTTTGATGTTTTAGAGCAATTAAAGCATGATTTTGATAAATATAATTTACCTTTTAACGATTCGGTAGCCAGAATATTAGAAGAATCAAGAGCAATCATTCAAAATAATGAAGGAATTAATGAGAAGGACACAATTATTGATTTCGAAACTCCTTTAATAATGAATCCAATTTTTGAACAAATATTGGATGCTTTTTATTATGCCATCATTGAGAGAAATCCGATAAAAAAATTGAAATATAAAGGAAGCTATAATGCTAAGTTACAACCTATAACAAATACAATTAAAGAATTCCATCCTTATTTAATAAAAGAATCTAAAGGACAATGGTATATTATAGGTAAAACGCCTAATGATGATAAATTTAAACATATTGCTATAAACCGAATTTTTAACAATAGTTTTGAAATTGATGAGGATACTCAGTTTTATAGACAACATTTTAATCCCGCAAATTATTGGAAAGGATGTGTCGGAATTACAAAGCTTGGAAATGCAATCAACTTGCATTTTAAATTAAAAAATGGTGAGGTTTATAATAACATAGATTATTTGTTAGACACGCCAATAATTAAAGGTCATCAAACAATAGAAAGAATTAATAGTGTATGGTGCGATGTAAAATTAAATGATATCTATGCAGGACCTGAACTTATTAGAGTTTTAAGATCATTAGGTCGGAATAATATAAAGGACATGAAGCCAAAATGGTTATTGGAAGATTTATGGGAAGACGGCCATAGAAGTAATTTTAATTTCAGCGTTAAATTACCTAAAAATATAACTATTAATGATTTTATGGGTTTATCAAAAGACCTTTTGCGTATTAATAAAGATAATGATAATGAAGTTGCTGAAATTATTGCCAAAGAAAGTTTTAATAAAAAAAATGCTGGATGGCTTAATATTGAGCTAAAAAACATATTGATTAATTCTGTTTTATGTTATTATATCGAAGAAATTAAAAACATATTAGGTGAGGAAAATTATTACACAAAATCAATTAATGTTATCAATTAATTTATTCAGTATAGTTAATTTTAAAGATTTCTAATTTCGTTGATAGTATTCAATTGATTTGAATTTTAATCATCCTGCAGAAAATCCGAAAATGCTTTTCATATAATTGTAGAAAATTATTATGGAAAACAAAATGATGGTTATATTAATGAATTTGGGATTATTGGAAATAGGAAAAGAAATTTCATATATACCCAATACAAGAACTAGAAAATTAGTTAGCTTATCTAAGCAATATTATTCATTTCCTAAAAAAAGTGTTTTAGGTTTTAAATATTGTACAGTTTACTATCTTAAAAGAGCCAAATATTCTCCTGAAAGAATTATGCTGACAGGTGGAGATAAATTATCGCTTAAAAAAATAGCTGATTATTTAAAAATAGATGTAAGTACTTGCGGTGTTAAAGATGACGATTCAATAATTAGTAAATTATATGAGGATTACTTTTTTTATGAAGATGATGATAATTATGTTTCTGGTGGAATAAATAAAAAAAATAATTTAACAGAAATCGTTATTTCAAAAAAAGGTATAATGGGTTTTAATACAATTATTAGGGATCATGTAAACTATTTAGTGACCCAATTAAATGAAATTTATGCTCATTACGACTTTAGCAGCGTTTCTTTTAATAAAACAAAACCAAAACACAGCATTAAGTCTGAATTATGTTTAACATTTAGTAAAAGGTTGCATATTGAAACAATATCTGAAATAGTAGAAAAACAAAAATTAATGAGTCATAAATTACTGAACGCTATGGAATTTATATTCTCTGATTGTAGCGCTAATAATTATTTACTGGATGTAAATAAAGAACAGTTTTTATATGATGGGAAAATAAAGTTCAATTGGGTGCAATTAATAAGAAAATACAAAAGACCAGATATTATTTTTTATTATGGAACGGGTTTATTTAATAAGAGCAATCAACTAGAATTAAGCTTTACATTATTTAATAAAATTGCTTATGAGTAGGAGTTTTGAAGAACATAATTACATCTGGCTAAGTAGTGATTCTAAAAAAATATATTTGCTAGAAAGTAATAAGAAAACTATGAATATATTTTTAGACGTATTGATTAAAAAAATTAACCTATTTGTTAGTTATGATAAAAACAAGAATTACAACATTTGCTATTATAAAACAGAAAGTAATATAAAACTAAGTTATACTGGCCTATTTAACAATAGTAAGACGTTTGGTGCTTTTTTAAATTACTTTAAAAACAATCATTTAAATTGTGTGGAGTTTGAAATAGAATTGATAGATGGGACAATGCTAAAAACATATTACGGCAATGATTTAATTGTAATTACTGAAAACAACTATTTTATTGACGAAACAATTAAAATGATGCCTTTAAAACTGAAACCCTTTTTTGAAAATAGGAGTAATTTGATTGATAATATTATAAAGCACACCAATGAATCAATTATTAGTATTACACCTGTTATTGATTTAGAGGATTTTTTAATGAGTAACGAATCTTATTTTTTTAACACATAAACCTATAAAAACAAATAATATGAAACAGCTATGTTTGCTGAAACACAAATACATCCCGACAGCTATCGGGAGAATATAAACTGGCTATACCATCCCGAATCAAGTTCGGGACAAGTTATGACAACTAAAAAACAATAATATCTACATATGAAACAGCTAGCATCAATTTCCTCAGTCATGATAATACTTCCATTAGTTTTATTAATAACTTCTTGCGCAACCGAAAGTAAACCTGATATTGATCCATATCATCCAAAAAGACCTAAGGATATTCCAATTACAAATTGTAGCGGAGATACAATTGAATGGAATTGGAAAAAACAAAGGGCCTATAACGAAAAAAGGTTATTTATAGAAAGAGATAGTAATGGTTGCGTAATGATGATAATTATAAAAATAAAATAGAGTTTATGTATTTCTTGTAGTATATCGGTAATTAATTTTTAAACGTAATATATTAATTTCAAACATGTATTAAGAGTGTCTTAAAGTAATCTATATTGTTAGTCTCTATTTTAGAAATTATTTATTTTTTATTAATTTAAAATTAATGTTATGGAACGTTTAGAATATAAAGAGGATATTAGTCTTGATCAGGTTTTTAAAGAAAATGATTATATCGTTAAGAATGCTGCTTTTCAAGCAATTCATCAAAACTATTTCAAAAGAAATAAAGACTGTGTTTTAGTAATTACAATTATTATTTGCAATACTGAACATAGTATTCGTCTTTCACGAAACCTTTATATTACCATGCTTGAATATTGTATTACTACCTTTGAAAAAACGGAGGAATACGAAAAATGCTTAGTTGCAAATGAAATAATAAAAAATTTAAAATAAAAATCTATATTTAATTATTAAACAAAATTAACTATGAAAATTCATCACTTACAACGCTTATTCGAAAAACTGCCTTTAGATTTTATGGAAGATTTAAAAGGCATTGATTTTAAAACCTGCTGGTATGGCTCTGCTGGGGTTGATAAAAGACCGATGGAATTATTAGACCCATCTCATCCTGATGCCTTAATAAAAGAACCTGTAAAAGTGTTTTTTTATACAGATTTAGATTATATCACTTTTAACGAAAAATTTGTCTACTTTAATAATGATGTTGATTTTGAAAATGGTTTGTGTTCAAGAACTGAAATTAAATCAGGTATTGATTTTTCATATCAAATTTTATTTCAAAAACGTCATAGAGATTTTATTAATCAAAATGCATTAAGAATTAATCATCAGGAAAAATTTAACAATAATTATTTTAATTATTTAATGAATGAAAAAAAGGACTCAGTGGAATTTAAAACTTGGAAGTTGGAGGTAGATAAAAAGCATCGTACTTTCCCAAAATTTGAACCTTATAAAATTACATTTGAAGATTATTCGGAACTTTACGAATTTGGTATACGGTTGGTAAAACATGTGGCTAATGATGGTAGTAGTATTTATTGTTTTTACATTGATTGCGATGATTGGACATTTGAGCGATTACTTATTAAAGAAAAAATGAAAATTAATTATACTGTGCATCTTGGACAGCAAGCTTCAGGTCCTGGACCAAGATGCTTGGGGAATTTACAAACAGAATATTGTATTTGTACCTCTTCGCCAATAAACGAAACAACTGATTTTGTATTAACTCCTTTTACAAAAGAATTTATTAAAGAATTTGTTTACAATATGCATGCAACAAACTTTTATTCAATCAGAAATTTAAAAGTATAGCAGATAAGAAGTATCTGTAAAGATGAATATATCAGGAATATTATGATTGCTTAAAATTAGTTTGACTAAAAAACTAAATCAACATACACATATGATGGTGTGTAGCGGAGAATTCATTTATTGGATAACAATGGATAATTAGCAAATACAGATAATCATAAATGGAAGGTAGCAGAAAAAAATTTTATTAATCAAGTTGTGTCATTTTAGCAAAATCATCAAAATAATTCGTAATCCATTGAAAATTGTATTTTTCATTAAATTTATTCGATATATAATGTAGATCATTATTACTTACAATTGCTTCTTGAACATTTATCCTAGATATATCAGACCTATATTTATATGGTCTTCTTAACTGTAAGCATGGAATATTAATGTTATGTTCCATATAATTCTCATTAAAGGAGTTATTTTTAGTTTCATTATAAAATCATTATCAGTAAAAATGAAAACTTTAAGTATAATTAGGTTACCGTACCCGTTTCGCGAAAAATTAATTGAAGCAATATCAACTCATGATGATGGATACTAACAATTTTTTTTAGACTTTAATAATTTTATTGTATCGTTTTTAGATAATTGCATAATTAATGTTTATAAACTTTTAGCTCATTAAGTATTTTTAAATTAATAGTTGTGGTAAAATAAAACTTATCTTAAGTAATTAATCTTTTTATTTCGGTAATTAGATTGTGTTCAAAATATGATCTAATGTGTCGCAGATACCTTGTGGTATGTTCATTCCAACATTTCTTGTCCATAAATTAATTATATAAACCTCTTTATCCTTAATGTGATGCAAATCTATATTCTGTGAAATCAAATTATTTATTTTAATTTTCCAGATTTTTACAATTTTATTTGGACCATTTGCATGAATATCGCCATTAACAATAACAGTATTTGGAAGATTGTTAGGAATTGTAGAAGTAATGTCCTGAAAGCCTAAAGAAGTCAAATAATTATTTCTTGAGTATTTTGCGCCTATTGCAAATAAAACAATTTTGTTATTTGTTTTATTTATTGAATTTAAATAATGGCTTATACTAGAGTTATTTGCGTTTAGGATTGCTGGTATTAATACATTGTTTTTTACCTCCTGTAAGGTATTAGCTGTTGCAAATCTATTAAAATCAATATCTTTAAAAGTATTGGAATGCCAGGGAATTAAATCAATAAAAAGTGGATTTAAATCTTCTTTTTTAAAGTTCAGACAATTAAATAAATTCAGAAGTTGGTTTGTTTTTGGTATCCAAAATCTATTGATTGTGCCAACGCAGAAGCTAAGGGTACTTGATAACATATTATAATTATTTCCACACATTGCGTAATTATTATAAAATGTACCTGTTCCCCGAGCTGTAATATGCTGATCAGCTCCTTGAGGACCAGGATTATAAAAAAGACATACTGCTAATTTTTCAATATCATCATCAGGGTTTCCATAGTAAGGTTCAGGAAAATGTTCAAAACTAATAGGAGGAAATTGAGGTGATGGACAACAAGAGGTAATATTATGATTTAGAATGTTAGGATTTATAACAGGAGCAGCAGGTAATAGTGTTATACGGAAAACATGTGGAGTCAGTGTGAAATTATTGTACCAATAATCAATTTTCTTTTGAATATCTTTTACCCAAGTATTAATAAATAATGATGCCATATTGTTTCTTTTTTTTGATTAATAATCTATTTGTAATTAAGCGTTTAGTTATTTTCTATAATAACAATATAATACCTCAGTATTTATTGCTCCCAATTTTCATATTGGTCAATATTTTCTGGCGTAATTAAATGAATATTAATCCCATTTTCTCTGCAAAAATCTAAAAAGAATTGTGGGATTGGAATAGTTCCGCCAACAGGGAGAAAAACGTCTTTCACGCCATTTCTAAGAATAATGCCTTCAAGTGCCTTAAAAAATTTATTAATCTCGTCTTGTAATACCTTATATGGATCGATTTTTATTGGTTTTACCACCACGATTTTTTTACCGAATCGTTCGAAGACTCTTGGTCCACCTTTAATTGCATATCCTCCATTTTGTTTCCATCCTTTGCTTTTAAGTCTTTTCAAAAGCTTCTCCATGGTGTCAATTTGTATCATCATATTTGCTATAGTTTATTTGTAATTTTTACTTTGAAAGATAATTATTATTTTACATAAAATACACATTAAATCATAAAAATTTCAAAATAAAATCAAAAAGGCGATATTATTTATGGGACTTTTTTTTCTGCGTATTAAAGCTAGAATAATTATAATCTTAAATAATTTCATTAATACCTAGCTAATTGCTAGGTATTAATTTCACTTTATTATACTTTTTATTCAATATTAAATTCTCTAACCACTCAAACCTATTATTAAATTCAATTAACTCTTCGCTTTCATTTTTTACTACTTTTTTATTACTTAAAAACACCTCATTAATATTATTATCCCACCTCACAAAATCAATTACATTTAATTTTTCATTCACCTCTCCATAAATAACCATTTTTCCTCCCCATTTCTTCAACAACAAAATTTTACTTTTAAACATTTTATAAGTTTTATTTTTATCATAATAAACCCTATACTTTCTTTTTACTAATTTTTTACCATCAATCACTTCCTCTTTTACTTCAATTAACTCTCTACTTTTTAATAAACTAAAATTAAATCCACTCTCATAATTTACCTTTACAATCATTTTTTCCTTTTTCATAATTTATTTTTTTTAGGGGTTAGTAATACACAATTATACGAAGTCAATGTTCGGATTATCCGCAGATAACCTAAAAACTAAATCAATTAAAAAATTACTGTAAAAATAAACGGCTTAGAAGTATTAAAAAGTGCCGTTTCTGATGCTATCTCTGTATTCCATCCAAATCTTTCCCATCATATTGTTACCCTCCCAAACACCATTTATTAATTTGGCTCCCCAAAAAAAATGTCTTGCTCCATTTCTTTTTTCTATATCTTCCACAATTAACATCGTTCCGGTAGCTAATAATTGGCCTTTTAAAAGAGGATGCTGTTCAATTTTTAATCTCACACATAGTTTCATGTTCTCCACATCTTGTTCACTCATAGGTTCAATAATATATGATAGCCTATTTCCTTTAGCTTTCATTTTTGCACCCATGGGGCTTTTCTCTTTTCTTATTATTTCTTTTATTTCATCATCACCAAATCTTAAAGATTGAAATAAAGCTTCAGAGGTTAACCATTTTTTTCCATCATACATAATTGGATATGGCGCCATATTGCCTAACCATCCATAAGGCAAACTTACTTTTGTGAATCTTATCATATTTTTATGTTTTAAAGTTATATACAATTATACAAAAAGTCTTTCCGGTAATATCGGAAGATATTGTTTTTATAAATCAATTAATTCAGAGCAGCTTTTTATAGTACTTAATTACTATTATTAAATAACAATTTTATAGCCATTTCATCCAAGTAGTTTGATCTATAAATGGTACATTTTTTTCATTACACATAAACATCGTATGGCCTGTACCTCCTTTTTTCGATTTTCTTAAATCATCATAAAAAATAGAAAAACTTGCAGGTAAGATTCCTGTTTTTGTTCCAGTTATCATTAATGTATCTCGCAATAAATAAGCTCCTTTTGATTTCAAACGTTTATCAACGCCCTTTAAATACTCTTCAACTAGGCCTTTAGCGTCTTTGTTTTTCTTTGCCGTATAAATTAAATCATGTTCCAAATTTAAATTTATGGAATCAAGAGATATTATATTCTCATTTAAATTATTTGAAATTTTATGTCCAAAATAGGGTGTTATTACCTGTAACTTTTCATGATTAATTTTTAGTACTCCTTCTGAAAAAAGTTTATCAGCACCATCAGCATTGCCACTTCTGAAAACAATTTTACTTGTATTTTCAGCAAGCATCTCTCCAAGCTGAACAAGTTTTGGTTTATCAGATTCTAATACGTCTCTTTTACCAGCTAAAACAACAACTGAATCTTGTTGATCTAAAAGTCTAACAAAATCTACAAAGGAAAGGTTTAACGGGTTTTTTATCAAAATCTTCATAAATTTTCAAATTATCTTTTAAGTCAATCGTTAAACAAGCATTAAAACAGTTTATGTTTTCATTTTTTTTCGGAAACATTTTTATAATATTTCTACATAAAAACACTTGAGTGATAGTTTATTTGAGTTTATTCTTTATTCTATTTCTTATTTCCATCCAAATTTTACCTAAATTATTATATCCCATTAATTCATTGTTTTCCAAAACGGCTCCCCAATAGTAATCACTCGAAGTTGGTTTTCTTTTTTCCGATATATCGTGAAATAAAACCATGTCTTTAGTTTCAATTAATTTCTTTATCAATTCGGGATGCTGCTTCAGTTTTTTGTTAAGTATTTTTTTTACGGTAATGTTTAAATGTTCTCTTGTTAATCCTTTGTATACTGAGCTGCCAGAGCCGCGCATTGTTAATGGCATTGGCATATAAACTCTAATACTATTTGGATAAGGAAACGAATTTAATTTAGTAAATGGATTGCTTTTTATAGATTTTAATGCACTTTCTACATTTTCATAAGTAATGGATTTCAGTTTAATGCTGTGGCTTGATTTGTTGGAAAGCCATTTATATTCAGTATTATTTTCATTGAATCCGATATAACTTAAAGATGTCTTTTTTGTCGAAGGTTTTAATGTATGCACTTCGCATTCGTGCCAAAATTCATTTGATAAATTATCAGATAAACCTACAAAAAACATCTTTTCTGATCTTTCATAATAATTTACTGTGATTTTATTACTATCATAATAGTAAATAAATTCTGTGCCATTTGGCAAAGTTATTTTTTCAGGTGCATTAGTAATATCATTTATGTAAATACCTTTATGCTCTGAGCTTAAATATCCACGAATATAATTTTTATGTGAAATTAATTTTTCAGTCCGAGCATTAAAATTCAGTTTATCAAATTTTATGTTAATAGCAAAATCATCCAATAATTCTATACTATTAATTAAATTTTCTGCTTCGTTCCATGTTTTTATCGTTTTCATAAACTCTATATTGTAATCTAAATTATATTATTCTATCACTTTTATTCCTATGTTAGACGAACTTATTTTCCCATCCGGACCTTTTATTTTAAAGTCAATAAATAATTTTGAATCCACATCTAAATTATTTAATAGATCTTTTGCAAAAGCATTAAACGTATTACCACTTAAACTATAACTTTCAAATTTTCCTTTAGCCTTGCCTGTTATTTCAAAACTAACGATATTAAAATTAACATTAAAATCGAAACTAGGAATTCTTAAGGTTAAATTTTCTACTAGCGCCAATTCTGATTTCTTTAGTTTTTCAGGAGTTAATTTGCCTGCAATAAA
This sequence comes from uncultured Bacteroidota bacterium, assembly GCA_903834765.1. Taxonomy (GTDB): domain Bacteria; phylum Bacteroidota; class Bacteroidia; order B-17B0; family Aurantibacillaceae; genus UBA4416. Next base: position 172,718 of record CAILKE010000004.1, read on the forward strand.
AATTTGAGGCATTGGCACTTGTTTACTTCTAAACTGATTTTCTGAAACGATTTTCCCATTTGCATAAATAGTTAAAACTGTTTCGCCAGGTTGCATAGTATTTACAATACATTCAACGAAGTTATTGGGTAAATCAGTACTTATATAATTTATTTTACCATTATTTATTGTTATGCTATCAAATTTGTTTTGACACATAATTTTTATAGGATTATCAACCCCACAATAAAATACATTCATTTTAGTAAGTTCAATTGCAGTGTTATTGCTTTGCGCATCCATTTTAATAAAATTACTTACGAATAGAATGCATATAACGCTTTTGAAGATGTTTAATACAGGTTTCATAATTTTAGGTTTTAAAGGTTATTAATATAGATATTGATTTTAAAGCAGTTTTATCTAACTAGTTCATTTATTTTTTTTACGGCTTCTTCGTCTTTGTAAATTGTTATGGCTGATCTGTAAAATTCTTTATTTTCATCATAATATATTAATGAATAAGATAATACTTCTTTTTTTAACTCATAGGTTTTTGGGTCTATCCACCATGACTCATTAAATTCTATTGATTTAATATCCCTAAACAAATAGCTTGAATCACAGGTGTACATTTTAACAATATACTCATTACCATTTTCATCTATGGTAGCCACGTCAATAGTATCGCATTTAAAAACTTGTTTTTTTTGTTCTTCCTTCTTTATTTGTTTACCCCACGAGTAGGCTTTAGTATTTTTATCGTTTAGATATTTTAATACTACAGTGATAAATTGATTAAACGATAATTGATCAATATATAAATCCTGCCTGTCAAAATTAACTTCGCTAATCTGATAATTTGGGTCATTCTTGCTTAATTCATTTTTAAGCATGGCAGTATCTCTAACAAAAACAGAATATCGTATTATTCTAGCAAAATTTATGGCATTATTACTTGAATTTTGTGCAGTTTTTTGCTGACCAAATAAGTTAATACTAGTTAGTATTAAAATTAACAATGTTGGATTTTTCATGATTTTTATGTTTTAGGGTTTATAATTAGGTGTTGCTTGATGACTGGTATAATCACTTTTTGTCTAAATGGTACAGTAATATTTTAAATATCTTTTTCTAGGCCGTTTATGTAGAAAATAAAAAGTTCATTTAGATCATTTTTTATAAAAACTATCAATGTTTTCGATGTGTTTTTCAAATAAATAAATTAGACGATTTAGCAATAAGTTGTCAGTTAATGCATCATTAAAGCAAATGTTTTCTCTATAAATATCTCTTTTTTGAAAATCATCAGCTAAGGTTTTTAAAATGGTACCCAATGATTTTTTAGTAGCAGGATTTTCTTCATTAGATATATGAGTAGTTTTTTCTGTTTTAAAAAATGTGCCTTGATATTTTCTATAAAATACCCAAATATTTAAGCCATTTTCATCGAAATATAAATCCGTTATAAATCTTCTATTTTTATTATCTGATAGTTTTCCGAATAGAAACTCATCATTAGGGTAAAATATTTCTAATCTATATCTGATGTTAATTTTCGTATATAAATTTTTAGTATCTGTAATGAATGTAAGTTTTTCAAAGCGAGCTTGCATTCCATTAAATTCATTTAAGTAAGTAATAAATTCCTTTATTAGATTTTCAAGATAATTTTCATTTAAATAGTTTAAACGATAACTGTTTTTGTTTTCTAAGATCTTACCTATATTTTCTTTCCAATCCATAATTTATAACATTAAATTTTACTTAATAAATACATTGACTTTTTTCATTTCTGCAATTATACGATTTGATGTTGCTGATAATCCGTTAGATTATTAATATATCAGTCAATTGAAAAATTAGTACTAATTCATTTTTACTATTTTATATCCCGAATCAGCTTCGATGAAATATATTTCTCTTTTACCGATAAGAACTTTATTAACTGGGTTTTCAGCTTTACTTTCGTTATTACTTATTAAAGTTATTCCATAAAGCCATTCAGATATTTTTCCATCCCACTTTTGAAAATCTTTAATAACAGGATCTTTTGCATTAATCCTGCCTTTTTTATCAAAAAACAAAGGATTCTTTTCGCCAACTAATTCTCCTAATCTATTTTTGTCGTTTAAGTAAATACTAGCAAGTATAGATTTTATATAAGATTCTAAATAAATTATATTTTGATGTTGGTAATATTTGTATAAATCTTTTCTTGTTCCCTTAACAACTTTATAGCAAATTTGAAATCCATTAAATTTAAATGCAAAGCAATTAACGGTATCTTTTAATGGTATTTCAATAATAGTTTTTTCATTCACTATTGATATTTTAGCTGCGCTTACATTTTCACCAGTAAAAATTCTATTTTTTGCATTTTTTTCACCATGGTACATGAATGTATATATGTCGCTATTATATTTTACGATATCAAAATCTTTTTTAGTGGAATTTATTTCTAATTTAAATATTGAATCTGCAAAAACAGTCCCATTTATTTGGTCAAAAGAATACAAGTAGTTTCCTCTGGCTGGAAAAATAACAGGCGAATTAATAAATTGATTTTTTGTAAATGGTTTTTCTAACAACTGATCGTTTTCGTTTTCAGGAAAATGCGAATAGATGGCTATTTCAGGTTTAGCATTTAACCAATAACTTCCATCTCCATTTCCATCAGCAAATGTAATGTCATGTATTTCTTGTTTACCTTCAATTTTAATAATATTCCAGGCATGGTTAATGGATAGGTCTTTGTCAACATCCGTAGTTGAATTTTTGGCTATCCCAATAACAACACGACAATCAATTTTGGCAATTTTGCATAGCTCATTTAAAATTTCAGAGTAACCACCACAAACAGTAAATCTATACTTTCCAGCTAATATGGATTTAACATATTCTTCATTGTTTGTGAATTTTCTTGAAACATGGGAATTATTATATGTTATAGATTTTATAATAAATTCTTCAAGAATAGTTACTTTTTCCCTTTCATTAGTGGCATTTTTGATTAATTCGGAAATTAATTCTGTCAGTTGTATCTTATTTTCGGCAGATTCATTATTTACAATCGTTTTAGTATCAGGGTCCAAATAAAATGGTAAATCATATTCATTATTATTTATATTTTTCAAGATGGACTTATTTTTAAGTTTGGCATCAAAAAAAGTTTCATGTAAATTTTTATTTTTATCAATAAAATAAATTGTTTTATATAAAAATGAATTTATTACACTTTTATTAGGTTTAATTAATTTTATTTTTTTTCCTTCTACTTGATATTTACCTAAATCCCTCTTCAAAAATGATTTTCCGTTTATTTTAGTATAAATTAGGTATTCATAAAAGTTATTGTCGTATAACTTTAAAAATTCTTTTCTTTTATAATCATTACCTGCTTCAAATACATTTACTAATTTATTATGAAGGCATTCCCATTTAATGGTATCGTTTTTAGAATTTACTTTTCCTGAAGTAAAAACGATTGCAATAAATACTATTGATCTAACTGCGATTTTAATAATTTTCATTTCTTTCATAATTTCTCTTTTTTAGATTGTTTTACAATGGTAACGAATGAACTTTCGGAAAATCAGTAACTTATTGTTTCTTTAAATCAATTATGATAATTTGATTCATCATTTTTTTAATTAATAAACACATGAAGATTTTTGATTTATGCAATTTTACGAATGGATGTTTCGAGGAATCCGCAAGTTCATTGTTTTATAAATCAATTGGAAATTGTATGTCAATCAAACTATTTTTACCAAATATTAGTTTTTTCAAAAAATTTATTTTATGTTTGCTTATCATCAAAAATTTCTTAGTTTAATTGTTATAACTGTATTCTGGATATAAGTTACAGTTTATGTTGACCCTTTTTTAATGGAATTTTAAAATCAATTAATTGATTAGTAATTATTGTATGTTTTGGAAAACCCGAAACATCAGGCTGTATATTTAGCAAACTTAAGTGTAGTTTATTTTATTTGTTTTAGTAGAAAACTGGTTTTTCTTTGAAATCTTGAGCTTCAATTTATTGATTGAAGTGTAAAATTGATGTATATCAATTTTATTAGAATAATTATGATAATATATTTAATACTTAGTCATTTTTATTTTCAATTTTTTTTATGAATACATTAAGTTATTGTTTTTAAAAAGTTTGTTGTTGTTCGTTAAATTTTATAAACCTCTAAATCTATAATTATTATGAAAAATAAGTCAAATTCAATTAAGCAATTAAATAGTAATATTTCACTTCCATCTAATAATAGTTTATTAAAATATGAAATTTCAGAAGAGTTAAGAAAAAATGGTACTACTAAATTATCTGGCATTGTATTTAAAAGTAAAGCTGAGAAATATCGAATTAGTATATTGAATTCTTTATATATAGAGGGAGTTAAGGATGCTTCTCACTTTATTAAAGAGTATCAGAAGATTGTGGATAACAAAAAAATACCTTTATTAAGCGTTGAATTGGTTATTTTGCTTTATAAGAGTTGGAGAAATTATCCTGAATTTATTGATAATTTTAATTCTCTTGTGCAAAAGACAAATCAATTTATTGATTCAGTAGATTTTTGGACACGAATTTTATTGATTTGTAATAAAAATAAGGTAAATGACAGTCTTCATTTTCACTTTTTATCAGTTATTATTTCAAAGATAAATTGGAATGAAAAATCTATCCCACAGGTGTCTGATTTAGTTTATAGTGTATTTTGGTTGCCTTCTGCAAATAATCAGAATCATACGTTCATATTTACAAATGAAAAATGTAAAGAAATGTATTCGCAGCTTTTTACATGGATTGATTGGTTAACTAAAAAAAGTTTGAAATTAACGGATCAAGAAAAAATAGTAGCTATTAAAAGAGTGGTTAATGTTGCCTTTAAAGGATCACATAAATCAGAGTTTTATAAAAGTAAAAAAATATTTTTACCTTTTTTAAATATGCTACAAACCAAATTTTCTAGCCATTTGATTTATAATTTGCCAGCCAGTGTTATTGATAAAGCTTTTTTTTGTTACACTTGTAATCCAAGCTTTTTTAGTAAACAATCCTTTTTTATTAAAGATTTTGATGGAAAGGAGTTTTCTTTTAAGAATGATAATTTGATAATGAGTTTCTTCAAGAATTATCATTTTCCAACCATACTTCTTGACAAATTTGGTGATTTAAATGCTGATGAGAAAAAGATGTTGGTTTATGTTTTAAATGGAAATAATTTATGCAGGTATAAAAAGTTGCCATTTAATTTAACAAAAAAAGGCTCACATATTTTTACTAATTTATATCGAGGATATTTAGAACCATTACAAATGGAAGAAATGGATAGAATTAGTTTTACGGTAACTAATTATTTGATTTACGCTCAGCTAAGGGCTAATGAAGTTTCTCATGAAGTTTCTATAGAATTTTTTAAGAAAGATATAAGTAAGAAACCGAAAAATTTAGAGTATTGGATTTACACAATTACTTTATTATATAAACAAGGAATGAATGCTACATTTTTTAACACCATAGTTGATTATCTTAGATATAAAGTTATACAGCGAAATGAAACAGTAAATTTAAAAGGTAAATCTATTTTAAACTTAGTAGGGGATGTTAATAGATGGCACGATGAACTTGCTAATAAAAGACATGCAAATTTATTTAGTAATGTAGTATTTAAGGATGTGGATATAAATGAATTTGTTTATGAATTTTTAGAACATAAGTTTGTCATTAAAAAAATATCAACTAAAAATGATTTATATTTTGAAGGTAGGGATTTACACCATTGTGTTTTTAGTTACTTGTATAAGTGCAAGAATGGTAGTTGCTCTATATTTTCATTACGTAAATTTGATAATAAGAATAATGAACTTAAACTTCTTACTATTGAGGTACGTCAAAAATCAATTTATCAAATTCGTGGATATTCTAACAGAGCGTATAATGAAACTGAATTTGAAATAATTAAGTTATGGGCTACAGCTGAAAATTTGAGAATTGCTGTTTAAATACTAGGTAAATGATATCAATTCTATCATCATGCTGTTCGGAAAATAACATAAAAAATCCTTCTATTATTTAGTAGAAGGATTTTTATTTGCTCCATCTTTTGCTCCTTCATTTTGTAACTTTTTAAGTTATGATTTAAACATAGTTAAAACAATCATACCAAACCTTAAACTAAGTCTCATACATAAAATCTCCAATTAATATTATACTAATTTACATTTAATTGCTTGTATTTTTTTAATCTCTTATACATCGGACATTAAATCCCATGATCCAACTCGTACTTCGATTAATTAGAATTCCCAAGCCTTTTTCATCAAATAATAAATTCACATAAGGAGTGCACTCACTAGTGGGTGACTGGAAAGCCCAGAAACTCATGGTTGAGCCAATTAGTTCCTTTTCTTTAATTTTAAAATGAAATTAGGATAAGTTGACGATGTTTATTCCAATGAATTTTAGCTGAATAGTTTTATGCTTTTTGCTGTAAATTTTATTAGTAAATTAAAAAATACAAATTTTTACTTTATAATATCAGTAATATCCTTATATTAGAATTACAAAATTTTTCTATGCAAACTTTAAATGATGTTCATCAGCAATTTGCTTCTTTATTTAATAATAAGGTCATTGAACCTTATGCATATTTATTGTCTCAAAAAATGAGCGATGGCCATATTTGCATCAACCTTGAAAATATTAAAAATGAACTTCCTAAAGATTTCCCATACAGCTCATTTGATGCTAATATTCAAAATTTACTAAATCAAACGGAATTGGTTAGCCAAGATCCTCATATTAAAAAGCCTTTTATTATTCAAAGCGGGTTGCTATACCTTCAGAGGTATTATGTTTATGAAACAATTATTTATAATAAAATCCTTTCGTTTATAGAATTTGAAAGAAATGAAACTGGTAAAAGAAAAGACGATCTCTTAAGTCAAAAAATAGTAATTAATCAATTATTTGAAGACAGTAGTTCGACCGAAGGACTTAGTGATGAAGAAAAAATAGATTGGCAACTTGCTGCCGCAACAAACACCATTCTTAATAATTTCACAATTATTACTGGTGGTCCAGGCACAGGAAAAACGACCACTGTTGCCAAAATATTAGCAGTTTTGTATGCGCTTAATCCACATGAAAAAGTAGCTTTGGCCGCTCCAACAGGAAAAGCCGCTATGCGTATGGCTGAATCTTTAAGAAATGCAACTATTCCAGTAGATCAAAAATTAAAAGAAAAATTCAATCAACTTCAACCATTCACAATCCATCGTCTTTTAAAATATAAAAAGGATTCGCCTTATTTTAAGCATAACGAGTTTGATCCTATTAGTTATGATACTGTTATTATTGACGAGTCTTCCATGATGGATGTGGCTTTATTTGCTAAGTTAATATCAGCTATCAAAACTACCTCACGACTTATTTTGTTAGGAGATAAAAATCAATTGGCTTCGGTTGAAGCAGGTAGTATTTTTGGCGATTTATGTGACACCCCTTTTGTTGCAAATTCGATTGTAAAAGAGCGCCTTGAATTTATTAATAGCTTTATATATATTAAAGAAAAGAAAATTTCGGTAGATTATGTGACTGCAACTGTTGCCCATCCTTTGCTTCACCATATCATTGAACTTAAACGTAGCAGGCGTTTTAAAGGAAATGAGGGTATAGGAAAATTGAGTAAAAGTATAATTTCTAGTAATACTAATGATTTAGGAGCTTTTTACGGGAACCAGGATCCGCAAGTTTATTTTGATTTAAATTATGATTCGTCATTATTTGAATCCTTTGTTTTAAATTATAAAACATATATTCAGGAAAAAGACATTACACTTGCATTAAAGAAGATTAATGATTTGCGCGTATTATGCGCAGTAAAAGAAAGTAACGAAGGTGTTTATTTTATAAATAAACGAATAGAAAATATTTTAAAAACGGAAGGACTTATTGATACAACTAATGAATTCTATCATAACAGACCAATTATTGTTACGAGCAATAATTACCAATTAGGTTTATTTAATGGTGATGTGGGTATTATAAGAAAGGAAGGAGCTCAAATGGTGGCTTGGTTTGAAGATGGAGAAAATGGAGTAAAAAGTGTTTTGCCAGGATTTATTAATTCGTTTGATACAGTTTATGCTATGACAATTCATAAAAGTCAAGGGTCTGAATACAATGAAGTTTTAGTGGTTTTGCCAAAGGATAAACAAACTAATATTTTAACACGAGAATTATTTTATACTGCTGTAACTCGTGCAAAAACGAAGGTTGTCATTCAAGCTAGCAAAGAAGTGGCTGAATACACCACAGGCGAAAGAGTGCAACGTGTATCTGGTATTTGTAATCGTTTTAATCAAATTTAATTATGGGTTTGTTTTTAAAAGTATCCAATTCAATACATTGCTTAGCAAAGGATTTAGCTAAAGATGCCTTAATCAATCAAGGCGATGTATTTAATACATTATATATTGCTACCCAAACCAAGGGCATGAATAATTGGTTGAAACTTGAATTAGCAAATGAAATGGGAATTATGGCTAATTACAAGTTCATTAAACCTAATGATGTAATTAGTCAGATTTATTATTTATTTGGTGGTGAGCGCAAACAAATGCTGAATTCAGAGAATCTTAAATGGTTATTGTATTCGTGTTTAAACAATGCTGATTTTAAAGCAAAATTTCCATCTCTTGCTGAGTACTATCAATCAAATGATGAAAAACGAATAGGACTGGCTACAAAGCTGGCTGATTTGTTTGATCAATATCAGCTGTATCGCCCAGAGTATAGCCTTGTATGGGAATTAGACTTATTAATTAATGACAATGAATTTGAAGAAAAGTGGCAAGCTGCTTTATGGAAAATAGCATTTGAAAAATTGAATCATGAATTTTTATTTAGATCAACAATTGAAGCATTTATTTATGATGCTTTGCAATCAGATAAAAATCAAATAGTATTAAAGGAAAAATTCTCTCACATTTATTTATTTGGATTATCAATTATTACCCCGTCTCACCTTTCGTTTTATAAATTTCTTTCATCTTATATTGATGTTAATTTTTATATTCTTGATCCGGCCTATAAAAATCAATGGTTTTCACAAGATTTAGAGTTGTATATAAAAGATAATTTTACTTCAATTTCCAGAATAAAGAATACTAATGGCGACAATGTTTTGCTTTCCAATTTAGGGATGCTTATTCAGCATACGTTTCAATTATTTTTGAATAAAGATAGTGGTGTTAATTATGTGCAGATTGAAGGAAGAGATTTTAATAAAACGACTCTCTTGCAAAAAATACAAAATGACATTAGTTGTAATGTACCAAAAGATAAACGCCATAAGATTACAAAAGCAGATTTAAATGATGGCACGATTACTATAAACGCTAGCTATACTGCTGTGAGAGAGGTAGAGGTGTTTTACAATTATTTAGCACAGATTATTGAAAAAAGTCCTACACCGTTTTCTGTTAAGTCAATGGTGGTTATGGTTAGTGACATTAACCTTTATGCACCCTTTATTAAAGCAGTTTTTGATAATGCTCCTTACACGATTCCTTATACTATTGCTGATCAAAGTATAGAAGATGTGAATCCAATGGTTACCTCTTTAAAAGATATATTTAACCTCAGTAAAGATAATTTCACCTCTGAAAATGTTATTCAATTATTAGATAATAAGTTAATTCAAGCTCGATTTGGCATTTATAATATTGATTTAATAAGAGCAGCCTTAGATAAAGCATCTGTAAGATTTGGTGTAGAGGGTTATAATGATAATGATACGCAATACATTAGTTTTAAAAATGGCATTAAACGCTTAATGTTTGGTTATTGTATGGTTGGAAGTGACGTTTATTTAGAAGGAGGAGAAGAATATTATCCTGTTGAATTAATAGAAGGTCACGAGGCTCAACATATTATTTCATTTTGTCATTTTGTAAATGTATTAGAAACTTATTTAACTGAACAAGATGGGTTGAGATCTATAGGTGCTTGGGTGTCTTATACAATGGATGTTATACAGAATTTTATTTTAGAAGATTCGGAAAATGAAAGTGAAGATAATAAAGCCATTCTTTTTCAATTCCGAAAATTAAATGAAGCAGCTTTGTTAATGGATGAGGAAATTAGTTTTTCTGTTTTTAGCCGCCAGTTACTAAATAATTTAACGAATGAAACCACCAGTGGTTCTTATTTAAATGGTGGTATTACCTTTTGTTCTTTTATTCCGATGCGATCTATTCCTTTTGATTATGTGGCAATGCTTGGTCTTAATTCGGATGTGTTTCCTCGAAAAGATTCTTCAATACAATTTGATTTGATTGCTATGCATCCAAAATTAGGTGATAGAAATATGAAGGAAAATGATAAGCATTTATTTTTAGAGACTATCCTGTCAGCGAATAAGCAATTGTATCTAAGTTATATTGGTAGAAATTCATCAGATAATAAAGTGTTGTTACCTTCTTCGCTTGTTGAAGAATTAGTTGATTATATGGATGAAGGATTAGTTGAAAAAGTGGATTTACATGCTGAATTTATTACGTTGCATCCACTTCATGGCTTTAGTCATAAGTATAATGCTTCAAACCATCAATTGTACAGTTATTTAGGCGATGTCAATTCTAAATTACCAGGTCAAAAGCCTAAACCTAATGATGCTATCGATTTAAAGGAAATTAATATACATGATTTGGTTAATTTTTTTAAAAATCCATTTAAGTATTATTATAATAAACAGTTGCTTATTTACTACGAAGAAAAAGCAACAATTTTACCTGAAACCGAAGTGTTTGATGTAGATTTTCTTTTGAAGTGGCAATTGCAGCATGATTTAATTAAATTAGAAAGACACGATTTAGAATCCTATCGTTCTCGATTACTAAAAAGTGGTATTTTACCGCTAAAAAATGTTTCTATTATCACTATTGAAGCTATATTTAATGACATAGAGGATGCAAAGTTATTATATGATGATTTAAGAGATGGAGAAACGAGTCGCTTTGAAAATATAAATATTACATGCAGCTCAGATTATCATATTATAGGTAAACTGGATGGCCTGCATCATGATGATTTAATTGAGATTTGTTTTTCGAAATCCGAATATAAATATGTGTTAACTGCTTTTATTAAGCACTTAGTTGGCACATGCTCAGGATTAATAAAGAATACTTTTTTGGTATCTAAAAGTAAAGGTCAAGTATTTACTTTTAAGCCTTTGCTTAAAGATGACGCTATGGCAATGCTTAATTGGTTAATTGAATGTTATGTGAAGGGACAGAAGGATATTTTCACTTATTATATTGATTTTAAAGAAAAGCCTGATAAATTAATTGAATTTGACGAAATGCAATTAATAGGAATGATAGAGAAACATATTAGTGACTTTTATTCTCCATTAAAAGATCCTTATGTTTTAAAAGAATATTTTGACGGATATTTTGAAGCTGGTAATCACGCCAGTGATTTTTTAGAAAATTATAAAGCCATACATCAAATGCTTTCTGAATCAATTATTAATTATACGTTTTAATTATGGCAAAAAAGATAGTTAAAAAAAACGCGCCTATTAGTTTTAATGCCTCTGCTGTTAATCTTGAGAACCGCAATTTAATTGAAGCAAGTGCTGGAACTGGAAAAACATATTCAATTGCCATTTTAGTACTCAGACTAATTATTGAAAAAAACTTCTCTGTTAAAGAGATATTAATGGTTACCTATACAAAGGCTGCTGTTGCGGAGTTGGAGGAACGCATACGCTTATTTGTAAAAACAGCATTTTCTTTTGCAAAAAACGACAAAGTAAATGATACCACTATTGAAGACATTGTAACACGTAATATTAAAACACTAGGGCAAGATGTTGTATACACCAGATTGCAGAAAGCTGTTTTGAGTTTGGATGAATCTTCTGTTTTAACCATCCACAGATTTTGTCAAAATGCCTTAACTGAATTTGCATTTGAAACCGATCAATTATTTGATGCCGAAGCCATTTCGGATATCAGTGAAATAACGCTCAATGAAGTAAACCAATTTTGGAGAACTTATATTACAACCATCGAAGTTGATTTATTATCTATACTATTAGATTCACTTAACAGAGATGATATTTTTAAAATTGTTAATGAAGTACTTGGAGGAAAAGAATTTCTAACAAATTTAGAAGTGATTGATGATTTATTAATTAATCATGATAAGCAACTTGAAGTTGCGAAGGATTTAGAAACAATTCATGATTTAGAGATTATAAAAAAACAGGAGTTTATTGATTTTGTGATTGAAAATAGCGATTTGCTAAGAGAGCGCACTTCCAAAAACAAAAATGCTATTGCTAGCTTCATGAAAGCTATTGATGATCCAGAAGAGTTTTTTGCTGTCTTTGAAAAAAAGTATTCTGTTAATTATGTGCCGGCTCTATATCCTGAATTACTGCTTATTTTTAGTGAGAAACAACTATTTAGTATAGAATATTCTAAATTAAAAAATAGTGCTGTTTATTCTATTTATACGCTTTCTATTCCAATTATTACGGATGCCATTCAGCAATTTAAGCAAGCACAAAATATCATCACCTTTGATGATATGATAACTCATTTGCATCATGCTGTTACAACTAAAACCAATGAACCTTTATATAAAGCCCTTCAGCAAAAATATAAAGCGGTTTTTGTTGATGAGTTTCAAGATACAGATAAACTTCAATACGAAATTTTTGATACGGTTTTTAAATCACCAACGGTATTGTTTTTTATTGGTGATCCAAAACAATCTATTTATAGTTTTAGGAAGGCCGACATCTTCACTTATTTTAAAGCTGGCAAAAATGTAGATCATCAGTATGGTATGAATACCAATTACCGTTCATCGGTTAATTATATTAATGCGATGAATGTGTTTTTTAGGCCAGATGATGATTTTGATCCGTTTTGTTTTAATGGCTCTGCCAATTCTATAGATTATATTCAAGTATCTTCGCCACAAAAAAACTCTAAGGGAGAGCTTTATTATAATAAAAAGCCAGTTATTCCCATAGAAATTAGTGAGAGTGAAAATAATAATCAAATAATTTATAAAACAGCTTCTATTGTTTCTAATTTATTAGGAGATAAAAAGTTTGAAATTAGGAACGAAAAAAATCATCGAACTGTATTGCCATCTGATATTGGCATTATTGTTAGAACAAATAACCAGGGTAGGGCTATCAAAAAGGAGTTAACTCAACTGGGTATTCATGCTATTACCATTGATGACAGTAAATTACTTTCAAGCGCTGAGGCCATTGAAATTTTGTATGTATTACAAGCTATCCATGAAAATAGCAGAGCAAATATCAGTAAAGCATTGCTCATTAGTTTTACGAACTACACAAGAGAGCAAATTCTCAACATTAGCGATGAAGAGTTATTATTAAAGTTTAGAACCTATAAAAATAAATGGGAAAGCGATGGCGCTTATGTGGCTTTGCACATGTTTTTAAAAGATTTTAATGTGAAGTCTGTTTTGATGAATCGCACTCAGGGAGGAGATCGACAATTATCAAATGTATTGCAACTGATAGAATTATTGCATAAAGTTCAGCAATTTAAAAAGTATAACCCTGCCGAATTGATTCATTGGTTGCATTCAAATATAGAAAGTAATACAGCTTCAGATAACGAATTTGTTCAGCGCATGGAGAGTGACGAAGATGCAGTAAAAATTGTTACTATTCATAAAAGTAAAGGACTTGAGTATAATATTGTTTTAGCCCCACATTTAGATCTTAATTCAATAAATGATTATAAAGAAGGCAGCTTTAGGGATGATATTACAGAGGCATACTATTATGGTTATAAGGCTTTATTTGATCAAAATCAATTAGATATGTTGCAGCTGCAAACCGAGCAAGAAAACAGGCGTTTGTTATACGTTGCTATAACCAGAGCCGTATATAAATGCTATGTTTTTAAAAATAATTATTATAAAAGCTCAGCCATTACACCCTTTGTTAATGCACTCAAAACGTATAAAGGCCCTTTAATAGCCATTGAAAATGAAATACCAGCTGCTATTTCTGCAAACCAAAAACCTGTATGGAAACCCTTTCAGCCATTAAAAATTGATACATTAAAATTAACAGATACCAATTGGCGAAAGCTAAGTTACTCTGCCATTGTTGCACCGCACGAATATCATCCTAAGGATAATCATCAAACTTGTGCAGATGAGTATGATCAATTTATTTTTAAAACCTTGCCAAAGGGCGCACAGTGTGGTAATATGCTACATTATATTTTTGAAAACATTGCTTTTGATGATGAAAGCACCTATGAGTATGTTATAAAAAAAGCGCTCTATCAATTTTTTCCATCAAAAGTAAATGCTTATAAAGAGGATTTATTGCAGTTGGTGAAGGAAACCTTGCACTCTAAAATAGCTATTAACGGACATACCATTCATTTAGCTACAGTAAACAATAAACAGAAATTAAATGAATTAGAATTTGATTTTCATGTGAATGAATTTCAATTAAAGCAATTAACGGCTCTCTCAACTCATGAACACCCATTTGAGGTAAAAGACCTTGGTGAAATTAAAGGCTGGCTTAATGGAAAAATTGATTTGTTTTTTGAGAATGAAGGCAAATACTACATACTTGATTGGAAATCTAATTTTTTAGGCGATGCTATTGATTATTATAACCAAGAGCATTTAGCAAAAGCCATGAACGAAAACAATTACCATTTGCAATACTTAATTTACAGCTTGGCTGTAAAAAAATATTTAAGTAAACGCTTACCCCATTTTGATTATGATACTCAATTTGGTGGGGTGGTGTATTTATTTTTAAGAGGTTTGCGAGATGGAAATGATAAAGGAGTTTATGTTTATAAGCCTGAATCAAAACATATGAAAATATTGGAAAAAATAATTTATGCTTAATTTTTGTCTTTTTCTTAACAATGACTAAATACAAACCCTGTTAATTGTTACTGACTTTAAAATTTAATGACATCGCAAAAATAGGCTTGCTTTGCCCATCTATAGTATTATCGATGTGTAAAAATCAAGCCAGAAACTTAATACCTGTTATTTAGCAAATTTTCATGATCCCAGAGGAATTGGTATCAAAATGGAAGCGTAAAAATAGAGTAACTGTGTATAATTTTAGGTTGATGATTCCACACCATCTCATAAAAATTAAAATTATTAATAGCCTTGTCAATAAACGATTTCAAATAGATCGATTATTAAATAGTTGCACTAATCGTCAAATAAATTATAAAATGTAAAGTTTTATTGTAATGTTTTAGTTTGTAGCGCGTATTATTATTTTTATGCATCTTATGATTTAAATTTAGAAGAAAAAATTGTTTAAAAATTTAATTCAATTACTAATCAGCAGTTTAATAGTTATTAACCAATATAAAAGAGGTTGTTTTATGACCTAATTTAGTTTCAAGTAATTAAGATAAATGAACCAATATTTAATAGAATTAAAAAAAATTACGGATAATTATGAAAATTATCAGAGAGTTGAGGACCTTCAGCAACAATTGTATGCTTTATCTTCAATGATTGACAATGATAAGAAAGATGAAATAAAAACTTCCATAAAAGCGAGTGATTTGGTTACTACTATTATGGATGGTTTTTTAAATAAAAATACGGTAACAGATATTGTAAAATCAGGTTTAGCTTCTTTTGATAGTATTATTAATGGATTTCAGAAAGGTGAGTTTGTTGTAATTGGAGGAAGGCCTGGCATGGGTAAAACACAATTTTTAGTTCAGTTGGCAGTAAATATGGCTAAACAAAATAAAGTAGTAGCTTTTATAAGTTTAGAAATGAGTGCTGAAATGGTGACTAAGAAATTTTTATGTAATTTGGGTCAATTAAATCCCGATATTTTTAATCGGCAGGTTGCTTACCCTAAAGAAGTTGAAGTTGGTTTATTAGGCGCAAGTAAACAATTAAATGAGCTTCCGATATATTTATATGAAAATCCAAGTTCTTATCTAAATAAATTGTTAGATCTAATCCGAAGATTAGTTGAGGATAAAAAAACGAACATAGTATTTATTGATTACCTTCAATTAATAACCATAGGAAGTCGTCGATTTAACAGAGAGTCCGAAATTTCAATTATTTGCAGGGAAATCAAAAGAATAGCTGCTGAATTAGATATAATAATTATTGTTGCTTCACAATTGAGTAGGCAAGTCGAGAATAGACCTGGAGGAAGCAAACGCCCACAATTGTCTGATTTGAGAGAGAGTGGAGCTATTTAGCAAGATGCTGACAAGGTTATTTTTTTGTACAGAGCAGAATATTATGGGATTGAAGTTGATGAAAACAATCAACCTACATCAAACAGAATGGAAATAATTTTAGGTAAAAATAGAAATGGCCCTTTATTGGATACAACTGTTTTTGCTGCATTTTCTAAGTCAATGATTGTTGATATTGAATCTAAAAGCAATGACATTTATATACGAATGCCTGATATTAAAATTGATATAGATAGATTAAAAGATTTTGAATCGGATTTGTAAAATATATTGATGAAATATTTTAAATAAAAAATAACCGTCGTTGCAAGCTATTATGTGTCGGTTTAAAGACAAAGTGGTTGTGTTCCGCAACTCAAGTACTAAATGCAAGTAAGCTCCTTGCTAGATTCCGGGAAAACCCGCAATCTAGCAGGTAAAGTTTTTAAGATAATAAAGCAACGGCGGTTTAATATTAATACCATTAAATGACAATTACGAAATCACTTGTTTATCCTAAATTAACCTCTCTCAAAAATTTACTTTTGAATGTGGAAGATTTTTATGATTTGCAAATTTTATTGAAAGTAGGGGCAAGGGAATTAGAATCACATATTAATAAACCTATTTATAATTCATTTCAAATCCCAAAAAAGAAAGGTGGATTTCGTAAAATACTTTCACCAAATGATGATTTGTTGCAAATTCAGAAACAATTGAATTTGTATTTTCAAGCAATTTATTTATTAGTTAAACCTACTAATGTTCATGGGTTTATTGCTAAACCTAAGGGTTACGAAATAAATCATTCTATCATGAGTAATGCATTTGTGCATACTAATAAAAAACATGTTTTAAATATCGACTTAAAAGATTTCTTTCCATCAATATCCGCATCTCGGGTTAGGAAAGTCTTAGTTAATCATATTGGGCTTAATGACAATCAAATTGCTGATGCAATTGCGTTATTGTGCACGTATCAAAAGTCATTACCAGTAGGCGCACCCACATCTCCTGTATTAGCAAATTTTACATGTTTAGATTTAGATAAAGAATTATTATCCTATTGCAGTTTATATGATATTACTTATACACGTTATGCCGATGATTTAACATTTTCATCTCAGGATTATTTTAATAGCGAGACCATTAAATTTATTAGGTCTATTATTGATAAACATCATTTTATTATTAATGAAAAAAAGTTTCGCTTATTGTCCTCTCAATCAAAACAAACAGTTACAGGTATAACGGTAAATGAAAAATTGAATGTAAGTAGGGTATACATTCGTAACATTAGAGCAATTTTACACAATATAAAAATTGCAGGTATTGAGGCGGCCACTAAAAAACATTATAAGGTTGTTTTTGCTGATTCTTTATTACAGAAAAAACTTGTATCTAAACTCAATGGTCAAATTGATTTTGTAGGACAGGTTAGAGGTAAAGAGGATGTAATTTATAATAAACTAAAGAGCTCTTATTTATCAATAAGTAGATAAATTTTCATAGAAGGAATTAATTGCTCAAACTTTTTGTTTTTATGATATTCAAAAGTATAGTTTATTAGTTATTAAAATAAATCCATTATCTTTTTTTCAATTTCAAATTGCATATGGTTTAGGTTTAATTTTTATAATCCTTCAAAAATTGTAAATACTCAGTGGCGTTTTCTTTTGGATTTTTACTAAACTTGGTAATTAGCATACTAGACTATTTTTCGAAAATTAAAGGAAATGTTAATGATGTTTATTTTATATATTATTACGGTTTACAAATTGTTTTATAACATTTTTTAGGCAGCTTTTTTAAGTTTTATTTTATTATGCTTTATTTGTTTCCAAACATTCATATACATTTTTTCATCATAAAAGTCTACTTCTAATGGTTTAAAGTGTTTTTTTAATTTAGTATTTTCTTCCTCTGGTTCAAATCCATTTGTCATTATGTATTCACTTCTAGCTATAATAGGGTTAAAATATGTTTTAATAATTGAGCTATTTATCATCTCAATTGATTCATCGATTCTGTTATCAATAGTGCAAAGGGTTATTGCTTCTTTAGCTATATTACCAAAACATTTTACATAATAATCTGTTTTAAGAATTCCCATGCAATCGTTTAAACCTATAAAATCTATGTACCAATTTTTATTTGCAATTTCATTATCGATTCTCCAAATGTCATAATGCTTGTTTACAAAATAACGCAGTTGTTCTCTAAACGGATAATGCTCTTCATCGTCTTCGCAAAATTGTAATTCATATATATCTAAGCACAACCAATACCAATCTAAGGTGACTTGGTTTGTGTTATGCGCAAATACTAAACCTCTATTGCTTTGAGGCTTAACATTTCTATATCCAATAATGCCTTTAGCTTCAATAGACTGTCTGTTCTTTTTATAACTTAAGTGATAAACGTATTGGCCAGTATTTGCTTTTTGTAAAGGATATTTAGTATGATCTATCATGTTTGATTTTTTTATTAATTACGCTGTGATGTGGTTTTCATTACACTATCTTCTTAGTAAAGCCATTATTTTATATAAATCATATTTTAAGTAGATGTCATAAATGGTTGAGTAATTTTCATCTGCAAAGTATTTTTTTAAGTCTAAGCTATAGTCAACATTCACCAACACATCATCGTCATTTATATTTCAATATGTTTATTTTGCCATAGCCATGCTAAATAGATGATTTGATAAGATTTTACAAGATCAATTTGATGATGATTGTGCATGTATCTGCATACATATTTTGTTCCTCTGTATTTTTCATAGGATTATTTTATTTAGATTTAATAAATGTGATTTATTTTCGCTTTTTTAAAGCGATAGCTCTTAGTTTTTCAATAGCTCTGTGGTTTAACACACGTGTATGTTCAATGCTTATGTTTAAAAAACCAGCGATTTCTTCATAGCTCTTGTTTTCGTTAAATCTAAGTTGTATGATTTTACCCTGTATTTCAGTCAACTCTTCAAATGTGTTTTTTAAAAACTCAGCACACAATTGTAAGCGGTTATCAGGCTCGTATGTTTTGGTAATCCCTTCAGGGATCTTATCAGTACTATTGCTCCATATTTTGTAATCTTTTTTTCTTACAAAATCTAAGGCAGTATTTTTTGATAATGTTGCAATCCAAATTGCAAAACTTCCTTTATCGGGGTTAAATTTATGGAGATGCTCTAAGGTTTTAATAAGAGCGTCTTGGACAACTTCTTCGGAGTCCATTTTGTTTTTAATAACCTTTGATACTGATTTTACTACAAGGGGTTTGTAGTTTTTGATAATTTGATTAGTGTCTAATTTGCCTAATTCAAAATTGTTTTTGTGATTTTTCATTTTTCAGGTAGACCATACCTTCAAACTTTGTTGTTTGAATTTTGATCGAATGAAAAATGCAACAGGAGCCTCTATTTTTAAATAAATGTATAGTTTTCATATTTAGATATTATTGTTTTTTTGTCATAACTTGTCCCGAACTTGATTCGGGATGGTATAGCCAGTTTAATAATTGGTGTTTGTGTTTTGGCAAACATGGCTATTTCATATTTATTAATTTAATTAGGGTCTTAGGCAAACATAAATTTAATAGTTGAGATTTCCAAATCCATAATTGTTAAATCCTAAAAAAATATTTTAATTAATGAGTTGAATGTTTGGTATTGAATTTATTTTTTAATCTTTCTGACAAATCAATAATATCATTTTTTCTAGCAAGTTGATTTAACCAAGTTTTAGGAATTGAATCAAAACCATATAACAATCCAGCTAAGCCACCAGTTACTGCTCCAGTTGTATCAGTGTCTTCACCAAGATTCACAGCTTTTAACGTTGCTTCTTTATAATTACTAGTAGTCATTAAGCACCAAATACTTGCTTCTAAGGTGTGCAGCACATAACCACTGCTATATATGATTGACTCGTTGAATTCATAAACCTTTTTTGTTAGCAGCCTATTGAATAAGGAAATTTCAGATGTATTAATAGACTCTTTATTTAAGAAATCGGTAATTTCAATTTGTAAGTTTAAATAAATTTCAAATTTATTTTTCCCCTCAATAATTTGCTTTGCAAATTCTAAATAATAGAAACAAGCAATTACCGATCTTATATGAGCATGAGTGAGTGATGATACTTGCTTGGTAATTTCAAAACGTTCCTTAATAGGTTTATCCCTTATATGAAACACTAAAGGTAAAATTCGCATTAATGAGCCATTACCATTTGATTCTTCATCAAAGCTTCCGGCTAAATCAAGTCGAATATTCTTTGATAATCTATTTATGGCCTCGCGCGTAGTATTTCCTATGTCAAATACCTTTCCGTAAGGAGTCCAGTAATTTTGATTGTACCAATTCACAAAGTTTTGCCCTACATTATTTAAATCAAATTCTTGTATTAATCCTTCCGCTAAGCAAAAAGTAAGTGAGCTGTCATCAGAAAAAGTTCCTGGAGGTAAATTATAGGTCCCATAACCTATCATATCTGTTACTGGCTTTTGGGCAATATCTTTTCTGCTTTTAAATTCTACTGGAACGCCTAAAGCATCTCCAATACTGACTCCAAACAATACATCTAAATAATGGTTTCTTGTTTTCATAATCTTCTTAATCACTTTATTTAAATAGATCAATCGTTATCTTTAATCCAACTTATATTTTATTATTTGGATTATCTATTAAGTTAATTACAGAAATTGAATTTCAAACATTTTATCTTTCTTTATCACTTATGGAAGATTTCCCTCTTGGTTCATTAGTTTCATGAAGCACCATTGTGGAATGTAGAAATTTTACTGCCTCTGCCGAATCTTTTACTTTTGTAGCACTGCGCGCTAACATGTCTGATTCAAATTCTGTTAATACACTTCCTCTTAGACCTGTTTCTCTCCATTTAGAAAAAGGACCGCAGCCTTTTGATATTGCCTGAGCTAACGCCAAAGCGTCTAGCAGTGCTTGATTGGCGCCCTGTCCTTTAAATGGACTCATCGGATGAGCTGCATCTCCTATCAATGTGACGTTACCACATGCCGCCAATAATTCTGGATTAAGTAATTCTCGGTCATACACTGGATAGCCTGAAACCATTGTTGCCACAGTTGCTGATACAATTTGCGGAATAGGCTCGTGCCACTGAGTTCTACGAAACGCTTCTTCCTTTAGTAATTGTGCTCCTTGTGCACTCAACGCTTTAGCTTCGTCTTCAGGCATCGGGAAACTCAATTGCCACATCACCGAATCCGCATCATAAGGCATTATGTAGATGCGCTCATTGCCATTAGCAGTTTGAAATACAGTGGCTGAATCTAATAAAGAATGATCTTCGCTTGATAAAGCCCCTAAAGGACAAATGCCCAAAATGACAATGCAACCTAGGTAACGTAATGGAGCTAAATCCTCACCAATTTGTAATTGTCGAACAGCACTTCGTATGCCATCGGCGCCAACTAACAAATCTGTCTTTACATGTTTTATTTCTCCATCCACTTGAAAACTGAGTTCAATACCTTCGCCTTCACCTTTTTTAATATCTATTAATTGATGTCCCCATGCAACTGCATCATGTCCTCCTAGTTTCTTAAGCATAGCTAAGCGTAGAGCTTGCCGTGCTATATGAATATTGGTGCGCCTTGGTGCTGTTTTTCCTTCTGCATGAATCCATTTTCTCATTCCCCATTCACCAATTATTTTTCCTTCAGTATTATGTACAACATGTCTTGTTGAAATCACGCCCTCTTCTAATGAAAAAATACCCAAGCGCTGAATCACTTTGGTAGCTTGCTGCAAGGTGAGTCCATAGCCTTGAGAGCGAGCATCAAAATTAATATCACGCTCATAAAGGGTAAACGGAATCTTGCGATGCAAACAAGCAACAGCTAAAGCTACCCCGCCAATACCACCACCAATAATGGCTACATGAGGGTAATTTGTTGTATCTGCTTTAGGAAGGCTTGTAGATGGAAGTATCCCAATTCCGTTACACGTTTCGCAAGCATAAGGGTGTCCCTTGGGGCGAACAGGAGGAGTACCTTCGCCTTTGTTTTTTTCAAACTCATCGCAGGCCAACTGGTATTGGATGCGCACTTTGTGTCGGAGCTTATGGTTTTTTTTGCCACGCCCCTGGCATTCCTCACAAATAATCCAGCCACCTTCTTCGTTTTCCGATTTTTTCACTTCTGCTTTATTAAACCTTTTTTTAAATTCCCATGTATTAGAAAAACGTAGCTAAGTTAATTAAACTTTGGCTATTTGGAATTGACAATCAAAAAAGAGTATTTATGAATTGTTTTTATTTTTACGTTGTTATTTAGATGAACTTATTTGATTATTAGAACTATTTCTTATTTGAATTAATGTTTGTTTTAGCAATTCAAATGCTGATTAGTTTAGCATAAAATCCAAGTTTTTACATCCGAAAAATAAATGCTACTTTTAAATTAATTTACATAGTCTATCAAACTAATGATTAACAGAGATTAACTATAACGTCATGGAAAGTCTGAAGTGGTATAAAAGTAATAAAAAGGTACATGAAATATTAACTACTGAATTAGTAAATGCGGTTGTGGCATATTATAAAAAAGAATTGCCTACTGATCAAACCAAACTATATCAGGCAGAAGGGTTTTATTACATTAAAACAACTAATCCTAATGGGGTGTTTGCTTATTTCCCAAAAATTGTATTTATAGAATCTGAAAAGCCTGCTCGAAAAAAATTATCTCCGCTTTAAGACTTTGTTTATTAAATAAGGCAATCCACATTTTATTATTTTCGTCAGCGCTTTATAGATAGCCTAAATAAAAAAGCACAAAAAATGCTTAACTTCTTATCTTTCATTAATAACCAATAAAATTATTCACTAAAAAATATTACACGAAGGCATAACCTTTTTATGCTTATTTGCAGAAATATTTCGAAAGAGATTGAAAAGCTTACCTCCTTAGAGGTTTTTTAGTTGACTTAATACCTTATTTAATTGATCTAATAGAAATTCAATATTTTTATTTAATTCAGCAGTCTGTTTATTTTCTTGTGTTTGCTTTTCAATAAAGATGGTTACATCTTTTAAAGAAACAATACCCATATTATCTATACTAGGCCTGATGCGATGTGTGATTTTATTTATGCTTTCTAAATCATTTATGGCATAAGCCTTGGCTATTTGATCAATAGATTTTTCTAACTGTTCAATAAAAAGTTTAGTCAATTTTTTTATTTGCTCTTGGTTTCCATTAAGGATACGATTTAGTTTTTCAAGATCATATAATTTATCATCTTTTTTTATAGAAATTTCATTATGCATCATTATATTCGACACATCTTGATTGGTACACTTATAAATAGCTTCAATTAATTTACGTTCTTCAAAAGGTTTAATAACGCAATCATTCATGCCAATTTTTTTACACTGCTCTAATTCGCTTTTAAAAGCATTAGCTGTTAGTGCAATGATGGGCGTATTTATATTTAATTCTTTTCTAATAATTTTTGTACTTTCAAAACCGTCCATAATTGGCATTTGTAAGTCCATTAATATAACATCAAAGGATTTTCCACTCTTTAATATATCAATAGCTTCCAATCCATTTTGAGCTTCAACGATTGAGCAATTTAGATTTTTTAAAGTGTTACATGCTACAATTCTGTTAAATTCGTTGTCTTCAACTAATAAAATATTAAGAAACTCCAAAGTCTTAATACTTGTAGGTTTAACTTCTATATTTTCGGCATTGCCAATTGGTAATACAAAATTCATAGTTACACTTGTTCCTTTATTTTTTTCACTGTCAACTTTTATTTCACCATGCATCAATTGTATTAATTCTTTAGTAATAGCCATGCCTAATCCAGAACCACCATACTTTCTGGAAACAGAAACATCTTCTTGAGAAAACTTATTAAAGATGTTTTTCAAAAATGGTGCATCCATTCCAATACCCGAATCGGAAACAATAATTTCTAAAGCCATTGAATTAGATGTTATGCTCGACACATGATAATCAATTATTACACCGCCGTTTTCAGTAAACTTTACGGCATTGCCAACAAGGTTAATTAATATTTGTCTAAATCTTCCTGAATCGCCAATAAAATAAGTACTTACATCTTTTGGATGATTTATTTTAAAATATAAATTCTTTTCTTGACACTTCGACATCATAATTGATTTGACGTCATTTAATATTGTTTGAAAATCAAAATCTTGAGCCTCTATTTGTAATTCACCTGCTTCAATTTTCGAAATGTCTAAGACATTGTTTAGCACCGATAATAAATGTTGGGAAGCAATGGATGTATTATTAACGTAATAAGATTGTTTATCAGATAATTTTTCCTTGTTTAATTCTCTGATCATTCCAATAATAGCATTTAATGGCGTTCTAATTTCGTGACTCATATTTGCTAAAAAAGCTTCTTTTGCTTTGGATGATTCTTCAGCTTTTCTTTTAGCTAACTCTAGCGCTAATTCTAATTCTTTAGATTCTGTAATATCTAAGTGTATACCAATTGAACCAATAAGATTTCCTATATCATCGTAATTTGGCGCACCACTTATCATCCACCACTTCAAATCTCCCTTTTTGTTTTTAGCCCGAATCTCATACATATCAGACTGTCCTTCGGATCTTTGTTTAATTTTGATTGGAATTAAATCTTTATCAATTTCTGCAGCTAAAATAGTTGAGGCTTTCTTTCCTAATAATTCCTCTTTACTATATCCAGACATGTTTTCAAATCCAGGATTAACAAATTGAATTTTTTCTTGAAGATCAACTTCAAGCAATCCTAAATTCATATTGGCAATAATATTTTGGTATTTTTCTTTTTGCTTTTTAATTGTTGCTTCAATTAATTTTCTTTCAGAAATATCTCTTGAAGTTGCTATAATGTAGCCAATAGAATCGATTGAAATATATTTTACAGTTAACTCAACAGGAAATATGCGTCCATTTTTTTTATTTACATGCTGACCTTCAATAATAACTGTACCCTTATTTTTTATTTCAGCAACATGTTTTTCCCATTCCCCTTCATTTTTAAAAGCCAATTCAAAATCTTGCACAGAATAATTTCCTATGTCTTTTTTGTCAATATCTAATCTTTTAGAGGCTTCGTTATTAATGTAAACCAGTTCCCCATTTTCTAAACAAACTTGAATAGCATCGGAGGTATTATTTATTAAATTATTTAATAATTCTAATCGCTTATTTGTTTCGATTAAGGCAAGTTCATTTGTTTTTTGGATCGTGATATCTATAGCTAAAGCAATAAATTCGTCTTCATTATTATTTTTTACTATCTGAACACTTTGTCCCACCCATTTTTCAGTGCCATTTTTTGTAATAATTGGAAATTCAAAATAAGAAGATAGGATGCCTTTTTCTACCTGATTTAAATAATGTAAAATAGTTGTTTTTTTATAGTCTGGTCTAACAATGTCGGTATATCTCATTGCTAGTAATTCTTCTTCAGAGTATCCTGATAATTTTTCGCCAGCAGGGTTGACGAAAGTAAAAAAACCATCTTTATTTGATTTAAAAATTAACTCTGTTGATTTTTCAACAATACCTCTGTAACGTTCTTCGCTAAGTTTAAGTGCCTCTTGCACGCGTCTCTTTTCTGTTATATCTCTAGCAATACCTAAATAGCCAATGATGTCGTTTCCTGAATTTCTTATAGAAGAAACTGATAAGAGAGCACTGATTCTTTCTCCGTTTTTTTTGATATAAGTCCATTCATTTGTTTCAGTAATTTGATTTCTTGATTTAGCAACAAACACATCGAAGCCAGTTTTTATTTCATAGCCTAATTCTTTTGTCAATTCCTTTGCTTTGTCTTCTATCTCTTTTATTTCATGAAAAACAGCTGGTGTATGAATTCCAATAATCTCAGAAGCTTTATATCCAAGCATTTTTTCGGCACCTTGATTAAAGGACTTGATGATACCAGTTGTATCCGTAAATATAATGCTGTAGTCTGTACCATTTAAAATTGCATTTTGGATATTGGTAACATCTACTAACTGGTCTTCAAATCGTTTCCTTTCTGTAATATCGGTGTAATCCCATAAATTACCTTTGTATTGATCATCAATATAAATAGGAATATAATCGCGTTCTAATATTCTTCCGTCAACTAATTTTAGTAGATCTGAAAATACTGGTTCTTTTTTTTCTAATATTTCAGATATTCTTTCTACAAATTTGTCTGGATCTTGAAAGTAGATTTTCGACTGCTCTGCTGAATCAGAACAATCAATGCCCTTCATTTGCTCTGGTTTTAAAGGGGCCGAAAACATATCACAAAACAATTGATTAGTATATAGTATTCTTCGATTTTCATCTTCTACTAAAATACCCGAATTTAAATTAGACAAAAGTGTTGTCAGTAATTTTAAAGTTCGGTTAAGATTTTGTTCGGTTTTTTTTCTTTTTTGAATTTCAGAATTTATATAATCTACAATCACTAAAAGATTATCGCTATCTAAATTAATTATTGGAGCATGATCATTATCTATATCCTTTATTGCATTTTTTAGTTTTTCAATGGATATATTTTTTAAATCATATTCTCGATTTAAATTATCGTTAATAGACTGATACTCTTTTTCACTAATGCTAAAGGCATGATTTAAAAGCTCTTTATCTCTTTCATAAGCTTTATAAGAATCGTTTACTGCCGAAATAAAATTTAAAAATGATGGATCCTTCTTTAAATCTTCAGTAAGATATTTATCAATTTGTTTTTTTAGAAGCCTGTGATACATGATAATTAAATTTCATCAAAAGTAGTAATGGTCATTGTTTGATTATGTAATTCGCATTTACCAGCAGCGTTTATCGGAGAAATTTCTCCGTAGGAATAAAATCCTGAGGTAATAACATCTTTACCTAAAATGTCAATAACAGCTTCAACCTCTTCATCTACTCGTTTATCTAAAATTATTTTACGACCTACACAGCTTATAAGTATAGCAAGTTTAGGAGATCCATTTTTTATATTAACTAAAGCATTTTCTGCAGCGTCGCTGGCAGCATCAATCAGCTTATCAAAGTTGGCTTTCATAAATCTTACTTTTGAACCTATTGGCACATCACCAGCAAACACCATACTTTTTGTTTCTTGGTTTATAGATAATATAGTTCTAACAATTGGTTCATCATCATCTTTTAATTTAATTGATAATGGAAAAAGCAACGCTGAACTTGGTAGCTCATTAGCATAGTTTCCTAAATATTCTTTATATATATCTAAAGCATTTGCATTATTTATTTCAAATAACTCATTTGAAACTGATTTAGTAATTTTTTTTTCTAAGCCAAACATTTCCCAACCACCCATAGAGCCATGTCCAATTTTAATGGCATCGCCATATAAACCAATAGCTAGGATGTTACCAGATTTAGGTTCTTCATTTAGCCCAACCAAAGTCGATTGAAAATTTGAGCCATCACCCGCTAAGCCTCCAGTGACAGGTATAGTGTGGTTTACAACTTGTTCAATGCCTCTAACTAATTCACTCCCATTAACTTTACCCCCATCTGACAACACAAAAACATATTTCAAATTTTTCTGATCTAATTTTTGCATTAATCCAAGTCCAGCGTCAAAACTTGACGCATACTCTTCAATATTTACTTTAGCAGATTGTACGATTGTTTTTTCAAATTCAATTGCTGTTACTGTTAGTGAATTATCTAAAACATCTTGCCCATAAATTTCTCCAGCCGTGGAACACAAAGCAATTGTTGCTTGTGGAAAAAGGAGGTTTAATTGTTTGTAAGATTGACTATTCTCCAAAACATTTTTTCCTCCAAAGCCAATTACTAGTTGACATATTTGGTTATTAAAACCAATGTTGTTTTTGGATTTCTCCAAGATCCCATTTTGGAATAAATACGATGAAACATTCATAGCTCAGCCAGGTTAAGTTTAATTATCTATTTTTTGTAAAAGAGTGTAGATGTTTGATAAAGTGTACCAAGATTCTGGTAAGCTAAAATTAGTATTAATAATGTCTGGTTTCATATTTATGATGTATAACAATCTTTACTATTTTAAATAACATTACCTGATTTTCTGGATTCAATGATACATGATGCCTCAATAGTTTTCCTTTTAAGGGTTTATCTTCCGCCAAAAAATCTTTATGTTTTGCATATAATTTATTAAACATAAATGTAATTAATTATATGAAATAAAGTCCATGCCATGTAAGAAAAATTAAATTATACTTTAATTTTGGCTACTTTAATTTGTTTTAAATTAAAGCATGGTTTTTGAAAAGGAACTGTTACAAATATACTTTACCTTTCTAACTTCCGAGTTTGAATATTAATTATTCTTTTTGTTTTTTTAAAACAAAAAAGCAAATCAAAATATAAAGAAAAGCCTAATAGCAACAGCGAATATTGGAAAATTAATAAACGAAAATAATATGCCTACAATAGGTTTTATTTTATACATTAAATGCCTATTCTAATTGCTAGAATAGGCATTTATATTTTATTTCGTGAAACAAGCAAAATAATTACTTTGCTATATGTGAATTATTTATCTTTTAAATCAAGTACCATTTCTTTACCATCTTTCACAGCTCTAATTTCTCCGTTTTTACCAATTTTAATAGTTTCGTATTTATTATCTACCAGTACTTTTCCGTGTTTATTAATTATACCTGCCAAACCACTCTTTCTTGTAATCGCATAAAATCCTTTAAATGTTGTGATGTCATCATACACATTTGCAACTATGACTTTCCCTTCCATAGTTATTAGTCCCATTTTGCCATCTTTGGTTGTGTAAGCAAGTGCGTCATTCCCAAAGCTGCTAATTTTATCATAGGTTGGTTTAATAATTTCTTTACCACTTTGATTAATCACACCGCAATGTCCGTTTTTCCAAACGTAAGCTATCCCTTTTTTAAATTTTCCAATTTTATCATATTCTTGCGTTACTTCTTGCGAAAAACCTTGGAATACCAAAACAGAAAGTAATAGGAGGAAAATTTTTTTCATACAATAGTTTTAATTAGTTAAATTACATTTAATACAGCGAATGTATTTGATATAATCATGCACAGTAATGATTAAAATCAAAATTGAAAATGATTAAAATCAAGAGCAGATTTGCTTAAAATGAGAGATTGGCATCAATTTAAGACACATCTAAAAAATTTAAATTATTTAGTTTGAAAATGTGTGAGTCGTATACCCATATTTAATAAAAATAGGGTTGGACAAAAATTCAGGAAGTTTTTATTTGCTTCTAACTTTAGCTAACTTAATAATATGAAGTTTATCAAATAATAAAATTACAGGATATGTTGGATCGAACTCAAACCACTTGTTTGCGAAATTTGGTTTAGAGCCAGCATGGTGGTGATTATTTTGAAATAATTCACCCATCATTAATATATCCCAAAACAAGGTGTTTTTAGATTTATCACCTTCATTATGGTTACGGTAGCCATATTTATGACCAGCCCAATTAACAATTGCGCCATGAATAGGCCCCATTAAATAATGGATTGGCAAGAATAAAAACATCCACCAGTGTGTAGCAAATTGCCAATAAAACACTGTGTAAAGTACTCCAAAACTAATACGTGTATACCAGCTATCAGCTATTCTATCAATAGCTGGATATTCAGGAAAGTCACGATCAAATTTTTCGTCAACAACCACGCGTTTGTTTAATACATCGTTGTATATTTTTTTGGTATGCATCATCATCGTAAACACTTCTTTAAAAAAGTGAGGTGTATGAGGATCTTTTTCGGTATCGCTATAAGCGTGGTGCATACGGTGTAAAATCGCGTAGGCTCTAGGATTGAGGTAAGAAGAGCCTTGAGTAACCCATGCGAAAATGTAAAAGAATTTTTCCCAAAATTTACTCATTGTAAACATTTTATGAGCGCCATAGCGGTGTAAGAAAAAGGTTTGTCCGAATAAAGAAAAATACCAGTGTATAATAAGGGCAAGAAAAATGATCATAATAATAGAAGCTTAAATTTTGGTTTGCAATGTCGTAATTATTAAATTGTTTTGAAGCTTTATTTATAAACCATCAAATAAGGTTTTAGTTTAAAATAAGCGCCACAAATTTCCATTTTTTTTGGTATATACAACACTACATGTCGTCAATTAACAATCAAATAAATATGTATATTACTTATTTATCAAAAGTGCCTTAATTTTATCGATAAAATAATTGCCACTTAATTCTCAATGAGAAGTAACTGTAATTTGTTTGGCTAATGTAATTGCCTTGAGTTTTACAACATTTACATCAGACCCTATTTTATCGTGCGTTAATACCACGGCCATGCGGCGAAAAGGACGAGTTGTAGGTTTATTGAAGATGCGCACATCTGTTAGTATATTCTCTAATACGGTTTCAATACCAGTGTAAGTTGGGTTTTCCCCTTCTGTCGTTGCTAGTACCACTGCTGATGCACCAACACGCTCTAAAGTTATTTCAGGGATAGGAAATCCTAAAATAGCGCGTGCATGTAATTCAAACTCACTGAAGTTTTGTGTATTCGCTAATGTGACCATCCCGGTATCATGAGGACGAGGGGATAACTCCGAAAAATAGATGCCCTTATCGGTTAAAAAGAATTCAACGCCCCATAAGCCTGAACCACTTAGGGCTTTGGTAACTTTGGCAGCCATATCTTGCGCTTCCTTTAAATCTTTGTCACTAATAACACTTGGTTGCCAGCTTTCTTGATAATCACCTCGTTCTTGACGGTGCCCTATTGGCGGGCAAAATAAGGTATTGCCATTTTTTTGCGTTACTGTTAATAACGTTATTTCCGAATTAAATTTTATAAACTCTTCTACAATCACTTCTTTATAATCGCCACGAGATCCTTCCATGGCATAATTCCATGATTTCTCAACATCTTGTTCAGTTTTAACGACACTTTGGCCTTTTCCACTGCTACTCATTAATGGTTTCACAACACATGGAATTCCGATAGTTGAAACAGCATTTTTAAATTCTTCCAGCGTTGTTGCATACACATAATTGGCCGTTCTTAATCCTAATTCTTTAGCGGCTAAATCTCTGATAGCCTTGCGATTCATTGTAAAATTAGCTGCTTTAGCACTTGGCACTACGGTGATTCCTTGTTTTTCATAATCGTAAAAACGTTCAGTTCGTATTGCTTCAATTTCAGGCACAATCAAATCGGGTTTATGTTTAGCAACGATTGCATCTAAGGCAGCTCCATCTAACATATTGATGATTTCGCATTCATGCGCAACTTGCATGGCTGGCGCATCTTTGTAGGAATCAACAGCGATTACATATTGCCCTAAACGTTGAAGTGCAATGACTAATTCTTTTCCTAATTCTCCAGAGCCTAGTAATAAAACCTTTTTTTGTATCATAATATTGAGCTAATTTTTTTAAAAACTAATTTTAATTGTTGCAGGAAAATGATCTTTTAATACACCAAAGTATAAGCCATATCCTACAGCTAAACCTATGGTTCCGCCTATTAATGCTTTAATACGGCGTTTGCCTCGAGCTACTCTTTCGTAACCCAAAATATAAGCATCATGTTCGATGTAATTAGGGTTACTTATGGTGCTGTGTTTTATTCTCACTTTCGTAATACCGCTTAATCCCATGTATCCATAAGGAAAAACAGGTGCGAAAAACAACCCAAATCCGCCGCTAACTAATCCTGTTATACCTGCACCAATTAAGCAACCGCGAGCTTTAAACCCTTTACGAGCGTCGCGTTCTCCAAAAATATAATATTCCATTTCGTCGCGTGTGAAATAATTTCCACTGATAGAGTCTTGGGAATAATAATAATCTTTCAAACCAGAACCGTAGCGCACGCAATAAATTTCATCGTATTCGTAATGTAATTTAGCTGTAGGCTTCTCTGGATCTAAAATAGTCACAGCGCCAATCAACGTGTCTATAACTCGTTCAACAACCTTATTTCCATTCATTAATAAGATCGTGTCTTTCGCTTGAGCCATCATTGTATGTGAAAATAAGCTTAGCGATATCAAGCAAAAAAGGGTACGGAGATTATTTTTTATCATTTACAAGTTTACAAAAAAATACGTTTATGGAAAGCAAACAATGAGATATTTATAAGGTATTAAGTTTCATTTTATACCCTAAAAAAATGTGTATCTTTGGCCAATGCCTCGTTATTTTATTCAATTAGCATACAATGGAGCTCCATACAATGGTTGGCAGGTACAGGATAATACACCCCATACGGTGCAGCAAATTATTCAGGAAAAACTATCAATTATTTTGGGTGAATCCATCAGTATTGTAGGATGTGGCAGAACAGACACAGGCGTTCATGCCAAAGATTATTACGCACATTTTGATTCGGATAAAACAAATTTACATTTAGAAGAGTCTAATTGTGTTTATAAACTTAATAAAATTTTGCCATACGAAATCGCCATTAAATCAATTTTTTTAGTAAGTAATACCGCTAATGCTAGATTTGACGCAATATGTAGAAGCTATGATTATTTTATTCATCAGCAAAAAAACCCTTTTTTAACAAACACTTCCTATTATGTGTTTGGAGATTTAGATATAATAGCCATGAACGAAGCTGCTGCTTATTTATTAACGGTAGTTGATTTTACGAGTTTTAGTAAATTGAATACGCAAACTAAAACAAATAATTGCTCGGTCACTCAAGCAGAGTGGGTTAAACTAAATGATACGGAATTTGTTTTTAAAATTACTGCCAATCGTTTTTTGCACAATATGGTTCGCTCTATAGTTGGAACCTTGTTGCAAATTGGTAAAGGAAAAATGACCTTAGAAGAATTTAAAATAGTGATAGCTAATAAAAATAGGAGCGATGCCGGCATGTCTGTTCCCGCTCATGCATTGTATTTAAGCCATATTCAATACCCTAATACGATATTTATACATGGATAAGGAAAAAAAATCAGGTATTAATTTCGTATTGATTAAACGTATTTTATCTTACAGTAAGCCCTATAAAAATTTATTTATACTGGCATTATTATTAACGCTGACTTTAGCTGCTTTATCAATTGTTCGCCCGCTTTTAATTAAGGAAGCATTAAACTGCATTGGGATAGAAGACCCCACTGATAAAGGTTATTTGCCAAAGGCGAATAAGTTCGCGTTTATGAATCATATGGGTTTATTGCTGGTAGGTGTATTAATTTTAGAAGCCTTATTGCAATTTACAAACATGTATGTCACTAATTTATTGGGACAAAATATTGTGCAAGATCTGCGTAAGCAAGTTTATAGACATATCTTGAAATTAAAGAATACCTATTTTGACAATACACCTGTTGGAACACTTGTTACTAGGGCTGTTTCGGATATTGAAAGTTTGAGCGATGTGTTTTCGCAAGGTTTTATTGTAATCACAGGAGACATTTTAACCATCATTATTTTTATTACAGTGATGATATCCACTAACTGGGCATTAGCATTGGTAACATTAAGTACCATTCCGTTATTATTAATTGCTACTAACTTATTTAAAAATGGCGTTAAAAAAACATTTACCGAAGTGCGTAATGCGGTAGCATCGCTTAATGCCTTTACCAACGAGCATATATCAGGTATGCGCATTGTGCAATTATTTAATAGGGAAAACATAGAATATGATAAATTTAAAGTCATTAACGAAAAACATAAAATGGCTAACATCCGTTCGATATGGTATTATTCGGTATTTTTTCCGGTAGTCGAAATTTTATCGGCTGTCTCTATTGCTCTATTTATGTGGTTTGCCGGACTAAAAGCCAATACCTATAATATACAATTGGGAGAAATCACGTTTTTTATTATGTTGATCAATATGGTGTTTCGCCCCATTCGTTTATTAGCGGATCGATTGAATACCCTGCAAATGGGAATTGTAGCATCTGACCGCGTGTTTAAGGTCATAGATAATCAAGAAATAATATCCGAAACTGGAACAGTTTCAGCTAAACACATACGAGGTAATATTGAGTTTAAAAACGTATGGTTTGCCTATAAAGAAGAAAATTATGTCATTAAAGATTGTTCGTTTTCTATTAATCATGGCGAAACTATAGCAATTATTGGTGCTACGGGGGCAGGCAAATCTAGTATCATTAATTTATTAAGTCGTTTTTATGAAATTAATAAAGGTGAAATTTTAATCGATGGTGTTTCTATCCCGAATTATAACTTAAACGAATTACGCGAATCTGTAGGCGTTGTACTGCAAGATGTATTTTTATTCAGCGATACCATTTTTAATAATATTACCTTGCATAATCCCTCTATTACTGAAGAACAGGTGATTATGGCGGCTAAAGAAATTGGTATAAATGAGTTTATTTCTAAACTACCAAATGGTTATCATTATAATGTAAAAGAGCGCGGCGCTATGTTATCGGCCGGACAGCGCCAATTAGTGGCCTTTGTGAGAGCGTATGTATATAATCCTCCTATTTTTGTATTAGATGAAGCAACATCGTCAATTGATTTAGAAACCGAAAAATTAATACAAAAAGCGTCTTTGGAATTGGCTAAAAATCGCACCTCTATTATTATCGCACATCGTTTATCAACAATCCATCATGCTACTAAAATTATTGTGATGGAAAAAGGTGAAATTATTGAGCAAGGCACCACTGAAGCCTTATCTACCAAGGTAGATGGCGTTTATAAAAAACTATTGGAGTTGGTTTAAAAAGCATTTATGTTTTTTATTCTTAATATATATAGGATAGATAATTCATTAAATTGGGTTATAAAGATGAATAGTAAAAGAGCGTGGGGTTGCCAAAAATGCGAGTAGACTTGGGGTGAATCGAGAATTCAAGGATCTAGCGGCAGCGTAAAATCCGTAGAATTCCGAGAGGAGCGTTGAGCATATTTTTGGCTTGATTTTTTGTTTCTTTTTCATCTATGGAAAAAGAAATTTAAAAAGAACTTGTTTCAATAAAAATTTGAGGAATGCCATAAAAACCTCTATTTTTACGCAACTTAAAAACATAATATGGCACGTTTTCATTCCCTAAAAGTAAAAGATATAAAAAGAGAAACGACTGATGCGGTTTCTATCGCATTTGATGTTCCTCCTCAAATACAACACGAATTTCAATTTAAACAAGGTCAATATATTACTATTAAGTTAAACGTGAATGGTGAAGAAATTCGTCGTTCATATAGTTTATGTAGCAGTCCTTATGGCGATAAAGAATGGCGTGTAGCTGTTAAAGAAGTAGCCGACGGAAGAGCATCTACCTATATGAATCGCACTTTGAAAGTGGGTGATGTAATGGAAGTGATGACACCTATGGGAAATTTTCATTCGGTATTATCAGGAAACAATAAAAAACACTATGTATTATTTGCTGGCGGTAGCGGTGTAACCCCTATGATGAGCATTATTAAAAGTGTTTTATATGTTGAAAAACAAAGCAAACTCACCTTAATTTATGCTAATAGAGATGAAGACGCTACGATTTTTAAAGCGGAGTTAGAAAAAATTGTTTCTGAAAATGCAGATAGATTAACTTTAGTAAATGTATACGATGCCCCAAAAACACCGGTAAGTGATTTACAAAAGGGATTACTAACAGTAGATCGCGTAAAAGCAATTGTTGAAAATTATAGTGCTAAAAATGCAGATGAATATTTTATTTGCGGACCGGCTCCCATGATGGAAAACATCAAACAAGCATTAGAAGGATTAAACATTGCGAAAGAAAAAATACATATAGAATATTTCAGTGCTGTAGTTGATGCGGTAGCTAAAGCAGAAGGTCAAGTTACAGGAGCGGCAGTTAATAGTGAAATCACAGTGATACAATATGGTTTCGAAACGCACATGAAGTTAAATACAGAAGGCTTAACGATTTTAGATGCAGCAATAGAAGCAGGTGTTGATGCGCCTTTTAGCTGCAAAGGAGCTGTTTGCTGCACTTGTCGAGCTAAAGTAATAGAAGGCAAAGTAAAAATGGATGCTAATTTTGCATTAACAGAAGCAGAAGTAGAAGACGGCTATATTTTAACCTGCCAATCTCATCCACTAACTGAGAAAGTAGTGATTGATTTTGATGCGATCTAAGTGATAATTTAATTTATTTCACAATAAATTTTTCAGCTGTTGTCCTTCAATTAAAATATCATACATGACTAACGAAGAAACCGCAGTTAAAGCAACCTACTTTAGTATTATAGGCAATGCGAGTTTGGCCATCATCAAATGGTTAGCCGGATACTTCGGTAATTCGTATGCATTGATAGCCGACGCGATTGAATCAACAACTGACATTTTCGCCTCGTTGTTAGTCTTATTTGGTATAAAATATTCTAATCGACCAGCAGATAAAAATCATCCATACGGACATGGAAGGGCAGAACCCTTAATTACCTTTTTAGTTGTTGGATTTTTAATAGCATCAGCTGTTATTATTGCTCATGAAAGCTGGGTTAATATTCACACACCACACGATTTACCAAAGCCTTTCACGTTGTTTATTTTAGGTGCGATTATTATTTGGAAAGAAATTTCTTTCCGAATCGTTATCAAGCGTAGTAAGGAAACTCATAGCTCTTCATTAAAAGCCGATGCCTGGCATCATCGCAGTGATGCCATTACGTCTATTGCTGCATTCATAGGCATTAGCGTTGCTTTGTTTTTTGGTAAAGGGTATGAGTCTGCAGATGATTGGGCGGCATTGTTTGCTTCTGGGTTTATTGTATATAACAGCTATTTGATTTTTCGTCCGGCATTGGGCGAAATAATGGACGAACATTTATACGACGATTTGATTTTGGCAATTAGAGAAAAAGCCTTGGAGGTAGAAGGCGTTATTGGTACCGAAAAATGTTTCATTCGTAAAGCAGGTATGAAATTCCATGTTGATTTACACGCCACTGTTGATGCTAATATCACTGTAAAAAATGGGCACGACATTGCACATGACCTCAAAGATTATTTGCGCAAAGAAATCCCTCAATTAGGACATGTACTTATTCATATAGAGCCAAGTGAGTAAATTTTTATTTATGAAACCTGTCAAACAAAATCTTATAGAAGCCGAAGAGAAAGCAGTTATTTTATTTAAAGAGATAGAAGCGCGAGAACTAATAACGGTAGGTAAATCGGAACGTCAATTAAATACAGAAGTATTTGATTTAGCTTTTGAATTATTCGGCATTAAAAAATATTGGCACAAGCGCATTGTAAGAGCTGGTAAAAACACCTTATTTCCTTATAAAGAAAATCCACCTGATTTAGTTTTAAAAAACGAGGATATAGTTTTTTTTGATTTCGGTCCCGTGTTCGAAAACTGGGAAGCAGACTTTGGACGAACCTATGTAATAGGTGCGAATGAAAAGATGCTTAAGTTGAAAAATGAAGTAGAGCTAGCTTGGATGGATGGCAAAGAATTTTACGATACTAACCGCGCTCATTTAACTGGCGCTGATTTTTATGAATATACAAAAACAGTGGCCCAGCAATATGGTTGGGAATATGGCAATAATCATTGCGGGCATTTAGTAGGAAATTTTCCACACGAAACACTCTTAGGTGAAGACCTCACCAATTACATACATCCCGAAAACAAACAGCTGATGAGTCGGTTAGACAAACTCGGCAACGAACGTTTTTGGATTTACGAAATTCATTTGATTGATAGAAGCTTGGAAATAGGCGGTTTTTATGAGCAATTGGTGACTTAGTAATTTTTTATAACCTGTAGAATTAGGTTAAATAATAGGTTTTTATTCCACCAACTTAGCTTCAACTAAATACTCTGCTATTTGCACAGCATTTGTAGCGGCACCTTTACGAAGGTTGTCGGATACGATCCACATATTTAATGTTTTTGGCTGTGTTTCGTCTCTTCTGATTCTGCCAACAAATACTTCATCTTTATTATGCGCATTCATAGGCATCGGATAAATTTGATTAGCTATATCATCTTGTAAGATCACTCCTTTCGTTGTGCTCATCATATTAAATATATCTTTTATTTCAAACTCATTTTCAAATTCTATATTTACACTCTCGCTATGTCCACCCATTACTGGTATACGAACAGTCGTAGCTGTTAAACGAATGGATTCGTCGCTCATGATTTTTTTTGTTTCATTCACCATTTTCATTTCTTCTTTGGTATAACCATTATCGGTAAAAACATCAATTTGCGGAATCACATTCAAATCAATATTATATTTGTAAGCCATTTCACCTGCTTTACCTGCACGTTCGTTCATTAGCTGTTCAACAGCCTTTATACCGGTACCTGTAACGGATTGGTATGTAGAAACCACTACTCGTTTAATTTTATATTTTTGATGTAATGGATTTAAAACCACTACTAATTGTATCGTAGAGCAATTTGGGTTTGCAATTATTTTATCAGCTTTAGTTAACTGTGTTGCATTGATTTCCGGAACAACTAATTTTTTAGTTTCGTCCATACGCCAAGCCGAAGAATTATCTATAACTGTAATACCTACTTCTGCAAATTTAGGTGCCCATTCTAATGATGTATTACCACCTGCTGAAAATAAAGCAATCTGTGGTCGCATAGCTATGGCATCATCCATAGATACTACTTTATAAGCTTTTCCTTTATAAGTAATTTCTTTTCCTACGGATTTTTCTGAAGCAACTGGTATTAATTCCGTTACAGGAAAATTCCGTTCTGCTAATACTTCTAACATTTTTGTCCCTACTAATCCTGTGGCTCCTACAACTGCTATTTTCATTGTGTATGATTTCTATGGTTTTTTTTTAACTTCTAATATTTCATTACTTGGTGTAAAAACAAAAATCGAAATAAGTGAGTTATTTCGATTTCAGTTGAACCTTTTGTGTTTATGTTTTAAATGTGTTTATCCATTCAACGCTTCTGCACCAGCTACAATTTCTAAAATCTCAGTTGTAATTGCTGTTTGTCGAGCTTTATTATAACTAATCTTCAAGTCGCGAAGCATATCTTTCGCGTTATCAGTTGCTTTATGCATCGCTGTCATTCGGGCTCCGTGCTCTGACGCTAACGAATCGAGTAGAGCTTTATAAAATTGTGTTTTTAATGAACGGGGAATTAAATCACTCACAATAAATTCTTTGCTTGGCTCAAATGCATAATCTGTAGCACTCGAAGCTCCTTCTTGAACAGAAGGAACAACTGGTAAAAATTGCTCGTCTTGCACCAATTGTACAGCTGCATTTTTGAATTGATTGTAAACTAAAATAACTTTATCAAATTGCTTATTGACAAAAGATTCCATTATCTTTTCAGCAATTGGCGCAACCGTATTGTAATTTAGGTTATCAAAAATTTCATTTAAATTGTGAGGTAAATCTGTAC
The DNA here is from genome assembly GCA_903834765.1 of uncultured Bacteroidota bacterium. Taxonomy (GTDB): domain Bacteria; phylum Bacteroidota; class Bacteroidia; order B-17B0; family Aurantibacillaceae; genus UBA4416. Next base: position 212,357 of record CAILKE010000004.1, read on the forward strand.
CATGTATATTATACTCGGTACGCTTAAATGCATCATTTGCTTTTTTACCAATAGAAATAACTGAAACCGATTGGCCTTTATATTCATTAGCAATTAAACTCCATGTTTTTTTGATAACATTTGCATTGAAACCACCCGCTAATCCACGGTTAGAAGAAATAGCGACAAGTAAAATGTTTTTTTGTTGAGCTGTTCTAGTATAAACATTTTCAGATGCATCTAAACTACCACTTACATTCTGTAAAATTTCTTGTAGTTTATTTGCATAAGGACGCATTTGCGTAATAGCATCTTGCGCACGTTTCAATTTTGCAGCACTTACCATTTTCATGGCACTTGTAATCTGCATGGTCGAACCAACTGATGTTATTCTACTTCTTACTTCTTTTAAATTTGCCATCTTATTGAAATTTTAAATGATAAATTTTAAATGTTGAATTAACTCCATTTAAAATTTAGCATTTATCATTTAACATTTCTTTAGTTATACTTAGCTGATAATTCTTTAGCTGTTGCTTCTAAAACACCAGTTATTTCATCATCAAATTTACCTGCTTTTAAAGCATCTAATTGCGCTTTGTTTTTACGCTCGCAAACATCTAAAAACTCTTTTTCAAATTCACGAACTCTACTTACAGGGATGTTACGTAATAAGTTTTTAGTTCCTAAGTATATAATCGCAATTTGTTGCTCTACACGTAAAGGCGCAGCATTCGCTTGTTTCAAAATTTCCACATTACGAGCACCTTTATCTAAAACTGATTTAGTAGCTGCATCTAAGTCAGAACCGAATTTAGAGAAGGCCTCTAGTTCACGGTATTGAGCTTGATCTAATTTTAAAGTACCAGCTACTTTTTTCATTGATTTAATTTGAGCGTTACCACCAACACGTGATACAGAAATACCTACGTTAATTGCCGGACGAACACCTGAGTTAAATAAATTGGTTTCTAAGAATATTTGACCATCTGTAATAGAAATTACGTTTGTAGGAATGTATGCAGAAACGTCACCAGCTTGAGTTTCGATGATTGGTAAAGCAGTTAATGAACCACCACCTTTTACGATTGGTTTCAAAGATTCTGGTAAATCATTCATATTACGAGCGATATCATCAGAAGAGTTGATTTTAGCAGCACGCTCTAACAATCTACTGTGAAGGTAAAACACATCACCCGGATATGCTTCACGTCCTGGTGGGCGACGTAATAATAAGGATACTTCACGGTAAGCTACAGCTTGTTTAGATAAATCATCATATACAATTAATGCTGGACGACCAGTATCTCTGAAAAATTCTCCTACTGCTGCACCTGCAAATGGAGCGTAAAACTGCATTGGAGCAGGATCAGACGCGTTAGCTGCAACAACCACTGTATAAGCCATTGCACCATTTTCTTCTAAAGCACGAACAACGTTCGCCACTGTAGATCCTTTTTGTGCAATTGCTACATATATACAAAATACAGGTTTTCCTGCATCGTAAAATTCTTTTTGATTAATGATAGTATCTAACGCAACTGTTGTTTTACCAGTTTGACGGTCACCAATGATTAACTCACGTTGTCCACGTCCAATAGGAATCATCGCATCAATTGCTTTAATACCTGTTTGTAAAGGCTCAGTAACCGGTTGACGGTAAATTACACCTGGCGCTTTACGCTCTAAAGGTAATTCGTAAGTTGTACCTTGAATAGGACCTTTACCATCTATAGGATTTCCTAATGTATCAATAACACGACCTAACATGCCTTCTCCAACATGAATAGATGCAATACGACCAGTACGTTTTACTGAAGATCCTTCGCTAATACCAGTACTAGCTCCTAATAATACAGCACCAACGTTATCTTCTTCTAAGTTTAATACAATTCCTTGTAAGCCTGTTTCAAATTCGATCAATTCACCTGATTGAACTTTAGATAAACCGTAAATACGAGCGATACCATCACCTACTTGTAATACAGATCCAACTTCTTCTAAATCTGCTTCAGATTTAAAGCCGGATAGTTGTTGTCTTAAAATTGCAGATACTTCTGCTGGGTTTACTTCTGCCATTGTTTTTATGTTTAAGAAATATAATTTGTTTTGCTGTAATTAATTTGTTGTTAATTGTTTTTTCAGATTACTCAATTGACGAGCTACTGATTTATCAAGCTGTTTATCGCCAATTTTTAAAATAAAACCGCCGATAACATTCGCGTCAATTTTTTCAACCAACTCAATTTCACCATTCAATTGAGCCTTTACTAAAGCTAATGCTTGTTGTTTAGTTGTATTATCCAAACCTCTAGCAGAAGTAATTACTGCAGTTAAAATATGTTTATTCGTTTTATATTGTTCAATAAAGCTAGTTAACATTTGAGGGATAACTGATTCACGGCGTTTATTAGCTACAATAGTTAAAAATCCCGAAGTGATGATATTTAATTTACCATCAAATATTGCTTTTAGAGTACTTACTTTTTTGTCAGCTTTGATTATTGGACTATTCAAAAAATTAATAAAATCGTTTGAGTGATCGCAAATCGATTTTACTAAAAGAATATCTGTGTATACAGACTCTAATTCACCTTTTTCAAGAGAAAGGTCTAATAATGATTTAGCGTATCTTGATGCAACTATCATGATTAATTAAGGTTTACGTCTTTCATCAAATTACTAATTAATGCTTTTTGTTTTTCGTCGCTTGATAATTCGCTACGTAAAATTTTCTCAGCAATTTCGATTGATAATGTTGCTACTTGATTTTTTAATTCAGCGATAGCTGCATTTTTTTCGTTAGTTATTTGCTCACGTGCAGAAGACATAATACGATCAGCTTCAGTTTGAGATTTAGCTTTTGCTTCAGCTATAATAGTGTCTTTAGTATCACGCGCTTCTTTTAATAAGTTATCACGTTCTGCTCGAGCTTCGGCTAATATTTTTTCGTTATTAGATTTTAATTCACGCATGTCTTTTAATGCTGTTTCTGCGCTAGCTAAAGCATCTTCAATCCCTTTTTCACGAGTTTTGATTGCTGATAAAATAGGTTTCCAAGCAAACTTACCTAATAATACTAATAATAAAATAAAAGTAATAGTTGTCCAAAAAATCAAACCAATTGCTGGCTCGATAAGACTTGCTAAAATGAATATGCTATTCATAGTTTTTTGTTTTTGTTCTCGACTTCGCTCGAACTTACAAGTGAAGTGTTGAATGTGTTAATGTTTTTTTATTTACCAAATAAATTGTCACATCTAGCTTGTCATCCTGAGCGGAGTCGAAGGGTGAGATGACTGTTTTTTTAAACCAAAGCCATTACCAACCGTAATAGCTTTGGTTTGTTTGTTGAAGCTTACTTACTCATTAAAGCAACTACTACACCGAATAATGCAACACCTTCTACAAGGGCTGCAGCGATGATCATAGCTGTTTGAATTTTAGATGTTGCTTCTGGCTGACGTGCAATAGCATCCATTGCGTGTCCACCAATTTGTCCGATACCGATACCAGCGCCTATTACTGCTAGACCTGCTCCGATTGCTGCGATACTTCCTGTCATGTTACTTGTTTTTATTTGGTTATTAATTATTCTTTTTATTTTAATTAGTGACCTGCCACCAATTTCTCATCATCATCATTGTGTGCTCCGTCTCCATTATGGTCAGCTACTGCGGAACCTATAAATAAGGCTGTTAACATCGTAAATACATAAGCTTGTAAAAATGCTACTAAGCATTCTAATACATCAATAAATAAGGCAAAAGCTACGGAAACAGGTGCGATATAAATTGTTTTGAATACAAAGATTAATCCTACTAGGGAAACGATGATAATGTGCCCTGCTGTCATGTTAGCAAATAAACGCATCATTAAGGCAAAAGGCTTGGTTAAAATACCTACCACTTCAATTGGAATTAAGATAGGCCAAATTGCTTTTGGTGCATGAGGTAAAAAAATATGAGACCAGTAATTTTTGTTTCCATTAATATTTGTTACAATCATAGTAGCAACTGATAATACTAACGTGAAAGCGATATTACCTGTTAAGTTAGCTCCAATTGGAATCATACCAAATACATTATTCACTAAAATCATAAAGAATACCGTTAATAAATAAGGAACGTATTTATCTGAACCATGTCCAATATTACCTTTAGCAATATCATCACGCACAAATACAATTAATGGTTCAAAAAAAGATTGTTTCCCTTTAGGTGCTGATGTAATCCCTTGTTTTTTATAGGTTTTAGCAATAGATGTAAATAACCATAACAACAATAAAACTGAAATAAACATTTGAGTTACGTTTTTAGTAATAGAGAAATCTAATACAGCAGGGTTGCTTACACTAACTTCCTTATCCTCGCTCGTAAGCGTTACATATTGTCCGTAGGCATTTGGTGTTTCGTTTGCGTAATAAATTTTTTCATCAAACATCACATAACGGTCTCCGTTTTTCTCAACAATTACTTTGCCCTCATTATCATGATTAAATTCTGAAGACATGAAAAAAGCAAGACCATTGTTTCCTTTTAAAATAATTGGAAGTGGAGCAGACACTGAGTGATGACCTTCGCCCCAAAAATGCCAAGAATGCGCATCAGAAACGTGCTCAATTGCAATTGCTGATATATCAATTGGTCCTTTTGCCTCTTCAGGCAAAGCTTCGTGACTAACATTAGCATGAATTTCTTCATCAATGGTTGGGGTTTCATCAGCCAATAAAGTATTAGAAACCACTAGAAACAAGGTAAACACTGCTAAAGCGTAACCAGAAAACTTCTTGAATATATTGATTTTATTAGTCATTACGCGTAAAAGATGTTTTAAGCTTTTATTTTCGGGTGCAAATGTATAGATAAATTGCTAAAAATTCAATATTTTTAAAAAAAACATCACATATTCTACAGTATTTGAAAATGACTTGAATTATAGTACTTTGTAACTTTATTTAAATTAATTTGTGGAATTAGTATTCTCTCGACATCTCTACTCAATAAATTATAGGTTATGACACTTAAAAAACTAACTACACTTGCGTTAATGCTTATTGCTACAGCGCTTTTATCGGTTGGATTCTTTTCCACCACTTTTACCAAACCAAGCCAACCTATGTTGAGCTTTAATAAAGGCGACACCTATGATAAACTTTGGAAACGAGTCGATAGTTGTCAGAATAAAGGCTTAACAGAGTCGGCTTTGAAGGTGATAGGTTTTATTTATACCAAAGCTAAAATCGAAAATAATGTTGGGCAATTTATTAAAGCAGTATTAAATCGCATGACATTTGAAAGCTATAAAGAAGAATTTTCGTTAGAGAAATCGATTATACAGCTACAAGATGAAGTCAAAGAAGCTAAATATCCTGTTAAACCCGTATTACAAAGTGTTTTGGCAGATGCGTTTTGGCAATATTTTCAAAATAACCGCTGGAAATTTTATAACAGAACTACTACCGTTAATTTTAAGAATGATGATATAGAAACCTGGGATTTAAAAGCCATTACATCAGCAGTGATTTTTAATTATAAAGCGTCGTTACAAAATGTAGACAGCTTAAAACGCACTAAAATTGAACTTTACGATGATATTATAACCAAAGGCACTAAAGATTGTCGACTATGGCGCCCAACTCTGTATGATTTTTTAGCGCATCGTGCATTAGCGTTTTTCATGAATTCTGAACCTGATGTGTCTCGTCCTTCGGTTCAGTTTACTGTAAATAAAGAAGAATTTGCGAAGCCTTATTCAGATTTTGTTACACTCGATATCACAAATCTTTCAGATTCTTTAGAAACAAAATATTATGCACTTAAATTGATGCAAGATTTAACTCGTTTTCATCAAAATGATGTTAACCCAGATGCATTAATAGATGTGGAATTATTGCGATTAGATTATGTACATAATAATTCTCAAAACGTAAAAAAAGATACGCTCTATTTTAATTCATTAAAAGCAATACAAGTTAAGTTTGCCAAAAGCGAACGTGTAACTGAAATCGATTATCGCTTAGCAAATTGGTATTTGCAAAAAGCTAATCAATACAAGCCATTGCTAAGTGAAGATTATAAATGGTACAAAAAATCAGCAAAAGAAATATGTGAATCAGCTATTGCTAAATTTCCTAATGCCTATGGCGCATTAGAATGTAAAAGTACTATTACTTCTATTTTAGCTAAATCATGCAATTTAACGACAGAAGAAGTAAATGAGCCAAACAAGCCATTTAGAGCCTTAGTAACGTCTCAAAACATCAATAAATTATATTTTAAAGTTGTTAAAACTACCAGCCAGGAATTAAGACAATTATTCCGCAAAAAATATGGAGAGGAATTATTCAATAGGTTTAAGTCGTTTCCAACTGTAAAAACGTTTACTCAAGAGTTAATTGATGACGGCGATTATCAAACACACAATACGGAAATAAAATTACCCGAATTACCTGCTGGTTATTACGTGATTTTAAGTTCTTTGACAGAGGATTTTAAATACACGAATAATATTTCGGCATACAGTACCTGCATTATCTCCGATATTGCCTCAACAGAGCGACGCAGAGAGAATGGGTCTTACGATTTTTATGCCTTGAATCGTCAAACCGGAGAGCCTTTAAAAAATATTACTGCACAAGTGTGGTACGAAGATTATGATTATGGCGACAGGGAATATAAAATTAAAAAAGGCCCAACTTTAAAAACAAATGACTTAGGTTATTTGGCAGTGGCTAATCCAAATTCTAACGAGCGAAACTTTTTCGTTGAATTCATCAATGGCACTGATACGTATTTTAACAGCAATAGTTATTATACTTATAATTCCCAAGGACAAGAATATACAACGGTTACGTCTCATTTTTTTACAGATAGAGCGATATACCGTCCAGGGCAAACCGTTTATTTTAAAGCTATTCTGTTAGAATCAACTAATGGAAAAAAACACATGTTGAAAACAAATTTCCCTGTAACGGTTACCTTTTATGATGTGAATTACCAAAAAGTTAGTTCACTCGATTTAATAACAAACGAATTCGGATCATTAAGTGGCGAATTCATTGCACCACAAGGCGGATTATTAGGGCAAATGCATATTTCAGATGGAAGAGGGACTGCTTATATTTCGGTGGAAGAATACAAACGCCCGAAATTTGAAACAACCTTTAATGCTTTACAAGGCACCTATAAATTAAATGATGAGGTAACGGTTACGGGCTTAGCAAAAGCGTATGCTGGAAATGTTATTGATGGTGCTAAGGTGAAATACCGCGTCACACGTAATGTTCGCTATCCATACTGGTATTGGTGGTACAGACCATATAACAACGGCGCAACTAATGTTGAAATTGCTAATGGAGAAATCACTAGTAACGATACAGGTACATACATTATTAAATTTAAAGCGTTGCCCGACGAGTCTGTTTCTAAAACAAGTTATGCCACTTATGATTATCAAGTAACCGCTGATGTAACAGATATTAATGGAGAAACGCATAGCGCTGAAACATCTGTTATTATTGGCTATCAGGCATTACAATTAAGTATTTCGGCTAACGATATCATCGAAGTTAATTCATCTAAACCAATTGTGATTAGTACTACGAATTTGAGCGGCATTGCCGAAAAAACTATAGGGAGCTTTGCAATATATAAATTAAAGCAACCACAAAAGATATTCAGAAGCAGGTTATGGGCTCAACCTGACAGACATACGTTAAGTAAAGAAGAGTATTATAAAACTTTTCCAAATGATTTGTATGACGATGAAAGCAATAAATATAAATGGGAAAAAGAAACTAAAGTTCTGGAAAAACCCTTCGATACAGGCTCAAAAACAGAATATGATTTAGCCGCCGAATTAAAAAATTTGAAAGCGGGTGTTTATGTCATTGAAGCAAATTGTAAGGATAAATTTGGCGAAGACATAAAAGCTTTTGAATACGTTACCCTATTTAATAAAAACAACAACGAATTGCCTGAGCAAGTCGCCGATTGGTTTTACATGCCCAACAATAGGTTTGAACCAAACGATAAAGCGAGTTTTATTTTAGCATCGGCATATCCTAACGTTAATTATTTATACGAAATAGAACACCAAGGTATGGCGGTTAATACTCAGTGGCAACAGGCATCTATGAAGACCAATGAAATTCTTAGTGAAGAAAGGCATCGTGGAGGTTTATCATTTCATACATCGTTTATAAAGAACAATCGTTTCTATCAACATACAAGCACCATAACCGTACCTTATACTAACAAAGAATTAGATATTCAATTTGAAACCTTCCGTAATAAGCTATTACCGGGACAAGCAGAAGAATGGAAATTAATTTTGAAAGATAAAAAAGGTGAGAAAGCTGCGGCCGAAATGGTAGCAAGTATGTACGATGCTTCATTAGATGCGTTTAAAGCGAATAATTGGTATCTCAATATTTATGAAAGTTATTATGCACGTCTTAATTGGACTTCAACTATTGCTCGTGCAGTAAACTCGACAGAGTTTAATAATTTACAATATAACTATCAAACCATACCAAACCGATATTACGATCAGCTGAATTATTTTGGATTAAATTTCTATCAGAACTACTATAGAAATGGTTATGGAGGCGGAAAGAATGGCGCATACCCTATGGCGGCAGCTATGCAACGTTCAGAAAATGCTTTGATGGCTGATGAAGTAACTACAACGAAAAGCGCAACTGGTGGAGTATTTAAAGAAGAAAGTGAGAAAAAATCGAAAGATAAAAATAACCAAGATGGCGATGCAACTACATTAGCAACAGGAGAAACGGCCGGAACATTTAATTTTGAAGGAAAGAGTATTAGAGAACAGGATAATAGAGGCGGAGATTTATCAAATATCAAAGCACGTTCTAATTTCAATGAAACAGCGTTCTTTTTCCCACAACTACAAACAAATGAAAAAGGCGAAGTGGTGATTAAGTTTACGGTACCTGAAAGTCTTACTAAATGGAAGGTCATGGGCTTAGCTCATACCAAAGATTTGAAAATTGGACAATTCGAAAAAGAAGTTATTACGCAAAAAGAATTGATGGTACAGCCAAACGCACCGCGCTTTTTCAGAGAAGGAGATAAACTAACATTCATTAGTAAAATATCAAACCTTTCTGATAAAGATTTAGCAGGCTCTACAGAGCTTAGGCTATTTGATGCGCTAACGGATAAGGAAATTTCAAGTATACTTATCGAAAATAATGGCTTAGCTAAAATTAAAAACTTTTCCGTTAAAAAAGGACAAAGTACCGCCATCGAATGGAACTTGAAAATTCCAGAAGGTTACTCTGCTATTAAATATAAAATTGTTGCTAAGGCAGAAAACTTTTCTGATGGCGAAGAACAAGCGGTGCCTGTATTAACGAATCGTATGTTAGTAACCGAGAGCATGCCGATGCCAATCAGAAGTAATCAAACCAAAGAATTTTCTTTTACGAAATTCACGAATCAAAATAACCAATCTACTACACTAAAAAATCATTCGTATACATTAGAGTTTACCGCTAACCCTGCATGGTATGCTGTGCAAGCGTTACCATATTTAATGGAATATCCTTATGAGTGCGCCGAACAAACCTTTGCGCGTTATTATGCAAATACTTTAGCAACATACGTAGTAAATTCTAAACCAAAAATTAAAGCTGTGTTTGATGCTTGGAAAAGCTCATCACCTGATGCTTTCCTATCGAATCTCGAAAAAAATCAAGAATTAAAATCAGCTGTTTTAGAAGAAACGCCATGGGTATTACAATCGAAAAACGAAACAGAAAATAAACGTCGTGTAGGTTTATTATTTGATTTGAATAAAATGAGTAATGAACAAATACAAGCACTTAAAAAATTATTTAAGAAACAAACCCCTAATGGTGGCTTTATGTGGTTTGACGGTGGTCCGGACGATTGGTATATTACCCAACACATTGTAACAGGGTTTGGACACTTAGATAAATTAGGAGTTATTAAAGTACGCGAAAATGCAGAGGTTTGGAATATGATAACCAAAGCTGTGAAATATTGTGATAACCGCATGCGCGAAGAGTTTGAGCTAACAAAAAAATATAATAAAAATTGGAAAACAACTAATAATTTAAGTTATAACGCTATTCAATATTTATACATGCGTTCTGTGTTTAAGGATATTGATATCGATGGAAGAAACAAAGAACATGTAGCGTATTACAAAAAACAAGAGCAAACGTATTGGTTGCAAAACAGTCGATACATGCAAGGAATGATCGCCTTGAGTTTAAACCGCTATGATGATAAAAAATTACCGAAAGATATTTTAAAATCATTGAAGGAAAATAGCATCAATAGCGAAGAAATGGGTATGTACTGGAAAGAAAATTACGGTTATTTTTGGTATGAAGCGCCAATCGAAATGCAAGCCTTAATGATTGAAGCCTTTGATGAAATTAATAATGATACTAAAGCAGTAGATGATTTGAAAACTTGGCTAATAAAAAGCAAACAAACGCAACATTGGGGAACCACGCGTTCTACAACTGAAGCAGTGTACGCCTTGTTATTAAAAGGAACAGATTGGTTAGCCACCGAACCTAATGTAGACATAACCGTTGGAGATATAAAATTAGACCCTAAAAAAGATGCCTCGTTAAAGGCAGAACCGGGAACAGGCTATTTCAAAAAAGTGTGGAATGGCACTGACATTAAGCCTTCTACGATGGGTACTGTTAAGGTAGTGAAACATGATGTGGGTGTAAGTTATGGCGCGATGTATTGGCAATACTTTGAGCAACTAGATAAAATTACACCACATGAAACTCCACTAAAAATAAAAAAACAATTATTTTTAGAAAAAAATACAGCAAGCGGTATCGTAATAGAGCCTATCACATCAGTAACTCCATTGAAGTTGGGTGATAAAATAAAAGTTCGTATAGAATTAAGAGTGGATAGAGATATGAGTTACGTGCACATGAAAGATATGCGTGCTTCAGGTTTTGAGCCGACCAACGTATTGAGCGGCTATAAATACCAAGATGGACTGGGCTATTATGAAAGTACCAGAGATGCAGCCACTAATTTCTTTTTCTCTTATTTGAATAAAGGCACTTATGTGTTTGAATATCCTTTGGTGGTAAACCATAAAGGGGATTTTAGTAATGGGATTACAACTATACAATGCATGTATGCACCTGAATTTACAAGTCATAGCGAAGGTATTAGGGTTAATATTGGTAAATAAAAAAATGATGAATTTATTTAATCTCGAACATGATCGTCATAACAACTTGTTGCCAAAAGATGGAACGGTTAATTATTATGGTAAAGTATTTTCAATAGAAGAATCTGATAAATATTATCAGTATCTCATAAATCATATAGAGTGGAAAAATGATGAAGCGGTTATTTTCGGGAAAGTGATTCAAACAAAGCGTAAGGTAGCTTGGTATGGTGATTCTCCGTTTCAATACACTTACTCCAAGATAACAAAACAGGCACTCACTTGGACGCCAGAATTATTACAATTAAAAAAAGTGATAGAAAAACAATCCGGGGAAACGTATAATTCTTGTTTACTAAATTTATATCATAGCGGCAACGAAGGTATGGCGTGGCATAGCGATGGGGAAAAAGATTTGAAAAAAAATGGCGCAATAGGTTCTGTAAGTTTTGGTGCGGAACGCAAATTTATGTTTAAACATAAAGAAACAAAAGAAACAGTTTCTATAGTTTTAGAACAAGGAAGTTTGTTAGTAATGAAAGACACAACGCAAAGCTATTGGCTACATCGTTTACCGCCAACTAAGAAAGTTATAGCGCCTCGTATTAATCTTACTTTTAGAACGATAGTATGAACAATGGGGTTTCAAACACCATAAAAAAAGTCCTTAGAATATTAATACTCTAAGGACTTTTTTATAAAACTAAAATTACATGTGCGTGTTTAATTTATCAGCTAATACATTTTTAGCAGCTACACCTACGTGTTTTTCTACAACTTCACCATTCTTAAAAAATAAAATAGTTGGAATATTTCTAATACCATATTTTGCAGAGATACCAGAGTTGTTATCTACATTTACTTTTCCTACAACCGCTTTGCCTTCATAATCTTTTGATAATTCTTCTACTACGGGACCTACCATACGACACGGACCACACCATTCTGCCCAAAAATCTACTAATACTGGTTTGTCTGATTTTAATACTAATTCTTCAAAATTAGCGTCTGTTATTTCTAATGCCATTTTTTTGTTTGTTTAGATTGTTATTTACTGAATTGACTGTGTTTTATTAATGATATGAAATAGCCACTTAAAACGTGTTTGTTGCAAATAAACAACAATGAAGATAGACGTATTCCATATGACAAATAAAAACAATAATATCTACATATAAAATTAATTATTTTTCGCCTAATAAACTCAATATCTAAGCCAAATAGTTTTCACGTCTTTTTGACATTATTTTACTAAGGTTACATGTCCTATTAAATCATGGTGTTGTTTTAAAATATCTATTACTTCAGCTTTCCAAACGTACACATCATCTTTAGTAGAGTCATAGTCGCCTTTACCATTCACGCTTCCGTCCCAAGCTCTATTGATATCATCACTTTCAAAAATAAGAGCACCCCATCTATCAAAAATCTGTAATTTAAATTGTGATATTCCAATACCTAAGGCTTTAAATCCATCGTTTAGTCCATCACTATTGGGAGTAAATGCATTTGGAATATAGAGTGCATACGCAGGCTTGATGTCTACTTGTTTCACAATAGAATCTCTACAGCCATAAGAGTTAACAACCTTTTGCATAATAAATACTGTTTTTGCCACATCGGTAGTAAATAAGTGTGTAAAGTTGGCAGTGTTTTTTAGAGTACCATCACTAAATACATAATTCACAGATGATGAACCGGTTGATTTATCTTGAACTTCAATTAATGGTTCCGTTATTTCAATAACATTTGGTGTTACATTAAAATTAGCTACAGGAGTAGGGTATACAGTTACTAAATTTGGCAACATTGAACTAGCTACACAGCCACTATCAGATACTGCTTTTAAAGTGACATTATAATTACCAGAAGCATAGCAGTGTGTAGGGTTTTGAGTGTAATCAGGAGAACTGATATCACCAAAAATCCATTGATAGATTACTATGTTTCCGCTTCCTATGCTACAATTATTTAAAAAATTTACGCATAAACTAGGACAACCAATTTTATGTTCAGCAGCAAATAATACAGACGGTGTTGCATTCACATAAACTGATTTGATTATGCTATTAGAACAACCATATTGTGTTTGGACCTCTAATTTCACACCATAGTTGCCAGTTTGGGTAAAAATGTAGGTAGGATTTTGTTGAATATTATCAATTATATTATCCCCATTGAAATCCCAATTATTAATTGTTATTAATCCATCACTACTAGTCGATAAATTTTGAAACTTGGTATCGTTTGGCATACATGTACTTGGAGCTGAAAATAGAGCAACAGGATTTTGGTGAATGACTACCGGATTAATTTTTTGATTGGTACAATTGTTATTTGATATTGCAATTAATCGGCACTGATTAGTTCCTGCTAAACTATATATATAGCTTGGGTTTGAAGTAGAATCATCAATTGTATTGTTATTGTCAAAATCCCAACGGTATTTAATAATGCTTCCAGCGATAATACTACTTTGATTGTTAAATTGTGTAGCTTGATTCAAGCAGGCAGTAGTTGATTGAAATTGCACAATAGGATTTGGGTGAACCATTGCTGTTTGTAAAAGTATGCTACTACAATTATGACTACTAGTGGCAATCAATTGTACATTATAATTTCCGTATGAATTATATAAATGTTGAGTGTTGGCAATCGATGAAGCAGTGCCATCTCCAAACGACCAAGTATAACTGGAAATTTGGCCAGTGCTAATACTAGATGGATTTGCAAACACAACTGGAGTTCCAAAACAAACAGGTTGGGAGGTAAATTGAACCACTGGGTTTGGATACACATAGATGACTTGAGTAAAACTTTGTATACAATTCAAATTACTAATAGCCATTAACTGTGTTGTATAAGTCCCACTGGCAGCAAATGCAGTAGATGTGTTTTGATTTGTGTTGTCGGGTGTTCCATCATTAGTATAATCCCATATATAGTTGCTAATACTTCCACTAGATATAGTAGAATTATTCGTGTAATTTGTACTATTACCTTCGCACACATTATTAGCTGTAAACACAACATTTGGAATAGGATTTACAGTTATAGGTTGTACAATAGAGTTGATACAATTATTATTAGTCGTAACAGTTAAGGTTACAGAGTAATTTCCCGCAGAAGCATATTGATGTGAAGGTTGATTAATTGCAGATGATGAGCCATCGCCAAAACTCCAATTTGTAGATGTAATACTTCCGCTTGAAACACTTGAGTTATTTGTAAATGATGTAACAGAATTTGCGCAAACTGAATTGGCATTAAACATGACTGTTGGTAAGGCATTGATGGTTACAGGAAGTAGAGCAGTATCTTTACATCCCATATTACTGGAGGATATTAATTGTACTGAAAAAGTTCCTAAGCCTGCATAATTATTAAATGTATTGGTATTAATGGATGTGTTTCCATCACCAAAACTCCAAACGGTTGAGGTAATACTTCCGCTGCTAATATTGCTCGTGTTTGTAAAAGCAATGGTGTGAGAACAAGCAGATGTTTGATTAGGAGTAAAAGAAGCGTTTGGTTTTGGAAAACTTATTAGGGTATATGTAAGTGTAGGGCCTGGACAACCTGTCATAGTAGTTAAATTTAAAGTATATACTCCCGCTAAGCCTGTTGTTAATGTTTGTCCAGTTGTGGTAGTATTATTTGGTAAAGTCCAATTGTAAGTTGCAAAACCAGCAGGCGCAAGTAATTGTATGGAAGATCCTTCACATAAATTTGCACTTTGAGTTATATTAAAATTTGAACAACTACCATCAATGTAGGCATAAGCATAATGACCGCCTAATGAACAGTCATAAGTTGTAAATCTAATAGTAACATTTTGTCCGATGTAACTCGTTAAATCAACACTAACGCTCGACCATGGTTTGTAAACCACGCTTGCGCAATTAGTAGACGAAATAAACCCTGGGATATTTTGACCTGCTGCAACATTATAAAAGGTACAAGGAATTTGATTGTTGCTCGAATCTAACATTTCTACCTGAAAGCTCGGTTGGTCTGCAATGGCATGCCCTGCATCTTCTAATACAACTGCATATTTATAGGTAAAGTTGGCGTTAGCAGTTGTAACATTGAAAGTTTGTTCTAATCTATCAGCTACGCCCCCCACATTATTATCTCCTAATTTTACTGAGAAATTACCTCCAGGAGCTACGATAGGAAAGCCTCCGCAACCATCTATGGCTGCGCCACTAGTTATGACTTGAGCGCCACCTGATGTTAAACAACATCCGGCAGCATTGTACAAGGGGTTATAGCCAGTTGATGATGTCCAGCCATTAAGGCTACCATTTTCAAAATCAATGTTTGTACAGGCTTGTTGAGGGGTGTTGGACTGGTTTGCTAATTTTTGTGCAGAGGTAAAATAGGTAGCGTGAATGTAGTCACGCTTGTGAGCCTCAATGAATTCAGGTAGTTCGGAAGGATTTGTGTGATGTGAAAAATAAAAATTAGTCCATTCTGTTTGATTAAAATTTACCAAACTATCAATCGTATAAGGTAAATTGTTGATTTGTGCTATGGCCGGAATAGATATGAGTGCGGCCAGCACAGCTGTGTTTTGTAAAATTGTTTTCATGGCGGAAATGTTTTGAAGAGTTAATTAAATGTGTCATTGTTTTTCTGTTTTTTTTAAAAAATTAAATTTGATTAAATATTTGAGGTAAATCTTTAGTACTAGCCCTGTTTTCAGTGATACTTTCAGACGAAGGGTATTAAGTGATTGTTTTATTTAATGTGTTGTACGTTAATAGTTACTAAAAGTTTTAGTTTTTAGGGTTATTTACAAACTATTTTTTAGTTTAAAAATCTATGTAACTTTTTAAATATTACTAGGTATAAGTGTATTTTTTTTATATTAGCTAAAAATTAAAATTTTATGGAAGACAATAATTTATCAAATCAAGCATCTAATCAAGGGCAAAATGTAAATCAACAATTTAGTAATCAATTTGGGCAAGTGCCTGTTCCAAATTCAGCAGCAGTATTGGTGCTAGGCATTTTGTCAATCGTATTTTGTTTTTGTTACGGTTTTATAGGTTTAGTATTAGGTATAATAGCTTTAGTTTTGGCTGGAAAAGCTAATGCTATTTATAAATCAAATCCTACAAATTTCACAGTTTCTTCTTTTAATAATTTAAAAGCAGGAAAAATTTGTGGAATTATTGGAACCATTCTTTCTGCGTTAATGTTAGTTTATGTTATTGTTGTTTTCTTTATTATTGGAGCAGCAATGACAGGCTTGCCTTGGTCACAAATGATGAAAGGACATTAATAGTTGAAATTAATATAAAATGTCTCCAATATTTGGAGACATTTTTATTTTAAACGCATGATTGATTGGCTCGAGCATCATTTATTGGCCTGCCCTATCAAATCCAGTTTTGGGTTAGATTGCCCTGGCTGTGGTTCTCAACGTGCTTTTATATCTTTATTAAAAGGAAATTTAATAGAATCTTTAAGCTATCATGCGGCATTAATTCCTTTTATGATTACAATCGCTATGTTGATTCTACAATTGATTAAAAAGCATGATCATGGCGGTATATGGGTGATGTGGTGTTTTATTGTTACAAGTGGAATTACACTTATACAGTATATTATTAAGCAAGTAATGTTGTTCTATTAAACAAATAAATAGCTTATAAGGATTTCACTATTTTTTTTAAATTTACAGATACAACACTTTTATTCTGCAACATATACCTCATATTCTTTTTATTTGTTCGTGGTATCCCCATATAGATAATCCTACCAATGGCATTTTTATTAAACGCCATGCCGAATGTGTTGCATTAACAAATAAGGTAACGGTTATATTTGCTAAGTCAAGCTCTTTAGTTGTAAATGAAACCCTAACGGTAACAGAAACAGGAAATCTTACGGAAGTTATTTTGCTATATCCTAAAATTTCATCGGTTATTCCTATCGTAAAAGAGTTTAAAAAATTAAATACATATAGCAAGTATCTTTTAAAATGTGTTGAAATTGCTCAGCAAAAACAAGCTATTGATATTTTACATTTAAATGCAATTTTTCCTGCCTGCATACCTACATTGCAATTGATAAAAAAACTAAAGTGCCCTTTGTTTATTACAGAACATTGGACAGGGTATTCCCCAGAAGATGGAAGTTATAAAGGTTTCATCAAGAAATATTATACGAAGCAAATTATTACTAAAGCACATACTATCAATACCGTGAGTGACTATTTAACGCGGATGATGAAAAACCATCATCTGCAAGGGAATTATCAAGAAGTGCCAAATGTGATCGATACAGAATTGTTTTCTCCTAGCGATATAATTAAACAAGAGGTAACGCAGTTTATTCATATTTCTTCGTTGGATGAAACACAAAAAAATGTATCAGGTATTATTTTAGCTTTTGCTGCAGCTCTTAAAAGCAATACAAATCTTCATTTAAGTATTGTTGGTGAAGCCCCTAACAAAGCTAATTTGCAAGCATTAACTAATCAATTAGGGGTTAGTGCGAGTGTTACGTTTTTAGGACGCTTAATGGGAAAAGATTTAGTGCAGGCTATTAATAGGCATGATGCTCTAGTGATGTTTAGTAATTATGAAACGTTTTGTTTGGCAATAGCAGAAGGCTTTGCTTGCGGAAAGCCAGTGATTACAAGTAATGCTGGCGGTATTGCTGATTACATGAAGCCGGACTTAGGCATGGTAGTTAATCCGAAAAATGAAATTCAATTAACGGAATCCTTTCTTACATTTGCTCAAACAAAACATCAATATAACTCTGCATTGATCAGAGAATTTGCAGTGACACATTTTAGTAAACAGGTGATTAATCAAAAACTAACTACTTTATATCAATTAGCACTTGCTTAAAAAAATCACACATACTCTGTTTTCCAAAGGTAGCACCGCTTTCATTAATTTTGCTATTTTATTAATTACCTCTAAAGTTTTGGGTGGAGAGATTCGAGGTGAAATCACGCTCTTTGTTTTAAATATTGCAATTATTCAAATTGTTAATGAAATTTATACTGGCTATACTCTAGTACATTTCATCCCAAAATATTCTTTTAAAAAATTGTATAAGTTTGGTTTTTTATGGGTTGCTCTTTGTACGTTAGTGCTCAGTATTTTCTTTTATCTGTTCAATGTGAAAATGGGAGGAAATTGGGTTCATTTATTTCTGTTATCATTCATAATCATTTTGCATTCCTTTCATTTGGTATTTATTTTAGGCAAAGAAAAAATTAAATTATATAACTGGTTAAGTGCTTCACAACCTTTAATTTTACTGCTTAGTTTATTGATATTTATTTTTGTATTACAACAAAAATCATTTACGAGCTATATTATCTCTATGTATATTTCGTTTGTTCCACCGGCAATCATTTCTTCTATTTATATTTTTAAGGAGTATCGAAATCCTATTAAACAAGAAGTGTTTATAGTAAAACAAATTTTTACTAATGGTTTTTATAATCAATTTGCGGCATTAACGCACATGTTGAGTAATCGGTATAATTATTATTTATTAAGTACTAATTTATTAGTGGGTGTTTATTCCAGTGCCACATCGCTTATTGAGTCAGTATGGCTTATTAGCGGCAGCGTAACGCCTATTATTTTAACACATGTAGCAAACTCCAAGCAAAATGAAGAAAATAAACATATTACTTTTGTGCTTGCTAAATTATGTTTTTTGTTAAGTATCGTTTGTGTATTGGTTTTGTATTTTATACCAGATGTATTCTTTGTTATTTTATTAGGTGATGATTTTGCTGAAACTAAACATATTATGTTATTACTTTCGCCGGGTATTTTATGCGTGAGTTTCTCATCTATTATTGTACATTATTATTCAGGTATTGGTCAACAAAAAACCATTGCATTGGCTAATTTATGTGGGTTTATAACTACGATTAGTTTGGGTTATGCATTTATTTTAAATTACGGAGTAGATGGTGCTTGCTATGTTTCAAGTATCTCTTATTTTATTACCTCTATGATTTTATTAATTGTGTTTATGCGTAAACATCACTTTACAATCAAAGATTTATTTGAGATCAGAAAAAACATCTATCTCATCAAAAACAATACTATTTAAAATGAAAAAAATAAAAAAAACATTTAAAGCTATTTTTGAAATTATTAAAAATCCTTGGTTACTCAATACGATTTTGGACAATGATTTGGTTTGGAAAAATTACATTCACAAACACTACAATGCCATAGATGCCTTACCTGTTGTAGAAATTGATGAACTTATTCCGAATTTCAAAGCAACCCTCAATTGCTTTGCTGTTTTAGAAGGTGGCTCTTTGCCCACGGATATCGCCTTATTGCAGAGTATGAGTAAGCGATTCGAAAATGCCTCTTACTTTGAAATTGGCACTTGGCGAGGCGAGAGCGTCACTAATGTAGCACCATATGCCAAAGAATGTTACACATTGAGTTTATCAAAAAAAGAATTATTAGCTTTTGGCTTTGATGAAAAGTATGCTGATTTGCATGGTTATTTTTCTAAAAAAAATTCAAGCATCATTCATTTGGAAGGCAATTCGTTAACCTATGATTTTGCAGCATTGAATAAAAAATTTGATGTTGTTTTTATAGATGGCGATCATCATTACCAATCAGTCAAAATAGACACGGAGAATGTATTCAAACATTTAGTGCACGAAAATAGTATTGTGATATGGCACGATTACGCTTATAATCCCGAAAAGGTACGTCCAGAAGTGTTTGCTGCAATCCTTGATGGAACGCCAAAAAGTAAACACAAAAATGTTTACCATGTTTCTAATTCCTTATGTGCGATATACATCAATCAATCATTTAAAACGCATGCATTAGAAGAATATAATACTCCTAATAAAGTGTTTGAAATAACGATTGAGAGCAAGAGGTTGTAACTTCTATATTTTATGGAGATAAAAACTTATTCGTCTTTAAAAAAATTCAATTTATGTAAATCGATTAATTGAATATTTTGATAATAAAAATTAATTACCTGAGGATATTTATAGCCTATTTTTGCCATACGCATTGCGCCTTCTTGGCACATACCAACGCCATGCCCAAAGCCTCTGCCTTTAAATAATAACGTATCTCCTTGAGGAATAATTGTGAAGAATGTAGACTTTAATTGCAAATCCGTTCGCACATTTTTTAATGCTACACGAATATTATTAATTTCTAAGTAAGGTGTTCGACTATCTTGTTTAAAATTCATTGCTAACCAGCGCGCATTAGAATCTTGTATAGGATAATTATGTTTGAGTTTTAAATACGACAACCAATCTTCTTTAGCCATTTTGCGTTCCCATTTAGCATTAGGCATTTTAATACTAAAGGTATCATTCACACTTCTTAAATATGATAATTTACTACCCCATACATCCTCAGAGTTTGCTGTTTGGCCGCCACTATTGCTATGAAACGCTGCTTCAATTAAATTTAAATTATCATCAACAACTACTTTATCTTTTGTTTCCGAAACCGCTTTCATAATATCAAGCTCCGTAGTTTTGCCAAAATATGCTTGGCAGTGAGTGTGGTCGCATAAACTAAATCCTTCGGTGGCGTGCTTTTGAAGATGAGATAAAGCAAAGGTTCGTGCTAAAATAGCCTGTACTTTATAAAACTCTTGATATGACCGTTTACCTGATTCAGCTTGCACTACGCCAGATATATAATTATCTAAAACTATTTCGTTAATGAGTTTTAAATTTCCAGCTTCTACTTCCACAGTTAAATTATCGTCGTAAAAACGAGGTTTACGCTCTGGCGAGATTAATTTCAGACGAAATGATTTGGTGATGTCAGGACTTAATAATTTTATTTTCTTGTATCGACCAATAGTTAATTCAAATGTTTTTACCTCAATAGAATCATTAATGTAACTAATTTTTATTAAAGGCGTTTTTAGGGTAGATGTTATTTCATTACCATTAGCCCAAATGCCGTATGTTCCAGACTCAGGGCTTACAGTAAATTCCTGTACTTTTAATTGAGAAAAAATTCGAATGTTTAAAAGCTCATCAGAAAGAGAATACTTTTTTAAATTTACTCCTCGTTTGATGTGAATGTGATTTCGTTCGAATGAGCTAATTAAAATTCTTCTTTTCGTAATCTCCCCACTTCGCCAATTGGCAAACAAAAACAGAGTAACTATTAATAAAAAACTATTTTTTAGCATGGAGGTGATTGTAAATTTCGTTAGCTACTTTCTTGGATGCGCCACTGTTTCCTAATAAAGTAATTAATCCATCATATTCGGTTAGCATTGTTTCGCGGGCTTTTCCAGAGATGATGCGTTGTAATTCTTCTTTTAAATGAGCTGTTGTTAAATCACTTTGTATTAATTCTTTTACAACGGGTTTATCTAAAATTAAATTAGGTAATGAAATGTATTTAACTCTGTTTCCCACCACCATTCTTGCAATAGCATAAGACACTGCTCCGCCTTTATAACAAACAACTTGCGGAAGACGAAATAATGCGCTTTCTAATGTAGATGTTCCCGACTTAATAATGCCTGCTTGAGCATTATGCATCAAGGCGTATGTTTGATTAAACACAACTTTTATGTTTTTATCAAGTGCAGGTTGATATGCTTCTTTAGGTAAATTGGTAGTCCCAGCAATTACAAATTGATAGTCTTTAAAATCATTAACTACGTCCAGCATAATTGAAAACATAAGATTGATTTCTTGTTTTCTACTGCCCGGGAGCACCGCTATAATAGGGCGATTATCTAGCTGATTGGAAGAAATGAATTCTTCTTTACTAGGTAATTTATTTTTTTCTTGTTCAATAGCGTCCAATAATGGGTGACCTACATAATCTGCTTTGTAATTGTGTTTTTTATACACAGCTACTTCAAATGGTAAGATTACAAACATTTTTTCGCAGGCACGTTTTACAATCTCTACTCTGTTTTCTTTCCATGCCCAAATGGTAGGCGATATGTAATAAAGAACACGAATGTTTTGTGTTTTAGCCCAATCAGCAATTCGTAAATTAAAACCAGGATAATCCACCAGAATTAACACATCAGGCTGGTATGCTAAAATATCATGTTTGCAAAAGGCAATGTTTTTAAAAATAGTGCGTATATTTTTAGCAACCTCTACAAAGCCCATAAATGCAAGGTCTTTGATGTGTTTTGTTGGTTTCTTTTTTGCAACAGCAGCCATTAAATCACCACCCCAAAAACGAAAGTCAATATTAGGATCAAGTAATAGCAATTCCTTCATCATGTTAGATGCATGAAGATCACCTGAGGGTTCGCCTGATATGATATAGTATTTTGACAATGATAGAGTTTTGTAAGGCTTGATTTATAGTAACGATATATATAGAACTAAGCCAACATAAGCAAAGGATGAGTACATCATTCCTTTACTGAATTCGTATGCTTTTTTATTTAATATTATATAAAAGAATAATAAATTAGCGCCGATACAAGCAATTGCAACTTCCTGCAACATATCTCCATTTCGTAAATAGCGAATAAAGGCTGTTGGAAAATCTAATTGACTATAAAAAAATAGCCAATAGCAAAAAAAACAAAAAGCTGGAAATACCAAGCCTACAAGTATTCCTATCCATATTTTATCTATTTTATCAAGCATCGTTACAATACGTTTTTTAAATGATTAATATATTGATGCGCCGTTAAATCGTGCATTATAGGCACTACCGACACATAGCTGTTTTTTAATGCCCATTCATCAGTATCAGTAGCTTCTGGTTCAAAATTAACGAACTTTCCAGTTAACCAGTAATAAGAACGGCCATAAGGATCCTGACGTTCTTCAAATTCTTCTACCCAATTAGCTTTAGCTTGTCTGCATATTTTGAGACCAGCAATCTCTTCTGATTTTAATTTTGGAAAATTAACGTTTAAACAAACTCCTTTTGGTAATTCATTTTTTAAACAGGAGGTAATTATTTTTTCAATAAAGGGCGTTGTTGCACTAAAATCAGCATCAATGCCATAATCAGCTAAGCTAAAACCAATAGATGATGCCCCCTCTAAAGATCCTTCAATGGCAGCACTCATTGTTCCAGAATAAATAACGTTAATGGAGCTATTGCTACCATGATTTATTCCAGAAAGCACTAAGTCTGGCTTTCTCCCTAATAACTTGTTTACTGCCATTTTCACGCAATCTACAGGTGTTCCTGTGCAACTATATTCTGATACAACTCCGTTATGAAAATTTGTTTTTTGTATTCTTAAAGTTGAGTTTATTGTAATGGCATGACCCATCCCAGATTGAGGTTTATCTGGGGCAATTACATAGACATCTCCGAATTGCTTAGCAATATTTGCTAAATGTAAAATACCCGGCGCACTAATGCCGTCATCATTGGTAACTAATATTAAAGGTTTTTCTTGCATCATGGTAAATCTATTCTTTTTATGTTAATCTCCACCTTATATTGATCGTTTTTTACTAAAGTTTGGTTGTTGAATTCTTCTGCAGTATTTAGTGTTGTTTTTTGTATTTTTGTTATCCTAACTAACCACATACAATGAAAAAAATTATTAAAACAGACAAAGCTCCAGCTCCAATTGGGCCTTATAACCAAGCAGTTCAAGTTGGTGATTGCGTTTATGTTTCAGGCACTATTGCTATGGATTTAGCTTCTAAACAGCTTATTAAAACTACCATTAAGGAAGAAACAAAAATCGTAATGGATTATTTGGGGGAAGTATTAAAAGCAGCTGGTTTAACTTATGATAATATCGTTAAATCGACTATATTTTTATCAGATATGAATAATTTTGTTCATGTAAATGAGATTTATAGTAGTTATTTTAAAGGCGATTACCCTGCACGTGCAACTATTCAAGCAGATAGATTGCCTAAAGATGCTAACGTAGAAATTAGTATTGAAGCTAAGGTTTTTTAATGATTTTTTTAAATTAAGCCATAAGCACAAATCTCATTTTATCGTAGTTTTTTAACGATTAATCTATTTTTTATAACAGTTAGTCTTAGCGGGAAGTCAATATTTTTTGCAAAAAAATTTGTTTATTTAATTTTTTGTTATAATTTTACTATAACTATATAAATTTTTTGTTATGAACATTTTTGTAAGCAATATCAGCTTTAAAGTTAGAGAAGATGCACTTAGTGATTTATTTTCTCCATTTGGCGAGGTTACCTCGGTTAGAATTATTAAGGACAAGGAAACAAAACGAAGCAGAGGCTTTGGATTTGTTGAAATGGCAAATGAAGCGGATGGGCAAAAAGCCATTGATGCTTTAAATGGAACAGAGCACTATGAACGCGCTATTGTGGTTTCTCAAGCTAAAGGTAAGCCTGAAAATGCTTAATATTTAAATTAAAACAAGCAATTATTTATGATTGCTTTTTTTATGATGTTTAATTTCTTATACTTAATATCCCTGTTCCATTATCGTATAGGGTATTATATTGCTTCAAGGCAATAGTTGCTGGCCCAGATATGACAGCACCATTATTTAATTGCCATTTGGAGCCACTTACTGTATCTTTCAGGCTGAAATTATCAGACAAAACTTTAACTGCCGCGCCAGCATCATTTGGCAAATAAGTGGATGTCCTTTCTAAAGCTATAAAGTCTGAAGAACCATTTTGTGTTTGTCTGTAAACTATAATTCCGTTAACTCCCCCATTTACATATATCCAGCCGCCAACCACCTGAAGCTTAAAGTTTAACGGGTCATTAGGATATATATTAATATTAACAGTTTGGTATGGTATATTATCTTGAACGTTAGTTGTTTTCTTCTTACAAAAAGAAAACAATACTAAAAAAGAAAAGCAAACTAATATGATAATTTTTCTAAACATTGCAAACAATATACTTTAAAGAGATACATTTGTTATTGTAAATATACATTCTTTATGCAAATTGAACAACAGGAGCCACCTAAAAAGTACAACGCTTTTTTCCCCATAATATTGTCTTTAGTATTAGTGTTTGGCTTGTGGCTTGGTTATTTTTTATGTAATCGCTTGCAAAACAATTCGGCTCTATCTAATAATAATAGAAATGCCACTAACGATAAAATAAATAGTTTACTGGATTATATTGAGTATCAATATGTAGATACAATTAATAAAAAAGATTTAGTTGAAAAAACGGTGACATCGATGCTTCAAAGTCTCGATCCTCACTCTAGTTATATAGCAGCTTCTGAATTTGAAACAGTAAATGAGCCCTTAGAAGGTAATTTTGATGGGATAGGAGTAGAATTTAACATTATCAATGATACGATTCGGGTAATTACGCCCATTCAAGGTGGTCCATCCGAAAAAATCGGAATTAGAGCTGGAGACAAGATAGTGAAAGTAGAGGGGAAGATTGTTGCAGGCGTAAAAATTACTAATAAAGAAGTGTTTGATAAATTAAGAGGAAAAAGCGGTAGCACTGTTAATGTTAGTATCTTAAGAAGTGGGATTCATAAGCCATTAATTTTTAATATCATACGTGATGCTATTCCATTATATAGTATTGATGCTTCTTATATGGTAAATTCAAATGTCGGTTATATTAAAATCAGCAAATTTGCAGCTACTACTTACGATGAATACTTGAAGGCATTTAACATATTGAGTAAACAAGGCATGAAAAAATTAATTTTAGATTTGCGCGGAAACCCTGGTGGATACTTAAATGCAGCAGTTGATATATCTGATGAGTTTTTAGTAAATGGATTACAAATTGTATATACTCAAGGAAAAGCAAACCCTAAAAAAGTGTATAAAGCAACTGAGCGTGGTAGTTTTGAAAACAATGATTTAGCTGTTTTGATTGATGAAGGATCGGCGAGTGCCAGTGAAATTGTGGCTGGAGCAATACAGGATAATGATAGAGGGACAATTATTGGAAGACGAAGTTTTGGAAAGGGATTAGTGCAAGATCAATTACAGTTACCGGATGGTTCTGCCATACGATTAACTATTGCAAGATATTATACGCCAACGGGAAGGTGTATTCAAAAGCCATATTCGGATGATAAAAGCCAGTATTATAGTGAAGAATACGATCGCTATGAGAATGGTGAGTTACTAAATGCTGATAGTATTAAGTTAGATAAAACAAAAAAATATTTCACGGCTGATGGTAAAATTGTATACGGTGGCGGTGGCATTATGCCCGACATATTTGTGCCTTTAGATACTGCAAAAAATAACGCGTTTATAAATAAAGTATTTTACATGGGAGCCATCAATACCTTTGCATTTGAGTATGCTGATAAAAACAGAGATAAATTAAAAGTATTCGTGAGTGCAAAAAATTACATCGCACAATTTGAAATTACCAATTCAATTTTAGAAGATTTTTACGATTACTGTGGTAAGCTAAATGCAAAACTCGGATCTATAAATAAAGAAAAGACTAATCAAGCATTAAAGCCTTATTTAAAAGCATTTATAGGCAGAGATGTATTTGATAAGGACGCCTATTATCCTATCATTAATCAAAGTGACAAATGTATTTTGAAAGCAGTAGAAGTATTATCTAAATAAATTTCTTATTTTTGAGATTATAAAAATAAAATATGACTATTAAATCAAGAACCTTATCTGTAATCATTGTTACAATATCTCTTTTTTCATGTACAGAGTCTAATTCAAACAAAACAAATAGTCAAGAAGAGATTGTTGATTCAACAATTGTTATTTCTGATTCATTGTTAAATCAAGAAGAAGATGAGGAAGTGTCCTATCGCTTGCCTTCGGCACTGCAAATCGCTTATATATTTAAGAAATCAGGATCAGTATTTTTTCCATCATTAGTTAATAATAAAACATACGTAAACAAATACAATACGAGTAATTATAAAAGGGCTATTAATTTTGGTGTTTATAGTGCAGATCTTGCATATTGTTTATTTAATCACAAGTACCAAGAATCGAAAGATTATTTAAAGGCTTGCAAGGAGATGGGCACAGACTTGGGTTTAAACCAAGTATTCGAGAGTAACAACTTAGCACAGCGCTTTGATAAAAATATTACAAATGAAGATTCTATTGTTAAAATTGTATCTAATGTGCAATTAAGAACAGACGTTGTATTTGAAGAAAATAAACAAAAACACATTACTGCAATTGCTTTTACAGGAGCTTGGACTGAGAGTGCTTATATTGCCAGTGAGGTTTATGCTAAAGATAAAAACAAAAAAGCATTAGCTAGTTTACTAGAGCAATTATTGTTATCGGAAACCATCATCAAGGCGTTAAAAGTAAATAAACAAGCTGAACCAGAAATGCCAGCATTGATTGAAGCTGTCGAGAAAATAAATTCAGCATATAACTCAGTTGCAGCGATTAAGTTGGCTAATGAAAAGGAAGAAGAAATTGATTTTTCAAAGATTGAAGTTAAAGATTCTGAATTGAAGGCTATTTCAGTTGCAATCAGTTCATTAAGAAAAAATATTATTGATTAATATAAGACTCATTATTATGAATAATTTTTTAAAACCATTATTAAGTGTATTAATTGTTGTTGGTTTAACTTCTTTTCAGGGAGGTGATACTATTTTATGTGATTCCAAAGCTTTGAAAGAAAAAGCCGAAAACTTCCTCGATCCCTATAAATATGATAGTTCAGAGTTAACTAAAATTATTTATAAGAAACAAGAATCAGTAAAAGAAGTTGAAGTTCCTTTATTTATTGGAGAAAAATATAAAGTTGTTTTTGTTACGGAGGCGCTTCCTAAAGCAGTTGAAATTCAGATTTACAATAAGGATAAGGAATCTAAAAACAGAAAATTATTATTTTCATCAAAAGATGCTGGCCCCGAAAAAAAAGACATTTCATTTGATGTATCTATGGTTCGTCATATTTTCATCGACTACGTTGTACCACCTGTAGAAACAGGTTCTTACAGTGGCTGTGTAGTTTTTGCTGTGGGTTATAAATAATTTATTTAAATAAATGAATATAAAGTCTTGGACTTTTTTATTACTCATACTTTAAAAAATACTTATTTTATTATGTAAACTATAATCCGATGAAGAGAATCCTATTTTTATTTTTCTCTATTATTATACAGCAGTATTTGTCGGCACAAATTACTGATGATTTCACCGATGGAGATTTTACAAATTCACCAACTTGGACACTTGCTGCAAATACTGATTTTACTGTATCATCTGGACAATTAAAATCGGCGAACACTAACACAAATTCTAATTTTTATATCAGCACAACGAATACATTAACCACAAATTGTCAGTGGGAATTTTATGTGAACTTACAATTTAATACATCAAGTGTAAACTATATAGATACATACCTCGCAAGTGATGCATCTAATTTACAAGCAACTTCTATCAATGGCTATTTTGTGAGGATTGGTGGAACCTTAGATGAAATTTGTTTATATAAACGTTCAGGCTCTATAACTACTGCTGTTAAAATAATTGATGGTGTTGATGGAATTACCAATGTAAGTAACAATAACTTAAAAATTAAAGTCACACGAAATGCAAGTAATGTATGGTCTTTAGAAAGAGATATTACAGGGACTGGAAGTTCTTATCTGAGTGAAGGAATTGTTTCGGATGCGACATTTACAACTTCAACTTCATTTGGATTTTTTATTCAGCAATCAACAACAACGTTTACTCAAAAGCATGTATTTGATGATGTAGTTGTAGGCCCAATTATATTAGATGTTACACCCCCTGTTTTAGTAAGCGCTTCAGCAATATCGTCTACAGCGGTTGATGTATTATTTAATGAAAACATGGATGTTATAACTTCTCAAACGGTTAGTAATTATACACTTAACCCATTGATTGGTTCGCCATCAAGCGCCACCAGAGATGTTGCTAATTTTAAATTAATTCATTTGATATTTACAACACCCTTTATATCTGGAACTACATATACGTTGAGCGTTAATAATGTGCAAGATGTTTCGGGTAATGCACTATCAAACTCTTTGGTGAGTTTTGTATATTTAGTTTTTGGTACTCCAAGTTTTAAAGACATTATCATTAATGAAATTTATGTCGATCCTTCTCCGATTGTGAACCTCACAACATGCGAGTATATAGAGCTATATAATAAATCATCAAACCCATTTAATTTAAGTGGGTTAAAACTTACGGATGGAAGTTCTTTAGCTACCCTTAATTCTTATGCATTAACGCCAAACAGTTATGTTATAGTTTGTCCTATTGCTGATACGGCACAGTTTACAGCTCTTGGTTATGCAAATAAATTAGGTGTCAGTTCTTTTCCTTCTTTAAACAATACTGGGGATAATCTTTATTTAAAAACAGCGCTTAATGGGATAATCGACAGTGTTAATTTTAATGATACTTGGTATAGAGACGCTATTAAAAAAGATGGAGGTTATAGTTTAGAGTTAATTAATCCTCTTCAAAATACGTCATGTTCACAAGCAAATAATTGGATAGCGAGTAATGATTTAGATGGAGGAACGCCCGGCTTTATAAATTCTGTCTATGATATTTCACCTGATGTTGTTGGACCAAAAATTACTAACGTTTCTGTGCTCGATTCCTTGCACGTTTTAGTTTGTTTTGACGATGTCATTTCTACAGCTCAATTACAAATAGCTTCAAATTACAGTGTTAATAATGCTATTGGTTCGCCATCATTAGCTAGTTCTAGTAATGGTAATGTGTGCGTCACGTTATCTTTAACTAATAAATTGTTAAATGCAACTAATTATACGCTTGCTGTTTCAGGCATTACGGATTGTAATGGTAATGTGTTAA
Organism: uncultured Bacteroidota bacterium; assembly: GCA_903834765.1. GTDB lineage: Bacteria > Bacteroidota > Bacteroidia > B-17B0 > Aurantibacillaceae > UBA4416. Next base: position 242,301 of record CAILKE010000004.1, read on the forward strand.
ATCCGAATACGTTTGTGTTTTCTTATTACAAAGCGAAGTATCAAGACGTTGTTATTAATGAATTAATGCCTGATCCCGATCCTGCGATTAACTTACCAACAGAAGAATACGTTGAATTAAAAAACAGAACACCTTTTTCAATCAATCTTAAAAATTGGAAATTTTCAACAACCACTAGCTCTAAAAAATTACCTGATATAACCATTAAGCCTGATAGTTTTATTGTACTAACAGGTACAGGTAATGCAAATGCATTTTACAATTTTGGTGTAAAAGCTTATGAAGTAACGAGTTTCCCCACATTATCAAATTATGGTACCACATTAACGCTACGTGATAGTAATAATGTATTAATCAATGCGATTACTTATGCAACATCTTGGTATAATGACAATAATAAAAAAGATGGCGGTTGGAGTTTAGAACAAATAGACCCGAATAACCCTTGTGGTGGGCAAAATAATTGGCATGCGAGTTTAGATGCAAATGGAGGAACGCCAGGAAAAAGAAATTCTGTTAATGGATTGAACCCAGATAATACTGCTCCACAAATAGATCGAGTGGACGTTATTAATAAAGATACCATCGTTTTAATTTTCACAGAAGCTCTAGATAGTTTGAGTTTAATTAACCCTGCCTCATATAGCTTTGATAATGGGCTAACATCACCAACCAATATTTATCCTATTTCATCAGACTTTAAAAAAGTAAAATTAAAAATAGCATCGTCGTTGAGCTTAGGAACGTTATACCATGTTTCTTTATTGAATACTATAAAAGATTGTGCAGGTAATTTAATTAATGTGTTGGCTTCCGCTCCTTTTGCTTTACCACAGGCACCAGCTCCAAATGATGTTGTTATAAACGAAATACTCTTTGAACCAAATACAGGTGGTGTGGATTTTGTTGAATTGTATAATAAGAGTTCTAAAACCATTGATTTAAAACAACTTCGTATAGGTTCGATGGATACCATTACAGGAGTGCTTATTAATACAGAGCGTATTTCGGACGAAGGTTATTTGTTATTTCCAGAATCATATTTGGTTATTAGCGAAAATGGAACCATTGTCAAACAGCAATATCAAACTACTAATCCGCGCGGTTTTTTAGATATAGCTAACTTACCAACCATGAGTAATGATGCAGGGATTGTTACTTTAACAGATACCAGCGCTTTAGTTATAGATAATTTAAAATATACAAGTAAGATGCATTTTCCTTTATTGGCAAACACTAAAGGCGTATCGCTCGAGCGTATTGATTTTAATAGAGCCACCAACGATAAAACAAATTGGAATAGTGCCGCAGAAAATGTTGGTTTTGCAACACCGGCGTATCGTAATTCGCAATATTTGCAAGCAGATGGCGGTAGTGGTGTTACTATACCTAACCCTTTGTTTTCGCCAGATAATGATGGGTATAACGATGTGCTAAACATTTCTTATAAACTAGATGAGCCAGGAAAAGCTGCTAACGTTTATATATATGATAGTAAAGGACGGCAAGTGCGTTACCTCATTAAAAACGAGCAACTCTCGCAAGATGGTATCTTGAGTTGGAATGGCATTAACGATGAAAATGAAAAAGCGCCGATAGGTATTTACGTGGTGTATGTAGAATTATTTAATCTATCAGGTAAAGTCAATTCCTATAAATTGAGTTGCACGATAGCAGGAAAGTTATAATATGCTTCAAGACTTTTTAGCACTTATATATCCTCGCCATTGCATTGCTTGCGAAAACTCTTTATACAAACACGAAGAGCAAGTATGTAATTATTGCAAAGTTAATTTACCGAAAACCAATTTTCATAAGAGTATTAAAAATCCTGTAGACGCTCTGTTTTATGGAAGAACGCCCTTGCAATTAGCAACAAGTTTTTATATGTTTACTAAAAAAGGTGGCGTACAAAAAATATTACATGCCATAAAATACAAGCATAACAAGGAATTAGCTGAATTAATAGGTACATGGTTTGCTAACGATTTAAAAGAAGATTTGATTATTAGTAAAGCAGATTACATCATTCCGGTTCCGTTGCATGATAAAAAATTTAAAATTCGTGGCTTTAATCAAAGCGAAGAGTTTGCCAAAGGTTTAGCTGCTGGGTTGAAAATACCTTTAAATACTGAGGTTTTAATGCGTTCAGATTTTACCGACACTCAAACTAAAAAAAATAAATACGAGCGTTGGGAAAACGTGGAAGATAAATTCCAATTAACCAACCTTGATGATTTTAAAAACAAACATGTTGTGTTAGTGGATGATGTCATCACAACTGGCGCTACCATTGAAGCTTGCTGTGCCGTATTACAACAAGTTGAAGGAATTAAAATTTCGGTGTTGAGTATCGCGTATGCGAGTAATTAAACTTTTATACAATCTCATCAATCTTTGATTGCAAGCCTTTTCCTTCGTGTTTTTCTTCGTGGCTCATAAAATTAAAAGCAGCGATAAGTTGCAAGATAGAATATGTGCAATAGGTAAAAAACATAGCTAACGTATAGAAGGTCATTAATAGCAATGAGGAATCGCTTCCTGTTTCTTGCCCGCGAGACAAGAGTTTCGTCATCATCATAATGCTAGCTGGTAAACTAAACAAACCTTGCACAATACTCAAGCAAATAATAGATACAACCATGATAAGCCAGGTCCACCAAAAATTCCCTGATAAGTAGGTTCTTACTTTTCCCATGGCAGTATAAATAAATACATTATCTCGAACGACAAGGTAAAAACTAGCAGGTATAAAATAGGCAAATACTGGCATGAAAATAATCAATGAAAAAAATATCGTAAGCCCCACAACAACAGCTCCTCCAACACCTAGGCCTGAAAATATACCAATACAAATTAAAGTAATGATGGTAACAATAAGAATCAATGTTATTATCAATACAATTGATGAAATGATTAATCGCCCAATATTACTCCATAATTTAGTGGCAACTTCAGATACAGTTATTTTTTCACCTGCTCCTTTTTCGTTGTACAAACACATGTAATTATAAGTAACACTGCTTAATAATATATTGGATAAAAACCCGCATAGAACTGTTATACCAAGTGTAGTAAAATAATCGCTATTAAATATGCCAAGTGGGTTTGATGGATCCCGATTAAAATTGCTCATCAACGTTGTTTGAAAATAGGCATACATCAAGCCCATTAATAAAATCAGAGGCCCAACGATTAATACGATGCTTGTGAAAAATGATTTAAAATTTTGTTTTAAAAATTTAAGCGAATCGCCTAATACAGATCCGAAATCACGTTCTTGACGAAAATTAATTTTTTGTTGTTGCATAATGTATATGTTTAAATTTAATAGGAAGATAAATAAAATACCAAAGTAAAAATGCCATAGAGCCAAGTATAATGGTTAGACTTAACCATAACTCCATTTCGGTGTAGCGTGTTACAAAACTTTCTAAAAATCCGGCACAAATAAATAATGGAATTAATCCAAATACAATTTTAACACTTTCTCTTGCCCCTCGTTTAAAGGATTCTAAGCGACTATACGAATCTGGAAACATAAAGCTATTCCCTAATATAAATCCTGCGCAACATGCAATCGTAATAACAGACATTTCGATGGTACCATGTATCCAAATCACTTTTAAAGCTTTACCTAAAACATTGTATTGATAAAATAGTGCGAAGAAAGAACCTAACATAATAAAATTATATAAGGCATAAAAGCCTGCGCCAATTGAAAAAAACATCCCCATAGCCAACATTTTAAACGAGACAGTAATGTTGTTGATTGTTATGTATGCAAACATAAATGACTCTGGCATCTCACCGTATACGCCAATGGGATTGCCGTTTTTAATTCGTTCGATGGTTGCATCAACGTAATCGTCGCCCATTATGATGCGCACAAAATTATCGTCGTATAACTGAGATATCCAGCCAATAATGGTTCCAACAACCCCTATGCAAAAAGATAGAAACAATAAATGATGGTATTTTCCAAACATAGATGGTAATTCTGTTTTCCAGAAATGAAAAATACGTTTGTTACTTTCGGATTTGTTTTTATACACTAATTGATGAACGCGCGCAGTAAGTGAGTTTAAGTATTTAGTTGTTTTACTTTCGGTGAAATTACTTTTAGCGTAAGAAAAATCATCCGTTAATTCCACAAACATTTCGGCAACCTTTGCAGGGTTCTCCACTTCCTTTCTATCAAGCGAAGCTTCATAGGTTTCCCATTTTTCGGAATTTTGTTTTAAGAAAGTAATTTCCTTCATAGATGAATGTTACCGAAGTTATAAAAATAGAATTGTAATTTTGAATTTAAACCTATACTTTTAAATATACACTAAATTTATAAAAATTATTAATGGATTCAATAAAAATTACGACTTCTCAAAATGTTGATTTGGAATATGAAGCTGCAGGTGTTGGTTATCGCATGCTTGCTACCTTATTAGACGAAGTATTTAAGATAGTTTATATTATAATTTTTTTCCTTATCATAGGATTAACGGCTAAGAGCAACCCTCATTTTTACGACGGCGATAATAATTACACATTATATACTATTTTAATTCTCGCAGCTTTGCCTTATACCTTGTATTATTTTTTAAGTGAAACCTTTATGAATGGGCAAAGCTTTGGAAAAAAAATTGTTGGCACTAAAGTGGTTAAGTTAGATGGCGCTCAGCCTGGTGTGAGTTCATACATGATACGCTCTTTGCTTCGCATTATTGATAGTGGATTAATAGCCTTGATTGTGGTAGCCGTTACCGAAAAGAGTCAGCGACTTGGCGATTTGGCCGCCGGAACAACGGTTATTAAATTAGGATCTAAAGTAACATTACGAGACACCATTTTATATAAACCAGTTACTAATTATAAAATAGTATTTGATCAGGTTGCGCTATTATCAGATAAAGACATTGCAATAGTGAAAGAAATTTTAGATCACAGTATTAACAAAGATAAGAGAGATAACCTGACCTTATTAGCACAAAAAGTAAAAACAAAAATAGGAGTAAGCTCAACACTTGATGACGAATCCTTTTTAAAAACGATTTTACTAGATTATAGCCATTATCAGTTTGAGCGATAAATGGATTTATTATTAAGTGAAATTCAGTAGTACAAAACAATGCATACTTTGGTAATTGTGCGGTAGGCGTGAACGAACGGAGCGAAATTTTGTTTTTATAGCAAATAGTGGGTGGGCTTTAGAGCGTATAAAAACAAAATATGGCGTTCGTTCTTGACTTTTGTTTCTTTTGGTCAAGCAAAAGAAAGTGAAAAAAAGAAAATCACTTTTTTTGAATTTATAAAATAATTTTAAGTATTGTGCATAAAAAAAAGAGGCTTTTATTAAGCCTCTTTTTTTTTAAGAAAGATAAGTAATTATTTTTTCATTAACACTTCATCAATCATACCGTAATCTTTAGCCTCTTGAGCTGTCATCCAGTAATCACGATCACTATCAGCCCATACTTTCTCGTATGTTTGTCCGCTATGTGTAGCAATAATGTCGTATAATTCCTTTTTCAATTTTTGAATTTCACGAGCCGTGATTTCGATATCCGATGCTTGTCCTTCAGCACCACCTAATGGTTGGTGAATCATCACACGCGCATGCTTTAATGCCGTACGTTTTCCTTTAGCACCAGCACATTGTAAAACAGCGCCCATACTTGCAGCCATACCTGTACAGATAGTTGCTACATCTGGTTTAATAATTTGCATGGTATCGTAAATGCCTAAACCTGCATAAACAGAGCCTCCTGGAGAGTTTAAGTAAATTTGAATGTCTTTTTTAGGATCAACAGATTCTAAAAATAATAATTGTGCTTGTACAATATTAGCAACTTGATCATTAATGCCTGTTCCTAAAAAAATAATACGATCCATCATTAATCGAGAAAATACGTCTAATACAGAAACATTTAACTGACGCTCTTCAATAATATTTGGTGTTAGATTTCTAATACCTGGAGTAATAGCAGATACATAACTATCGTAAGTTAAGCTATTGATGCCAACATGTTTGGTGGCATATTTTTTAAATTCATTTTGATCAAACATAATAATGGGTTTTAGTAATTAAACAAATGTAATTGTTGCCGGCTATAAAGCAAATAAAAAGCCAAAAACTTTTTAACGACATTTAGTCAGTAACGTGTTTTTTAGCGTAAATACTACCTATGTGATTTATATCACCACATTGGCTATTATTGATTTTATAATGAATTTGTGTGAAGAAAAAATTTCTGTCTGCTTGTTCTAGTTGCTTTATATAGAAAACACATTATCAGTTCGCCCTTCGTCAACTCAAGAAAGGAAACGCGAACACAGCCTAACATCATGCTCGATAGTTAAAACATTGTTAGTTCGAGTAAGCGCTGCCTCTTTGCGCTGTATTGAGAGCGCACTGTAACATCATTCTCGATATGTATTTGCAAAGAACAGGCAAATACTACTCGAATTGACAACCATATAACACAACACCTAACAAAAAAAGAAGTTACCGTTTTAAGGTAACTTCTTTATACAAAATTATTCGTTCTGTCATTCCGAACTTGATTCGGAATCTCTGTGAACATTAAATAACTGAGATGCTGAACATTCCGATAGCTATTGGTATCAGCTTGACCAAATAGTTTATTTCTATTTACAAATACAATAAATGTGAGATTGCTTCTTCGTTCCTCATCGCAATGACGCTTCGTTACTAGTGAAACGTCATTGCGACGAAGTAAGCAATCTCACATCTAATAAAACTACATAGATGCTGAATCAAGTTCAGCATGACCGACTAATTCAGCATGACTTGTTATTACATTTAAAAAAAACTTAATAAACTATTGCAGCACAATTTTCCGAGTTTCAATTGTAACGCCTAATGCATTAATGAGATTAACAAAATAAATGCCTTTGCTTAATGAAGATACGTCAATAGCATTAGCAGCATCTTTATTTAAAACTACTTGCCCAACGTTATTGATAATTTTTATTGATGAAAACTTTAGGACGCTTTTAATGTGTAACTCTGCTGTTGCAGGATTTGGATATAGCTCCACATTTTTTAATAGACTTAAGTCTTCAACCCCAACCGTTGATAAACTTAAAGTAGCTACATTGCTGGTATCGCTGCAAGAGCCTGAACCCACTATACATCTGAAGGTTTGATTGTTGTTGTTAACTCCAATACTACTTACCGTTAATGTTTGTGTAGTAACACCACTATACTGCCCAGCGTTACTTAAATTTTGAAAACCTAACCCTAAATTAGTTTGCCATTGTAATGGTGAACCAGCTGTTGCAGATACCGTGAATACAGCATTACTACCCGAAGCTAAAGTTTGATTTGTTGGTTGGGAAACAATAGAAGTAACTGAGCATGCATTATACAAATCAGTTATCTCTTGTTGTGTTAATGCACGATTCCAGATACCGATATCGTCAAGATTACCATTTAGCCAATATGGATTTGGTGGATATGTATCATAACCAAAACGAAGAACAGATGAACAACTACTATTAGGAGTTGGTAGTATTGAGCTTGGAGAGCCATCAAGCACTCCGTCATAATAAAATGCTATATTTTGAGTAGCTAAAGAATATCTAACAATTAAATTATGCCAAACATTAGTACTAATAATTGTGTTCGAAGATACATTAGGATTAGTTCCCGATGAAACCTGATATTCTAAAGAATACGAATCACCAGAATTTGCATCAATTATCCAACCATTATTACTTCCGCTACCCCTTTTAAATAAAAATGCAGTGGCATTTGAGCCATTACCGAATGTATTTACATCAACCCAAAAAGAAATAGTAAAATCCGTGTTATTTAATCTTAATGGTGGTGAATCTGGAATTTCAATAAAATTACTTGTACCATCAAAACTATAAGCACTATTAGCATTTCCAAATCGATCAGTTGTTAAAGTTGCTCCATTAACTGTTCCATCATTTGTATTAACACTTTCGTCAATGGCATTTCCATTAAAGGGCCACCAACCTACTAAACCATTTGTGGGTACATAAGCAGGAACTGTTTGTGCTAAGCTTGTTACAGCAAATCCGGCAATGGCCAGAGCTGTTAAGAGTACACTTTTTTTATTCATAGTATAATTGTTTTATACTACTCTGCCCCGCAGCAGCGGTTAGTTTAAATAAATCAGCGTGGGACAGTTGCAATTACTTGTAAGCGAGGGAGTCGAAGCCCTGTACAACAAAGTAAAGCAACGCCCACGCTTTACCGTGAGCGTTATGCTTAAACTTCCCTGTTGTACTTGAATTTTCGACTTTTCGCGAGCAGGATGGTTAGCAAACGCTAATGTGTTATTTTAAATAAAATACGTTATGTCATGTTTAATTTTTAATTGCTAATCAAATATACTTTTTTTTGTTCAGTTTTAGAGCCTGTTTAAATTTATATTGTAATAATTGTTATAATGTATTTTTGAGCGAAAAGAGGCAAATTTTGCAGAGATAGTTAGCTACTATCTCGAAAAATTTAACAGGGCAAATACCCAGTGGGTATTTGAGCCAGCATAGTGCGGGGGATAGCCAAAAAAACACATAACAAAATTATTAGATAAATTTTAAACAGGCTCTTAAATGCAATTTGTTTTTTTCCATTATCTGGATTAAACACAAAAGCCTCATTCAAATTTTGAATAAGGCTCTTGTGTTTTATAAAATTAATTATTGGATAGATATTCGTTTTACCACTTGTTTATTTTCAGCTGTTATTTTTACGAAGTAAACTCCACTGATTATATTACTTGTATTTATTTTTAAATTATTTGAAGTAAATAATTCAGATAATATTACTTGACCTAAGGTGTTTATAATTTGAATCATTCCCTTCTCAATAGTCGAACTTTGTAAATCTATATTCAAAATATCTGAAACAGGGTTTGGGTAAATTGTTATTGAAAAAGAGTCGTTTTTTAAATCTTGCATACTTGCGCAAGAGTTCACAGTTTGGGTTATTGTTGATGAATTTGAGCAGCCATTTATATCAGTTCCTGATACGGTGTAAGTAGTTGTAACAGTAGGAGAAACAGAAATAGTTGCGGTAGTTGCAGATGTATTCCAAGTGTAACTCATGGCACCACTTGCCGTTAAATTTGCTGATTGACCTATACAAATTAAAGAATTACTTGTGGATGAAATTATAGTAGGAATTGGGTTAACCATAATTGTTGACGATGAAGTTGAACAATTTGTTCCTTGACAGGCATCTAGAAATACGGTATAACTACCAGGCGCAGTAAAAGAAATATTTGTGGTACCGCTACTGGCAGCACTAAACACTATATTAGCACTTGAAGCGCTCCAGGTAAATGTTGTGGGAGAAGATGCAGAAGAATAAGTAGCGTTAAGTGAAGTTGTTTGACAAATAGGAGAAGGTAACGATATTGAAAAAGTTAATGGTGATAGTGCAGTTAAAGTAATATCATCAACTGCAAACGAAGGATCAGTTCCTACGCCATCATCATTATTTGTCCAATTAAATGCAATTTTTACAGAGGGGTTATTGTTGGCAGATGCTGGAAGGGCAACAGTTCTTGAAGCCCACTGTCCTTGGCCGCCACCACAAACTGTTGTTTTTGGCATATTATCAATTAAAGCCCAAGTTAAACCGTCAAAATACCATAAAGTTGCATCATCCAGTATTCCACTGCCACCTTCAATATAATTAAAACTGACTGATACAGTTGTACGAGCCGTGCAGTTTATTGTTGGAGATTCTGTTCTTTGGTTGGTTAGTGGGCAAAATAAAAGTCCACACAACCCTCCAGCATCATAACTAGCGCCGCCAGTTGGGTTAAAAACACTGGTAACGTGTAATGTTTTGTTTCCATTAGTTGCAACCCCACAGCCAGGAGGCAGTACACCGCCTTCATTATCACTTACCGTAAAAAAGTTAAAATCAGCGCCATTAGAACCAGTGCTTACATTTAAAGTCCAACCTGTACCGCCTGATGCGAAGTTTTCGGTATAAAAAACGGTTTGAGATAATGTAGAATTGCAAATTAAAACTGAAGTAAGTAAAAAAGCAAATAGTAGATTTTTTTTCATAGTTAAATATATTTTAATCAATATTAAGGAATAGTTTTCACAAAATTAAAACAAAGATGTTATAAATCCACTTTACTTTAAAGATAAATTAAAAGCCCGCACTTTTATGTTAAAAGTAAAATTCTTTAAAACTAAAACAGTCTGTTTTTTCAATTGTTTACTAAACTAGTATTTGGTTTTAAAGTTTAAAAATATCTAAAAAATCATGTAATTTCAACACTTCTAAATTAATTTATTTATCATGGAAATTAATCAATTTCAACAACACATATTGCAAGGTATTCCTTCCGAATTACCTCAACCAAAAGTTTACGAAAGCACCATTAATCATGCACCTAAACGCAAGGATATTTTAAATAGCGAAGAAAAAAAATTAGCCATTCAAAATGCGTTACGTTATTTTGAAGCAAAGCATCATGCAGTTTTAGCTAAGGAATTTGCCGACGAATTAAAAACATACGGTCGAATTTACATGTACCGTTTTCGCCCGGATTATAAAATATTTGCTCGCCCTATAAACGATTATCCTCATCAATCCATGCAAGCAGCTGCTATTATGCACATGCTAAGTAATAACTTAGATTATGCTGTTGCTCAGCATCCGCATGAGTTAATTACCTATGGAGGTAATGGCGCTGTGTTTCAAAACTGGGCACAGTACTTACTAACCATGCAGTATTTAGCTACTATGACAGATGAGCAAACCTTAGCATTATATAGTGGTCATCCCATGGGATTATTTCCTTCACATAAAGATGCGCCAAGAGTAGTTGTAACAAATGGAATGATGATTCCTAATTATAGCAAGCCGGATGATTGGGAAAAGTTTAATGCGTTAGGTGTAACTCAATATGGACAAATGACAGCAGGTTCATTTATGTACATTGGTCCACAAGGTATTGTGCATGGCACTTGCATTACTGTAATGAATGCGGCAAGAAGAGTTGCCCCCACTGCCCCCCAAGGTGGGGCAGGTCTGCTCTTTATTACCTGTGGTTTAGGTGGCATGAGCGGTGCTCAACCAAAGGCAGCAAAAATAGCCGATTTAGTTTCTGTTACCGCTGAAATCAATCCTAAGGCAGTTCACACGCGTCATTCTCAAGGTTGGGTAGATGAAGTATTTGATAATTTAGATTTATTAATTCCTCGTATTAAAACAGCACAAGCAAATAAAGAAGCGGTATCATTGGCCTATCAAGGTAATGTGGTTGATTTATGGGAACGTTTGGTAAAAGAAAATATGCCGGTGGATATTGGATCAGACCAAACATCTTTACATAATCCTTGGGCCGGTGGCTATTATCCAGTTGGTTTATCGTTAGAAGAAAGTAACCAAATGATGGCTGAAAATCCAGATAAATTTAAAGAGGAAGTTCAAAAAACATTGGTACGTCATGCTACTGCGGTAAATACATTAAACGCCAAAGGCATGTATTTCTTTGATTATGGAAATGCCTTCTTATTAGAAGCAGGAAGAGCGGGCGCAGACATCTATCAAACAGAAAAGCCATTGAAAGGCGGACATGTTGGCGCAACCTTTAAATACAAAAGTTACGTGCAGGATATTTTAGGACCCATGTGCTTTGATTATGGCTTTGGTCCATTTCGTTGGGTTTGCACAAGTGCTAATGAAAATGATTTACGTAAAACCGATGAAATTGCCTTAGCAGTTTTAGAAGAAATTTATAAAACAGCTCCTGATGAAATTAAACAACAACTAAGCGATAATATTATTTGGATTCGTGATGCGATGAAAAATAATTTAGTGGTAGGCTCTCAAGCCCGCATTTTATATGCTGATAGCGAAGGGCGTGTAAAAATTGCAGAAGCCATTAATAAAGCCATTGCTAACAAAGAAATTTCGGCGCCTGTTGTATTAGGACGCGATCATCATGATGTTAGCGGAACGGACTCACCTTACCGCGAAACATCTAATATTTATGATGGCTCTAAATTCACCGCTGATATGGCTGTGCAAAATTTTGTAGGCGATAGTTTTAGAGGAGCCACCTGGATTAGTTTGCATAACGGCGGTGGAGTAGGTTGGGGCGAAGTAATCAACGGTGGTTTTGGTTTAGTGTTGGATGGAAGTGTAGATGCGGACAGACGATTAAAGTCTATGTTATTTTGGGATGTGAACAACGGAATTGCTCGCCGTGCTTGGGCTCGCAATAAAGAAGCCAACTTTGCCATTAAACGCGAAATGGAGCGTACACCTAATTTAAAAGTAACGCTGGCTAATTTGGTAGACGAATCTTTATTGACTAATTTATTTTAACCATTAGAAAAAATGGAAAAAATAAAATTATTTGAAGAAAAGAAAGTGCGTTCTCAGTGGAATGAGGATGATGCGAAATGGTATTTCTCAATTATTGATGTCATTGAGATATTGACTGGAAGTACTATCCCAAAGCGCTATTGGAGTGATTTAAAGAAAAAATTAACTCTAGAAGGAAGCCAGTTGTACGAGAAAATCGTACAACTGAAATTTGAAGCAGCTGATGGTAAAAAATATGCGACTGATACTGCTGATACTGAAACATTACTTCGACTCATTCAGTCTATTCCTAGTCCAAAGGCAGAGCCATTTAAACAATGGCTAGCGAAGGTTGGATACGAACGTATGCAAGAGATAGCTGATCCAGAACAAAGTTTGGATAGAGCTAGAGAAAATTGGCAAAAATTAGGACGTAGTGAAAAGTGGATTCAGCAGCGTATGACGGGACAGGAGACCCGAAATAAACTAACAGATTATTGGAAGGAAAGTGGAGTAAAAAAAACGGATGAGTTTGCATTGCTAACAAATATTATCCATCAAGAATGGACAGGGCTTACTGTTAAAAAACATAAAGATTTAAAGAATCTTAAAGCCCAAAACCTTCGAGATCACATGAGTGAGGCAGAATTGATTTTTACTGCCTTAGCCGAATTATCAACAAGACAAATAGCTGAAGCCGAACACGCAAAAGGGTTAAAACAAAATGCAATAGCTAGTAAAAAAGGCGGAAATGTTGCTAAAAATGCTCGTAAACAATTAGAAAATCAGACAAGAAAAAATGTTGTAACGGGTGAAAACTTTTTGCCCCCAGTTAAAGGAAATAAAAAATTAAAATGAAAAAACTACTTACCCTTGCATCCCTTATCATTCTTGCCTCTTGTGGCAGTGATAAAAAAACAGACTCTACTTCTCAAAATCAAGATGTAAATTTTGATAGCTATAAAGAACGTTTTGTAGAACAGCTCTGGGTCCTATATCCAGGTTGGGCAAGTAGTATCGGTTTTCATAAATATGATAGCGTGTTGGTTATTCCTAATGATGCTCAACGCAACAAGGAACTAGCGTTTTGTAAAGGACAGTTGGATTCTTTAAAACGCTTTGATTTAAAAGCATTGTCGGATAATAATAAAACAGATTATCACTTGATTGAAAATCAATTAAAGTCTACGGAGTGGTATGCAACGGCATTTAAGTCACACGAATGGAATCCCTCTGATTATAATGTTTGCGGAAGCTTTGCCGAAATGTTAGCTAATAATTACGATTCGTTAGATACACGTCTCAGAAATTTTTATCTGAAAATGAAAAACATTCCTGCTTATTACGAAACGGCGAAACAACAACTTAAAAATCCAACCATTGAACATACGCAATTGGCCATCGATCAAAACTTAGGTGGCGCTTCAACCTTTGATGCAGATTTAAAAGAAGCATTAAATAAGTCGCACTTAGATGCGAAAGAAAAAGAAGAAATTTTAAGCAGAGCCAAAGAAGCTACGAAAGCCATTACTGATTATGCTGATTGGTTGAAGCATTTGAAACAGTCAACGCCTCGCAGTTTCAGACTAGGAAAGGATTTGTACGACAAAAAATTTGAACACGATATACAATCCGGTTATACAGCTGATGAGATTTATCAAAAAGCACTAGAACACAAAAAAGAATTGCACGCTAAAATGTATGATCTAGCCAATACTTTATGGGATACGTATTTCACAAAGCCAGAAGCATTAACGGTTGGCGTTAAAGGATTTACGCCTAAACCAAAAGATACACTATTATTAATTAAAAAAGTAATTGATAAAATTTCCTTAAAGCATGTTGCTGCCGATTCCTTTCAAACAGAAATTGAACATCAAATACCACGCTTGGTACAATTTATAAAAGATAAAAATTTAATTTACATTGATCCTTCCAAACCATTAGTCGTTCGTAAAGAACCGGCTTATATGGCGGGTGTAGCTGGTGCTTCTATTTCTTCGCCTGGTCCGTATGATAAAAACGGAAACACCTATTATAATGTCGGAAGTTTTTCGGGTTGGGAAAAAGACCGTATTGAAAGTTATTTAAGAGAGTACAATCATTATATTTTACAGATACTAAATATACACGAGGCTATACCCGGGCATTACACGCAATTGGTGTATTCCAATCAATCGCCAAGTATTATTAAATCTATTTTCGGAAATGGCGCTATGATAGAAGGCTGGGCAGTTTATACCGAACGGATGATGCTTGAAAATGGCTTTGGTAATAATCAACCCGAAATGTGGTTGATGTATTACAAATGGAATTTACGCACCACCTGCAATACTATTTTAGATTATGGCGTACATGTAAATAACCTAAGTAAAGAAGCTGCCTTGGATTTGCTTGTCAATCAAGCCTTTCAGCAGCAAGCAGAAGCAGAAGTAAAATGGAAACGTGTAACAGTAACACAAGTGCAATTGTGTTCTTATTTTACCGGCTTTAAAGAAATTTATGATTTCAGAGAAGAGCTTAAGAAAAACGAAGGCAAGTCTTTTAACTTAAAAAACTTTCATGAAAAGTTCCTGAGTTACGGAAGTGCCCCAGTAAAATACATTAAGGAATTAATGGTAGTTAAGGAGTAATTATCCTCTCTCTCTTTTTATTGGCGAAAAAGCCAAAGGATTAGCTGAGATCTCTTCGTTTAAGTGGCGGGTACGATAGATGTCAATAGCCATATATAAAGCTTCTCTAAAGGATGATTCATCTGCTATTTGCTTACCTGCAATTTCATAAGCAGTGCCATGATCAGGCGATGTGCGGATGAAATCTAATCCTGCTGTAAAATTCACACCGTTATTAAACGCCAATGTTTTGAAAGGAATTAATCCTTGATCGTGATACATGGCTAATACACCGTCAAATTGAGATTGAGTATGGTTGCCAAAAAAACCGTCAGCAGAATAAGGGCCGTAAACCATCATACTTTCCTTAGCTTTTGTAATAGCAGGAATAATAGCGGTGTTCTCTTCATCGCCCATAGAGCCATTTTCGCCGGCATGCGGGTTTAAACCCAACACAGCAATTTTTGGTTTACGAATACCAAAATCTTTCACTAAGGATGTATGTAGTTGTGTGATTTTAGTCAACACATTTTCAGTTGTAATTTGTTGCGGTACATTTTTTAAAGCTAAGTGTCCCGTTACTACTGCTATACGCAAATCTTGAGAGCATAATAACATCAAGGGTTTGCCGTCTAATTTATCGCCTAAATATTCGGTATGTCCTGGGTACTTAAATCCCGCTTCTTGTATGTTGTGTTTGTTAATAGGTGCTGTCACTAATACATCTATCTTCTTGTCAAATAAGGCTTTTGTAGCGCTTTCCAAAGATAGTTTAGCATACTTGCCACTAGCCAATGTAGGCTTGCCCATTTCAATGGTTACTTCTTCTTCGTAGCAAATAAATACGTTTGGTTTTTTTGTATGCAGTTGATTGAAATCACGTATGGGATTAAAATTAAAATCTTCTAAGCCTAACATTTTTCTAAAATACGACACTGTTTTTTGTGAACTAAATAATACAGGTACGCAAATCTCAGATAACGCTGGGTCAGAGAGTGTTTTTAAAATAATTTCTAATCCTATGCCATTCAAATCTCCTTGAGAGATGCCAACTACTATTTTATTGTCTATCATAATACTTAGAGCCTGTTTAAAATTTATCTAATAATTTTGTTATATGTCTTTTTGGCTACAAATTCGTTAAATTTTTCGAGATAGTAGCCAACTATCTCTGCAAAATTTGCCTTTTTTCGCTCAAAAATCCATTATAACAATTATTACAATATAAATTTAAAAAGGCTCTTATTTTTTAATCCAACCAACTAATGATGCCACATCTTCGGCATCTATATTTTCCCATTTATTTTTTGCTACGTTATACACGGCTAAGCCTTGTTGATAGGCTTCATCGCCCATTATAATTTCTTTTACAATGGCGGCATAATTTGCCGACGCTTTAAAATTTTTTAATTCAAAATGATTTTTTCCTATATCTTTTCCTTTGAAATAAATGCTTCTACCAGTTGATTTTAATTGATTTTCAACTGAAAAATTATTGTCTATTTCCTTAAAGTTAGAAATGAGCATTGTTTCTTTAATAGGGTGTATTAAATATAATTTTTCTTTGAAATAAAATTCTACAAACACATTGCCATTTGCTTTTTCAAATTTATAGCCAGCTGATAAATTAGAAGTTGAATTAAAAATGCCAATTTCTTTAGATGTTTTTGTTAAGAGATTATATTTTACAATACTACCTTCTAAATTGGAAATCTTGATGTTAGGAAACAAAAAGGTGTTATTATCTATCCAATAAATTGGGATACCTCCAAGGCTATGCGTTGAGCTAACGCCGCCATGCCCCGCATCTTCCATCAATACCACTTTGGGTTTATTTTGAGGAAAATACATTAACTTGTAAGGAGATTTTGTTCTGTCAAATTCTACTTCCTGTCCTAATATGGCTTTGAAAGTAAGAGATTTAATTTCAGCATATTTGTTGGTATTAATATTAAAATACGAATAATATTTTCCTTTAAAAATATCATTTGTATAAAAAATAATACTGTCGTTAGAGCAACGAACTAATTTGCCTGAACCATCATGTAGTACTTTTTTTTCTTTTAAATCAATCACATTGCCAATCCCTGAAATTAAATAACGATCCTTATAAAGTGTATTCTCTCCTTTGTCGCAACGTACATAGTCTTTATCATTCTTACGGCCATCTATGCTCATTATTTTTTCTCGTCCTTCGTATACGTTATTCACGAAATTATAGCGGTAGATAGCTTGTTTTAATTCAGATTTACCTTCTGGTTCGTAATGAATCACAATAAGGGATTCATCAGTATTGGATTGAGAAAATCCTACGGAAGATAAAATAATAAATATGAATATAAAACCCTTCAATGTTATTTTTATAAATTAGAGAAGAAATCAAATAATAATCTTACGCCATATCCCGTTCCACCTTTACCTCTGTAGCTGTCTTTGGCTGTAACAAAAGCAGGGCCTGCAATATCAAAGTGCATATACGGGTAATCGGTATATTTCACTAAAAATTTACCTGCAGTAATTGCACCACCATAAGGTCCGCCTAAGTTTTTTTGGTCAGCGATATCAGATTTTAATAATTCATCATATTCATCCCAAAAAGGAAATTCTGCTAAACGCTCGTGCATGCGTAAGCCACTAACCGTTAGTTTAGTTTTTTGTTCGTCGGTTGCAGTTCCCATACTAACAATACCATATTGTCCAATTGCAGCTGCTGCTGCACCAGTTAAAGTAGATAGTTCTATGGCCATTTCTGGGTTATAACGTTTAGCAAAGTGCAGAGCGTCGGCTAATATCATACGCCCTTCAGCATCAGAGTTTAGCATTTCAACTGTACTTCCATCCATCATTGTAATTATATCACCTGGTGCAAATGCGTTAAATCCAGGACGGTTATCAGTAGCGGGAACTAAACCAATAACATGTACATTTAATTTTGCTTTAGCGATAGCATACATGGTACAACCCACGGCAGCAGATCCTGCCATATCGCATTTCATTAAATCCATACTGTTAGGTGTTGGCTTAAGGCTTAATCCGCCAGTATCATATACCACACCTTTACCAACCAATACATATGGTTTTTTATTTTTAGCATTTTTAGGTTTATATTCCATTACAGAAAATGTAGGTTCATCTACACTTCCTTGATTAACGGCTAATAAGCCACCCATTTTTAATTGTTTGATTTTAGATTTACCAAAAACTTCTACTTTAAATCCAGCTTGCTTGCCCATTACTTTGAAAGCATTAGCTAAATCAGTTGCGTTTAAAATATTTACAGGTTCGTTTACTAAATCACGTGCTTTAAGGGTTGCATCAATCGCAATCGATAAATTGGAAAGATGCGTGTTTGTAATTTTCGAATCAACAACAGCAATTGAGGCTAAAGTGTTTTTTTCTTTTTTCGCGCTAGGTTTATGTTTTATAAACTGATAGTTAGCAAGCGCTAATCCTTCTGTTAAGGCTAATGAATAATCAGGGTTTGATAATTCATTGGTAATTTGAATGCTTGCCAATTTATTGGCATTGAGCGTATCTGTAATAGTTGCTCCATGTTTACGAATAGATTCTAAAGTGGTATAGTGATTTTTTTTATCATCTACTAGAATCAGAATTATAAGTCGAGATAATGCATTAATACAAACAAATTTTTTCTCATTAGTCTTTATTTCATTTGAAATATAAGTTATTTGATCTTTTGTAAGATTGTAGTTTAATTTATTTTTGAAGTCTGAACACAAAATAACTAAGCTGTGCTTAGTATCTATTTCATTTTTTTTAGTAATCGCTGTCATAGTATTGCGAATTTACTAAAAACCAAGGATTTAATGAGATTTTGGAAATGTTTTATTAACTAGTAGATGCTAATAAAAGCAACCCCATCTATAAATATAAATGGGGTTAATATCATATTTGAAAGAAATATTAAGTTGGAAATTAATTCCCGAACTCACTAATGAATTTAATACGCATCAATCTAACTTCTTCTTCGCTATATTCATCTTCTCCTAATTCTTTTAAAATTGCGCTGATATCGTCTGTTTCAGCTTCGCGTAAGCATTCATAGATATCATCTTTTTTATCATCATCAATAGTTTGATCAATGTAGTAGTTAATATTTACTTTAGTTCCAGAGGCAACAATGGTTTCAATTTCCGTTAATAAATCATTCATTTTCAGATTTTTGTTTTTTGCCATATCTTCCAAACTCACCTTCCTGTCAATGTTTTGAATGATAAATACTTTTAACCCAGATTTATTAACTACCGATTTAATAACCATATCGCTTGGACGCTCTATGTCATTTTCCTCAACGTGTTTTTTAATGATATCTAAAACTAACTTGCCATATTTTGCAGCTTTGCCTGCACCTACACCTGTAATTTTTGACAATTCTTCCATCGTAATAGGATATTGAATCGACATTTCTTCAAGCGATATTTCGTTGAATATAATATAAGGAGGTAAATTATTTTGCTTAGCAATTTTTTTAGTTACATCTTTTAACATAGCATAAAGTACTTCGTCTGTTGTACTTGAGCCTTTGCCGCCTCCTGTTAAATCATCATCGTTGTCGCTTTCAGCGTTGCTAAAATCGTTATCACGCGTAAATTTAATGCTAGATGGTTTCTTAAAAAACGCCTTTCCTTTATCCGTTATTTTTAATAAACCATAATTTTCGATATCCTTTGAAAAGAAGCCATTAACAATAGCTTGACGCAAGATCGCATTCCAGAATTTGTCATCTTTATCATGTTCAACTCCTTTGCCCCAAGTTTCTAAAGTGTTATGTTTATATGATTTGGTGGTAGCTGTATTATTGCCCATCAAAATATTAATCACATCCTTTACTTTGTGTTTTTCTTTACTTTCAGATACACATTCTAACGCTAATTCTAAATCGTCTTGTGCTTCGAAACGTTGTTTTGGATGACGGCAATTATCGCACATCTCGTTACATTTGCTTTCTTCAAATTCTTCCCCAAAATAATGTAAAATAAATTTACGACGGCATGCAGATGTTTCGGCAAATGATGCGGTTTCAGAAAGCATTTGTTTTCCAATTTCTTGTTCGTTTACAGGCTTGTCCTTCATGAATTTTTCTAATTTCATGATGTCATCATAACTATAAAACGTCAAGCAATTTCCTTCACCACCATCTCGTCCAGCACGACCAGTCTCTTGATAATAGCCTTCTAATGATTTTGGAATATCATGGTGAATTACAAAACGTACATCTGGCTTATCGATACCCATACCAAAGGCAATTGTAGCTACAATAACATCAATGTCTTCCATTAAGAAGCCATCTTGCGTTTTTGCTCTTTCTTTGGCATCTAAACCAGCATGATAAGGAGCCGCTTTAATGCCATTTACTTTTAAAGCTTCAGCTACTTCTTCTACTTTTTTACGACTTAAACAATAAATAATACCAGATTTTCCAATATTTTGTTTGGCGTATTTAATAATTTCTTTAATTACATTTTGCTTAGCACGAACTTCATAATATAAATTAGTCCTGTTAAAGGACGATTTAAATAATTTGGCATCCAGCATTCCTAAATTTTTCTGAATATCTTGCTGAACTTTAGGAGTAGCAGTAGCTGTTAGTGCCATTACGGGAACAGATCCTAATTTCTCTATAATTGGTCGTAAACGACGATATTCAGGACGGAAATCATGACCCCATTCCGATATACAGTGAGCTTCATCAATCGCAAAAAAAGAAATTTTAAATTCTGAAAAGAAAGCAACGTTATCTTCCTTGTTTAATGTTTCTGGTGCTACGTATAATAATTTTGTTTTACCTGATAATACGTCTTTTTTAACGGTCGCTATTTCGGCTTTATTTAAAGAAGAATTTAAAAAATGAGCTATACCTGTTTCGTTACTAAAACCACGAATGGCGTCCACCTGATTTTTCATTAAAGCAATAAGTGGCGAAACTATGATGGCTGTTCCTTCACTCATGATAGCTGGTAATTGATAACATAATGATTTTCCACCACCAGTTGGCATTATTACAAATGTATCTTGTTGATTTAAGATATTATTAATAATTTTTTCTTGAGTACCTTTAAATTTATCAAAACCAAAAAAATCCTTTAATGGTTTTAATAATTCATGTGATTCTAATTCTGCAATCATGGCTTTTGTTGATTAAAATATATGTTTCAATGAGTAAATGAATGGAGGCAATATCTATCTCGTCTTATAAAGATATACTAATTTTTTTTAATATTCCAATACTTTTTGACAGTATTATCGTAAATTCAGACAAATAGTGTCTTTTTGACGATGAAGACTTTTTTGAGATAATAAAAAATAGGAATATTTAGTATCCAACATACATACTAATACAGAACTCAAATGCAGGAATAATTATATAAATAATGTCAATGCCCAGTTTTCTTTTTTACGCATTAATTCAGCTTCTGATTTTGATTTATCTTTGTAACCACATAAGTGTAATACACCGTGTATCATCACACGGTGAAGTTCTTCCTCAAAAGCAACTTCAAATTTTTTTGCATTTTCTAAAACTCGATCAATACTGATAAATATATCTGAACTAATTTTTTTTTCTTCAGTATAGTCGAAGGTAATAATGTCGGTAAGAGTTTTGTGATTAAGGTGTTTGATGTTTATTTCTAATAATTCATCGTCGTTGCAAAACATATAATTGATAGTGTCTAATGTATAGTTTTCCTTATCAATAATGGTTTTTATCCAGAGTTTGATTTTGTTTTTTTCTTTGATTTTAAAGGAAATACTAAGGTTTTGGAAAGAAATCATAATATTGTTAATTCAAATTGAAAGTCAATAATACTTCTTGTCCATTTTTATTAAATTCTACTTTATCGGCTAAGTTTTTCATTAAAAACACTCCGCGACCATTTAGTTTATCAATGTTTAAAGGGTCTGTAGGATCAGGTAAATTTTCAAAATCAAATCCATTACCTTCATCAGCTACTGAAAATTGTATTTTTTTTTCGCTGGATTCAAATCCAATTTTAATCTGTTTTTGGGGATCACCTTGATTGCCGTGGTAGATGGCATTATTAACAGCCTCAGTAACAGCAATTAATATATTTCCGTAACTATCTTCATTAACATTGAATACTTCACAAACATCTTCTATAAGGCGCTCTACCAATCTTATATTATCAGATAATGAGCTAATATCTAAGGTTTCTCCTTTTGCTGGTATCATTTATTTACGCTGTTAAAATAGGTGTTTACTTTTTCTTTGTAGTAAGGAGTTAAGCTTGGGGGAACCGTATTCAATAATTCCATTTCTTTTTCCTTTTGTCTTTTATACTCTAAAAACTGGGAAGGGTTACTTATATTTTGATTTTTTGCTTCATTACTTTTACGTTGCTCGTCTTGCTCTCGCTCTCGCTCAGCTTTTTCACTTTCTAAAAGTTTAGTAATGATATCTTGTTGGCGTTTCATGGTTTCTTGTGTAATAGCTTTGTTTACAATGTCTTTTTCGGTTTGCTCCATCATATCGGCAATGTTTCCGCCGGGATTTGAGCCACCATCCTTTTTGATTTTGTCCATCATTTGTTGCATTTGACGTCTTAAAGCTTCTTGCTGAGCTGCCATTTTTGCTAATTGTTCGCTCATGCCTTGTCCTTGCTGACCCGGCATCATTCCTTGTTGCCCTTGACCATTTTTTCCTTGAGAACCCATTCCACCTTGCCCTCCTGGTTTTTTGCCTCCTGGTTTTTCACCTGGTTTCTCTCCTCCTGGTTTTGAACCTTTTTCTAATTGTTTTTTAAGTTCTTCGAGTTGTTGATTTAATTTTTGTTGCATTTCCTTCATGCTTTGCATACTCGGTTTGCCTGACTTGTCGCCTGGTTTACTGGATGGTTTAGAACCTTTGCCTGGTTTTTTGCAGCTACCTTTGCCTGGTTTTTTATTTTCTTTTGCCATTTGTTGCATCTGTTCTAATGACTCATTAAGTAATAAGGCTAAGTTATTAATAGAAGTCATAGAATATTGCATACGCATTTGTGCGTTTGATTGCATGCGTTCTGCGAGTTCAGAAACGGCTTTACCCATATTCATATTAATAGCAGATATTTCTCTATTTACGGTTGCGCTAAGTGCGGGTACTCGCTTGCTTAAAGCTAGAAGGCTATCTTCTATAATTTTAGAATCGTCTTGTAATTTTTTTTGAACTTGAGGGATTTTTAAATATTGAGGATTATCGGTTCGTAGTTTGCCTAATTGATTCATCAAGTCTTCCTGCGCAAATGATAAATTTAATAAATTTTCTAAAATCTGGCGAAGCGCTTGCATGTCTTCTTCTTGCTCTTCTTTCTGCATATCGTCCATCGACTTTTGCATTTGCTCTTGCATTTCCTGCATTTTATCAGCCGCCTCTTTTTCAGATTTCGCTGCATCTTTTTTATTGTTTTTATTGAGTTGCTCAGAACTCTTTTGCATTTCTTTACTTATTTCATTTTGTTTATCTTCCGTTTTAGGCAATTGGTTTGGTTCTTCGAGGGCTGCATTTTTTTCTTGCATTTGTTTGAGGTCATCTTTTAATTGCTCAAACTCCTTACTTAGCTCATTTTGTTTTTTCTCTAATTCTTTATGATCGATTTTAGTTTCTTGTTTTTGATTGTTTGAGTCTTGTTGTTTCTTATCGTCTGTTTTTTCAATCCCTTTTTTATCTTCTGTACTTTTAGTCTTTTCTGTCTCTTGTTTTAAAGCATTTTCTTTGTTTTTCAAATCATCTAATTTATCAATGGCTTGTTGAAGTTTTTGTTCTACTTCCATTTGTTTAAAGGCTTCAAGGGTTCTGTCGAGTTCCTTTTCCATATCTTTATTAGAGAGTTTTAATTCTTCTAATTTTTCTTGTACTTTATTTTTATCCAATTTATCTAATAACTTATTTAGCTCGTCAAATAATTTTTTCATTTCGGGCGTCATAATGTTTTCAAACAACTGTTCTAATTGTTTTTGTTTTTCCAGAATAGATTCGTCGGTTGGCGTAAACTCTTGTTGCTGTTGGTTATTCAGTTGATTCTCTTGTTTTGTTTCTTCAATTTTATTTTTTAATTCGTTTTGTTTTTTTAGAATGTCTTCTAATTTTTTCTTTTCTTCCCAACCCATTTGTTTTTTCTCTGTGAGCTTTTTAGCTAAGTCGTTGATGTCTTTTTGTAAGTCTTTGGCTTTTTTAATACCGTCATCTAAATCTTTTTTTATTTCCGAATTATTTTTATCAGTGCTTTCATTTACCTCATCAACGGTTGGTGCTTTAAACTGCATCACTTGTGTTTTAGCTGATTTAGCGCCATTAATACCGTCGTTATCCCATACTTCAAAATAGTAATCTAATTTATCGCCCGACTGTAAATTAAATAGTGATACATCTAAAAAATAAAAATAAGGCTGAGCAATTTGTTGTTTGTTAATGCCTATAACTTGTTCTCCATTTTTGATAAAGGCTTTACCTAAAGAATCTTCACTTGAGAGCGTGTATTTTAATACTAGGCGAGAAAAGCCATAATCATCTTTGATGCTTCCTGAGAAATAAATGTTTTTAGTATTAATTGAATCTTTTTTTTCTGAAACCTCTATGATGGGCGATTGATCAGGAATTACATTGATTGTGTAATTTACAGAATCTGGATTGTGGGTTAAAAAACTATTGGTGTTTTTAATACTGTAGTTAATGCTTTGCATAACACGTTTAGAGTATAAAAACTCATCATTAGCTGATTGTGTAGTTTTTACTAAAGTGTCAGAAAAATGTAAATATAATTGGTCTGTATTTTTAGTATGAAATATCCAATTTAATTTGGTGCCTTGTGGCAATTGCATATCGCCAATATTAGATAAAATTTCATTTTTTTTATTGAGGTAAGTAGGGTAGGTCAGTAGTATGTCAAACTTCATCAACATAGGCTTCGGCAAAACGCTTAACTCATAATCCTTGCTATTAAAGCCAGCAGCGTTAAATACAAATTCTTGATTTTTCTGAACATTTTTAAAAGTATAGGTATAATTAACGTTGTCAATTTTTTCCATTTTATGATCAATGCCATCAACGGAAATAAATACTTCGTTAGGGATTTCGTTTCCATTTAATTTTAATTCTAAAACAAAATCTTGTTGTTGTATGGCTTGTAAATTTTTGTTGTTAATTGCGAATTGAAAAGGCACTTGTTTTTCGAAGTAAGTTTGGTGATATATCATGCGCTCCGCCCCATCTTTAATAATGGTTGGTTTTACAATGAAAATCAATAACATTAATGCAATAGGTGGAAGTGCATACTTTAAATAACGTTTGTTTTCGTTTAAATTGATGGCCGCTGTAAAAGGAATAGGTTTAAGTTCTTCCATTTTTTGATAAATACTTGCTTCTAATAAATCAGAAGAGAGTATAGATCCGGTATGGCGCTGCAGTTGAAGGGTATTTAGTAATTTGTCATTTATGGAATTAAAATGAGTACCAATAATAGCCGCTGCTTGGTCGTATGAAATGATAGCACCTAGTTTGTTTAATTTTAAAATAGGCGTAATAATATATTTTGTAAAAATATAAATTGATAGCCCAAGAAAGCTGTAAAATATGACAGTTCGAATGGTTGTTCCAAATTCCGCAAAATATTCGGCAATAACTACAAATAAGAATGACCCAACTAATAATCCTAGCGAATATAAAAGCCCTCTAATGAGTTGATTTTTATAATACTTACGTATAAACTCATCTAGTTTTTGTAATAGTATGTTTTGTTTTGCTTGCAAAATTTTGTGCTTTACACAAATTTAGCCAAAATACTGGGGCATTAAAATAAAAAATGTGTTAAATAGAAGTAACCCCAAATAATTAGTTCACTGATTTTCCTAAGAAATCAACCATAATTAATTCTTCTAAGGTATAGCGCTTACCATTAACAACAGCCGTAACCCAAGCATCAGCCTGACCTTTTGCCATGATTTTTTGACGAGCTTTTTCCGCTTCTTTTAATGTTGAAAATTGTAACAACGTAAAGCGAGTAATGCCATCAGGATAATTGATTATTTCTGGTTTACCGAACTGCGATAAATGATTGTATTTGTAGTTTTCAGGATTACGATAAGCTGCAATTTGCACCTTAAATATCATTCCATCTGCACAAGTATTCCCTGCAATTTCTAACAATTTATCATAGTTTGCGCGTTCATTTAAAGATTTGCCTTTTAATGCTGTAAAATCTGGCATAACTCCACCGTTACATGGGTTTGTTTTATTAACTGATGTTGTTGGTGTTTCAACGGCAACATTTGTTTTTATAGCAGCTTCATTATTAACTGTTGTTGTTGGTGTCTCAATGACAACATTTGTTTTTATAACAACATCATTATTAAAGGTTTCTACATTTTTAATGTTTCCTAGCAAGCTATCTAAGATAGATTTAACTGATTTTTGATCTTTCTTGTTGACATATGAAGTAGAATATATATAAAAGTCTTTTTTTATTTCTACAAATTTCTGAAGTTTATCTATATCTAATTCTTCTTCAACTGTCTCAAATCCGGGTATTATTATTTTAATTTTATATCCATTTCCAGGAGAAAGTGCCATTAAGTATTTTCCTGTTTTGGAGTTTGAATAATATGGGCCGATTAAATCGTTTGTTATTTTTTTTATTATCTCAATTTTTGCTTCTACAGGTTTGTCATCAGCAAAAACATTACCTTTCAATAGAGCTAAAATTGGTCTTTCACCTAAAATGCCGGGTGAAACTGTATAAATATCTTGTTTCCCTTTTCCGCCAGCGTCAGCTCTATTAGAGGAAAAATAGCCTTTATCTCCTTGAGCATTAATTACATAATATCGATCGTCTTCGGTAGTGTTTAAAGGTATTCCCATACTTAAAGGTTCAATCCATTTATTATCCTGCTTAATAGAATACATAATGTCGTAACCGCCAATACTTTTATGTCCTTCAGAACTAAAGAATAGCGTAATGCCATCAGGATGAATGAAAGGAGCGTCTTCGTTATATTCTGTATTAATACTTGGCCCAAGATTTATGGCTGGCGTCCAATCGCCGTTTATTTTTTCTGAAACATATAAATCTTTTCCTCCCAAACCACCTGGTTTTTCTGAAGCAAAATATAAGTAACGCCCATCTGATGAAATGGAACAACTTCCTTCCCAAGCATCTGTATTTATGTTTTTGTTTAAACGTTCTGGTTTACTCCATTCAGAGCCCTTAAGCGTACTTATATATAAATCTCCTTCATCATTGTTACTTTCAAATGTAAATAACATAGAGCCATCAGGAGAAAGTGCTACAGCGGCATCATTACCGTTTGTATTTAAAGTGGCAATACTAGTTGGTGCATTAAAGGTACTGTCATTAGCTTTCGTACTGATAAAAATATCTTCGTGATAAATCCCATTTTCAGCATCTGGTTTTAATGCATCATTTAATAAACCTCCAGTACTTTTTTTACCAGCATATGTAAAAATCATCACAGATTCATCAGCAGAAATAACTGGAACGCCTTCTAATTCTTCTGTATTTACGGGGGAACCAATATTTTTGATATCAGCTATAATTTTTTTAGCAATTAACTCATTACCATTATTACAGTTCGCAATACCTAGCTTAGCGTCTTCTATTAAAGGTTTGTCTTCTTCGTTAATTTTAACGCTCTTTTTAATAAGATATTGGCTGTACAAAATTTTGGCTTCATCAAATTTGTAATTAATATGATAGGCTTTTGCTAAATAATAGTCAATGTCTGCAGATTTATCTATTTTTTTAATTTCTTGAAATAGTTCGATTGAACGTGCTTTTTTATCAGGATAATTTAATGTGCAAAAGCCTAATCGAAATTTATATTCCATGTTGGTAGGATTTTCAGCAGATAATTTATCATACAATTCATAAGCTGTTTTATAATCTTTTCCATCAAAGTAATAAGCTGCATCACTTTTTAAATCTTTGTTTTGGGCATTTACTGAGCCTGTGTGTAAGCACAATAACGTTATAAAAAAGATTCCTAATTTTTGCATCATGTCTATTAAATTTAGTATTCTAGTTTATTAATTTTCAATAGTACCAAAAATGCAATTTTTAATAAATACATCGACTTGGTATTAATTTGATTATTAACAAAGTGTAGTTAAAAGGGGAAATATATCATAAAAAACCCCTACAAATATTAATATCTGTAAGGGTTTAAAATGAATAAATAATAGATTAAGCCTCTACTTCCGTTACTATACTTGGGAAAATACGTACGTTATTGTTTTCTTCGCGACGGAATTGATAAGTGTATTTATAATGAGCTTCTAAGCCAGATTTATTTGGTAATCCATTAATCATCATAATGTTTCGGTTTTTAGCAAATCGTAATAATTCACGTAAATAGTGCGCTGAAATTTGGCCTACTTCATCGATAATGCAATGAACTTTAAAGTCGGTACTACTGCGGTGAGAAGATTCTTTAATAAACACATGCAATAACGTGATGTAAATAATTGCTTTTACCAAGATATCCGTACCAGTACTTCCAATACTGTCAATTTTATGTGTCCAACCAGTTTCGTTCATACCTTCTTTAATATTGAATCGTAATTCAAATAAATCTTGCAATCGAATTTCTTCTTGCTCTTGTTCCTTAATAGCACTGCGTAATTGTTCTAATAATTTTACGGCGCGGTTTGAAATTTCTTTGTTTTTATGCGTTGCAAAATCAGTATTAAATAACCCTTCGTTGTATACTAAACCATTTTCTTCACGGAATTCTTGAATACGTTTTAATAATTTGTAAACTTTATTTTCTGAATCTTCTAATCTGATTTTAATGAACTCAATTAATTTTGATTCTTCAAACTCTGCTTTTTTAAAATCTTCAGCAATTAAGGTAATAATATGTTGAATTTTTTCTTTTTGTCCACTGAGTTCTTTTACTTTGGTAGCAATACTATCGGTTACTAATCCAATTTGAGTTGCTGTTTCTGCAATTGATAATTCAATTTTTGTTTCATTGATAAATGAACGTAGATTTTGCGCGAAGCGCTCGTATTCTCCTTGAGACGCGTCATTACGAATTACAAAGTTAAAGTGATTTTCTAACCTGAATTTACCTGCAAATTCATTAACATAACGTTGAAATGCACCATATTCCTCATTAAAATGCGAATCGTTTTTAAGAAGTTGTGTGCATAAATCCATTACAGAGTAATTTGTTTTCTTTGGTTCTGCACGTTCAATAATATCTACATACTTATTGTAAACAGGTGTTTCTCTAAAGTTTTTCGTGAAATAATTGATGCCATTATTAAACTCAATTAATTCTTCATCAAAGGCACGTTTTTGTTTGTTCAACTCCATACGTTTGATGTTGTATTTACGAGCAATTTCTTCTAACTCTGCACTTAAGTCGTTTGCCGTTTTTACATACTCTTCTTTTTTCTGAATGAAATCAGGTAGTTTATCAAAAATGTCGCGTTTATCTTTCAAGTAATCATTAACTACTTGCGAGTATTGTTCAATTTCTTTTAATGCCTCTTGTAATTCTTTAATACGAGCGTCAATGCGTTTGATCTCTTTACTATCAACTCCTTTTTCTTTAAAGTTTGATTCTTTTTCTGAACTTAATTTTGTTTCTTTTTCTTCGTATTCTTTTACTTGATTTTTCTTTTCAACTTCTAATTCAGAGATTTCGGTTTCTTGTCGACCTTTTAAATCAGCTAAGCGTTCATCATTAAATATTTTTAATTTATCGAATTGAGTATTGAAATCGTTCAATAAATTATTTTTCTTTTTATTTAAAATTGCTAATTCTTCTTCTATGATATTTATTTTTTGTTTGTTGCCAGACAGTGATTGCTCAATTTCTGTGCTAGCACGTTGTTTCCAATCTTCAATTTCAAGAATTAGTTTTTTCTCGCGTTTATCAGCTAATTCTAAAGAATAATTTAAAACTTTTAAATCTTCTTTTAACTCACCCAATTGCTTACCAAACTTGTCGGCAGCTAACATTTTTTCTTCGTTGTTGCTTGTTTGAAATTGATTTAAAGATTCTTCTAAATCACGAATAATTGCATTGCGTTCATTTTTTTCAAATTGATATTCTTCAATTGTTTTTGAAACTATTTGCACATCATCTAACTTCAATGTGACTCCATATAATGAGAATGCTTTATCTGCAATGATTTTAGGGTCGAGGTCTGTTCTAAATAATAAATCTTCATTAACTACTTTACCAATAGTTGTATGCCAATCTTTTACGTTTTTTTCTAAATAACCATATAAGGCATTGTGTTGAACGTTTAGTTTTTCTTCAATGGCTTTAATTTCATTTTTAATACGAATAATTTCGTTATTCGTTTTTTGAATTTGATGAGCCGAAGCTGTTTTTAATTTCTGTTCTAAGTTTTCCCATTCTTTTTGATTGGTTTGAACTAAGTTAGTTTTAATAGCACGCTCCGATTTGTTTTTATAATTAATAGCCCTTAATTCTGCTAATTCAGTTTCCTGAGCTTTAATTTCATTTTCGTAAAAACGCGTATTACGAATTACTTTTTCTTCTGCTTTTAATTCATTGAATTCAATTTGTTTAGATGTTACTTCTGCATTTAAATCGGTTAAAGCATCTTCGCGTTTTTGTTTTAATTCATTATCTTTTTTATTGAATTCGTTTTTTTGTAATAATTGTAATTCGTTATAATGATTAAATATTTCACTTGTGCGGGAATTGATTTTATTAACATATGCTGTTTTATCATTACGTAATTGTTCTATTAGTGATGAATACTTCATCTCAATGCTTTGCACATTAGAGGTTAATGATTCATATTCACGTCGCGCAATATTTAAATCAACTTGTAATTTTTCTCTTTCAGCGTTTTTCTCTACAGCTTGATCAATGTTTTTATCTTTATATTCTTTTAGTTTTTTGTTGGCTTCTCTAATTGATTTATCGTAATAACCAATTTCCTCACGAATATCTTTTTGCTTTTCCTCTAAATGTGTTTTTTGTTCTTCGTTTCCTTCTGCTAATTTTTCGATTTCCTCTTCTTTTTCTCGAGATGCTTTTATGATTGTTTCATTTTGTGTTTCGGCATAACGAAGACTGCTACCTAATTTGTCGGCCATCTCCATTTGAGCACCTTTCAACATGTGAACTTGATCGTATTTTCTATCGATGAATTCAATAAGTTGTTGGGTTTCTTTTTTCAAGTATGTTTCTATATCAGAGTATTTTTCGTTAAACTGACGTAATTGTCTTTCAACTTGCTCCAACTTAATACTACTATTTTCAGTAGTTAAGGAGTTAGCAATGAAATCTTTAATGAAACGGCTATCGATACTGCTTTTAGAGCTTAAGAAAACATTGGTAATGGATTTAGGAATGTTTTGATATTTTTCATTTCCTTTTAGTAAATAAAATTTAGATAATTGTTTATCCGTTTCAGTCCCATATAATACATTTCTGTAACGTTCAAACGTGTCAATTTGATTTGAAATATAAGTTCCTCGCTTATCAAAACCTGCAACTATATCTTTCATTTTAAGCGCCTCATCATTTTCATTAAAAAAGTAATCAGGACTGTATTCAGCATCTACAAAGCGAAATACCAATTTATTATGACGATAAACAATCACGAAAAACGGTTTATCTTCCGTTCGTATTTCATAAATTAAGTAGGAATTTTCATTACGGAAATAATGTTCATCAAAAGGTTTTTGAGAAGGTGCAATACCTAATCCTCGGCTATTAGCACTATAAAAAAATAAGATTGCGCGTTGTAAGGACGTTTTACCAAAATTATTTGTCCCCACAAAGCAAGTATTGCCGCTTAATTCTAAGTCGGTATACTTTACATTGGCGATATTTATTTCTACAATTCTATTTAATATTCTACAGTTGTTTTCCATTTTTAATTTTCTCCTCTATTATTCTATCTTAAATTAATTCTTGAACATAATTACAAATTAGTAATCATATAAATTCACATCCTGTTGTTTAGCTATGTTAGCGACACTTTTAGTATTTGATGCTGATTTTTGTGTTGTTTTTGGTGGCAAAATAATTGTATGTAATCCAATTGTCTTTCTTTTATTATTGGCGCCAGGTAAAATGGCGGCAATTGTTTTTTCGTAACCAGTGATGGGTTCATAAAATTCAGGGGCTAACCCCGCTTTTACATTTCTTCTATCAATAACTTGTGCGTAAAACGAAGGAGATATATAACCATCATTTAATGCTTTAAACAAAATCCCATCTAATCTTTCGTTTGTTTTATCTGCATCATAATTTAATAAAATAGTGCGAGCTATTTCGCAAGCCTTTTTGTTTACTATTTTTAAATTAGGAAATCCATATTTGCTTATATTTCCTATTAGTTTGACTGCAACTATAGAATCAGTTTTCATTCTTTCTTTTAAAATTTTATTTTTAGAAACATATTCAGCCGCTGTTTTACTGCACGTTTTTGATTTGATACACATGTTGCAGTAGGTTAATGCTTCATTATATTTTGTATCAGCTGCTTTATTAGGAGTAGGTTCATAGGTATAGATTTCTCTTTCGAAAGTGGCATTTTTTGAAGAATTTCCGTTAGCGTTCCATACTTTAATATTTGCCTGATATTCTTGTTTGGTATTTTGATTATTAAAAACTATGAGTGCTAATTTATTACTATCAATTTCGTAGCCGTTAGTAATTGCTTTTTCTAAATAATTTAATGCTTTATATTCTTCCTTTATTTTAATGGCGCATATTGCTGCTTTAAAATAATGTGAAGGATTTTTTGCTCCTTTATAATTCTCGAAAGCAATGTCAAATTTACCATAGGCTTGCAATAACGAATCATTCTTGAACATACGTTCAGCTGCCGATACTGTTGCATGATAGTTGTTAAAATCTTCAGAGGTTGTTGAGTATTTTGTTTGCGCAACAGATATTAAATTAGCAATAGTAATTAATATGCATAAAAGTTTTTTTATCACCATGTTTTTAATTTTAATTATATACTAATCCTTGTGTATCATCTCCACCTAAAGAGTTATCTTCATAAATTGCTACTGAATTGATTATATCTAATAGATAAGAATATGAATCTAGTACTTTATAAGATTCTGATTTTTCGTCTTCTAATTCTAAAAATGAATCACGGCTCATTAAATCACATATTTCGCGAACTTTGTTATGTAATGTTTCTGATCGGTATAAAGGAATTTTTTGTAATTTTTGTTTCAGGCGCACATTGGCATTACATTCTTCCGAAATTTCACCTGGGCGGAAACGGCTACCAATACCAATTTTATTATCCATACTAGCAAATAAATCAATGATATCAATATAACGTTCAAAACGTTCTAATTTCTTTTCAAGTTCACTATTTGGTTCACCTAATTTAGAAAAGTAAAAGAAATTATTTCCTCGCTCAATGTTGTAACGGATTACGTTAAAGTAAGCTTGGAGTCTATCAAAATTTTCAGGATTATTGATAACGTCGTATAAACGATTCATGCCGTCTTTACTACCATTACTCGAAATAAAATTACCTCGAGCCATTACAGCAAAAATATCATGTGTTTGTTTTGGTAGGTTAAAGTTAATCGTGTCTTCCATATTTTATATTTAAATCCCAATTATGGGATGAATTAGTTAACTTTTTGTTTTTTTGATTTTTCCTTCATTGGTAATATCAACGTATAACCTAAACGTTTTTTGACATCATCACCTAAGGTATAATCATAGTATTGCAAGCGGTATTTAAAGTCCAATTGATTTTGATATTCCATGGCAATCTCTACAAATAAAGATAATCTATCTTCAAATGTAACTGTTCCAATTGCTTTTGGGAATTTGTAATCAATCAAATATTCAAATAAATTAGCTTTTGTTTGAGTTAAAAAACGTTCAACTAATTTCTCTGTATCTAATTTTATTTGTTGCTCTAATCCTTTGTCTTTAAAGTTTCCTGGCATTTTATCTGCCAATCCACGGACCATTAAACGTGTAATTTTATATTTTTCAGCAACACGCTTACACAGTATATGACCATCATCGCTATACAAGAAATCTATAGGGATTTTTGTTTTTGGAGTTTTGTGTCCGTTGTGTTTTAAAGTGTTTATGCCACTTACTATTTCTCTAAAATTAGTTTTGAAATGCAATGCTCCATGATCCTTGATTTCTTTAAGCTGTTGTGCTTTTTTGTAAACGTCTAACTGGAACTGGATTTTATTAATGAAATCGGTAATATCTGTTTGAATTTCAATTAAGAAATCTAAATTTTCAATTAAGCTTATTCTTAATGCAGCAACGATTCCAAACAATTCAGAGTCATTAGTCAAATTGAACATTGCCCTAGATTCATCAATTACCTCACTCGTTTTTTTAATAAACTGAATAATGGAATCTCGCTTTTCTCTATAATCTTCAAGCTTTTGAAGCTTAATGCGGTAATTACTTTCGTTTTTGTAAGTATCATCTACATTTTTTTGAAGCTTAATTATTTCACGTGTTAATGTTGAATTAATGCGCTTTAAAAATTTTTTGATACTACGTAAGAAGCGAATCTCGCGAGCATCTTGGTAGAAATTAATATAGCGCTTTAGTTCGTTAATATAGTCGTTAATGAATCCTGGAGTTACTTCACCTATCTCCATGAAGTCTTCGAACATAGCTACAACAGCATCGTTCAAACTTACAATGTTTTCATATTCATACAAAATATCTAACGAAACGAGTTTTCGGTATTGATCTTCGCTAATATCTTCTCTACTCAATAATTCGTTTACGGTTATTTGATCGCGTTGTCCAAATAACGTTTCCACTACACCACGATTGTGGTATAAGTTTGATAACAAATCTTTTACATTTACTTGTAAACTCATTAAAATTCGGTTCTAATACCTATAAAAATACAAAGGCTTTAAGGGCTATTAAAGTTGGGTTATAAACAAAATAGAGAGTAATTAACTAATTATATGTTTTTATTTTTGTAAGTGCTTGATAAATAGGTTTTTTGGTGTTAATAGAGCGTTGAAAACGTAAACTTTTAATTTCAAAATGACGGGTTTTTATGTAACTATTATCTAGTTGCATAGAAGTTGCTCTTTAAATAACATGGAATGTTGATGCTTATAATTTTTTGAAGCGGAATTGGATAGGATTTTCTTATATCAAAAAAAATCTTGTTAAAAATTCAGTAATATTAATTATACATTTGTTTATGCTATTCACTAAACAAAAATTGCCAATAAATGACACAAATCTATTTTCAGATTTGTTTACTGATTATATAAATAACTCTGAAAAAGTAAAACCGTTTTTCCAATCACATATTTCCAAGGCCGATTTCGAATCATACTTTAATCATACTTCATTTGAAAACATAGACAGATCTATTTTAGTTCAAGCGCTGAAAGCTCAGTCTATACTTGTTAAAAATACAAGTTCGCTCTCTCAAAAAAATATAGATGAATTATTAAAACAAACCACTTACACTGTTACAACTGGACATCAATTATGTTTGTTTACAGGACCTTTATATTTTATTTATAAAATAGTGAGTACCATAAATTTAGCTACTTCTTTAAAATCTAATTTTCCAGATAAGGATTTTGTGCCTATTTATTGGATGGCTGGTGAAGATCATGATTTTGAAGAAATCAATCATGCCAATGTATTTAATAAAAAAGTAATTTGGAATAGCACTCAATCAGGTTCTGTTGGAGATTTTAAGACGGAAGGATTAGTTGAAGCGATTAATGAATTAAAAACTATTTTGGGAGAAAATGATAATTCGTTAATCGCACTATTTGAAACGGCTTACCTACAGCACACAACATTAGCTGATGCAACGCGATATTTAGTAAATGAATTATTTGGAGAATATGGTATTGTTATTTTAGATGGAAATGAGAAAGCGTTGAAATCCTTATTTAAAGAGGAGTTTAAGGCCGACATTTTTGAAAATAAATCATTAGCCATAGTCAATCAATCTATTACAGAACTTTCCAAACATTATTCAGTACAAGTTAATCCACGCGAGATTAATGTATTTTACAAAATAGATGGTATAAGAGAACGGATAGAGCGTTTAGCTGCTGAACGTTATGCCGTTGTAAATACTGAACTTAGTTTTTCTAAAGCTGAGTTAGAAAACATGATTGAAACTTCGCCCGAAAAATTAAGTCCGAATGTTGTATTGAGGCCATTATACCAACAAAAAATACTTCCAAATATTGCATACATAGGTGGTCCGGGCGAATTGGCCTATTGGCTAGAGTATAAAGCATTATTTGAATCGTATAAGATTAACTTTCCTATTTTAATGCCTCGGAATTTTGCCATGATTGTGGATAAAGGCACTAAGCAAAAAATGCAAAAATTTGATTTATCTATAATTGATTTATTTAGTGAAGGCGAAGCCTTAGTAAAGCAATTTATTAAAACGCAACACGATGACGTTAATTTAAATGTGATTAAGTTGCAATTTGAAACTATTTACGCTTCAATATCTGATACCGTGGCAAGTATTGATAAATCATTAATTGCAAGTACTGAGGCCGAAAAACAAAAAACACTAAATGGGATTCATACCATTGAGCAAAAAATTAATAAAGCTTTTAAACAAAAATCTGAAACGGATGTTAACCAGCTTTGGGCATTAAAAGGAAAATTATTTCCCAATAATATTCCTCAAGAGCGATATGATAATATGAGCATGTACTATGCTAAGTATGGTAAAAATTTTATTCGTGAATTGATTGCTGAGTTAACATATGATTTGCGAAGCTTTGAGTATATTGTATTTACTGAAGATTAGCGGGATAAATAAAAATAAAAAAAGCCAAGTAACAATATGCTACTTGGCTTTTTTAGTTGGATTAAATTATTATTTAGTTATTAACTAAAGCTTTACCAAAACGTTTACGTTCGTTTTCATCTAAGTAAATTTTACGTAAACGAATGAAGTTAGGCGTAATTTCTACATACTCATCACCTTGTATATATTCCATAGCTTCTTCTAAGCTGAATTTAATTTTAGGTACGATACGCATTTTATCATCAGTTCCAGAAGCACGCATGTTTGTTAATTGTTTTTCAGTACAAACGTTTACTACTAAATCATCAGGACGAATATGTTCACCGATAACCATTCCTGGATAAATTTCTTCACCAGCTTCGATAAAGAATTTACCACGATCTTGTAATTTATCAATGGAATAAGCTACGGCAGCGCCTTTATCTTTGCTAATTAAAACACCAGCAATACGGCTTGGAATTGGACCTTTCCATGGTTCGTATGCTTTAAAACGGTGAGCCATAATTGCTTCACCAGCAGTAGCTGTTAATACGTTATTACGTAAACCAATAATACCACGAGAAGGAATTTCAAATTCGATATGTGTTAAATCACCTTTAGCTTCCATCAGCATTAAGTTACCTTTACGTTGAGTTACTAAGTCGATTACTTTAGATGACGATTCTTGAGGAACATCTACAGATAATACTTCAATTGGTTCACATTTTTCACCATCAATTTCTTTAACGATAACTTGTGGTTGACCTAATTGTAATTCATACCCCTCACGACGCATTGTTTCAATTAATACAGATAAATGAAGAATACCACGTCCGTATACTAAATAAGAATCAGGAGAAGAAGTCTCTTCAACTTTCATCGCTAAGTTCTTTTCTAATTCTTTAAATAAACGATCGCGTAAGTGGCGAGAAGTAACAAATTTACCATCTTTACCAAAGAACGGTGAGTTGTTAATTGTAAACAACATACTCATGGTTGGCTCATCAATTTTCATTGTTGGCATGGCTTCTGGATTTTCAAAATCAGCAACGGTATCGCCAATTTCAAATCCTTCAATTCCTGTAAATGCACAAATATCACCTGTTTGAACTTCAGATACTTTTACTTTACCTAAACCTTCGAAAACATATAGTTCTTTAATGCGAGATTTTTGAATACGGCCATCGCGTTTTACAACTGATACCGGCATATTTTCTTTGATTAATCCACGAAACACACGTCCTACAGCAATACGACCGATAAAAGAAGAATAATCTAATGATGTAATTTGAATTTGTAATGTTCCAATACGCTCAGGAGCTGTTGGAATATTTTCTAAAATAGTATCTAATAAGTAGGTAACATCAGTTGTTGGTGTTTTGTAATCACTACTCATCCAACCTTGTTTACTTGAACCATAAACAGTAGGGAAATCTAATTGATCTTCACTGGCATCTAAGTTAAAGAACAAATCAAATACATTGTCATGTACTTCATCAGGACGACAGTTTGGTTTATCTACCTTATTAATTACCACAATCGCTTTTTTGCCTGCGGCAATTGCTTTTTGCGTAACAAAACGTGTTTGAGGCATAGGGCCTTCAAAAGCATCTACTAATAAAATAACACCATCTGCCATATTTAATGTACGTTCAACTTCGCCTCCAAAGTCCGCGTGACCAGGTGTGTCGATGATATTAATTTTTGTTCCTTTATACATGACAGAAACGTTTTTTGCTAAAATGGTAATACCACGTTCACGCTCTAAGTCATTGTTATCAAGGATTAACTCACCTGACGCTTGATTTTCTCTAAATAAATTACACTGATGTAAAATTTTATCTACTAAAGTTGTTTTACCGTGATCGACATGGGCAATGATGGCAATGTTTCTAATTTCTGACATGTTTGTTTTTTTGATTAAGGGCGCAAAAGTAGGGATTTTTTGCTGAGAAAGCAACTTTATCTATTTAAGCCTATTTTAACATATTATAAAGGAATTACTTCACCTTAATTTA
Organism: uncultured Bacteroidota bacterium; assembly: GCA_903834765.1. GTDB lineage: Bacteria > Bacteroidota > Bacteroidia > B-17B0 > Aurantibacillaceae > UBA4416. The sequence continues at coordinate 281,052 of CAILKE010000004.1, forward strand.
AATCTCGTTAAACCATCATAATTACCGCCCACATGCGACCTGTTTTACAATGATCACGACGATAGGAAAAGAAATCGGGTTCAGTCGTACAACGATTCATGCTCCAAATATGTTCTTTTAGGATTCCATTTTCTAAAGCAACAAACGTATTGGCTTGTAATAAATCTAATTGTTGTTTTTGCCAACAGAAATTAGGGAATCCTGCCTGTTTAAATAGATCAATAATATCTGCGCTTACTTCGTAGTTTTTGGCACTAATGCCTTGCCCTATGGCTACTTTAATTTGTGACGTTTCAGCACCTAACAAAACCATTTCGTTAATTGTATTAGTAACAATGCGGGCTAAGGTGCCTTTCCAACCACAATGTGCTGCACCTATTACATTATTCTTGGAGTCATGAAATAAAATAGGGTAGCAATCGGCAGCACCAACAGCCAAACAAATGTTCTTTTTATTGGTAACGAGGGCATCCCCAGTTTGCTTACCAGCAGAGGCTTGACAAACAATGTTACTATGAATTTGATCTAAATAAGAAACATGCTCGAAATCAATTTGTAATTCTAACAATGCTCGTTTTCTGTTTTCGGCAATGTTTTCGGGTAGATCGTCAATACCTCCTAAATTGAGGCTATCGAAAGGTTTTGGAGATACACCACCAAACCTTCTTGAAAAGCCATGTATGGTTGAAATAGTTGGGCTATGAATCCAGCGCATTGATTCTAATATTAATACTCCACATTCAAATCAAAACGTCGTTTGAGTTCTAATAATGCAGGATTTTTTTCTGCCATCATTTTAAATTTATCATCAGGCTTATAGGCTTTTACTTCGCCTGCTATTTCCGATACAATGATGTTTAATAAGGTTTGTTTGTTACTCAGTAAGTTTCTTAGTTCATCTAATAAGTCTTGCTTGATGTTGCTTAGCAATTCTTTTTGAACTTCATTATTGATTTCAATTGTAATAGTCGTGTCTGTTAGGCTGATCTTACTGGAAGTAAGCGTGGCATACAGTTGCTTATTTCCTGTTTTACTTTTTTCTTCAGCAAAACTTCTAACAGCATGTTGTGCTCTTTCACTAGTTAATGGTACATCTTCAGCACTTGTTATATTACTTGCTTCTGTTGCAACAGTTGTTTGTTCAATGATAGGCTGAACTGTTTGAGGATTATTTTGTAATAAAAATTGTGATTTTATTTTTAAGTCGTTAAAGCCAACTAAAGGCTTGTCGCTGGTTTGCACAACAGGTATAGCCGAAAATTTGGTAACAGGAACTGCTTGAGGGGAGGTTTGTTGTTCGGATGAAATTTGGAAGTTTGTTCCTAACTCATCTTTTTTTTTTTCCGCATCTTGCGGTGCGGCATTTAAATAAGTTATTTGCATTAAGGCCATTTCGACCTGCAATCGCTGATTTTTAGCAGCTTTATAGTGAATGTCGCATTTATTAATTATGGCCAACGATTTTAATAAAAATGTCGTAGGGCATAATTGAGCTTGTTCTGCAAAACGTTTTTTAAGTTGCTCACTTACTTCTAATAGCTGAACGGTAAATTGATCTTTACTTACCAATAAATTACGTAAGTGCTCACCAAATCCAATAATGAAATTATGACCATCAAATCCTTTTTTTAAAATATCGTCAAAGGTTACCATTACTTCCGGTAAACGCCCATTAATGGCAGCATCCGTCAATTTGAAAAAATAGTCATAATCGAGTACGTGTAAGTTTTCTACAACCGATTTATAGGTTAAATGGTTACCAGTAAAAGTTACCATCTGATCAAAAATAGAACAGGCATCACGTAAACCACCGTCTGCTTTTTGTGCGATTACTCTTAAGGCTTCTAGATCAAAGGTAATGCCTTCGCTATTAGCAATATGTACTAGTTGTTCGGAAATATCTTCTGCTTTAATACGGTTGAAGCTAAATACTTGGCAACGTGATAAAATAGTTGGAATGATTTTGTGTTTCTCGGTAGTTGCTAAAATAAACTTAGCATGTTTAGGCGGTTCTTCTAATGTTTTTAAAAATGCGTTAAATGCGTTTGCCGATAACATATGTACCTCATCTATCACATATACTTTATAATCGCCTAACTGCGGCGCATAACGAACTTGATCTACTAAGTTACGAATATCTTCTACAGAGTTGTTAGACGCAGCATCTAATTCATAAACATTTAAGGATGCTCCTGAATTAAATGATAAGCAAGATTCGCAAGTATCACAAGCTTCTCCATCAGCAGACAAATTGGTGCAGTTAATTGTTTTAGCGAATATACGCGCACAGGTTGTTTTACCTACACCACGCGGACCACAAAACAAATAAGCCTGTGCAATTTTATTATTTTTAATGGCTTGTTTTAACGTATCAGTAATATGCTTCTGACCAACAACTGTATTAAAGTGTTGTGGGCGATACTTGCGAGCTGATACAATGAAATTATCCATATTAATTAGAGTTCTAATTTACACCATTAATCGCTATAAAAAAGGTTAAATTATTAACTAACTGTGAATAAGTCTTTATATTTGAAACATACAACTAGTTTTAACACAGAATAGTTGAGTGCACAGAGTTTAAGGAGAGAATTTTATTTAAACTAAAAACTCAGTGTTCTCAAAAAAACTCATTGACTCTGTGTTTAAATTTTGAAATTATTTTTTTGAAGAAACATTTTTTTATAATTGCTATTTTATTCTGTTGGTGCGGATTTCAAGCATTTAGTCAAATGACTATCAAAGGTGTTGTAACGGAACCTGATAGTATTACACCAATGCCTTTTGTATATGTAATTAATAGCCAAACAGGTTTAGGGCAAATGAGTGATGGTAATGGACATTTTACTATTCAAGCATCTGATAAGGATTCTATCATTTTTTCATTCATTGGTTATGTGCGTCTAAAACTTCCTGCCAATAAGCTATACAGAGGTGGTTATAAAGAAAGTAAAGTTGTGATGATTGAAACGGCTTATAAATTAAATCAGGTGATTGTTAGTGATTTTAAATTGAAACCTTACGAAAAAGATTATATGAAGCGTGTGATCCAGGGATCTAAAACATCAGTAATCAATGCAATGGAAAGTCCTATTTCAGCTTTATATATGCAATTTAGTCAGAAAGGAAGAGAACAACGTAAGCTGGCGAAAATATTTGAAGATATTTTTATACAGGAAGAAGTTGCCAAAAAATTTAATCCTGAAGTGTTGCGCAAATTAACAGGTGACGATAAAATTGATTTCGATAAATTCAGAAAATATTGCTACTATCTAAGCAATGATTACATCATCAATCACGATGGTTATGATTTGTATTACCGTGTAATGGATTGCTATTACAGGTGGAAGGATGAGAAGAGGTAGTTTTATGTTATTTCAAAAATTCTAAGTTACGTTTCAATCCCTTGTATTTAGTGCGTTTGATGGCACTGTGTTTAAAGACGGAATTAAATAACTCTTCACTTAACTCATACCACTCGTCTTTAGAAAAATCAATTAAGCCATTCGTGTTTTTTAATTGCGGCTCTTGATGCTCTTGACTAAAGCTATTCCAAGGGCAAACATCTTGGCATACATCACAACCAAAAGCCCAGTTGTCCATTTTGTGTTTAAATTCGGAAGGAATCGCTTCTTTTAATTCGATGGTTAAATAACTAATACATTTACTGCCATCAACAATGTAAGGAGCTACTATAGCTTCAGTAGGACAAGCATCTATGCATTTTGTGCAAGTGCCACAATAATCTTTTATAGGTCCGTCATAATCTAAATCAATATCCAAAATGAGTTCAGCGATGAAAAAAAAAGAACCCTGTTGTTTATTAATGAGATTAGTATTTTTACCAATCCAGCCTAAGCCACTTTTTTTTGCCCATGCTTTATCCAATACTGGTGCGCTATCTACAAACACTCTTCCATTGATATCGCCAATTTGTTCTTTGAGTGTATAAACAAATTCTTTTAATTTTTCTTTGATGATTTCGTGGTAATCATTACCATAAGCATACTTTGAAATCTTTGGCGCATCAGGATTTTGAGTTTGCTCTGGATAATAATTAAATAGTAATGATACAACTGATTTAGCGCCTTCTACTAAGAGTGTCGGATCAAGGCGTTTATCAAAATAATTCTCCATATACTGCATTTGACCATGCATAGAGGCTTTTAGCCATTTTTCCAAATGAGTCGCTTCTTCCTCTAAAAACCCTGCTTTAGAAATACCACAAAAATCAAAGCCTAAACGCTTCGCTTCTGTTTTAATGAGTTGTGTATGTTTTTGGGACTTCAATTATTAATTAGACAAATTTAGTCTGATAACTTATCTTTAATAAGGTTCTTTATCATATTCATCAATCCACCTGAATTTGATTTTTCGCCTTTTATTTCTGAAAAAACAGAGCCAACCGTTTTGATGATTGAAAATGCAGACTTAAACAAACTGCCATTTAAAATGCCGGAAACAATTTTAGTAACACCAGTTGTAACAATCTCTTCAGGTAATGTTTGAAGTTGTATCTTGATTAATTCTTCCTGTTTTTTGATGCGCTTTTTAACACGAATTTCTTCGCGTTCTAAATCAGCATAAGAAACGATATTGTAATTGTTATTCATCATCTTCATCAAAATTATTAGGATCGTTTTCGAAAAATACATGAGTAATCATATTCATCACTTTGCCTGAAAAATAAATTTTGTACAAGGCTATGAATAATAATAAAATAAATACGGAAATACCTGCTACTAAAGCAAAACCATAAAATGTGCTGTTTAGTCTTTCAGCAAAAAAATAGGCTAACGTGAAGCCAAAAAACAGAAACACAAAAAATAATATGATGGATGCCACAAAAATATAAACAATCTTACTAGTGATTTTGGCGGTTTTTTTTGCCGATTGAATCTTTAATAATAATATACGATCATCTGTATATTTTTTTACTAATTCGAATGTTTCTTCAAAATAAGTATTGCTGTTATCTTCCATTTCGTATCGTTTAAAAATAATTAAGCTTTATCATTCGAATTAAACTCTTGTTGCATTTGCAATAATTCTGTTAGCTCATTTTCTAGTTGATTGATTTTGGATTTGATATTATCAGCTGTTGCTTTTGCTTTTTCTTTAGCACTTTCCACAAACTCTTTACCTTTTTCAGATTCCAATAGTTTAACAATAGCAACACCTGCTATAGCACCTAATACTAATGCGCCAATTATTTTTGTTTTTTCGCTCATTATTTTGTGTTCTTAAATATTTATACTAATTTACTAAAAATTTCTAATCTAAATACCTTAGTGATTTATATCATGAATCCATTGTCTAATCATAATCCAAACAAAAATATTTTTTTAGTATTCATCATTTTATTTGGTTTAATGTTAGCGTTTTCGTTGAGAGAATATTTTACGGCATTTTTAGGGAGTGTTATTTTTTACGTATTATTTAAAGGGTGGATGAACAAGTTGGTTCACGAAAAAAAATGGAAAAAAAGTTGGGCTGCCATTTTAATCATGATTATTTCGTTTTTTATTATTCTATTACCAATTACATTTTTTGTGACTATGGTATATAATAAAGTAGTGCCAATAGCATCTAATCAGGCTGCTTTTATGCCATACTTGCATCAAATGGATTCTACCTTTCAACAAGATTTTGGTATTGAAGTTTTAAATCCAAAAAATATGGAAGAAATAAGATCAACGAGTGCTAAGGTATTGTCTGGCGCTATAAGTGAAGGATTTAATTTTGTTTCTTCTATTGTGATGCTTTATTTCTTTTTGTATTTTATGTTGATTAATTTTAATCGAATGGAGGCTTCTCTTTTAAAGACACTGCCGTTTAGAGAGGAAAATATTAAGATATTTGGCGATGAATTAAAATCACATACGTTTAGTAATGCTGTTGGAATTCCATTAATTGCTTTAGTTCAAGGAGCATTTGCATTCGTAGTATATTATATAGCAGGAGTTCCACAATCAGGCTTTTGGGCTATATTAACGGGTTTTGCTTCCGTTATTCCTATTGTGGGAACCGGTATTATCTGGGTGCCAGTTTGTATTTATTTATTTGCCTTTGGTCATACATGGCAAGGTGTGTTAGTTTTAGCGTGGAGTGCCATAGTGATGGGAAGTATGGATAACGTGATTCGTTTTGTGTTGGCAAAAAAAATGGCAGATGTGCATCCTGTAATAACTGTCTTGGGTATTATTTTAGGATTAGAATATTTAGGAGTAACAGGTTTAATTTTTGGTCCCTTACTAATTTCTTACTTTGTTATTTTATTGAAAATTTATTATGCCGATCATCATAACTTGCCAATAGAATTTGAGCAAAAAGAACCTGAACTGGAGTTAGGTATTCCTTTTGTTTACAATAAAAAATTTCGAACAAAAGAGAATAAAAAATAATAAGACTATCATATTAATCCTCGAATAAACCACCCAATCTTCCTTTGAAGGATTTGCCAAGGTGTTTATATGCTTTTTCAGTAGCTTCCCTACCTCTTGGTGTACGAGCTAAGTAGCCTTCTTGTATTAAAAAAGGTTCGTAAACTTCTTCTATAGTGCCAGATTCTTCTCCTACAGCAGTGCTAATAGTAGTAATGCCAACAGGGCCTCCTTTAAATTTTTCGATAATAGCGGAAAGTATACGAATATCCATTTCGTCCAAGCCATTTTTATCAACGTTTAAAGCTTTTAAACCATAAGTAGCAATATCAATAGTAATAGTTCCATCGCCTTTTATTTGGGCAAAATCTCTTACGCGTCTTAGTAATGCATTCGCAATCCGCGGCGTTCCGCGGCTTCTGCGCGCTATTTCGTATGCGGCTTCATCCGCAATTTCTACACCCAATATATCAGAGCTACGTTGCACGATACCAGTTAAAACTTTACTATCGTAATAATTTAAGCGAGAGGTAATTCCGAAACGTGCTCGTAAAGGTGCTGTTAATAAGCCACTGCGAGTGGTTGCGCCAACAAGAGTGAATGGATTTAATTTAATTTGAACCGTGCGAGCGTTTGGGCCGCTATCAATCATGATATCAATTTTATAATCTTCCATAGCAGAATATAAATACTCTTCTACGATAGGACTTAGGCGATGGATTTCATCAATAAATAAAACATCAAACGGCTCAAGGTTAGTTAGTAAGCCTGCCAGATCGCCTGGTTTATCAAGAACGGGGCCACTAGTGACTCTTAAATTAACCCCTAAATCATTAGAGATAATATGAGCTAATGTGGTTTTTCCTAAACCTGGAGGGCCATGTAATAATACATGATCAAGGGCCTCTTCTCGTTTTTTAGCAGCTTGTACAAACACTAATAAATTATCCACCACAGATGCTTGTCCACTGAAATCATTGAATTCAATGGGACGTAAGGCTTTTTCATAGTCCTTATCGGTGTTGTTTAACTTGTCGTTATTAGCGTCTAAATTATCATTCATCATCAGTGTAAAAATACGTAATTATAAAATGCACTACTGCTATGAATTGTAGCAATTATGATTTTCATCAAAAGACTAAAATAGATTGAAATCAAAACGATTAAAATGCTAATGCTTTTTCTTCTACAACACATCAGCAACCGTAAAGGTACTGCCGCCTATAAAAATTAAGTCGCCCGCTTTGGCTAGTTTTTTAGCCTTTTCTAAAGCTTCAGGTACAGTTTTAAAAGTTTTTCCTTTCAATCCAACTTTAGCTGCTTGTATGCTCAATTCTTTTTCATCTAAGGCTCTAGGGATAGATGCTTTACAAAAATAGTACTCTGCATCTTTTGGTAAGAGTTTTAATATTTTAGTGAGGTCTTTATCATTTACCATCCCTAAAACAACATGTAATTTTTTATAGGTATATCTTTTTAGGTTTTGAAGCACTTCTTTAACACCATCTTCGTTATGACCTGTATCAGCTATGACTAAAGGTTTTTGAGAGAGGGTTTGCCATCTGCCTTGCAGACCTGTTAATTTTTGCACCTGTTTTAAGGCATTAACAATGGCGTGTTCTTGAATGATATACCCTTTTTCTTTTAAAATTTCGACAGTGTTTAATACACCAGGTAAATTTTTCAATTGATAGGATCCTAAAAGATCTAATGCGTAATGGTGAGTTGTGTTTGTTTTTTTGTGAAGGATATCAATTTGTAATAAGTCGTTTTCGTAACTATAGGAATTTATTTTATAATTTTTATCGGCAAATTCTAATGACGCTTTTAATTCTCTTGCTCTGTTGCCGAAGACAGTCAAGCATTCTATTTGTGTTTGACTTACAGTTACTGGAATACGAGCTTTGATGATGCCTGCTTTTTCTGCTGCAATTTTTTGAATAGTGTCACCTAATAAATTTATATGATCTAAGCCAATGTTTGTAATAAGGCTACACACAGGAGTAATCACGTTAGTAGAATCTAATCGACCACCAAGTCCCACCTCGATAATAGCAACATCTACTTCTTGTTGTGCAAAATAATGAAAGGCTAATCCAACAGTCCATTCAAAAAATGAAGGCTCTATGGCTTCAAATTTCGATTGATAATCTTCTACAAATGTTACAACTTCTTGTTTCGAAATCATTTTGCCATTGATTTTGATTCGCTCTCTGAAATCGACTAAATGTGGAGATGTATATAATCCTGTTTTATAGCCTGCTTGTTGTAAAATAGCGGCTAACATATGTGAAGATGAACCTTTGCCATTAGTACCTGCTACGTGAATGCATTTTATTTTTTTTTCGGGATTACCTAATGCTTTACAAATCGCTATTGTATTATTTAGATCCGCTATATAAGCTGCTTGTCCTATGCGCTGATACATAGGGAGTTTAGAAAATAAGTAATCTAAGGTTTGTGGATAGGTCATTTTTTTATTTGTTGTTTGATAGATGTTATTTGTTGTTTGAGTTTTTCAAAAAACTAAAAACTTTTTTCAAACAACCTTAACCATTAAAAACTAAAAACCATCGTTAACGTTCCTTTTTGCTCGCCCTCAGCGCCACTCACATTAAATTTGGTAGCAAATGCTGCTTGGCGTGCAATGGTTTTTAAATTAGAGCTATTGGTATTTGTACCTCTACCGTTGGCTTCTGCGCGAATAACATTTCCGTTTTTATCAACGACTATTTCTACAACAACCTTTCCTTCTTCGGTAATGTTTTTAGGTAAAGATGGCGGTTTTACCATGCTACGCCCTGCTAAACTAAAGCCAACGCCGCCAGGACCATGTCCATTTCCAGGACCTTTATCAGGACCATCTCCTCCTCCATCACCACCACCTGTTCCACCAGTACCATGTGTATTAGGGTTTCCGTTAGGACTACCATCATTTCCAGCATGCCCGCTTTCTCCATCACCTCCACCGTTTTTACCTTGATTTTTTAAGAATTTTTCTTTCAATAATTCAGCAGCAGTTTTTGGTTTTACTTCCACTTTAGGCTTAGTAGGCGTTATAATAGTTGTGTTATTTTCTATTTTGGGATTTGTTTTTGTGATGTTTACGTCTTCACCTGTTTCGCTGGTAACAATGTTTTCGCTATTTGCATCAAGAGTTGGTGGAGGTGTTGCTTCAGTGTTTTCAACTACAGATGTGGCATTCCCAATCCCATTTCCTTCAACATTTCCTGTACCTTCGTTGTATGTTCCAAAATTTATTTCAGTTCCACCTCCACCACCAGGAGTGGTGCTTTCAGGGAATAAGGGATTAGGAATAGGAATGATGAATAAGAATAGAAACAAAAGCAATAACCCTAAAACACCCAAGGAAATTGCTAAGGATATCAATCTGTTTTTATTTTCTTCTGCGTGTGTAAGCTGCATGTTTATTTGCCGTTTGAAGGTTGTGTTGCAGCAATCATCTTACATTTTAAGCGATCACCTAGCTGCATCACATCAATAAAATCCTGATATAATAAATCTTTATCTACGTGAATAACAACGGTAGGCTCTGCTCGCCCGTTGATTTTAGCGACAAGTGCTGCTTCTAAATCGGAGTAAGGAACTTCTTTGCTATCGATATAATATTTATGATCCTTGGTAACGGCTAAGTGAATAGGGTCTTTGCTGTCTATTTGACGCTTATTAGCGGAGCTTGGTAAATTTACCTTCATGGCATTAGGACTTACCATTGTGGATAATATCAGGAAGAACAACATTAAAAAAAACATAATGTCGCTAAGCGAATCGGTACTTACCTCGGCTTCTCTGTGTCCTCTTTTGCGTAGTCGTGCCATTTTTTATTTGTTATTGGTTGTTTGTTAATGGTTGTTTGAGATTAACTCATTTGTTATTAGCCTTATCAAAAAACTAACAACCGAAAACCAAAAACTTTTATTTTGAAGGTTCGTTTAAAATATCTAAAAATGCAATTTGTGATTCTTCCATACGATGAGCTAATTTATCAACGCGAGTCGAAAGCCATTGAAAACCAACAAAGGCAATTACACCTACAACTAAACCTCCACCTGAGCTAATCATTTTTTGATACAAACCATCAGATACCGTTTCAATATCAACAGTTCCCGCTAATTTTATACGGTAAAAAATATGAATAACGCCTATAATAGTTCCAATAAATCCAAACATCGGGGCAATACGTCCTGTGACATTTAAAACACTTAAGTTTTTTTCGAGGTGCGTTAATTCTGCATTAGCCGATTTGTCCATCGCTTCTCTGATTTCAGTCATATTTTGGCCTATGCGAGAGATGCCTTGCTCTAGCATTATTGATTCGGGTGTATTAACGCTTTTGCAAAGAGCACGTGCATTGGCTAAATTACCATTATTGATCATGTCCTTAATACTAGGTAATAAGGTAGCATTTTTCTTAGATGCCTTTGAAATAATTAAGACTCTTTCTACCATGATGTAAATAGCCAACACCAATAGGATAGCCAAGGGAATCATAATGATACCACCTTTGGAGATCATTTCAAACAGGGATATTTCTGTTGGTGGCAAATCAGCCACTGTTTGTATGCCTGTTACAGCGGGTTGAGCAGCTACAGTTTCTGCTACAGTGGTTGCAACCGTATTGGTAATTTGAAGAATGAATGATAACATAAGACTTAGATTTTAATTACACGAAATTAGGTTAGAATAGAGTGTATAATTTAAATCATAAGTGATGTTTTAAACAGATTTGTGTTAGTATAATGTTGAGGTGGGGAAAAAGATACAGAGTATCATAATTTTTTGATTCAAAAAAAGTAAATTAACACAGAGGTTTGGAGTTTTAAGAGTTCACAGAAGAGGTTTGAGAAGATTTAATAATAAACTCTGTGGCACTCTCTTTACTCTGAGCTCTCCGTGTTCGGCTTTTCTATACTTAATGCAGAGGTATAAAGTTTTGTGAGTTCACAGAATGGTTATTAAAAATAACTCCGTGTAATCTTTTTCTCTCTATTACTCTGCGTTAAAAAAAGAATCCTTAAAGTAACTTCAATAAAATCTCACCGAAACGGTACACGTCTTCAAAGGAGTTATACATCGGCACTGGCGCACAGCGAATTACGTTAGGCTCTCTCCAATCAGGAATAACGCCATTTTCCATTAATTTATTAAATAATGCTTTTCCTTGTCCGTGAGCAACGATACTTAATTGGCAGCCCCTGTTTTCTTTAGGTGTAATGATTTCAAGACAATTGTTTTTTTGTTTGTTGATTTCTTCCACAACAAATTCTAAATAAGCTGTTAGTTCCTTGCTTTTTTTATTTAAAGCGTCCATACCAACTTCATCAAACATATCCAATGATGCTTTGTAAGCAGCCATGGATAAGATAGGGGCATTACTCATTTGCCAGCGCTCCACGCTTTTAATTGGATTAAATTCTTTAGCCATTTTGAAGCGTTCCGCTTTATCATGTCCCCACCAACCTGCAAATAAAGGTAGATCTGTGTTCTCGTGGTGTTTCTCATGAACAAAGGCACCAGCCACGCTTCCTGGCCCGGCATTCAAATACTTATAGCTGCACCAGGCTGCAAAATCTAAATTCCAATCGTGTAATTCCAATTTTAAATTCCCAGCAGCATGCGCTAGATCAAAGCCTACTATAGCGCCTGCTTTGTGGCCTGCTTCTGTAATGGCTTTCATATCGAATACTTGTCCGCTGAAATAATTAACACCACCAATCATAATAAGAGCAAGACTGTCTTTATTGGCTTCAATGGCTTTGTATATATCTTCGTGTTTTACTTCGTATTCGCCTTCTCTTGGTGCTATTTCAATGATGGCATCGTCAAGGCTAAAGCCGTGAAATTTAACCTGTGATTGTAACGCATATTGATCACTAGGAAAGGCTTTCGCTTCGCATAAAATTTTATAACGCTGTTTGGTTGGTCTGTAAAAAGACACCATCAACAAATGTAAATTCACCGTTAACTGATTCATCATCACTACTTCTGATGACTTAGCGCCAACAATCTTAGCGGTTTTATCCGTTAAAATTTCGTGGTAAGATACCCAGGGGTTCTTAGCTAAAAAATGGCCTTCCACACCATAGGTTGCCCAATCCAACAATTCCTGATCTAAATAAGCCTTCGTGGTTTTTGGTTGAAGGCCTAAGGAGTTACCAGTAAAATAAATCATATCAGAACCATTGTGTTGAGGAATATGAAATTTTTGACGGTAAGCTTGTAAGGCATCTTGAGAATCTAATTGCTTAGCAAAAGCTAGGGTATTGATGAATGTGCTCATAAGGTATGTTGTAATATATCGCGCTAAAATTAACAAAAAATGAAGAGTAAAGAATCATCGCGCAGTAAAAAAATAATGTAGCTTTACGCTTCATTTGAAAACAACTAGTAAACATAATCACCTTAAGGAAACGGTGTTTCTTTCTATACCCTTAGTCATGACTCAAATTGGGCATATCATTACGGGGATGGTGGATAATATTTTTTTAGGAAAGCTAGGTAAAACAGAACAGGCTGCTGGTATTTTATCTAATAATTTATTTGTGATCTTGTTGGTGTTTAGTATTGGGATGAGTTATGTTTTAACTCCTGCCATTACTGATGCTCATGTTAATGGAAATGAAAAAGAAAAAGCTTCCTTATTTAAAAATAGCTTGTTGATTAATATATTAGTAGCAGTGCTAATATTTGTCGCATTATTTTTTTCATCACCCTTATTAAATTTCATGCAACAACCTCAAGATGTGGTCTCCTTGGCTATTCCGTTTTTTGATGTGCTTATTTTTTCTATCATTCCGGTAGCCTTATTTTTTGTATGTAAGCAATACACAGAAGGATTAAGCAATACAAAAGCAGCCATGTATTTTAGTGTGGGTGGTAATGTGTTAAATATCATCCTCAACTACAGTTTAATTTATGGTAAATTTGGTTTGCCAGAGTTAGGCTATATGGGCTCTTGTTGGGCTACCTTTATATCGCGTGTATTTATGGGCGTTGGGTTTTTGATATTTGTATTCAACAACAAAACAGTAAACTCCTTTGCTATCTATTATAAAGAAGCGAAGATCAATGCTCTTCATTTTTTGGGACTCTTCAAAGATGGATTGGCATCAGCTTTACAATTTACTTTTGAAGTAACCGCTTTTGCCATTGCAGGATTAATGGCCGGTGTGTTTGGAAAAGAACAATTAGATGCGCATGGCATCGCTTTAAACTTGGCGGCTTTTACCTATATGTTTGCCAGTGGCATTGGTAGTGCCTCTACTATAAGAGTAGGTAATTATTATGCACAGGATGATTTACACAATTTAAAATTGGCCATTAAAACATCTTATAAATTGGCTATTTATGTGATGGGAACCATGACGGTTTTGTATATGCTATTCAATACCCTCTTACCACAAATTTTTAGTGCGGATACCGAAATTATTTTAATTACCTCTCGCTTATTATTATTTGCTGCCCTGTTTCAGTTGTTTGACGGCACACAGGTAGTGGCAGTTGGTGTGTTGCGTGGCATTGAAGATTATAAATTTTCGTCGTATGTTGCATTTATAGGTTACTGGATCATTGCTTTGCCTTTAGCCTATTTATTTGCCTTTCCAATGGGTTATAAGGTATATGGTGTGTGGTTTGCACTAAGCTTAAGTTTGGCTTTTGTATCAATTGTATTGTATTTCCGCATCCGTTTTTTAATGCGAAAGAAAAGTGGTTTTTTAGAAATGTAATAGAGTTAATATCGCTGTTTTATTCTTTTAAAAATTATCCTACATTTATAAAAAATCAACGGTCTTTTGAAAAACTTATATACTTCCGATTTAACGAAAGCGCATTACGATGCGATTATCATAGGCTCAGGTCTGGGTGGTTTAACAACGGCTGTATGTATGGCTAAGGCGGGCAAAAAAGTATTGGTGCTCGAAAAGCATTATGTGATAGGAGGCTTCACTCATACTTTCAAACGCAAAAAAATGGAGTGGGATGTGGGCGTGCATTATGTGGGGCAGGTCAGCATTAAAAACTCCACCATGCGCAAGGCCTTTGATTATGTGACCAATGGAAACTTGCAGTGGGACGATATGGGAGAGATCTATGATCAAATTATCATCGAGGGCGAGGTATATAATTTTATGAAAGGAAAAGAGCCTCAGATCAAACAAATGATTGCTTATTTTCCAGAAGAAGAAACTGCCATCAGAGCGTATTATAAACTCATCGATAAGGTGAGCGCGGATGCAGGTTCATATTTTGCAGAAAAAACCATGCCCGATTGGTTGAGCAACTTAGTAGGGCATAAATTACAAAGGAAGTTCTATGAGTACTCCAATCAAACTACTTACGAGGTTTTATCGTCATTAACTTCAAACAAAAAACTCATCGGTGTATTGTGTGCTCAGTGCGGTAATTACGGACTCACGCCTAAGAAAAGTAGTTTTGGGGCACATGCCATTATCATTGCTCATTTTTTAGATGGTGGAAATTATCCTGTTGGAGGAGCTGCGAGCATTCATAAATACATTACTGATGTAATTGAGAGTCATAAAGGAATCCTTGCCATTAAGGCTGAGGTGAAGCAGATACTCATTGAAAACAATAGAGCTATTGGTGTAGAAATGCAAAATGGTGATAAGCTATTTGCAAAGAACATCATTAGTAATGCGGGTGCTCATAATACCTTCAATAAATTAATACCTGCTGCGGTTTCTCAATCGGAAAAGCTTGTTGAATTAAATAACATCAAGCCGTCGGTGTCGCATGCCTGTATATACGTGGGCTTGAATGCTTCCGATGAAACTTTGCAATTGCCTAAACATAATATTTGGCATTACGAAAATTATGATCTGGATGCTGCAAATGATTATCATGTGAAAACAAAGGATAGTGCATCTCCAGTATTTTATATATCATTTCCATCTGCAAAGGATTCTGCTTGGCAATTGAAACACCCCGGAACGGCGTCGATACAAGTGATAGGATCTTATCCTTATGAGTGGTTGCAGGAATGGGAAAATACCCAATGGGGAAAGCGGGGCGATGAATATGATGCAAAAAAAGAAGCATTGAAAAATTCCTTTCTCGAAAAACTATACACCATCTTGCCACAAATAAAAGGTCATATTGAAATATGCGAACTTTCAACGCCATTATCTACAAGGCATTTCAGTAATTATAACAAAGGTGAGATTTACGGATTGGAACATACCCCTGAGCGTTTCCGTTTGAAATTATTGCGCCCAAGAACAAGTTATAAAAACCTTTATATTACAGGGCAAGATGTGTTATGCGTAGGTGTGAGTTCAGCCTTGTTTTCAGGTATCATCACTGCCATTTGCGTCTTGAAACGAAATTTATTATGGAGGATTAGTCGATATAAGACACAGTAGAATATCTTATTTATTTTCTTTCTTTTTTCTTTTGCTTGACCAAATGAAACAATCACGCCTTGGCGTGACAAGAACGAACGCCAACTCCAATTCTTTTCTCCCACAAAATTCTTCGCAATTCCACCGAAAAAATTGTAGTTCACACCGTTCGTCCACAGCTACCGCACCATTACCAATGTATGCATTAGATTATAAAACGTTACTCCACTAAAATATAGATTATATTTTAATAAAATGATGAATAGAACAAGTGTGTAGCATATTTTTGACTTGTCATGCAAAAGCGTGACTGTTTCTTTTTCATCTATGGAAAAAGATAGAAAGATAAGTTCGCTAAAAAGGAACAACATGAAAAAGGCTCTGTAATGCACTTACAGAGCCTTTTTTTAATAAATGCATTAATGTAAAGAATAAATTAGTGTGCTGCGTGTTCAGGAGTGTGTTCAACAACTTTAGCTGTATCTGCTTTAGCAATAGTATCAGTTACAACAGGAACAGTTTCTTCCATTTTTTCTATTGCGTCTTTATCACCATGTTCTTCTATAGTTCCACCATGTTCTTTAGCATGACCTTCGCATTTAGCTTTATCTTCGCAGCACTCATGCTTTTTATCGCAAGTGCTAACTAATAATACAATAGCTAATAAGGTTACAAGTCCTAAAATCATTGGCGTACGAAACGCAACTGGCTTTGCTTCTTCAGAATGTTGGTCGTGGTGATCGTGATGAGAACTCATAAATAATAGGTTTAAATTTTTTTGGGTAAAAATAATTGTTTTATTGATTAATTAAAAACTATTGCACTGAAATTTTTAGGGATTGTTTAGAAGAAGATGTCGATAAATTCAAAACATAAAAACCTTTAGCTAATTCCGAAATATTAATAGTGTGTTGATTGGCAATACTTAAGTTTTGAGACAATGTTTGTGATAATACGACTTTTCCTTGTAAATCAGCTATTTCTGCAGTGATAGCAGAGCCATATTGAGAAGTAATTATCACTAATTGACCATCAGTAGGATTTGGGAATACAGATAAAGCCAAAGCCGTTTCTTGTTCCTGAATACCAACAAAAGATTGAATATGATCACGGTATTTCACTTGAGTTGGTGTAAAATTAGTGCCAGATAAATTCCCAGAAACTTCTAAATAAGGTATTTTTTCTGTGGTTGTAAGCCATTGATAACTGCGTTGGTAATTAGGAAAACCAACATTTAAAGGAACGGTAAAAGTTCCCACAGTTAACGAGCCTTTTAAAGTATCCATCGAATATTGAGTAGTAATAATTCTCAAGCAATTAGCCGTTCCATAAGGAGTAGTAATGCTTCCCCAGCCATCAGCTTCTGTAATGCGGTAACCTTGTTTTTTGTAAACGAATGGAATTAACGTACTAGTAACGGTTGAGAATTTAAATGTTGTGGAATCTCTATCCGCAAAGTTTAAAGGGAAATTATACAATTCATCTTCATCTGTGTAAAAATTTGGAACAGGAATGCCACTTAATTTGATGCCAGTACCTTCTGTTGCAAATATAAGTGCTGTTTTTTTGTAAAAATTATAAATATCAGTAATGTTTGGAATACCAGGGACAGCAGCGGGTAGTTTAACGGTATCCGTTGCGAGTTCACCAAATTTAGGTGGAAAAAAGAAAAACCCATATGGCGTTGAAAATGATGGTTTAAATTCTCTGAGTTTTTGTCCATTAGGAATAAGCATGCTAAAATCCCAAACATAATTAGTGCCTGTTACAGTGTAGTTTCCTATTGAGTTAACAGGCGCAGTGCTGTAGCGAATGGTATCTCCCGATAGTGGCATACTGCTGTTACTGATAGATATTTGTGCCTGTGAATTCAAGGAAAATAGACAAAGGCTAATTATTGAAATAATTTTTTTCATTGGTTTAAAAATAAATCTAGCATTAAATATACAATTTTTTTAGAAAAAAGATAATATATGAACTCAAATACTAATTTTTGGTTTATTTCGTTTTAGTGCATATGAATTAGCCGTTTAAAAACTGTATTTTAGTAAACCTTTTTTGATAAAAATACATACATATTTTCTTTTATTAATGATGATGGGAGGCCTGTTTGGTTTTGCTCAACATGCGCATAAATTCACGATTATCAATACCGATAATCAGCCAATCTTTAAAAAAATAAGTTACAAAAAAATAGTAGCTAATGAAGCATTCTTAGAAAAAGAACTAAATAAAGTTTATGTATCATTGATTAATGAAGGATACATTTCGGCTGGTATAGATAGTATTCGTAAGGATTCACTTTCTTACACTGCTTATCTTACGATTGGTAAAAAATATAAATGGATCTCCTTATCGTATCAACAAAAAGACGCAGCCATTATTTCTAAATTAGGGTATAATGAACGTTTTTTTAACTATAGACCGTTTAAGTATAATGAGCTTTCTCGCTTTATGGAAAAAATAATTATTCATTATGAAAATAACGGATATCCTTTTACTACAGCTAAATTAGATAGTTTGGAGTTTGAATCTGAAAGTGTCAAAGCAAAATTGGTAGTTGAAAAAAACGTATTTGTTAAGTTGGATAGTCTTATCACACAGGGCACAGCCAATGTAAAACAAAAGTTTTTATTACGCTATTTAGGAATCAAAAATGGAATGCCTTATAATGAAGAAGCTTTTGTTGGTGTATCTAGAAAAGTAAAACAATTACCCTTTGTTACCGAAAAATCACCACCAGTATTACGTTTAACGGATAAGCAAAATAAATTGTATTTGTTCTTAGATAAAAAAAATGCGTCGCAGTTTGATGGGATCGTTGGTATCTTACCTAGTGATAAAGGAAAAACGGTGTTTACGGGAGATGTAAAAATAAAATTAGTAAGTACTATATTTAAAAGTGGAGAAACTTTTGATATTAATTGGCGAAGATTACAAACAGAAACTCAAGATTTAAAAGCCCAAATAATTTATCCTTATATATTAGGATTGCCAGTTGGTGCCGACTATAATATCAAAATTTATAAAAAAGATAGTGCGTTTATAGATATTAATAATGCGTTTGGATTACATTATTATTTTAATGGCCTAAATTATTTAAAAGTATTTTATAAGCAACGTAATGCTAATTTAATTTCTACTGCTGGTTTAGCTAATGCTACTGTTTTGCCTGATTATGCAGATGTAATCACGAAATCATATGGGTTAGCAGTTGTGTTGGAAAAAATGGATTATAAATTTAACCCTCATAAAGGGTATAGTGTCAATTTTCAAGGATCTGTAGGGAACAGAATTATTCGTAAAAACCCCAAAATAAATGATGCTGCTTATTCTTCATTAGCACTCGTAACATCTCAATACCAAACGGAGGGTATTATTATAGGATATATTAATTTACTAAAAAATCATGTATTAAAATTATCATCGCAATTTGGAAGTGTATTTGGTAATACAATTTATAGAAATGAATTATACCGTATTGGTGGTTTGCGAACGCTAAGAGGCTTTGACGAGGAAAGCATTTATGCTTCGTCTTATATTATACCAACTATAGAGTATCGTTTTTTGTTTGAAAAGAATTCTAATATTTTTTTATTCGCCGAAGGTGCCTGGTATGAAAATAAAAGCTCAACAACTTTTATTACTGATAGGCCTATGAGTTTTGGTGCAGGGATAAATTTTGAAACAAAAGCTGGTATTTTTAATTTAAGTTATGGCATTGGTAAGCAGTTTAATAATAGTTTCGATTTGAGAACAGGTAAAATACATGCAGGCTTAACAGCATTATTTTAGCAAAACCCCTAAATTATTTAGTTTTTTTGTTATACTTGTATACTTTTAATAAACGTGCATATATATTTATATATCATATCATTTCTATGCTTAACCGCATTGTCTAGTTTTGGGCAAAAAATTAATCTGCAGAAATTTTCAGTTAAGGATGGCTTGTGCCAATCTACCGTTAAACAAATAGAACAAGATAATTATGGTAACTTATGGTTAGCTACAAATTATGGTCTATCAAAATTTAATGGTAAAACCTTTGAAAATTATACAACGTCCAATGGACTTCCTTCAAATGATATTTCTAGCTTATTGTATACTAATGAGCAATTGTTTATTGGAACTCGTAAAGGATTATGCATGTTTAACGGAAGTAAAATTGAGCATGTTGATTTGTTTCAAAAAGTAAATGGTAATATTAAAAAAATTCTTGAAAGAGAAAAAGTTTTACATATTATTACTACAAAAGGATATTACTTATTAGATATAGGAAAAAGTTCATATACGCTTGACTCTATAGCTATACCAAACGTTACCTCACAAAACCCTACAGATGCTGAGTTTGATCCAGATGGTAATTTATGGATATCAACAAATAAAAAAGGATTGTTTTTTTTAGAATTATCGATTTCAACCAAAGTCCCAAAATTGGTGATGATTCAGAATTCTGTTGCATCAACTACAATTAATAAAAAACTAGTTAGGGTTGTCAATTTTAATAGTGATAATATATTAAGGGGTAATACTATTGCTAGTATCGAGTTTGATAAACAAAATAATTTATTATTAAGTGATTGGTCAAATGGCTTAGCCCAAATAAAATTTGATACAAGACTAACGGATGGTATTTTTGAAGCAAGATATATCTGCTTAGACTCTGCAGTAACTGGTTCCATTAAAGTAGATAGATTTTCAAATATATATCTTGATTCAGAAGGTAATATGTATTTAGCTTCTGATGGGTTTGGTTACATTCAAATACCATTAGATAAAAATACGAATGAACTTGATTTTTCAAAAAACGATTTGTTTTGGATAAATAATACACAAGGTTTTTATGGGAATAATCCTTTATGTTTTAAAGTAGATAATAATAATAACACTTGGATTGGAACTCTCAACGACGGACTTGTATTATTAAATGACAAAAGTTCTTTGAGTTATAATCAAAAGTTGGGTTTAGATGAAGAAAAAGTAATTAGTCTTTATAGATCTTCAGATAGCTCTTTATGGCTTGGCACTTATGGTGGGGGAGCATTTCAATTTAAAAACACAAAGTTTACACGGAGTTTTTGGGAACAAGGAATTAGTGAGTCAATAGTAAAAAGTATTGCTGAAGATAATTACGGAAATATATGGCTAGGAACTACAGGCGGAGGAATTAGTATTATTAGCAAAGACAACACTAAAAAAGAATTGCTTGTATCCAAAGTGATATCAGAAACAAATAGTCTAGTCAGTAATTTTGTATCCTTTATTTATAAAGCTAAAAACGGAGCAATGTGGGTAGGTTATCAATCACAAAACAGAATTGATCGAATCATTATTAATAAAGATTTCTCTTATAATATCACATCATTTGCAATTACTGATTTTAATAGCTTTAATGTTTCTTGCATTTTAGAAGATGATGCGAATAATATATGGGTTGCATCAAATGAGGGTATTTGGATTTTAAATCCTAAAACTGGAAAAGTTAATAATGAATATGCCGTAATTAAAAACAGTCAAACTATGGCTATGGATTGGAACGGCAATATGTGGATAGGTTCTTCAGATGTTGGCGCAATCATATTAAAAAATAAATTGAAAGTGCGCTATTTTGAAAATGCTTTAGCTAATTCTTTTGAAAAAATATCAACGCAGAAAGGCATCAGTAGTAATTGTATTAACACAATCTTATTTGAAAAGGATGTTATTTGGTTTATTACTAATAATGGAATCAATGAAATTACGTTTGACAGTTATCTTAATAAAATTAAAGAAGTCAAAAATTGGAACAAATCTAATGGTTTTGCATCCTATGATAATAAACCGAACGCTTCAGTTTTTGATAATCAACAAAATATTTGGATTGGTTCGATAGAAGGATTAACTCAATATAAAAGCAGAAGAGGAGAAGACGATGTGGTTTCTAAAAAAAAGATAAACATTTTTATTAATTCCATACGTATAGAAAATAAAAGTATTGATTGGGCAGATGAAGCTTTATTTAAAACGGGTGAGTTTACAAATGTAAAATTTGATGGTTTTTTTAATTGGTATAAAATACCTAAAAATTTACAATTAGATTATACTCATAATTCCATACAATTAGTTTTAAATACCGATAATATAGGTGAGCAAAAGCAAATAAATTATGCGCATAAATTAATTGGATATGATAAAGATTGGATAATATTATTTAACTCAAACGAAATAACCTATCGTAATTTACCATCAGGTGATTATAGTTTAGTAATAAAAGCTTCATTAGGAAATGACTTTGAAAATGCTAATGAGTTTATATACAATTTCAGTATTAAGCCACCATTTTGGAAAGCTACTTGGTTTTATGTGGCTTTGGTATTAATTATTTTAGCATTATTATATTATTTAATTACGAGTAGAGAAAAAAGATTAAAACGCGAAAAATTAAAATTAGAATTATTAGTTAAATCTCGTACATCGGAAATAGAAAACAAAAAACGCGAGATTGAGCTTCAAAGCACCCTTATTCAAGGCATTAATAAAGACCTTACAGATAGTATAAAATATGCGAAACGTATTCAGCAAACTATATTACCTAATGCTGAAAATTTAAAGAAATATTTTGCTGAGCATTTTATTTATTATAAACCCCGAAATATAGTAAGTGGCGATTATTATTGGATAAAAGAAGTTAATAATTGCTTGTATGTAGCAGTTGTTGATTGCACAGGACACGGTGTGCCTGGAGCATTTATGTCATTGATTTCAAGTAGTATATTAAATGAATCGATAGATGACCAGCTCAATCATCATCATCCAGAAAAAATGTTGGAGTACTTGCGTAAAGAAATTAATTTGCGCTTAAATCAAAATAGTACCGAGCTAGTAAATGATGGCTTGGATATTGCCCTTATATGTTTCGATAAAAAAAATTCAACTATCGAATATGTTAATGCTAATAGACCATTATATATTATATCTAATGACGAATTAATAACTTTGGCTTCAGAAAATGTTAGTATTGGTGGTTATGCTGACTTAGATGCCGTTATCCCAAGTAAAAAAATAAACATCAAAAAAGATGATTTATTATTTATGTTTACAGATGGCATCACCGATCAGTTTGGTGGAGAAAAAAATAAAAAGTATAATCCTCAAAGATTACGTCAATTTTTATTAATGAATAATCATTTACCACTTGAAGTACTAAATAAAAAATTAAGTGCTGAAATTGCTGAATGGCAGGGAGCATTTGAGCAAACAGATGATATTCTAATGATGGGAATGAAAATTTAATGATAGTTTAAGACTCAATTAGTTTCACTTTTTTTTATTGTTTATTAACCAGATTATTTAAATATAAATTTTAAACAGGCCTAAGTGTTAAATTTTAAAACTATTCCTTTTTTCAAAATTTTACTGCCCTATATTTTAGGGATTATGTTTGTTTTGAAATTTGGTTTGTTTAATAATCTTCACTTACTATTTATTAGCTCTTCTCTATTAGTAATTCCAACTTATTTATTTCAAAAGTATTTCAAATCAAATTCAAATTTCAAAAAATGGATTTATATTTTTAGTACCCATATTTTTTTATTTTTATTAGCAGGTGAGTGTTGTTTTTTCTACCAAGCCAAACATAACTCCAATCATTATTCGAATCATGTAACGCCTTCAGAACAAGGAATTATTGGTATTATAGACGATTTACCCGTTGTGACAGATAAATTTATAAAGTTTTCAATTCAATTAAAATGTATTGAAACAAATTCAAATTGGAATTATGTAACTGGTAATACGATTGTTTATTTAAAAAATGATTCAACTATCAATTTGCAAATTGGCGATGCTGTTTTTATAAATTCGAAATTCAGTTATGTAAATGAACCTAAAAATCCTTATGAATTTAATTACAAAACTTTTTTAGAAAACAAAAACATATACCACGTGGTGTATGTCAAACCAAAGCAATTAAGTATTTTAAAGGATATGCCAAACTCCTTCTCGTTTATGCAACTTGGAGCTGCTATAAAGGCAAAAGTTGTATTTATATTAAGAAGTTGCCATTTATCTCAGAAAGCATTTTCTATTTGTGCGGCCTTATTAGTTGGTTATGATGATGAAATCGATAAAGACGTCATGCAAATTTTTTCGCATTCAGGTACTCTACATATTCTTTCTGTTTCTGGTATGCATACGGGGTTATTGTACGGATTAATTATTGCTATTTTTTTATTTTTTGATAAACATGATCGGTACAAAAAAACAAAATGTTTGGTGGTAATAATAAGCCTCATTTTATTTGTTTTTATTACCGGATTTTCACCTTCTGTTTTGAGAGCAGCCTTAATGTTGACATTGGTGATTGTTGGAAAAACATTTTATAAGCAAGGTAATGCTTATAATACCTTATTGGTTTCGGCTTTTGTATTATTGTTGTTTAATCCCTATTTAATAACCGATGCAGGCTTCCTGCTTAGCTATTTTGCGGTATTTGGCATAATGTATTTATATCCGATTATTCATCGCCAGTATGTATTTACTAATTCAATTATCCAGTGGTTTTGGAATCTTATTTTAATGTCAGTTGCTGCAACGGTTTTTACATTGCCAATATCACTTTACTTTTTTCATCAATTTCCTATTTGGTTTGCATTTTCTAATTTAATTATTATCCCTATTAGTATTGGTTTAATGGCAGCTAGTGCTTTATTATTGTGTTGCTATAAAATCGCTTTTCTAAAAACAGTCCTCGTATATATTATCAATTCATTTACAGCCATTATGCTTTGGATAGCACAATTAACGGATAACTCCAGCTATGGTTATTTAGATTATATTGCTTTCTCAAAAGTGGATGTTGTGTGTTGCATACTGTTTTTGCTAGCGTTTTTTCTGTTTATCTATACTAAGGGTTATAAGCAATTAATGGCATTAGGTGTTATTATTATTTTATGGTTATCAGCTTCCATAGTTGTTAATTATAAGCATTTGCAACAAACAGAATTAGTTGTTTTTTCCGTTAAGAATAAATCGGCTTTAGTACTTAGAATTGGTAAACATTTTTATATAGACACGAAAAAATTATCTAGGAATGAATTTCATCGATTTGTAAAGCCTTATTTACTTAATTATTCAAATCCAGTTGTTATTCCTATCAATTGCGACGCCTTAAAAGTGAATGAAACATCCATTTTGCAATCTAATAACTTAACTGTTTTAACTGATGATTACGCTGCTAAATATATTATTGTGAGTGATAATAAAGAAATTCAATTAAATAGCTTACATAAAACAAAACCAATTATTATTGCGGATTGTAGTAACAATTATAACTTTGTGAAAGAATTGAAAAAGCGTTGTGTCAAAGAAGGGTTGGTATTTTACTCAGTAAAAGATAAGGGCGCATTCACTATTAAATTATAAATAAGTATGAATACCCATCATGCCAGTAAGGCAAACACTAAAAAGATGATCGGTATACCATGTAACAATAAAAAACAATAATAACTATACATGAAACTACGCATAGGTGATAAAGTGAGATTTTTAAATGAAGTGGGCGAGGGCGTTATCACACGATTTAAAGATAAGGATACAGTTTTTGTTGAAATGAACGATGGCTTCGAAATTCCATATTTAACTAAGCATTTGGTTCCTATACATACTGAACTTATTTTAAATCCGGAAGTGGAAAATATGGAAATGGAATTGGAAACCATTTTATCTGATTCTATTTATTTTATTATTGAAACCGACCACGAATTACCAATGTTGGTGACAGATTATAAATTTTATTTATTTAACTCCTCTTCTTATAATGCTGCTTTTACCTATTCGGTAAAAGATGATGCCCATTTCCAAACGCTGAAACACGGAGAGCTTGGCCCATATCAAAAAATATTTTTAAAACAAGTGAAGAAGAATTTCTTTACCGAATATGCCTATCACAAAATAGAATGTTTGTTCTTTAAAAACATGCATTATAAATCTCAGTTGCCTTTAGCAGAGATACTATTTATTAATGATCGTATCATTTCTCAGTCGTCCTTAATTAAGCATGATGAGTTTAAGTTTCCAGTATATGCTTATATCTTAAAGGAAGATTTTTTAGACTCTCAAGTCCTTGAGCAAAGGTTGAATGCAGAAGATGTAATGCGGTTAAAATCTATCAAAGAATTTAAACAGCCCATTAAAAAATCAATTGCGAAGCAACAATTAAAAGATCTTACTAAAGAAGTTGATTTACATATCGAAGTATTAGTAGATTCATATAAGAACTTGACAAACGCTCAAATACTAGCAATTCAACTCGAGCGCTTTGAAAAAGAAATAGATTTTTGTTTAGAAAATGGATTTAAAAAATTAATAGTGATACACGGTGTAGGTAATGGAAAACTTAAAAGTGAAATCATAGAAATCCTTAAAACCATTGATGATATTAGCTTTTATGACGCTTCTTATAAAAATTATGGTTACGGGGCAACCGAAATTATGATTTATTAATCAAACAAATTATTCAGTCATATTTAACACATCAAATACTAAATCTCTCTCATAGCCTTTAGATATAGCAAAAGTAGCTAATTTGAATTTTAATTTAACTGGATTTTTTTCTGTAATAAGTCTTTTTTTAATGGCTATTACTTTTTTTAATGCAGCTATGTATTCTTCTTCGTCAATTTGCTGAAGTGCTTTTTTAAGACAATAGTCACTCACGCGTTTTTGCTTCAATTCCTGTTTAATTTTAATGCGCCCCCATTTTTTAATATTAAATTTCCCTTTAGCGAATTGGATAGCAAAGCGTTCTTCATTAAGAAAATTATCTTCAATTAGTTTTACGATGATGTTTTCAACGGCTTCTGGCCATAATCCTAATTCATATAATTTATTACGAGTATCTTGTTGACAACGCTCTTGATAGGCACACCAACTTTGCATTTTAATTAATGCTAAATGAGGATCTGTTATTTTAACGGGTTGTTTTTTTTCGAACACATACAAAAGTAAGATTATTTTATTTGCTATTTGTTACCTATGTTTTTGATTATATTTGAATACTGATATGTTACAATTACCTGATCAATTCTTACAATCTATTTCTTGCTGTAAGGGCTTTGAGAAAGACGCTTTTATAGAAGCCCATCAAACGTCCTCACCCACAAGCATTAGGATGAATCCATTTAAACCAGCTGCATTAAACTTTCAGTTGAATAAACGGGTGCTGTGGAATGATAAGGGATTTTATTTAGAAGAGCGACCTAATTTTACGCACGATATATTATTTCAAGCAGGCTGTTATTATGTACAAGAGGCTGGATCTATGTTTATAGAATACGCCTTAAAATCGGCAGTAGATTTTAATGAATCATTAGTAACGCTCGATCTGTGCGCTTCTCCGGGTGGGAAGAGTACTTTGTTTAATTCGTTATTGAACAATCAAAGTGTATTAGTAGCCAATGAAGTTGCTAAACAGCGAGCAGATGTTTTATGTCAAAATTTGACTAAGTGGGGAACCAGTAATGTAGTTGTTACTAATAACGATCCTTCGGCTTTTGCTGATTTGGAGCAGGTATTTGATGTTATATTAGTGGATGCTCCTTGCAGTGGTTCTGGTTTATTTAGAAAACAACATGATGCTGTTGATGAGTGGAGTTTGGATAATGTGAATTTATGTTCTTCTCGACAAAAACGAATTTTAGCAGATATTATTGGAAGTTTAAAAGATAATGGCGTCTTACTATATAGCACGTGTTCATATTCCGAACAAGAAAATGAAGAGATTGCAGATTGGTTAGTATCAGAATTTAATTTAGAAAGTTTGTCAATTGCAACGCCATCAGAATGGGGAATAGTTGAAACTACAGGTAAAATCAATCAATCCAAAGGTTATCGTTTTTATCCCAATAAAACAGATTCAGAAGGATTTTTTTGTAGTGTATTTAAAAAGAAAACTGCAAACGAATTCAACAGATCCTCAAAAAAAGTAAAGCACGAAACATTTACACCGATTAAAACAAAAGAAAAAGATTTGTTTTCGGTATGGTTGGATAATATAAACGAATGTGAGATTATTAAATTCAAAGACGATTATTTATTAACCAACACTCTTGCGTTAGAGTTCATTAATCGGTATCCTAAATTATATTTAAAAAAAGTAGGCACTACGATTGGTAGTTTGATTAAGGATGAAGTGATACCGCATCATGATTTAGCGTTAAGTATTCATTTATCTAAACATATGCAAACCATTGCTTGTGAAGAATCAGAAGCATTAAGTTTTATGAAAAAGAATCTGCAACAGGTTAATGGCTCTAAAGGATGGAATTTGATGACTTATAAAGCCTTTGGTTTAGGATGGATCAAGCATTTAGGAAATAGAATTAATAATTATTTACCGAACGAATTTCGAATTCTTAAATAGAATGTTATAAATTCGTATAAATTTAAAATACAAGAATTATGTTTGGAAAAATGGGAGATATGATGGGCAAGCTAAAAGAAATGAAGCAGAAAGCCGATGAGATCAAATTAAAATTGGACTCGACTATTATTAATGTTGAAGGAGCTGGAGGTGATATAAAAATATCTATTAGTGGTAATCGTGAAATTAAATCATTAACGATTGCAGATGCTTTGCAGCATGGTAATAAAGTAGAACTGGAAGAACAGCTGATTGTGACTATTAACAAAGCTTTATTCAAGGCAAACGAAACAAATGAGTATGAAATGAAGCAAGTGGCAAGTGGTATGCTGCCAGGCTTAGGATAGCTTTAACGCGGGTATTCTATTCGCACATGATAAATATTCATCAACCGTTTTTTGAAAATCTTTTTTATCTGATTAATATCTCTGAAAGTAATATCAGCATTGATAAATTGATTTTCATTTATTTGATGATTGATAATGCGATCAACTAGATCATCAATTGCAATGGCATCGTATTTTTTAATACTGCGAGAAGCTGCTTCAACACCATCCGCCATCATTAAAATTGCTGTTTCTCGGCTAAAGGGAATAGGGCCGGGATAACGGAATAAATCTTCATTAATAATTTCACCTTCGTGTTCTTTTTTGTAATTGTGTAAAAAGAAACGTGTGGTTGTAGTTCCATGATGGGTGCGGATAAAATCAATAATGGTTTCAGGTAGTTTGTTGGCTTTCGCTATTTCTATTCCATGAATCACATGATCAATAATAATTTTAGCACTCTCCTGTGAACTTAAATCTTCGTGTGGACTTACCTCTCCCACTTGATTTTCGGTAAAAAAACGAGGATTAACTATTTTTCCTATATCGTGGTACATCGCGCCAGTTCTAACTAATAGAGCATTGCCTCCAATTTTATAGCAAGCTTCTTCTGCTAAATTAGCAACTTGCAAAGAATGCTGGAACGTGCCCGGTACCTTTTGAGAGAGTTGTCTTAATAAAGGAGAATTTAAATCGCATAGTTCCAAGAGTGTAAAATCCGAAATAAATCCAAATAGCTTTTCGAATAAAAAAATAAGAGGGAAAGCAAATAATACACATACAGCACTAATTACAAATGGTATGTAATTAGTAATATTTTGAATAGCCATTGTTGTATCCTTTACTAAATGATAGGTTGTAAACGATATGGTATAAAATATGAGTGTTAAAAAGGCTGACACTAGTAATTTAGAACGCTTACCCATATCGGCTACACTAAAGATAGTGCCAATACCTGCAATCAATTGAATAAATACGAATTCGAATTTATCGTTCGTGAAAAACGCGCAAAGCAATATAATAATGAGGAAACTAAATAAGGAAGTTCTACTATCAAAAAATATACGAACTAAGATTGGTACTAAACAAAATGGAACGGCATATATATATAGTGGATTATATAAACAAACCGTATGCGATGCCAATACAAGTAATACGATAATTAAATAGATGAATGTCACATGCGAATTTTGACTAAAGATAGATTTCCGGAAGAAGGCTAAAAACAGCATCATTATCCCCAATATTAGTAGACAGGCTAAAAACTTTCCAATCCAAATAGTTAGGTTTGATGATTGTTCTTCTTGCTCAAGTAATTCAGCATTATAATTTTCAATAATATTGCTTTGTTCGGAATTTATAACATCATTCTTGTGAATTAAAATATCTCCTTTATTTATTTTTGATTTATAAATATTAGATTCGTTATTTTTTGTAACTGAAATTTCTTTGTTAAAGTCCTCTCTATATTCAATATTCGACGGCAAACTCACGATCAATTTTTGAAGAAGTATGTTATCAGACAAACTATTTTTTAATATAGCTTCTAAAGCATCTTCTTGTATTAATTTTGCAAATGAGATTAAAGAAACTTCGTTTTCATCTACCAAATAAATAGAATCCGAATGTGCTGGTGTTCCTGTTAATTGGTAGTAAAGTCCAATTGTGTAAATGCTATCAAGAGTGTGTTTTAATTTTTCTTGAACTTTAATAGAAGCATCTTGCGCAAATTCATTAATTAAATCGGCGGTATTAGGAGTTGTTTTAGTGAAATATAGTTTAGCGTCTTGTTTTTGCTGTTCTTCAGCATTTAGTTCATTGTCTGTTTTCTTTATCAAGAAATCAAAGCTTGCAATGACATCCTCATTTAACCATACATCACCTTCATGAATGGCTTTAGTTTGTTGATAGTTATGTTTAGGTAGCAGATAAGCGCATAAACATACACAGAATAAAAAGATTATACCTTTATACCATAACGCATGTTTATCTCTTATTTTTG
Organism: uncultured Bacteroidota bacterium; assembly: GCA_903834765.1. Classification (GTDB taxonomy): domain Bacteria; phylum Bacteroidota; class Bacteroidia; order B-17B0; family Aurantibacillaceae; genus UBA4416. The sequence continues at coordinate 311,546 of CAILKE010000004.1, forward strand.
TAAAAAGGCTATTCATTGAACAAAAGAAAGTATAATTTTTAAAATTTCACGACTAACCAAAAGCGATTATGAACAACTGAATTTTAATTCGAATCAAGAAAATTTATTGAATTAGACTAATTTAGCAATAAATATTGTAATTCATACGAGGCAATTATTTAAATTATTTAGTATTTTCACCGTGTAAAAATTCCATTCTATAATGTTAATTATTGGTATATGCGGCGGTACAGGTTCAGGTAAAACAACCGTTGTAAATAAAATATTGGATATATTGCCTGCGAATCATGTAGCTATTCTTTCTCAAGATTCGTATTATAAAGACAACTCACATATTTCAATAGAGGAACGAAAAAACATCAATTTTGATCATCCAAATTCCATCGAGTTTGATTTACTATTAAATCAAATCAATGAATTAAAAAATGGTAATAATATCGAAATGCCTGTTTATTCATATATTACTTGCACTCGCTCTTCAGAAACGATTCAAATTCAAAGCAAAGAAGTAATTTTAATAGAAGGAATATTATTGTTTTCAGATGAACGAATTAGAAACATTTGCAACGTAAAAGTTTTTGTTGATGCGCCTCCTGATGAACGCTTGCTTAGAGTTATAAAACGAGATATAATTGAACGCGGAAGAAATGTGCAACAAACTCTGGATAGATATATAGATACTGTAAAACCAATGCATGAACAATTTATTGAGCCAACAAAACGATTTGCTGATCTTATAGTTCCTTTAGGTGGAGAAAATACTGTAGCTATCAATATATTGGCATCAACTATTCGTCAAAAATTAGGTTTAAGTAAAGAATAAGAAATTTTTTTATTTCCGTTAGATTCAAAATAAAAACTCCTGCTTAGCAGGAGTTTTTAGTATTGTAAAATTAGTAATTGACACCTATTTAAATTTTCTAAACTAACTTAGAACTCAAATCTTCCCATTTAGCCATTGCTAATTCTAACTCTTTTTTTAATTTATTATAGGAGTTAAAAAAGTTTGGGTCTTTGCTTAATTCATCATACGTAGCAGGAACAGCCAGTTTAGCATCTAAGTTTTTTATTTCTAATTCTAAACGTTCAATTTCCTCTTCTGATTTTTTAATTTGTGAAGTTAATTGTGTTTGTATTTTTTTTTGTTCTTGTGCTTCAAAATCAGAAGCAACTGCTTGTTTTTTCTCTGCAACCGGAACTGCTTTCACACCCGATTTATCAAGATCTAATTCATTCAATCGCTGTACTTTTCGTATCTCCATGAATTCTTTAATGTCGCATAAATATTCTTTTACATTCCCATCTCTAAATTCAAACAAACGATCACACATTCCTGTCATGAAATCTCTATCGTGACTAACCATCACCAATGTTCCTTCATAATCTATCAACGATTGTTTTAGTACTTCTTTTGATTTAATATCTAAGTGATTGGTAGGTTCATCGAGCAATAATAAATTATAAGGCTCTAACAATAGTTTGCAAAGGGCTAATCTACCGCGTTCCCCTCCACTTAATACTTTTACTTTTTTATCGATATCATCTCCACCAAATAAAAATGACCCTAATAAACTTCGTACTTGTCTTCGCACATCACCAACTGCTAATTCATCAATGGTTTCAAATACTGTTTTGTCTAAGTCTATTTTTTCTTCTTGATCTTGTTCAAAATAGCCCATTAAAATATTATGACCTAATTGTATGGTGCCATCGTATTTAATTTTATCAGCAATCATTTTCATCATGGTTGATTTACCTTCGCCATTACGGCCAACTAAACCAATTTTTTCTCCTTTGGTAATGATAAAGTTTGCACCAGAGAAAATGTGTTTGTCTCCATAAGTTTTTCCGGCATTTTCAGCAGTAATGACTATTTTACCGCTATGCGCCGGAGGTGGGAAGCGAAAACGAACAGAAGCTGTATCCATATCGTCCACTTCTACGCGGTCTAATCTATCTAATTTTTTAATCAACGATTGAGCCATGGCTGATTTACTTGCCTTTGCTCTAAATTTATCAATCAACATTTCTGTTTGATCAATCATCTTTTGTTGATTTTTCTGAGCGTTTTCTTGTTGTTGTTTACGTTCTTGACGTAACACTAAATAATGCGAGTAATTTGTTTTATAATCGTAAATTTTTTGATTTACAATTTCAATGGTACGTTTTGTAACAGTATCCAAGAAGGTTTTATCATGGCTAATTAATACAACTGCACCTGGAAATACTTCCATTACCTCTTCTAACCATTGAATAGCCTCAATATCTAAGTGATTGGTAGGCTCATCCAGCATTAATACATCTGGTTTTTGTAATAATAATTTGGCTAATTCAATACGCATTCGCCATCCACCGCTAAACTCAGAGGTTTGCATATGAAATTGATTGCGATTAAATCCCAAACCTATTAATACTTTTTCAATCTCTTCTTCTGTATTATCAACACCAATCATGTTTAGACGCTCATTAATATCAGTTAAGTCCTGAATTAATTGCATATAAGCATCAGTTTCGTAATCTGTACGAGTCTCCAATTGGTGATTAATACCAGCTAGTTTTGCTTGTAATTGTTTAATTTCTTCAAAAGCCGATTCTGTTTCTTCATACACAGTTCGCCCATGTTGATGAGTCATATCTTGAGGTAAATAGCCAATTTTACAATCTTTTGGACGAGACACTTCTCCCTTTGTAGGTATTTGAAAACCAGCTAAGATCTTAAGCATGGTACTTTTTCCAGCACCATTTTTTCCTGCTAAACCAATTCTATCTTTTGGGTTTATTAAAAAAGAAACATTATCAAACAAATCATACCCGCCAAACGAAACCGTAACACCATTAATCGAAACCATTTTTATTTTTTTTTAAGGTGGCAAAGGTAACAAAACTAAGGGGAAAATGGAAATGTATTAGACTGTTTATATTATTAATACTTAGCTTAACTATTTCTTCACATAATTTTGGTTTTAATGCCCAATTTTAAGCCTTTATATGTATAATAAAGATTTTAGTTCTATGTCCTGTTAGGATTTTAGATAAAAAATGAAAACCTAATAGCTATTAAAGAATTTATTTTTCAGTTCGAAAAAATCATTTAGCTCAATAAGAAATGAAGCCTATAGTTAGAAAAATAATTTATCAAAAATTGCTTTTTCGGAGTGGGGATCAACTTTAGAGAATAGGATGAAAAAAACAGATAAGCTGAAATGGACTTAATTAATTTTTATTTAAGGATAACAATAATTTATTTTTTATCAGTTTCTTTTTTCTTAAAGTATTTTCTTAAAAGTATATTGTGCTTTAGGGCTTCCATATTTACTTTAAATCCTTCTGCACCGCCATCGATGTTTTTCATAGCACTTTTTAAATCCCTTACAAAGGTTGTATCCATTACTAACATGCCTAAAGTTCCCTCTCCTTTATTTATTTTACCAGTTAAATTTCCTAAATCGCCAGTAACGATCGCTAATTTATCTCCAGCAATATTTAATTTTACGATAGTATGTTCAAATTTCCCCGAAAGCGTAGTGTCCATTAATAAAGCTCCAACCAACCCTTTTCCAGATTTCATCTGACCCGAAATATCTTCAAAATCGCCAGTAACAATTGCCATTCTATTACCGGCCAACTTAATACTGACGATAGCTTGTTTGACGTTGTCTGCTACTACAGTGTCTTGCAATATACTCCATAACGTATTCCGGCTATTTAATTTTTTAGCCATTGTTTTTAGGTCAGTTGTAATATCTTTAATATTTTCGTTAGTTGCATTGAGTGTACGTAACATCTCATCCGTTTCAATCGCTTTAACGGTTTTGATTACATCCCCATCTACTACATGCGCTAAATCCCCATCTTTTACAGAATTAATATTTACTAATTTATTTCCCATTAAACCATCAGTTCCTATAGTGGCTAATGAATTTCTTTTTATGTAATTTTTTGCTTTTTCTTCAATAAGCATCACCACATTAATAGATGAATCTGTTGCAATTTCAATGCTTTCCACGGTTCCAACATTAATGCCCGCATAGCGTACATTATGACCAACCATTAAGCCATTGACATTATAAAAAGGCGCACTAATTTTAAAAGTAGAACCAAATAAACTTCTTTTTGCTCCTATCATATAAAGCACCCAAATTAGAAAGACTATTCCTGCTATGACAAAGGCACCTAAACGTAAATTTTTTGATATTTCTGTTTTCATGTTTAAATATTTAATGTTTTTGTATTGGTCACATGGAATATGCCTATCTTCATTTATGTGCGTTTAAGCAAACCATTTGATAGTAGCTATTTCATAGTTTAATAATATAAAATTTTATTTTCGGAGCTGTTGTATTAATTTAAAATTTATTCAAAAAATTGACTGATTCTGCTATCTTTTGATTTTTGTAATTCTTCATAAGTTCCTTCTGCATAATTCTTACCATCTATTAACATGATAACCCGATTGGCGGCAATCTTCACGCAATTCATATCATGTGAAATAATTAGAGAAGAGGTATTGTATTTTTTTTGCACGTCTATCATTAAATTACTGATTTCCCTTCCTGTTATAGGATCTAGCCCTGTTGTTGGCTCATCATATAATATAATGTTGGGTTTTAAAATCAATGTACGCGCTATGCTAATGCGCTTTCTCATACCACCGGATAATTCCGAAGGCATCATATCTATAGCGTGTTTTAGTCCGACATTATCAAGTGCTTCTATCACTAACTGATCCACCTTTTGTTTATCTTTTTCTACCCAATGTCTGCGAAGTGGGAACTCTAAATTTTCTCTAACGGTCATCGAATCATAAAGAGCATTGCTTTGAAATAAAAAGCCAATTTTTATTCTCATGTCATCTAATTCATCTTGATTCAATTCAGGAATACTTTTATCAAAGACCTTAAGGTTTCCTGAATCAGGAGTCATCAATCCAATAATACATTTTATTAAAACAGATTTCCCAGAGCCTGATTTTCCTAATACAGCAACGCTTTCTCCTTCAGACAGCGTAAGGTCAAAATTCTTCAGCACATGATTATCGCCAAAGGATTTACAAAGACTTTTTATTTCAATAACCTGTTTCTTATTGACAATATTATTGATGGTATGTTGATGTGCTTCTTGTAACATGTTATGTAATCCCTAATACATCTGCAATTTGAACGGCTACTAAATCAATGATAAATACTAATAAAGATGAAACAACTACAGCTGAATTAGCAGAGCGCCCTACGCCTTCGGTACCTTTCTTTGAATAATAACCTTTAAAGCAACCAATAATGCCTATATCTAATCCGAAAAAAAATGTTTTGATAATTGCAGGAACTAAATCAGAATAATCATTTGTTTCAAAAACTTGAGTCCAATATAAGTCCCAGGTCACAACACCTCTAATATTACAGCCTAAATAACCACCATACAATGAAATGGCATCTGCTAAAATCGCTAATAAAGGAATCATTAAAATACATGCTAACACTCTAGTAACGACTAAATATTTAAAGGGATTTGTTCCTGATACTTCCATTGCATCAATTTGTTCGGTAACACGCATAGAGCCTAATTCGGCGCCAATGCCAGATCCAATTTTACCAGCGCATATCAATGCTGTAATAACTGGTGCAATTTCTCTTATCAAGGATATAGATACCATTTTAGGTAACCATGATTCAGCACCAAATTCAGTTAAAGTGGGTCGAGATTGTATGGTAATAACCAAGCCCATAATAAAGGCAGTTAGCCCAACAAGTGGTAATGATTTATATCCTATAAAAAAGCATTGATTAAAAAATTCAGCAAATTCATAACGCGGTTTAAATACCTCTTTGAAAAACTTCACTGTGAAGCGAAAAATCTCACCAGCTTCTATAAAAAAATGTTTCCAAGAGACATCCATTTCCATAGCGCTAAGGTTTATTTATTTTATTACGGATGTTATGAATAAAATCATTACTACGGATGATAATACTCATATTTAAATCAACTTAATATTTAAATATTTTAAATCTTAAATGAAAAGATGGAAGTGTAATTACACTTCCATCTTTGTTGATTATAATAATAGAACTAACTTAATAGTTATACGGTAAGTTTTTTATAACGTGGTCTTTTTGGTTCTACATTACCTAAACGTTTCTTTTTATTTTCTTCGTATTCGCTGTAGCCGCCTTCAAACCAATATACGCTGCTATCGCCTTCAAAAGCTAAAATATGAGTACATACACGATCTAAAAACCATCTATCGTGACTAATAATAACCGCACAGCCTGCAAAGTTTTCTAAACCTTCTTCTAAGGCACGTAAGGTATTTACGTCTAAATCATTTGTAGGCTCATCGAGTAACAAAACGTTACCTTCATTTTTTAAAGCCATCGCTAAGTGTAAACGGTTTCGTTCTCCGCCTGATAATACGGATACTTTTTTACCCTGATCGCTACCAGCAAAATTAAAACGAGAAATATATGCGCGTGCATTCATCGGTTTACCACCAAGAATAATATTATCAAGTCCTCCGCTTAAAACATCATACACGGTTTTATTAGGATCTAATTCTGCGTGTGATTGATCGACATAAGAAATTTTTACTGTAGGCCCAACTTTAAACTCACCGCTATTTGGTTTTTCTTCGCCCATAATCATGCGAAACAACGTTGTTTTACCAGCACCATTTGGCCCAATAATACCAACGATTCCAGCGGGAGGTAATTTAAAATTTAAGTGTTCGTATAATAATCTATCTCCAAAACCTTTTGATACATCAATGGCTTCAATAACTTCATTACCTAAACGAGGACCATTAGGAATGAAGATCTCTAATCGTTCTTCTTTATCCTTAATATCTTCGCTCATCATTTTATCATAGTTATTCAAACGTGCTTTTTGTTTCACGCCACGTCCTTTCACTCCTTGACGAACCCAGTCTAACTCACGCGCTAATGTTTTTTGACGCTTGCTTTCTGTTTTCTCTTCTTGTTTTAAACGATTCCCTTTTTGCTCTAGCCACGATGAATAGTTGCCTTTCCAAGGAATACCTTCTCCACGATCTAATTCTAATATCCATCCTGCAACGTTATCAAGAAAATAACGATCATGCGTTACAGCAATAACAGTTCCTTTATATTGTTGTAAATGTTGTTCTAACCAATCAACGCTTTCAGCATCCAAGTGATTGGTAGGCTCATCTAATAATAAAATATCAGGCTCTTGTAATAATAAACGGCATAAAGCAACACGACGGCGCTCACCACCCGATAAAATATTAATTGGAGTATTACTTTCCGGGCAACGAAGCGCATCCATTGCTAACTCTAAACGTGTATCTAAATTCCATAGATCATGTTGGTCAATTAAATCTTGTAATTGCGCCTGACGATTAATGAGTTTATCCATTTTGTCGGGATCATTCAAAATTTCTTCGTCCATAAACTTATTGTTTACCTCCTCAAATTCATTTAAAATATCCACATGTTTTTGAGCACCTTCACGAACGATTTCAATTACGGTTTTATTTTCATCTAACTCTGGTTCTTGTTCTAATAAGCCTATCGAATAACCTGGAGATTGATGAATTTCACCTAAATAATCCTTGTCTATACCCGCCATGATGCGCAATAAAGATGATTTACCTGAACCGTTTAAACCTAATACACCTATTTTTGCGCCATAATAAAACGAAATATAAATATCTTTTAATACTTGTTTTTGTGGTGGATGTATCTTGGATACATTAACCATACTATAAATGATTTGTCTTCCTACTTCTGACATAATATTGATTTTTTTTGAGGCTTTAAAGATAGCAGAAAATTTGAGTTAATTGATGCGTAATTTTATAATAATTAGGTTAAGAATCCAATTTAGTTATACTATTATTGTACTTTTATTCGCTAACAAATAACTCTAAATCCTTATATTTGCTAAAGCTAAAATTAATTCAAATGAAATAGCCTTGTGTCGAATATCGCTGCACGAATTAAGAAACAAGGCTATTCCATGTGACAAATAAAAAAAACTTCTACAAATGAAATCAGCATTTATTTTATCTTCAGCAATTATCCTCTTGTTCTCTGCGTTTACAAAATTTGACGGAGGGAAGTTGCCTTCAGCTACTATTAAGAAATTAGACGGATCATCGATCAATTCAAATACCATTTCGAATAATGGAAAGCCAATGATTATTAGCTTTTGGGCTACTTGGTGCAAACCATGCAAAAAAGAATTAGATGCAATAAATGAAGAATATGCCGAATTAGTAAAAGAAACTGGCGTTAAATTAATTGCTATTTCTATAGATGATGCGCGTAGCTCTGGAAAGGTTGTGACAGACGTTAAATCTAAAGGCTGGGAATATGAGGTTTATATAGATGAAAATCAAGATTTTAAAAGAGCGATGAATGTCAATAATGTGCCTCATACATTTTTAATTGATGGTAATGGTCAAATTGTATGGAGCCATAATTCTTATGCAGAAGGCGATGAAGATAAATTATTTGAAAATGTACGAAAGCTTGCTAAAGGCGAAAAGTTGATACATTAATTTATTTCAATTAAAAAATTCCACATTATTTATTCCGTTTCTGTTAAAAATTTATATGCAATTAAAATTAAACATACCCTTAATATTTACAGTATTCATTCTTATCATTACTCAAAAATCTTTTAGTCAAGTCGAAGAGACGCCCGCAAAAGATTTTGGATCTATTAATGGTAATTTTCAAGTAGATGCTGCTAACTACGCTATTGATACCATTATTGGGGCGGACCCTGGAAGCGAAAAATTTAGATACAATGCCTTTGGTAATATAAATTACACACGTGGCGGCTTTAGTGCAGGTGCTCGTTTCGAAAGTTATAATCCACCCTTATTAGGTTATTTAGTGGGAAATAAAGGTAGTGGAGTTCCTTATCGCTTTGCGCGATATAAACATAAAGATATTGATGTAACCATTGGTAATTTTTACGAGCAATTTGGAAGTGGCCTTACACTGAGGAGCTACGAAAATAGAGGGTTGTTATATGATAATGCACTAGATGGAATTCGTGCTATTTTTACCCCAAAAAATGGTATCACTATAAAAGGATTAGTAGCCAGGCAACGCTTGTTTTTTGGCTATTCTCAAGGCATCGTAAGAGGCATTGATGCTGAAGTAAACTTAATGGATTTATTTGACTCAACATTAGGGAAATATAAAACAAAAATTATTATTGGTGGAAGTTTTGTAAGTAAGTATCAAACAGATCAAGATCCTAACTTAGTACTCCCAGAAAACGTTGGTAATAGCGCTGCACGATTAACGGTTATAAGAGGTGGATTTAATTTTAATGCAGAGTATGCAACTAAAATAAATGATCCGTCCTATCAAAATCAATATTCTTACAGAGCTGGGCAAGCCCTCATCGCCTCTACCTCCTACGCTACAAAGGGTTTTTCTATGATGTTTTCAGGAAAAATGTTAGATAATATGAGCTTTAGAAGTGATCGAGATCAAACCGTTACTAATTGTTTAATAAATTATATACCTGATTTCAGTAAGTTTCATACCTACTCATTAATGGCTTACTATCCTTACGCAACCCAAGCTAATGGAGAGGTTGGTGGCAGCACAGAAATACAATATAAAGTAAAAAAAGGAAGTGTATTAGGTGGCAAATACGGTATGGATATTGTTTTAAATGGCTCCGTTTTTTATGCTTTAGATACAACTGGCATTGCGTCAAAAACGGATTCAATACAACATGCTAAATACATTACCAACTATAGTAAAGTCGGTAATGAGTTTTACCACGATGCGAATATAGAAATCACGAAAAAATTTAGTAAAAAACTAAAAGCTACAATTATGTATGCTTATCAATTTTTAAATCAATCTATTGTGCAATTTGGCACAAGGGATAAAGCGGTACACCCCGATGTTACCTCACATATTGGCGTAGTTGACATTACTTATAAATACAAATCTAATTCGGCTATTCGTTTTGAAACACAAGGATATTTTGGAAAATATGATTATAAAAACGCTAAGTATGAAACAAACGGCGACTTAAATATCACCAACAATACGGGCTCTTGGATATCCGAATTAATAGAGTGGACGCCAACTTCGCACTGGAGTATTACCATTGCCGATCAATATAATTATAATAATCCTTTAGTTGAGAAACGCGTTCATTATTATTACGGAATGATAGGCTATACAAATGGCCCTACACGTATTTCTTTAAGCTATGGTCGTCAACGCCAAGGGATTTTTTGTGCAGGAGGAGTTTGCCGCTTTGTGCCATCATCAAGCGGTTTAACCGTTAGTATCTCAACAAGTTTTTAATATTTAAAAATAAATTTTACTATTATTTAATCATGAAAAATAAAATACCTCAACTAATTACACTTATTATATTGGGCAGTTTCATTGCTAGTTGTGATTATGTTAAAAATGTCAATCCGCCTGCAGAGCCTACCAATGGTGGAGGTACCGCTACAAATGTTTTTGTAACAGACTCTACAATCGGTTCAAATCCCTTACAACAAAAAGTGTTAATTGAAGATTATACAGGCCATAAGTGTGCTAATTGCCCTGCAGCGGCCGATGAGTTAGTAGCTATAGAAATAGCCCACCCTGGCAACATAGTTCCTGTAGCGGTTCACGCAGGTTTTTTTGCAAAAACAAACTTAACCTATCCCACAAGTTTTACTACTACGGTTGGTAACACGTTTGACGGTACTTTTGGAAACTCAGCAGCTGGAAATCCAAACGGGCTAATAAATAGAATTGGGGTTCCAACTACAACTCAAATTAAATTATATACAGCTTGGAGTACTGAGGTTACACAACTATTAGCACATACTCCAAAATTTCAAATACTTATTAAATACAAATATGAAACTGGCACGCTTAAATTAGACGCTAACGTTACTGTAAAATCATTAGCAAATAATACTGGCACATATAAATTGGTTTTATTATTAACTCAAGATAGCATCATTGCTGAACAAGATGACAATAGAGCTACTCCATCATTTATTTCTAATTATAAATTTGACCATGTGCTAAGAGGTGCCATTAATAGCGATTGGGGAGACGCTGTTTTTACAACAGGCGCACCTATAAACGCAATTGAATTAAAATCATTTACAAATTATCAAATTAATGCAAGTTTTAAGCCTTCAAAATGTCACATTGTTGCTTATGTATACGATGCTGATGTTGCAAGCCCAACGCATTACGAAGTGCTACAAGTGGAAGAAATAAAATTAAAATAATTAATTAGAGATGTGTATTTTTACGGTTTTATAAATACATATGAAACCATCTATTCCAAGAGGCACACGCGATTTCGGTCCTGCAGAAATGCAGAAACGCCAATATATTTTCAATATCCTTAAAACTAATTTTCAATTATTTGGCTATGCTCCCATTGAAACGCCTACAATGGAAAACATTAATACATTAACTGGCAAATACGGTGAAGAAGGTGATCAGCTTATTTTTAAAGTGTTGAATTCACGCATACATGAAAGTAAAGAAGATAAAAAAGAAGTATTGAAAAAAGAATTTAATACGTCTCTTGAAAAATCATACAATTCAGAACTATTAACCGAAAAAGCATTACGTTACGATTTAACAGTTCCTTTTGCGCGTTATGTCGTAATGAATCACCACTCGTTAACCTATCCTTTTAAACGTTATCAAATACAGCCTGTTTGGCGTGCTGATAAACCTCAAAAAGGTCGTTACCGTGAATTTTATCAATGTGATGCGGATGTGATTGGTTCTGATTCGTTGGTGAACGAATTGGAGTTAATAGCTATGATGGATAAATCATTTGCGGAATTAAATATTCCGGTTATTGTAAAATTTAATAACCGAAAAATTTTAAGCGGCATCGCTGAAATTTTAAATGCAAGTGATAAAATAATTGACATCACTGTTGCTATTGATAAGCTTGATAAAATTGGGAAAGACGGAGTTGTCAAAGAGTTGCAGTCAAAAGATATTTCTGAAGAAGCAATAACGAAGTTAGAGCCTCTAATCGATTTATCAGGAACTAATGAGGCAAAAGTAGCCGTATTAAAAACGTTTTTAGCAACTAGTGAAATTGGCAAAAAAGGTATCGAAGAAATTGAATTTTTACTAAATAATTTATCTACCATTAACATTAAACATATCAATGTTGAATTAGATATTACATTAGCACGTGGATTAAATTATTACACAGGGACTATTTTTGAAGCAAAAGCTGATGCAGGAACCTTTACTCCTAGTATTTTAGGAGGTGGCCGTTATGATGATTTAACAGGCATCTTTGGATTAAAAGGATTATCGGGTGTTGGTATTTCTTTTGGCGTCGATCGTATTTATGACGTGATGGAGGAACTCAATTTATTTCCTGAAGCCATCAATAAAAATTCTACTACTAAAATTTTATTAGTAAACTTTGGAGAAGCGGAGTTAATGTATTGTGTGGGCTTGGCTGCAAAATTAAGAGCTGCGGGTATTAATGCCGAAGTATATCCTGATGTTGTAAAGAAAGTTTCTAAGCAATTTGAATATGCCGATAAAAAGCAAATTCCTTATGTGGGCGTAGTTGGGTCAAATGAAATGACTAATAACACCGTTATGTTTAAAACAATGGCTACAGGCGAACAGCAAGAGCTTAGCTTTGAAAATTTGGTTAATGCACTAACGTAATTTATTATTTAAACGTTGTTTGATAAAAGCGTTTAAAAAAATGACAGCTAAAATAATTCCAAAACCTAAGTAAAAAGTGAGCGACAAATCTTTGTTCTCATGAAATAAAATACTAGCCAAAATAATACCATAAACGCCTTCTAAATTAACCGTAAGATTAATGGTATAAGGTGAAATGTATTTCATTAAATTCACACTTGCTATAAAGGGATATACCGTACAAACCCCTGCTAGTATTGATATGAGTAGTAAGTCCTGATTAGATAGACTAAAAAAGGTAGAAGAAAAGTTACCGTTGCATAATAAGAAAATACTTAAACCTACAAGTGCAGCTGTTAATTCTATAAAGGATAAAACGGGTGAGTTAATAGGTTCTTTTTCATCCTGAATCAATACGCCATTAAATACAGAAAAGATAGATGAGGTTAAGGCGGCAAGCATCCCTAATATCATACCGTAACCATATTTTATTTCGACTGAAAAAATTAATCCGATAGCACCAATAATAATAGTACCTATAATTAATTCATACCAAACAAATTTGCGTTTATAGATTAAAGGCTCTATGATGGCTGTAAATAGAGTGCCTGTGCTAAATGCGGCCATTGTTACAGATACATTGGAGACTTTAATAGCGCCGTAAAAACATAACCAATGCAAACAAATGATAATTCCAACGGCACTTAATTGCATTAATTTTTTTAAGGAAATTTTTAGATTGGCTTTAATATAAATTAAATAAAGAGCCATCATCACAATGGTGATTGCTATTCGAAACCAGACTAATTGAAGGGCGCCTGCACTTATGCCTCTGCCTAATATAGGCGACCAGCCCCAAATGAAAACGATGAAGTGTAATAGTAAATGATGTTTGCTGACGTTTTTAAACACAAATTATTTTTTAGGTAAGGACGAATTTAATTCATTAAGATAGCGTTTAAATTCAGTATTTGCAGGATCTAATTCACAGGCTTTCTTTAAATCTGCTAAGGCTTCTGCGCCTAAACGGTTATCAATAAAAAGTTTTGCTCTATTAACATACAATATAGGGTCTTTAGGATTGGCTTCTATTTCCTGATTAAGAACGATTGCTAATTGTTTATTGGTTTTAATGTTGGGATTAATATACTTGGCATTTGCTATTATCCACTTCTCTGTAATCTTCGCTTCCAATTGAGGAGGAACACTTTTTATATTTATATTTTTTGCTTTTACTAAATCCATCATCGCTTTATCTGCATCACCAAAATATTCATAAGCTAAACATCTATTGATGTAGCTTGTTGCATTTGAATCGGAAATTGAAATGGCAGTATTAAAATCAGCTAAGGCATTTTCTTTGTCACCCATTGCTACATATACATTCCCTCGATTATTAAGTAGTTGAATTTTTCTTGGTTGTTTAGCAAGTGCTTTATTATAATAAAATATAGCGTCTGAAAAATTTCGGCTATTATATAAATATTCTGCTTTTTTTGAATGAAAAAAGTAATTTTCTGGCGCTTCAATAATACCTGCGTCCACAAACGATTCAGGATTCTTATAAACATCCATTCGTATATACGTTTTTATAGAGAATAAAATAAGAAAGAGTAGAATGGAATAATTAAAGAGTTTAGAGTGTATGTTGAAGTTTAATTGAGATACAAATAGAAATAGCCCTATCATTGATAAATAAATACGATGCTCATAATGTTCATGCGATGTCCCAGATGCGCCATACCAAACTGGGATTGATAGCATAGCGAAAAATACAAATACCCCAAACCAAGCGATAAATTTGTCTTTTACGCCAAGTTTGATATATAAAAAAACAAATAATATTATTATTAACATGCCAGGTATTAATGAGGATGCTTGCAGAGTTGGGAATACAGATTGTTGAAGAGGGAGAGTTGATTTACCTATGAATAATAAATAACCGAATATACTATTTGTAATACTTGCACCTAAACTTTGTCCGGTTGATAAAGAACTATTTACAACACTTGTTCTTATGAAGAACCAAGTAATTAAAAAAACAAACCAAGCAGCAATGAGTAATATATGACTCGTATTAACTTTAAAATTTTTGTAATAAAGGATTGAATATATTAAAGGTAAAAGAATAGCATTTTCTTTAGTTAAAAGGGCACAAACAAAAAATAAAAAATGCCATATTAATGAGCTTGCTTTTTTTTGTTTAATAAATTCATTTAAAAAAATAACTGAGGCTAATGTAAATACCGCAAGCATACTGTCATTTCTGCCAGGGATCCATGCTACCGAATGAAGTGCGATAGGGTGAACTGCAAATACCAAAGACAATAAAAATGCTAGCTTCGTATTAACATCAAATTGTTTGAGTAATTTAAATAATAATAAAACTGAAAGTATGTGTAGAATTAAATTTGTTAAATGGTAAATATAAGGAGATAGTTTTCCGATATGAAAATCAAGCATGAAGCTTGTAATGAGCATAGGGCGGAAATATAATCCAGACAGTGATTTAGTAAATAATATAGGCAGATTCTTCCAATGCGATAATGTTTCCGTATTCTTTACGATAATCCATTGATCATCCATTGGAGAAAAATCGTAGAATAAACTTTTGAAATACAAACAAAAGGGCACTAAAATGAGCACTAAATAAAGTTTGTTTTTGTTATCGTAAAAAGTTGGTTGAAGCGCTTTTGCCATTAGGAATTATACTCCAATTTTATCGTTAACTATTTTCAAAATTTCTGATTCTAATTCAATCGCTTTTAATTCAATGGTTTTTCCTTTCGAAATAATTTCATTTACAATAGTTTTATCATCATAGCCACTGGCATTTATGCGTACATTCATAAATGCTCCCATTACTGCACTACGAGCGCATAGTGCGCCTACGCCAGCATCACTTACTGAGTTTGGATTTCCAATTTCGGCCATTGCTTTGATAAGAGTCATACTATCATAAGATAGTTCCATCACTTTAAATGGTATATCAATAGCGAATTTAGTAGCATCTTGTATGGCTTGTTTGCGCGTCGTTTTTTCTTCGTCGGTAGATTTAGGTAAACCAAAAGCTGCCATAATTTTATTAAAGGCGGTTGTGTCGGCATCCACTAATTTAGTAAGCTCGTCTTTGTAATATTGCCCTTTTTCTGCCCAATTACTAAACTCTTCCCATCTATCGTCCCAGCCTTTTTTGTGAGAAGATAAATTCGCAACCATTGTTGCTAACGATACTCCTAATGCGCCAATGTATGCAGCTATAGAGCCACCACCCGGAGCCGGACTTTCACTGGCTGTTTCATCAGCAAACTCCGATAAGGTCATGTTTACTAATTTACTATCAGCTGTATCTTTTAGTAAATATTCGATAATACGCTCTTCTGGTTTAAATGGAGATAACTCATCCAAGCCCATTGATTTTACTGCTATTTTAATCAATTCTTTTTCTGATACACCTATAGAACGTTGTTGCTTTTGTAAAAAATATTTTCCAGCATCTAATAATGATTTTAAAGGAACTAAGCCAACTAGCTCAGAGCCTGTAACACGGATACCACGTTCAGTAGCCTTTTTGCAAACTTCATCAAAAGCTATGTGCAATGGTGTAATATTAATATTAGTCAAATTCATGGATATTTGAGCAACTCCATATTCTTCAATATACCAACCAATCGCTTTTACTGACTTTAAACTTCCTGGAATAGATACTGGATTTCCGTTCGAATCATTTACAATTTTGCCATTAATAGAATCTCCTTCACGCTTTACACGACCAGCTTCGCGCACGTCAAAGGCTATTGAATTTGCACGACGAGTAGAAGTCGTGTTTAAGTTAACATTATAAGCTACTAAAAAATCGCGAGCACCAATAACAGTTGCGCCTCGCTTCGCATCGTATTCTGAAGGGCCAAAATCTGGTTTCCACTCTGGTAATTTTATTTTTTTGAAAAAGCCTTCATACTCACCAGCTCTAATAACTGATAAGTTATTACGATCTTTATTTGGTTGAGCGGCTTCGTATAAATATATTGGTAAATGTAATTCATTGCCAACTCTTGCTCCCAGCATAGTAGCCCATTTAGCAGTTTCTTCCATACTAATATTAGCAATAGGAATTAATGGACAAACATCAGTAGCTCCCATGCGCGGATGTTCCCCTTTATGCTTGCTCATGTCTATTAATTCACCTGCTTTTTTGATAGCTAAAAAAGCTGCGTCAATTACAGCTTGAGGATTTCCAACAAAGGTTACAACAGTTCTATTTGTTGCCTTTCCTGGATCTACGTTTAGCAATCGAACACCTTCAACGGATTCAATTTCATTTGTTATTAATTTAATGATAGATAAATCTAATCCTTCAGAAAAATTAGGAACACATTCAATTAATTGTTGCATAAATATTTTTGTTTAGTATGGTATAAATTTAATAAAATAAATTTTATAGGAGTTTTATAATCTGATATAAAAAAGGCTCACTATTTTTAGTGAGCCTCCTTTTAGATAGGACTTATTATTATCTAAGAACGGTTACGTGCCCTACATAATCATGTTTTTTACCTAAAACATCTTTTAATTTTACTTTCCAAGTATAAACATCTTGTTGCACGATAGCATCTTTTCCTTGCACTTTTCCATCCCAGCCTTTGTGAATATCGTTAGAATAAAAAATATTAACTCCCCAGCGATCAAATATCCACATTTCATACTCAGCTATGCCAACACCCATACCTGTAAAGTAATCATTTACATTATCTTCATTTCCTGGAGTAAACGCATTTGGAATATAGAAAATATATTCGGGAGCAATTTCGACTTTTACATTAAAAGTGTCTCTACATCCGTATTGATTGGCTACAATTAAGTATGAATAATAATCAGCAGCACTAATGTCGTTATAAAAATGTAGAGGATTTATATTTGTTGAATCACTAATTGGTCCATCTCCAAAACACCACCAAAACTTAGTAAATCCTAATGATTGATTTGTAAACTGTTCTATAGGAGACAATATACTTCCTGGATTTGGATCAACTGTGTATTGAGCAATTGGCGATGGATATACTGTAATAAAGGCTGGTTTATTTAAGGAGTCTTTACAGCCTTTATTTGTTGTAACTATTAATTTCACATCAAATAATGCTGATTGGCTATAACTTGTATTATCATAACAGTGATTTTGACTTGCAGATGATGAAGATGTTATAGTAGCTCCATCTCCAAATACCCATTGCCAAGAACTATTTACACCTGGCGCAGTAAGCGCTGGTGTATTATCTGTAAACTTAACGCAATGTAAAGGGCATCCACTTGGTTTGTCAACTGTAAAGTTTGGTGTCGGTAAATAATCAACATATGGCTGAGATGTAAATGTATCAATACAACCATTAGTGGTTGATGCGACTAAATGCACTGTTTGACTTCCAGCTGTTGGAAAAACAAAACTTGGAAATTGGCCATAGCCTTCGAACGTGGCAATAGTATTGTTAAAATCCCAGCTCCAACTATTTACTGTTCCACTTCCCGCCATACTTAATGCAGTAAATGTCATAGAACTATTAAAACAAGCACTAGAAGCAATTATATTAATTATTGGTTTTTGATAAACTTCTACTTGTTTCACCATACTTGTTTGACATCCATTATCTGAAGTTACTGTTAAAGTTGTATTATAAATACCGGCGGCTACAAAGGTATGAGTAGGTGTAATATTTGAAGTACTAGTAGATCCGTCTCCAAAAGCCCATGTGTAAGCTGTATTAGTGCCAACTGCAATTGTGCTAATCGATGCATCATATGTATTAGGTTGTGCATTAATACATTTATTGACAAAGGTAAAGTCTGGAACTGGCGAAGGATAAACATAAACTGTAATTGTACTTGTTATGTTTTGGCATGTTAATCCCGCTACTGGAGATGTCGAAGCGGTGTAGGTTACTAAATTATTTCCTGCTGCCGGAAAAGTAAAGTTAGGATTTGAAACACCTGTTGCGTCTATTGTTCCATTACTTAAAAAATCCCATACATAACCATTTATAGTGTTACCATTTCCATTACTAGCATCTAACATGTGCGATGGAGAACCTAAACAAACTGAATCTGATGTAAATGATGCTGAAGGAATAGCATAGATATGTACTGTTTTTGAAACAGTATCAATACAGTTATTAGAGGTGGTCGCAGTTAATGTTACGATATAGGTTGCATTAACATTTGTACCTAAATATGTATGTGATGGATTACCTGTTAATACTTGTACTCCGGATCCGTCAGCAAAATCCCAACTATAAGAAGGAGTAGTGCCTACATTAGCATTAGTTGTTGTATTAGTGTTGTTACTAAATAATGTAGCTGTTCCAAAACATACATTGCTAGGTGAAAAATTAGGAATAGCATGCCCCCAAACGTTTACTGATGTTGTGAATGTATTTGTACACCCTGTAGTTGCTGAAACAGTTAATGCAGCTGTGAAATTGCCAGATAAAGGATAAGTGAAACTTGGATTTTGCGTGGTATTATCCGTTGTCCCATCATTAGTATAATCCCAAGCCCAAGAATTGATAGCACCGGTTGTGGTATTACTCATATCCGTAAATATAGTAGCTGTAGATTGGCAAACAGCAGTTGTACTAAAATTAGCAACAGGTGATGGGTTAATGTTAACTGTATTGGTAATAGTAGCTGAACAGTTATTATTGGTAGTCACCGTTAACGTAATTGTTTTAACTCCACTTGCATTATAAGTCAAACTTGGTGGATTTTGAGTAGAGCTAGTTGACGGTGTTGATCCCGCGCCAAACGACCAATTGGAACTAATAGTGCTTGGTAACGGAACGCTAGATGTATTATTTAATGAGACATTAGCATTTACACAAGCATTTACTGCATTAAAAGTTGCTGTAGGGTTGGAGTTTACAACAATGGGGACGACGAGACTATCACTGCAGCCATCAATACTAGTTGCTTTTAACTCTACATTATAAGTGCCTGCAAGTGCATATGTATTTGAAGGAGTTTGAGTTGTGTTATCAGTTGTGCCATTATTATCAAAATCCCATGCCCATGAATTGATAGAGCCAGGAGGCGTAATTGATGAAGTGTTTGTAAAGCTGGTTGCTGAATTTAAACAAACTGGATTTGCCGTAAATGTAATAGTAGGTTTAGTAGAAACTGCAACTGTCTGCGTAACAGAAACTGTGCAACCGCCTGCAGAAGCAGTAACTATTAATTTTACTGAATAAGTTCCGGCTGATGAATATGTATGACTAGGTGATGTACCAGACCCATTTGCTGTACCATCGCCCCAAATCCATACTTGAGAGGCGATACCAGCCGAAGGAGTAGAGGTACTAGAGAAACTATTAGGTGTATTTAAGCAAGCGTTGGTTGAATTGAAACTTGCAGTTGGGCCAGGAGCAAACGTAAACGTTTTTTGAATACTATCTTTGCAGCCATTGGTGGATTGTATAACTAATTTTATAGTTTGTGTTCCTGTTGTTGCGTAAGCGTGATTGTTTGAAGGTCCTGAACCATTAGCCGTTCCATCTCCCCAAACCCACGAATACGAAGAGAGCGGATCTCCGGGCACGGCAGTAGAGGTACTTACTACTGGGACCGAATTAGTTGCTGAGCAAGGAGTAACTGTATAATTGAAATTAACGGTTGGTGATGGAGCTATTGTTAATATTGTATCCATAACCATTTTACAACTTGGGTTAGATGTTACAGACATTGTTACAGTATATACGCCCGGTAATGAAGGATTAACTGATGAAGTTGAACCTGTAAATCCACTAGGTCCTGCCCATTGATAAGAATATCCAGGAGTATTTGGAGCACTTAAATTAACCGTTGACCCATTACAAATTACACTCCCTGAAGCATTAAGTGCAACTGGATTACAACTGGCTTCGATATAGGCTCTGGCACCATGACCGCCTCCACCATTACATCTTGTAACTCTAAAGCTAATGGTTACATTTTGCCCAACATAATTACCTAATGGAACTATGATAGGAGTCCAATTTAAATAATCATAAGAACCAAGTGTTTGAAACCCATTAAATACACTGCACGCTCCACCACTTGCGTCTGCGCCTAATAAAAGAACATTTGAACAAGGAATCACATTATTAGAAGCATCTCTCGCAGTTACTTCAAACTGTGCATTATCGGAACATGGAGTGTGACCAGGTCTGTCAATAATTACAGCGGTGTAAAATATAAAATCTTTATTTGAATTTGTTACAAGAAATGTTTGTTGAATTTGAACCCAATCCCTATTTCCTAATGAATTTAAGGCATCAATACATGCAGAATTATTACCAGCAAAAACTTGATTAATAGGAGCTACCAATGGGTCTGGGCCAGGAGTAGTAACGTAAGATGATCCAGCACCGGATGTTGTAGTTGTCCATCCAGTTAGATTTCCAGTTTCGAAATCCATGTTTGTACAAGCACTTTGTGTAGAATTTTGGTTAGGAATTTTAAAGCCAGATGTGTTACTTGATTCATTACTTGATTCACTTCTTTTTTTAAATTCAGCTCTCAAAACGGCTTCATTCCGAGTAAATAATTTTAAATAATCAGAAAACTCTTTGATGTGTTTTTTGTAAATATCAGCATAAACAGTACTCGGCTTTTCATCTTGGTATGCCTGAAATATATCATATAACAAGCTTGAATGTTTTATAATATAAAAATTTTTCAAACAAGCATCTGATTTATAATCGTAGCCTTTTTGATTAACAATTAGTCCAAAATCAGTAATGAATTTTTTTAAATCGAATTTTGCTAAAGCTTCTTTTTCAATTAATGTTTTTCGATTATGGTTATGGTTTTCATGATTTTCAATCTGACTTATTCCATTAAATGATAAGATTGTGAAAGAAATTAATAGTAGTGATTTAATATATTTCATATTGAGTAGTTTAGCAATACAATATTATGTACTTTTTATTAAAACATCAAACTCTTTAATAATGAAATTGGGCCTTTAACTAAATGATAATCAGATTTCACCCCCCGATGAATTTGTAGAGGATCTGAATAAAAAAGCTAAATTCAGTGCGCTAAGTACGGAATTTTATTTTTTTATTCTAAAATACTGAAAACTAAGATGTTGCGAAACTAAAGAATACTTTATTAAGAAAATGCTTTTTTCCAAACTGCTAAAGAATATAATCGTAATAGAAAGGCAGATTTATTAATTAATATAGTTTCGTAATTAGAAATTAAATGAGTGTGATTTATGAAATCTAATTGCTGGATTATTGTATCTAAAACTATCGTTTTGTGAGGCGCAAACCAATTAGCGACTGGTGTTTCAAAACCTATTTTATCTTTTCTATTATAAATTTGTTGAGGAATATATTTTTTGGTGGCTTCTCGCAATAAATATTTAGATACGCCATTCTTTATTTTTTTGTTTCCATCTACTGAAAATATAAAATTTACTAATTCTATATCATCTGCAAAAGGAACTCTACTTTCTATGCCGAATGCCATACTACAGCGATCCTCGCATTTTAAAAATGATTTTAATCTACCAGTATAATCATCTTTTAGTTGCTGATTTAAGTTACTTGAAAATTTTACTGATTCATAATCTGAAGATTTAAGAAGAGTTTTTTTAGAAAAATAAAACGAGTAGTCTGTTTTTAAATCAAAGGTTTCTTTTAAAAGTTGTTTAAAAAACAATTGATAAGGATTTTTAATAGTTTGCTTAGCGTTGTTTAATTTTTTAAAACTAAAGTCTTCTTTCCATAATGAAATATAGTGATGGGCATAACCTCCAAATAACTCATCTGCACCTTGTCCATCGAGTACAACTTTAATATTATTTTCAGAGGCTAGTTGCATGACACGATGTTGAGAATAAGTACTGGTACTCCAAATTGGAAGGTCCTGCGAATAATTCAGAGATTCTATATCTCTAAAAAACTCATCAGCGGTAGGCGTTACCGTTTTCCAATTCCCATCAACATTATCCGAAACTAATTTTGCGTAAGCGCTTTCGTCAAAAGTTTCTGTAGGAAAAATAGCTGTAAATAATTTTAAGTGTTGTGTTGGTTCTAAATGTTTAATAATCCCTGCAATGATAGAACTATCTAAACCTCCGCTTAAGCAAGAACCTACTTCAACGTCGCTTCTCAATCTTAATTTAACTGCGGTTACTAATTTCTCTTCAATCAAATTAACAATTTCCGATTCACTTTTTTGCTGTAATGAAGTGTTTGGTAATTTGTAATATTGTTTAATTTCAAGATGATGCGAAGATAAATCATACACAAAATAATGAGCAGGTTTTAATTCATAAATACCTTTAAATAAACTTTGCGCATTCGTTTCTAAATTGGCATTTAGTAAATAATCTAGCTGTTGCACTTCATTTACTTCAAAAGGAATTAAATTTGATTTAATAAAAGCCTTATATTCACTAGCAAAAGCAAAGACTTGATTTGTATTGCAATAATAAAATGGTTTTACGCCGGCTCGATCTCTTGCGCAAAATATTTGATTATTTTTTTTATCGAATAAGGAAAAAGAAAACATGCCATTGAAATGCTGAAGGCAATTTATGCCCCATTCTTTATAGGCTTCAATCAATACTTCTGAATCTGTTTGTGTAATAAATTGATGACCTTTATGCTTTAACTCTTCGCGCAATTCGATGTAATTATAAATTTCGCCATTAAATGTCAACCAGTAATTACTAGTTGTATCACACATGGGTTGGTGACCAGCTTCTGATAAATCAATAATAGATAAGCGGCGATGCGCTAAAGCGAAAGAATAATTTTCATCTAGTTCATGTATAGAAACAGAAGGGTTATATATAAATGATTTACTTTCTGTATTTATGCGAGGTGTTTCATTGGAGTATGCAGGAACACTTTTTTCATTTGAAAAAAATGCAAAGCCCTCTCCATCTGGCCCACGATGTTTAATGCTTTGAGACATAGAAATAATAGCATCCCTAAGAGATACCGAATTATTTTTAGATACAATGCCCGCTATGCCACACATATTTTTAGTTATTTCAAATAACGATTTTTAACCAAGTTTATTGTCAAATAAAAGCTTGTGATAAACATCAATCCATTCTTGTTGTCCTTTTACAAAGCTATCGTTATGCCAAATAGAAACAAATTCTCCACCATTATTTTTTACTTCTTCCATTAATTGGTTAATAAACTCTGTCGCCTGAGCAGGTAAAAATTTATTATAATCTCTTAAAGTCCCCTCCATTACTATACTTGGATGAATCGTTAAGTTTGTTGCTTCGTTTTTTTGTAAATCAAACCATTTATAAGGAATGCATAAACCCGCTCTGAAACCTGATTGTGATGCATAAATCATTGTATAATCATCCGTAATACCAGCATTTATAAAAGCTCGATAAGTTTCCGTAAAATTAATTCGTAAAAAATGACAGCGGGCAGATGTTACCTTTTTTTCTATAATGTTTTCTAAACGTTGTTTTTCTATACTTATTTTTTCAAGATGATTAAAAGATTCATAAGAAGGGTGTAAGCCAATAGAGTGCTTTAATGATAAGCTTTTCAGTAAAGATTGAAATCCTTTATTTTGAAAATGTGGATTTTTATCGTAATAAGAATAATCGCCAATTAACACAAAATAATGCAATGCCGTTTTAGTCTCTTCACTTAATAAATTAATGAAATCAAAGGTGTTATATGGATCACTATTAGAGTTGATGTTGCTATTTATTCGTTTAAGAATCTGGTTAAATTTAAAATACATGATGTCTTTTAATAACCCACCGGCATTACGTTTTAAGCCTTTATTCGCATAAGCAAATGCATTATCAATGTCGATGGTAGATAAAAAATTAAATGCCCGTTGTTTAAATTCTAGTTGAGGAAATTGTTGCTTTAGCTTGGTTGCAAAATCTTGGATAAGAGTATTTAAAAATGGTTTATTTAAAATTTGATATTTAAATGATAACCCTTGCTCTGCTTCAAAACGTTGGTGTTTATCAACTACATGAGGCAAGTATTCTTCGTAGCGAGTTGCAAAGTAAAATACAGTTGCAAAAAGATCGTAGGGTAAAAATGAGCTGTTGTTCGTTGAAAAAAATTCAGGTAGGTTTAAATAAAAGGTATTTGAATTAGGTAATTCATTTTTTATATCTGATTCAAATAAAAGCGCATCTGATTTTAGAAATAGGCCGATCCCATTATTTTCATTTGTATAAGCAATTTTCGGTAATGTTGATTCATTATACAATAACAAATCATCTGTTATTGTATATTGGCATTGTAATGCAGAATTAAAAATTAAATTAATCGTATAATTAATACGAGGAGTAATATTATGTGTATAGATTAGGATCAAAATCAATTAATAATTAAACACTTAATTTTACAATTTCTTCGTATGCTTTTTCCCAGCTTTTCCAATCATTAGCTGTTCCCATGGTGTCGTTGTGAAATATGGTAATTAATTCACCATTATATTTTTTCACTTCATCAATGATGATTTTAGCAATAGAGCCTATGTTTTCTAGAGTAGCATGATCTTTATAACGTAAAGATGTTTCACTTAAACAAAAAGAATGAATTTTTAATCCCGTTTCTAATTCATCATCTAAGTCGTACCAATAAAATGGGGAGCAAATACTGGCTCGAAACCCATTGTAATTGGCATATCCCATAGAGTAATCATCTGTAATTCCAAGTTCTAATAAGGATGCGTAGGTGTCAGGGAATTTGAGCATAGAGTAATGTTGACGAGATAATATGATATCGCGATGTGTAATTTTCGCTAATCTATTTATTTCAACTTTTAATTGATTCGTATTTTCATTTGAGCCAAAAGAGGGATGTATGCCTGGTTTTGAGTAATCTGATAAATGCTTAATTAATCGTTGAAAATTGGTATTGTTTGAAGGATGATTTTTATCGTTAATTCCATAATCGCCTAGTAAATAAAAATAAATAACTTTAAGTTCGTATTTTTTTTGAACTTCTAATTGATAATGATACGAATCGAATGGATCTTTTTCTTTTTTTAATAAAACAGATGTTCTATTAATTAAATCATGTTTATTTAAAGTAGCTATAGCTTTTAAATAACCACCTATAGTTCGCATAACTCCTTTTTGCTTGTATTTATAAGCGGTATCAATATCTATGGTTGATGTATAGGAATATTTTTTATGAGTTATATTTAAATTTTTAAATTTTTTCTTAAGTTCTATTTCAAATTCAGCAATCCATATATTAATTAATGGAATACGCAAAAAATCATACTGATATGCCAAACTATTTTCCGCTTCAAAACGGTTAAAGGCATCAGGTATAAATGGCAAATATTCTTCGTATCTGCTAACCAAATAAAACGCAGCCGCAAATAAATCAAAGGGTAAAGCAGAATGGTATGTTTTAAAAAAATATTTAAAATATTCATTATGATTTTGCATTTGTACAGTCTGTTCTTTTATTCCTGATTCGAATAACAATGTATGCGCTGCAATATGAAAATTAGATTCAATTTCCTGATTGGTATATGATAATTTATAACCCTCGTATGCCTTAAAATCTTCGATACTATTATTAATTGTAAAAGTAAGACCCAAGCTATCTTTAAAAACTAAATTAAAAATATATTTGATACGAGGCGTTATTTTGTGCACGTATATGAATATGTGGGCGTTTGGATTCAATGCTCTATAGTATTATCAAATATAGCTTAAAAGATATAAATGAAAACTCTTTATTTGAGTTTTATCTATTAAAAAAGGTATTGAAATATTTCAATACCTTTTTAATGTGAAGTTTTTCTTTTGGATGTTAATTTTTAGGTTTTAAGATAATCTTGCCAGAATGAGTACTAGAACCAGTTTGAAGTTTGTACATATATACACCTGCTGCTACATAAGAGCCATTTGCGTTTTTTCCATCCCACTCGTAGCTATGTTTACCTGCACCTTCAATACTTGAATTTAACAACGCGATTTCTTGCCCCATAATATTAGTAATAGAAAGTTTAGTATACTGAGTCGCTAGTAAATCATAACTTACAGTTATTTTATCAGAAAAAGGGTTAGGATATATTGATATTCCTTCAACCGTACTTTGATAAGAATTGATATCTGTCGGTAATAATAAAGGATCGGCATTAAGCATTCCTGCAATATCTATTGTTTCATCACCTGGATAATAATAAGTCCACATTAATCCGTCAAAAATCATTTCATTAGTTGTTGATGTTCCTACTAAAACTGTAGCAGGTGTTGGGTTATTAGGATTGTTAGTGGTATTATCAAACACATGCGTTCCATATAATTTATACCCAGCAGGTATTTTTAAAAAATTAGGATAAGTATAAAACCCTTGCCAATTAAAATCCCATTTATTAATTCGACTCATTGGAATAGTAGTTGTGCCATTGCTTGCATAGTTTAAAATACTAGAGCAGATTTTATGCGAATGAGGAAAAATGGAATATGCTGAAATATCTAAAGGTAAAGTAGCTGTGCCTGTTGGATAGGCAGTAGTTATTGTTTTTGTAGTATTGGCAGCGATGAAAAAATTCCAATTTTGAATAGGAACTGTAGAATACATTTCTCTCACATTTGTTGTTCCAACTGGATAAAAGAATAAACGTATCTGAGTATTATCTACCTGTCCGGCTGAGCCAGCAGGGTAATGCATTTGTGCAACAAATTTTGAACCTGCTTTGATAGATACTCCAAATTTTAAAGTGGCAGAGCTTGGGAATACAATAGGAGCAGTTCCTGGAGCATAGTCACCTATATTAAAGTCACCAGGTTCTGTATAACAACTTCCACTTAAGTCGGATGTCGTTGTACCCATTGTGTCCACATTTATTACAGCATGATGAATGATTGATGGATTATTTGGAATTATTTCATAAGCTTTTAAAATTCTATTTTGGGTTAATCCAGTTGGCAAAGAAAAACAAATGTATTTATCAGATGTAGTTGCTGTACTGGTATAAGATGGTATTGTTAATATTAAATCAGGTGTTCCGTTTAACTTAGTATTTGGATAATAGGGGGCTGGAGGAGCCAAAGCTGTATCAGCTAAATTAGTTCCATAAGGTGCACCTGCGCTTATCCAATTCAAAATTTTTGTTTTTTCGGAAAGCGTAATAATACGCTCGTGGTTAAAGCGCACATAGGTAGTATCCTCTGGCCAAGGTGGCATTTTTCCTGTAGTTAAGTCGTTTTGAATTAATCCCAAATAGCCACTAATCGAGCTATAATAGTTCAAAGCTGGAGATTGGCTACCTGAGTGATGACAAGATGAGCAACGATTGTAAAAAATAGGGGCAACATCTTTATAAATAACTTGAGCTTGAAGGGAATAACCCAGTGCTAAAAAGAGGATAACGATTACATGTAATTTTTTCATCATAATATTAATTTTTTATCTAAATTAATATTATTTATTGAAATAAAAAATTTTAATTATGGCTTGATAACTAAAGCTGAATCAATAATTCGAGCGATAGAGTCAGAAACACGCTTAGCATTTTCGTGCATTTTAACACGATCTTCTGCTGCAGGACCACATTTTACAAAGGAAATAGCAGTTAAAAGGGCTATGGAAGAAATCAATACTTTTTTCATAATTCAGAATGCTTTTTTAAAAAGTTTATGCTTACGAATGTAAACAAAATAATGATTAAAGATATTTAGAATTATTTAATAAAAAACAAAAAACCCACATATCCGAAGATATATGGGCTTTTCCTAACTAAACACAAATTCTTAGTGTTTTGTAGCTGCTTCAGCAGCAGTAGTAGCAGTTTCAACAGCAGTAGTAGCTGTAGAATCAGTAGCAGTAGCTTCAGTCATAGCAGAGTTTAAGCTCTCAGATAAAGCAGCAGAGATAGAATCACCAGCACGTTTAGCTGCTTCTTCCATTTTAGCTTTTTCTTCAGCTGAAGGACCACAAGATACGAAAGTTGTAGCTAAAACTGCTACTGCAAGAATTGAAAATAATTTTGTCATTTTAAGTTTTTTAAATTGTTAATGTTGTTTAATTTAACATTTATACCAAACACTTTAAATAGTAACCCTATAAAATCACTTTATTTTAGAAAAAAATATAAACATTTGATTATCAGTAATTTAAAATTTAAATTAAAACAGGTTACTTCAATATTTTAAGAAAAAAACACATTATATAATAAGAATGCATGTAAGTTGTGGTTGTTGAATTTGGTTCAAAATGAAATTACCCGATATACATACATATCGGGTAAAAAGTAAAATAAAAATAATAAATAAATTAAACTATTTCAGAGGGATTATTCATTCTCAAAAATTCCGATAATGATTTAACAACTCTATCGTGTTTTTTTACAAACGGATTATCTGTATCCCAAACGTATCCTGCTAGTACAGAGCATATTTGTTTTTTGATTTCTGGATTTATATCTTTAGTAAAGAAGATGTCGTGCAAAGTGCCATCATACCAGCCCATTACATAAGTTCTAAATACATCAACTCCTTGCATTGTCGGTTTTACAAATTCTTCATCCCAATTTACTGTATTGCCTTCTAATTGCTTGATAACTAAGTTTGCTGCTCGTTGGCTTGAAGCTGTTGCTAACGTAACACCACTCGAAAACATTGGGTCTAAGAACTCTGTTACATTTCCAGTTAAGACAAACCCATCACCAAAAAATTGTTCAGTTGTAATACTCCACCCCTCAAGGGTTTTGGGCTCAAACATAAAGGTTTCATTACCAAAACGTTCTTTTAAATGTGGTTCAGAATTTATTAAATAACGTAATTGTGCTTCGGGTGTTTTGTCTTTGTGTTCATTAAAAAATTCAGGACTACCAACAAAGCCAACGGATGTAACACCTGTAGAAAATGGAATTACCCAAATCCATGTTTGTGGCTGATGAACCAAAATCATAATTCTATTTGGTTCATTATGTAAATCACGTTTGGGATCATTAACATGCGCAAATAAAGATTTGCGTGGAGGAAGATTACTTGGTTTGTCTAAATTAAATAAACGGGGAATGACGCGGCCATAACCACTACTATCAACTATAAACTTTGCTTTAATTTCTGAAATAGCTCCGTCCTTATCAATAATTGTTGTTGTTGAATTTGAGCCACTAAATTTAATATCAGTCACTGTTGTTTCAAAATGAATGTTAACTCCTTTGCGCTGAACTTCTTCTGCTAAAGTTTGGTCAAAATCTCCTCGTGGGACTTGCCATGTCCAAGAGAATCCTTCTGTAAACTGCTCATCAAAATTAAAATCACAAATATCATCCTTACGTAAGAACTTAGCTCCAAATTTTTGTTGAAACCCTTTTGCTTTAACAGCATCTAACAAACCTGCTTCCTCTAAGGCTTCCATGCAACGAGGTAATAAACTTTCCCCTATTACAAATCGTGGAAATTTTTCTTTTTCAACCATGTGTACATTATAACCTGCTTTTTTAATAATACCAGCAGCAACAGAACCTGACGGACCAGCGCCAATCACCAAAACATCCACTTCTTGAGTTTGCATAATTTTACGTTTTAGAACTATGAAATATAAACAGCTAAAGTTACGGCGATTTTACTTGCTAAGCAAATAGTAAGCGTCATAAATCAATTTAACATTAATAGAATTAAACAAATATTTGGTTATATTGTTTAACGATTGATTTCATACATTTTTCCTGGCAAAGATTTTATCACATTAGAAAATTCTAATTGCAATAAACAAGAAGATGTTTTGGAAATTGGAAATTGTGTAGCATTGCAAATTTCATCAATATGCAATTGCGCTTTTTGCTCAAATACATTTACCATAATTTGTTCATCTGGTGAAAGGTTTAGCAGTAAAGGGATTTGTGTTGATTTTTTTTGTTTTACTTCTTGATTCCAATTCATAATATAAAATAAATCAGCAACACTTTCTATTAAACTTGCTTTTGTAGTTTTTATTAATCCATTGCAACCCTCGCTCAATGCTTCACCTGCTCTTCCTGGAAACGCAAATACATCCTTATTATAAGCATTTGCAATAGTTGCTGTAATTAAACTCCCACCTTCTTTTTTAGATTCCACGACAATAAGAGCATCGCACATGCCAGCTACAATACGATTTCGTTTAGGGAAATTTTCTCTATCAGGTATTGTTTCGCTCATAAATTCTGTAAGCAAACCACCTTGATGAAGCATTTTTTCAGCGTAATTAGAATGAACTGCTGGATATATTCGATCAAGTCCGTGTGCTAAAACACCAACAGTTTGTAAATCATTTTCTAATGCTGTTTTATGTGCCATTATATCAATACCATAAGCTAAGCCACTTACAACTAAAATACCACTTGACTTTAAATCTTGAATTAAATTTTCTGTCATTAATTTACCGTAAGGGGACGGTGTGCGTGTGCCTACTACTGATATAATTTTTTGATTATTTAAATCAGCATTACCTTTATAATATAGCAATACTGGACTATCATAACAATTTTTTAACCGTGACGGATAATCTTTATCAGTAAAAAATAGAGCTTGAATTTTATTTTTTTCTATGTACGTAAGTTCTTTTTCGGCTCTATTTAAAACATCTTTACTTTGCGATATAGACTTAGCGAGAACAAATCCGATACCTGGAATTTTTTCGAGTTGAGCTTTATTAGTTTTGAAAATTTGCTCGGCACTACCGCAATAAGCAATCAAATTTTTCGCTAATACATCTCCGATCCCATCTAATAAAGTTAATCCAATTTGATAAATTAATTTGGTAGACTGCATTTATTTTTAATTAAAAAATTATTATATTGTGTTCGTAAAATTAAAGATTATGATAAAATTAATTAAATATATTTTAATTGGATTATTTTTTTATGCATCCAATAGTTATGCTCAATCATTTGGTTATGTCAAGGGCACAGTGACTGATAAATCGAATGACGAAACCTTGCCTGGTGCTCTAGTTACACTTAATAAAACAAAAGGCGTTGCTGCCGACATTAACGGCGTATTTGTAATTAGCGCCGTAGCCGGAGAATACAATTTAGCTTGTGATCTTTTGGGTTATACTAAATTTACATCAAACATTATGGTGAAAGCATTTGATACTGTTTTTGTAAATATTCAATTGGGCAACGGCAATCAGTTATTAGATGAGGTTGTTGTATCTGCAGGTAAATTTGAACAAAAATTATCGGATGTTACTGTCAGTATGGACGTTATTAAGCCATCCTTAGTGCAAAATAAAGGCATTACGAATTTAGATGCAATTATTAATCAAGTTCCTGGCGTAGTTGTTTCCGATGGACAGGCTAGCATTAGAGGCGGGAGCGGCTATAGTTATGGAGCAGGTACTCGCGTATTAATGTTGGTAGATGAAATGCCTATGATTACAGCTGATGCAGCTGATATCAAATGGAATTATTTACCAATAGAAAATATGGAACAGATTGAAGTCATTAAGGGTGCATCATCCGCATTATTTGGTTCCTCAGCTCTTAATGGTGTTATTAATATGCGAACAGCTTATGCTAAAGATAAACCTCAGACTATGGTCACTTTATTTGGAGCATCTTATGATGCGCCACAACGCGCTAATTTAAAATGGTGGAAAGGAACATCGCAGACACAACGTGGGGTTAATTTTTCTCATTCCGAAAAAATTAAAAACTTAGACATAGTATTAGGTGGGCATGTATACGATGATGATGGATATCGTTATTTAGAAACAGAAAAGAGAGTACGATTCAATACGAACTTGCGGTATTCATTTAAAAAAATTCAAGGGTTACAAATAGGACTAAATACCAATATGATGCAGACAACAGGTGGATTGTTTTTTTTATGGCAAAATGCTGACTCGGCTTATATTCCAACAGGATATACTATTCAAACATTTAAGAATATTCGATTTAATATTGACCCTTATGTGACATATTTTTCTAAAAAAGGCGGTAAATTTAGTTTACGAACACGTTATTTTTTAAGTAATAATGTTAACAGTACAAATCAGGGATCACGTTCAGAATTATATTATAATGAATTGCAGTATCAAAAAAAATTCAAAAACAACTTAACTACAACTTTTGGTTTTGTTTATACTGAACAACAAGTTATGGCAGATTCACTTTACGGAAGACACACAGGGAACAATTACGCAGGTTATGCGCAGTTTGATTATAAGTATAAAAAGCTAACTGTTTCTGTTGGTTTAAGAGGTGAGTATAATAAAGTAGACACATCCTACACACGCGGATATATTAGCAATTCTATTAAAAATTTACCTTTTCAACCTGTATTAAGAGCGGGCTTAAATTATCAATTAATGGAATATACATTTTTGCGTGCTTCGTTTGGACAAGGTTATCGTTTCCCTTCTGTTGCTGAAAAATATATTAGCACAGGCTTAAGTGCTATTAAAATTTTACCAAATCCTGGTTTACAGCCAGAACGAGGTTGGGCGGCTGAAATTGGCGTAAAACAAGGATTTAAGCTTCTTAATTTTAAAGGGTATTTAGATGTAGCAGGATTTTGGACTGAATATCAAAGCATGACTGAATTTATTTTTGATATTTATGGTACTAAAACTGGCAATTGGGTAGCTGATCATAATAAAGCTGGTTTTAAATCTCAAAATGTGGGACGCGCTCGTATTACGGGAATTGATTTATCCCTTACAGGCTCAGGAAAAATGGGCCCAATTAATGTTTCTACCCTAATGGGATATACTTATATCAATCCTATTAATCCTGATTTTGATCCTGCTAAAGATACATTAGGATCTTTGCTTAACTCTAATTTATTGAAGTATAGAAATAGGCATTTAGTAAAAGGTGATTTGCAATTAGATTACAAAAAAGTATCGATTGGTTGGAGTGTTCGTTATTATAGCTTTATGGAAAATATTGATAGACGCTTTGTGCAAAGTATATATCATGAATATAACAATCCAGGCACAGGGCCTGGAACAGAGTTAAATTTTGATGCAATAGATGTAACTTATATTTTACCTGGTTTACCTAAGTATAGAGAAGAGCATAAAAATGGCGATTGGATTCATGATGCAAGATGTTCTTTTCAGATATCTAAAGCATTAAAAGCATCTTTTATAGTTAATAATGTATTTAACAGAGAATACACTCTTCGCCCTGGAGATGTTCGTCCGCCGCGCATGTTTATGCTACAATTGATGATTAAAATTTAATTACTGAGAGTTAATTTAGCAATTTTTCACAAAAGAAAAGGTTATAAATGTCGTATATTTGTAACTTAAAAATAATATAAAAAATGGAAACAAATTCTAGAAATACAAACCTTGATAATATTGAAAGCGCTACTATCGTTGGGCGTAAAAATGCTTTAGCTTCAGTTTTTGGCTGGATGTTTATAGGTATGATTCTTACAACTATAGCGTCTTTAAGTTTTGCTTTTGTTCCAAGTCTATTGTCGTTAATGGTAACTACCGAGAATGGATTTATAACTGGTAAAAGTATTTTAGGTCATGTTATTACTTTTGCACCTTTGCTTTTATTAATTGGCATGGGAGCTGGTTATCGTAAATTACCATTTATAGGATTGGCTGCTTTGTTTATGGCATTCTCAACTTTATTTGGTATTAGCATCAGCTATATATTTATCATTTATGAAGTTGGCTCAATAGTCAATGTATTTTTATCAACCTGTGCTTTATTTGGTATCATGGCTGGTGTGGGATATTTCACAAAAACGGATTTGACCAAAATGGGAAATATATTAATGATTGGTGTTATTGGAATATTCGTAGCGTCTTTAATTAATTATTTCGTTGGAAGTAGTCAAATGGGTTATATCATCAGCGTAATTGCAGTGATTATTTTTACAGGTTTAACTGCTTACGACATGCAAAAAATTAAAAACATGTTGCAAGATAATGATGGATCTGAAAGCTATAAAAAACTAGCACTTTGGGGTGCATTAGATTTATATTTAGATTTTATCAATTTATTTTTATCTCTGCTTCGTATTTTCGGATCAAGAAAATAATTGAATTAATTCGAACAAAAAAGCCACACGTTTTCAGAAATGAAAGCTTGTGGCTTTTTTATTTAATAAAAATAAATAAATTTACAAATGAAATAGCTATGTGCTGAATTGTAAAAATGCGAAAGAATATTACATAGCGTATTCCGTATAACAACTTAAAATAAATAAAATAATATATGAAATAGCCATGTTTGCCGAAACACAAACACATCCCGATAGCTATCGGGAGAAGATAAACTGGCTATACCATATGGTAAATAAAAAACAATAATTTAGACATATGAAAAAATTAGCTTTAGTAATCTTAACTGTTGCGTCATTTTATAGTTGCGATCGTATTAATCAAAAAATTGCCATTAAACATAATGATGCTGTTATAGAAGCAAGCGATAAAGTTGTGTTTGCTTTTGATAAATTAAATAATTCTTTGGCAACGTTCAACCCTGACAGTATTGACCTAGCTTTAGCAGCTTACAATTTGCAAATAAATAATTCTATACTAGAACTTAATCAAGCAGTTTCAATCAATGATACTTCATTAAAAGTAGGAACACGTGAAATGCTTTATGTTTTTAAATCGGTTGGAAGTAATGAGTTTAAACAAATAAGAACCATTTATCAAATTCCTGATTCTTTATATACCGAAAAAGAAGAGAAAGAAGTAACTGATATTGCTTCGGCTATTGACGAAAAAATAGAAGCAGCTCAATTAAAGCAACAAAATATTCAAAAAGCGTTTGCTAAAAGATTCAACTTTGAATTGATGTTTAATAAAGATTCGCTGAAGAATAAAGCGCATTAAATTTAACTTGAACTATTATTTCTAATATTCTAAACAAACAAATCGCTCGCAATTTTATCGGCCAGCAATTTCCCTTTATTAGTGAGGATGTAAGCATTATCTTTTAAAATAATTGTTTCATCTTTGATAAATGCAATCACTTCCTTTTTAAAAGTAGAAATAAAATCTGCATTGAAATGAGTGTTTAAGTAATCTATGTTAATGCCCCATATTGTTCTTAAAGAAGTCAAAATGTATTCGTTAAAACGATTATTTTCTGTAAGAATTTCTTTCTCAAAATAACTAGTATCGTTTGCTGATAGTTTTTCAATATAACTATTGTTATTGGCTACATTCCATTGCCTAGATTCGCCATCAAAGGAATGTGCTGATGGTCCGAGGCCTAAGTAATATCTTCCTTTCCAGTAATTCGAGTTATGTTTGCTGAAAAAATGCTCTTTGCCAAAATTAGAAATTTCATAATGAATAAAATTATTTTTTTGTAAACGTTCTACCATTTCTATAAACAACTCCGCACTTTTTTCATCATCAATTACTAGTTCTTTTTTCTTTGTGACATCATGCCCTAATTTTGTTTTTTCTTCAACCGTTAAATTGTAACTTGAAATATGTTTAATATCTAAGTCAATTGCTTTATTAAGGGTTGTTTTCCAATTGCTGAGGTTCGAAAATTTGGAACCATAAATGAGATCAATAGTGATATTTTCAAAACCTTTATCTTGCGCTCGTTTAACACTAGCTTCGCTTTCGGATGCAGTGTGAGCTCGATTCATCCATTTTAATTCTTCTTCGTCAAAGCTTTGTAATCCTATACTCAAGCGATTAATATGTAATGATCTTAACTCTTCCAGTTTAGTTGCAGATAAGTCGTCTGGATTGCACTCTAATGTTATTTCTGCCGAAGAACTTACATCGTATAGTTTGTAAATTTTTTCTAAAATAAGATGCGTTTCTTTTTCAGATAATAAACTTGGAGTTCCGCCGCCAAAATATATGGTTTCAATTTTTTTATCAGGTAAATAATTAATGCGATAATCCAATTCTTTGATGATGCTTGATACTAAACTTGCTTTGTTATTTAGTGAAGTTGAAAAATGGAAATCACAATAGTTGCATGCTTGTTTGCAAAAGGGAATATGGATGTAGATACCACTCATGAAAAATAATTGAAAAAAGTGATATTCTTAATGATGTGTTGTTAGCTTGTTTAAACGGCGACGTTCTATGATAGCGATAACAGTTCCTATAACCATAATTAAACAGCCTAACCATAAAACATTAATGAAAGGGAACATATAGGCTTCTAGCACGATAAAGTCCTTGCTATTATTAACCTTTTCGCTCATTTGAATTTCAATGCTTCCTTCATTTGGATTTATTTTCCAGAAAATAAATTTCAAACCTAATTCATTTATCTCAGCATTATCCGGTAAAACAACATTTTCTTTTAAAATGTATTTTGGTTTTGCGTAAAACACCTTCCCATTAATATCAGTAGCTTTTAAAACAGCAGTTACTTCAAGTAGACTATCGTTTTTAGCAAATTGTTCTTCATTGACATTTGTTGTAATATTTTCAATTAGGATAATGGCATTGTCTGCAAAAATGGTGTCGCCTATATGTCCCACAAAATTAGTTGGTTCCTTATAAGCATCGTTTTTAATTTCTTTAGGATCGCTTAAAAGCCCATAAGCAATATGCGTGTAAATATCATTGCTTAAGAAGTGTTTTGTATCAGGATTTGATGCTGTGCCCATTCGCGGATTATCTTGAATCATTGGAGTTAAAGAAAATGCTTTTTCTAATTGACCATTTTTTCCTTTAGTAAAATAATCTGTGTTAAAATACACATCAATTCCTTTACGTTCTCTACCTGTGTAGGTTACCATGTAATTACCCATTGGTAGAGTATCTCCAAGAGTTAATAATAAACTTTTTTGCGCTGAAAAACTTTTGCCTAAACTTTCTACATTTTTGTTAGATGTATTAATGGACAAGGTTTGCCGCTTAGATGTTGAAATTAATGCACCTAGTAAAATAAATGCAAATCCAATATGAGCGATGGATGAACCTGCGTGACGAATTTTTCCTTTTAAGATACGTAACCAATATTCAAAGTTGGCAAATACGGCAAATAAACCAACAATAAATAAAATGGCGTAAGATATCAATGTCCATTTTTCGTTGCCTTTAGCAACTTCGTAATCGCGCAAAAAGTATAAGGGAATAACGCAAGCTAAACCAAATACTACTGATAATAAAATTGAAATACGGATGTGTTTGAAAAACACTTTGCCATCTGTTTTTTTATATTTAAAAAATTGAGTGATACCAACTAATATTAAAATAATAATTGTGAAGGGAATCATCCACATATTATAATCGGCTATTTTAATAGGTGCTTTTTCGGTGTTGAATAATTTATTCATTACTGGGATAGACGTAAAATACGTTATTACTAAAGCAGATAATAAAAACACTAATGAACCTACAAACATCCAAAACTCTCGAGAGTAAAGGCTTTCCTCTTCTTCCTCTTTCGGAAAAAATTTAATGTAAGCGTAAATGGTTGTTATAAAACTAATAGCTATCCATGACAATAACACAACCGTTTTGTATCCGTATACGACACCAAATGCTAACATTACAAGCGATAACATGATATAAGAAACACGTAAAAGCTTATCGTGAATTAATAAAATGACACATAAGAAAATAAACGTAAGTACGTAAATCACTAATTGTCCTTGCATTCCCAAATCAGTGAATGCGTGAACTGAGCTAGTGCCAAGTACTCCGCTACGTGTTAAAAATGTAGAGTAAAGCACCAACATAAAAGAAGCAATGGATAATAAGTGCGTCATAAATAAAGAACCACCTTTATTTTTATTGATGATCATCACATGGCCTGCACCTACCATTACAAGCCAAGGAACAAGCGAAGAGTTTTCTACTGGATCCCAAGCCCAAAAGCCGTTAAAGCTTAATGCTTCGTAAGCCCATGCGCCACCCATTAAAATCCCTGTTCCTAAAATGGCAATAGAGAAATAAGTCCATGTCAATGCTGGTTTTTGCCAAGAGGTAAAATCTCGTTTCCATAAGCCTGAAATTGCAAAGGTGAATGGCACAAGGGTAGAGGCGAATCCTAAAAATAAGGTTGGGGGATGAATCGTCATCCAATAGTTCATTAATAAGGGATTTAAGCCACGTCCATCAAGCTTGGCTAAATAATTAGGCATTTGTAAAAACGGTGCGTTTGCTAATTCAGGATTTTCTCGCAATAGCATAAATGGATTTGTACCCAACTTGTAGTCACCAATAAATACTCCTAGTAACATGGATGCTAAAAAAATTTGCACTAATGAAAACATTACCATAGTTGGTGCTTCCCATTTTGCATCAATTGTTTTACGAAGTATATTACCTAATACAACATTCCAAAATGTCCATAATAAAAAACTTCCTTCTTGTCCTTCCCAAAAGCAAGACATAATGTATTGCATAGGCATACTATTATTACTATGTTGATGTATGTATGCATATTCGTAAAAATGATTGAATAAGCCATAAAACAAAGTACCTGCAATGCCAATTACTGCAAAGGAATGCATCGTAAAACACCAACCTGCAAATTTCTTCCATTCAGATGTAAGTGTCTCTTTGCTATAATAAAAATAGGCTACTGTGGAGGCTAATGCGGTAATAAGTGAAAGAACAACAAAGGCATTTCCTAAATTTCCTAACCATAAATGTTCGCCGATGTAAGTTATTTTTTCC
Organism: uncultured Bacteroidota bacterium; assembly: GCA_903834765.1. Lineage (GTDB taxonomy): Bacteria > Bacteroidota > Bacteroidia > B-17B0 > Aurantibacillaceae > UBA4416. Next base: position 350,796 of record CAILKE010000004.1, read on the forward strand.
AATTATCTTATTTGTTTAAACACAGAGAAACAAAGTGTATACATTTCGCTGAGTAGTTTATTAATTATTTTATATCCAAATATTTTTTTATGAGAAAAAAATGAAGATTTTAAATTTGCGGTTTTACAGGATCATTATATTTACTTGGGCATTTCATTAAAATATCATTTGCATGAAATTCATCTCCTTGCATTTTTCCAATTAACACAATTTGTTCTGATTTTTGAAAATCTTGAGGAACGCTTTTATGAAGTATCACACGCTTTTCAAGGCCTTTGTTATCAATCACCATAAAAGAACATTCATCAGCATTAATTTTTGGATCATATTGTACCGGGATTGTTTTATCAAGTTTGCCTACCACGTGGTATTCTGTATCTTGATTAGCAAGTGCTTCTGAGAAATTTGCGTAAGAATCATTTTGACCTAGAGTGTATATAATAACGCCAATGGCCACTGCTATAACAACTATTCCAAGTATGTGAATTTTTTTCATTTCGTTTTTAGTTTTAACCGCAAAGTTCGCAAAGGATAACGCGGAGTTCGCAGAGTATTTATATGCTATTTGTTTTTAATGTTGAAGTATTGTTGTTTTCTATCCTTTATCATTCATCCTGTGTCCTTCCTCCCTTCTATCTCTACAATCCCCTCGTCCCTAGAGCCCCTTATTTCCTATTCTCTAATTTTTTTAATTTCACATCGATGTAAATCAAGTAACTAATTAGGCAAATAAATACAATAGCTAATACGGAGATGACTACATATATTTTTCCTTCGCTTCTAAAGGTGTCTGCCATTTGAGGTTCAGTAATCATAGTTTGTGCATGTCCTAATAAAGAAGAGAACAGTAAGGCTACTAATAGGATCAATTTATGCTTCATCATATTTTTGTGTTAATTGTGCTAAACGTGTTTTAATATCTAAGATCCAAAGGCTCAATAAAACCCAACCAATAACAGCCGGATAAAATACCATACGCATATTACTATCTAAATCATATTTTCCAAAGGCAGGATTGCCGCCATTTCCGGGGTGCAACGAATCTGTTAAACGAGGTAAAATCATAATAAATACAAACATCATTACAAACGCAAATATATTGTAGACTGACGAAATACGAGCGCGTTTCAATTCGTCATCAATAGAACTTCTTAAAATAAAATAAGCTAAGTAAATTAAAATGGCAATAGCTACACCGTTTAGTTTCGGATCTTGAAATGTCCACCAAGTACCCCAGGTAAACTTAGCCCACATCGAGCCTGTCAATAATCCAGGGAAACTAAAAAATAAACCAACTTGCGCCGCTTGATTACTTTTTAAATCTAATTGTAAATTGTTTTTACTTAATTGTTGGATGGCATAAACAACTGATAGTCCCATTTGAAAAATCATAGCGAACCAAATTGGCACGTGGAAATACACATTTCTTATGGTTTCATTTAGAATATCTAAATGCGGAACAGGATTCAGCATCCCCCACACCAAGGTGTAAAGAATGATGAACGCACTGAGTATTTTCCACCATTTTATCATTCGCGCCAAAGATAGTTAAATAAAATAGTAGCTAAGGCAATTACAACAAAATTTAGCATTACTAAAATCAATAAATAATTATAGCTAACACTCCATGCTAAGCCATCAATGGCGTTTTTACTTAGTTTAACCGAAACCATTAGAAGAGGCATCAAAACAGGGAAACTCAAAATAGCCATTAAGCTCATGTTGTTGTTGGCTTTAGATGCAATGGCGCTCATTAAGCTTAAAACTCCTGAAAAGGCTGTAGAACTAAATAACAAGGCTAATAAAAACATACCCATATCCTGCACCATACTACCTACAAACCATGAATAAAAAAAGAAGGTCAGTAAGCTTAAAACAGCCATTAACAGCATGTTATACATGATTTTACTAAAAATAAACTGTCGCGGATTGTAGTATAAATAATTATACAAGCCTTTGCCTTTAGTTTCCTGCATAAAGCTTTTGCTAGATACATTAACGGCTATAAACAAAAATATAGTCCAAAATAAGGAGTTCCATACGGTTGGTTGAATGATTTTTTTGAAACTTAAGGCCGAAATAAAAACGGTAGAAATAATATAAACAGCTATTCCTGCAAGGGTTGATTTTTGCCTGAATTCCAATAAAAACTCTTTTTTAAGGAGCTGTGTTAATTGCTGTTTTGACATGAGTGAGCAAATTTACACTGTAATAATTATAATAGCAATTTTAGGCTATTTATTTCGGTAAAGGTCTTTTTCTACACTTTTCATCAAACCCTCAATATCCAATCCTATACCTAAAAATGAGGCGATAGATTCTGCCTGTTCTAAAGGAGATTCGATGACATCTTTATAATGAACCGTTAAAACTTCCATATTTGGCTGAGAAGCGATGAATTGTTCCGTTTGTTGCAATTGCTTGGTAAATATCTCTGATAAAGTAAAAGGAATAACGGCTGCATCTTTGCCTAACATTTTTTGCTGAGAGGTTAGTATTTCCTTGATATCACGATGCATCATGATAATCTTGTAGTTAAATTGTTTAGGTAAAAATGGTACTAATTGTGCAATCACTTTCACCACTTTACCTTCTGCTAAACTTAACCATTCAGCATCTTGCGCTAAAGATTTAACTTTTTCGTATTCGAAATAGCCCCTTGGATTACTAATATCTTGAGTCCTCACGTCGTCGGTTAATGCTTTTAAACCACCATTACTGAGCATTTGCATCATCATAGATGTTCCAGAACGAGGCAAGCCCGATACAATAACGATCGTGTTTTTGTTTTGTAAAGTCATAGTTTTATTGATTCAAATATATAAGTATTTTTATAGAATATAATCTGTGAGAAACTTTAGCATATTCAACATACTTTTATCGTTAACAATTTTTACTAATTATTGTTTCGGACAAAAAACAACCGTTACGGGAACTATCGTTGATAAGATCACTAAAGACAGCATCCCGTTTGTATCCATTATTTTTAAGAATACCACCGCCGGCACAACTTCCAATGAGTTTGGACGATATACATTGGAAACATCCAAAAAAACAGACTCTATCGTTGTTTTGTATTTAGGTTATAAAACACAAACAATTGCCATCAAGCGTAATAAAAGCCAACTCATAGATATAGCATTAGAGCCCGATAATTATAATTTAGCTGAGGTTACCATCAAACCAAAACGTAATCCTGCTTTTCGGATATTAGACAATGTGGTAAGCCATAAAGATCAAAATAAATCATCTTTTGTCAATAGCTCTCAATGCGAAGAGTATGAGAAGTTTCAGATTTACTTCGGGAATTATTCCGAAAAGTTAACGAAACGAAAGCAATTCAAAAATTTTGAGTTTATGTTTCAAAATGCCGATAGCACGGCAGATGGCAAGCCTTTATTGCCAATTTATATGTCGGAAACGATTCGTCAAAACTTTAACTGCAATAACCCCAGTTTACATGACGCTATTTTGACGGCAGAAAAAACTACCGGAGAAAGCTATGAGCAGCTAACGGCCATTACCAATAAAATGGTTGAAAACACCTCTATTTATGATAATTTCTTTTTAATCTTAGATAAAAGTTTTATCTCGCCCATTACGGATAATTACCAATTGTATTATAAATATTATTTGGAAGACAGTATTATGATTGATAATAATCGCTGCTATCAAATACGTTTTGTGCCTAAATGGAAAGAGGATCTGGCTTTTTCGGGAACTATGTATATTCACGATACGACGTGGGCAGTAAAAAAAATATCGTACAAAATTAATAATGAAATCAATTTAAACTTTGTGAAAGATTTTTCAGTGAATCAAGAGTTTGAAAAAGTGCAAGATACGTGGATGCAGAAAAAGATGGAAACTACAGCAACCATAAGCCCCTTAAAGCGCAAGAAGAGTCAGGAGTTTATGATACACCGTGTAACGTCTTATAAAGATTTCATTGTCAATCAAACTGAAAGCATTGTTAAAAATCACGACGTTTTACAAAAAGACAAATCGATTGTTCTTCAAAAAGACGTTGCGTTTTGGCAAACAGCTAGACATGATTCGTTAAGTAAAAAGGAAAAAAACAATTATGTTATTGCCGACACGTTGAATTATGTGCCGGTTATTAAAAAAATTAAAAAGGCTGTTATTGCTTTTGCATCGGGCTATTTGGAGTTAGGTAAAATTAGTATTGGTCAAATTCATACCTTTTATAGTTTCAATCCTATTGAGCAAGACCGTTTTAAGTTTGGATTAAAAACCAATAAATATTTTAACAAAAAATTCCAAATGGAAGGCTATGTGGCTTATGGTTCAAAGGATAAAAACTTTCAATATAAAGCATCTGCTATGTATGTATTTAATAAAGATAAAAACCGTACAACGCTTGGTGCAAGCTACTTGTATGATTTGGCTCAACTTGGCGTGAGCCCTAATTTAATTCAATTCGATAATATTTTAACTTCCTTAACGCGCACCAATCCATTTTCAAAACTGACATTAAACCGCGACTTAAAAGTATATGTTGAAAAACAATGGACCGATAACATTACTAATAAGCTTATGTTATCTACTACTCAAATTAATGCTTTGGGAGAATTAGCATTTCATAAAAAACTGAATCAAACAGATACAGCCTATCAGAATTTACCGAATATCACTACTTCCGAAATAGCTTTAAACACAAGATTTTCATTTAAAGAAGACGTGGTGAATAGCGAATTTAAACAAACCTCCTTAGGTTCAAAATATCCTATTATAAATTTGAATGTCGTGTTTGGATTAAAGGATGTGTTTCATTCAAATTATGACTATCAAAAAATAAAATTAAATGTAAAAGGCACATTACGTTTGAATCCAATTGGGCACACTCAATACACCATTGAGGGCGGTAAATTATTTGGAACTGTTCCTTACCCTTTATTGGAGCTTCATCCAGGGAATCAAACCTTAATTTACGATCCTGAATCTTTTAACTTAATGACTTATTTTGAGTTTGCCAGTAATCAGTATGCAAGCCTGTATTTAGATCATCATTTTGATGGCTTTATCCTAAATAAAATTCCTTTAGTTAAGAAAGCAAAGTTACGTGAAGTGTTTTCGATGCATGGTGTTGTGGGAAATTTACAAGATGCATATAAGCAGGAAATGATACTGCCTAAAGGTTTATCCGATGTATCAAAACCTTATATAGAATGTAGTGTTGGTTTAGAAAATATTTTTAAAGTGGTGCGGATCGATTATATTTGGCGAGTGACTCATTTCGCTGAAAACCCCAATAATAATTGGAGTATCAAGGCTAAACTGTATTTCTCTTTTTAGTTAAAATTTAAGGCACTTTGATGTTTTTAGTAGACTTAAGCTATATGCGCCATAGCATGCGTTGGTAAGGGTGCGGTAGGCGTGAACGAACGGTGTGAACTGCAATTTTTTCGGTGGTATTGCGAAGAGATTTGTGCGAGAAAAGAATTGGAGTTGGTGTTCGTTCTTGTCACGCCAAGGCGTGATTCTTTCTTTTGGTCAAGCAAAAGAAAATAAAAAAATAAAATCCAGTGTTTTTATTAAAGAGTCAAATTAAATTTTAAACTCAAACTTAAAATTGTAAATTAGCTCTCTTAAAAAAATACATTTTGCAAAACATCAAAGATTATTTTAATACGCTTGCCTCTAAAAGAAAAGGACGTGGTTTATCCAATTATTATTGGAAAGAAATAACTAACTATTGTAATTATTTTTCGCACGACGATAGTTCGGTGCTTGAAGTTGGTTGTGGAAGTGGCGACTTATTAGCTGGGATTGCTGGATCTAAAAAAGTAGGTATTGATTTTAGTGATTCGCAAATTGTCTGGGCTAAGGAGAAACATAAAGATAAGAACATAGATTTTTTAGTGATGGATGCTAATGACATTCAACTCTCTGAAACCTTTGATTTTATTATCATTAGTAACGTCATTGGATTTTTGGATGATGTGCAAGTGGTATTCGAACAACTGAAAAAAGTATCACATCCCAATACAAAAATTATTGTACAATATTATAATTCGTTATGGGAACCTGCATTAAAATTTGCAGAAGTCATAGGCTTAAAAACAAAGACGCCAACGCAAAATTGGTTGAATAGCAAAGACGTGAATAACCTTTTATTTATTGCTGGTTTTGATGTTTACAGAAATACGAAGCGCTTTATTTTTCCTTTTTATATTCCTTTATTGGCTGAGTTATTTAACTTGGTATTAGCGAAGTTTCCTATTTTTAGATTCTTCAGTTTAAATACTTACTCCTTTGCAAAGCCCTTACCAGTAAGCAACGAAGCGGATTATAAAACTAAATATTCGACAACGGTTGTTATTCCGGCTCGTAACGAAAGTGGTAATATTGAAAATGCCATTACACGTTTGCCTAAATTTGGTAAGCATGTAGAAATTATTTTTATTGAAGGAAATAGTACAGATGACACCTGGGAAAAAATTCAGGAGATTCAACAAAAATATGCCTCAACGCATGATATTAAAATTGGTCAGCAAAAAGGAAAAGGCAAAGGAGATGCGGTAAGAGAAGGCTACAAGATAGCAACTGGCGATATCTTAATGATCTTAGATGCAGATTTAACTGTTCCGCCGGAAGACATTCCTAAATTTTATGATGCGATTGCAGGAAGCAAAGGTGATTTCATTAATGGGACTCGCTTGGTATATCCTATGGATAAAGAAGCCATGCGCTTTTTGAATTTATTAGGTAATCATTTCTTTAGTTGGGCATTTACATGGTTATTAGAACAACGCTTTAAAGACACGCTTTGTGGTACGAAGGTGATGTTTAGAAAAGATTATGTGAAGCTGACAAAAAACAGAAAATACTTTGGTGAATTTGATCCCTTTGGTGATTTTGATTTATTATTTGGAGCACATAAATTGAATCTTAAAATAGTAGAGATTCCCATTCGTTACCGAGAAAGAACCTACGGAAGCACCAATATTTCCCGCTTCAAACATGGATTGATCTTGTTACGTATGTGTGCTTTCGCTAGTAGAAAATGTAAATTTATTTAATCATTAGTATGCAAAAGATTTGGATATATACACTAAGCAAGCAATTAGCAGCTGAACAAGAACAGGAATTAAAAACTGCTTGCCAAAATTTTGTAAGCACTTGGACAGCCCACGATGTGAGCCTTGATGCATCTTACGAATTATATAAACACCGTTTATTGATATTTAAAGTGGATGAAGCAAATTATAATGCCAGTGGTTGCAGTATTGACAAGCAATTACGCTTAGTAAAAGAATTGGAACAGAAATTTGACATCGAATTATTAAATCGGTTGTTGGTAGCCTATGAAACCAACGATGAAATCAATGTGGTAAAAAACACACGCATTGCCGAATTGATAGTAAATGGGCTTGTTACAGAGCATACCTTGGTTTTTGACAATACCATCACGGATGCAAAAGATTTAGTATCGAATTGGAAAAAACCTTTAGGTCAAACTTACTTAGCGAAGTATTTGGTTTAAGTAATAGAATTGCTAAACGCATAGCCCTTCTCTTTTATAGCAGGAATAAGCTTTTCAAGCAATTGAGGCATAAACTCTAAGCGATCGTGTAACAAAATAATTGCGCCGGGTTTTAATTGTGATAAAACGCGTTGTTTTATTTTTTCTATATCATTGGTAGAAGTATCATAGCTTCTGATATTCCAACCAACAGATTGCAACTTTAATTTTTTTATAGCCTTCGCAATATTAGGATTGGTAACGCCATACGGCGGTCTAAATAATTGAGGACTTGCTTGATAAGCATTAATTAATTGCTGACAATTAGCTATATCATTCGTTACTTTTTTCGTGCTCCATACATCAAACCAAAACGCATGAGAGTAACTGTGATTTGCCAATTGATGACCATCATCTACTATTTGTTTTAAAATAATTTCGTTACCTACTATGTTTTTTCCGATGACACAAAACAATGCCTTCACATCATGTTTTTTCAAAACTTCTAAAACCTTTGCCGTATGTGGGTTATGCGGACCATCATCAAAGGTTAATAGTACTTTTTTTTCAGTTGTAGCTAAGGAGTTGATGGATGTTAAATGGAAATTGAATTGGATAAAATAAGCGCCAATAGATTGAATTAGAAGGAATATAAAAAGTAATCCCGACAGATACCAATAACTCAAATGATGGCTGTCTTTAAAAATAAAAAAGGCAATGACGCCAATGAAAAAAACAACTGTTGTGGGTATAAATTGGTTCTTTAACATTTTCAGTGAAATTGAGTTAAATAAACTAACGCATACGTTAGTAATGGTGCGGTAGGCGTGGACGAACGGAGCGAACTACAATTTTTTCGGTGGCATTGCGAAGGGCTCTTTGCGAGAAAAGAATTGGAGTTGGCGTTTGTCCTTGTCACGCCAAGGCGTGATTGTTTCTTTTGGTCAAGCAAAAGAAAATAAAAAATAAATTCCAATGTCTTTGTTGAAGAGCTTAAAAATTTTAACATTGACTCACTAACATAAACGAATAATTAACGCCGCCATATTGATTAATGACTAGCACGTGCTTAATGTGTTTAGGTTCAGAACCAGCAATAACAATAGATTGAGGCAATTGTTGTTTTTGAATTAATTTAGTAGCTACCCACATCGCAAATGCAGATGCGGTATAAAATTCGCCACACAAATTTTTAAAACTAGCAATGGCTGTGTTGGTGGTTAGTTTGGGGAGTAATTCATTAAGATATTTATCAAAATGTTGATTGCCGCAAAAGCCCATCAACGTGACATCTATATCGGAAAGTGTTAAGTTGTATAGTTTTAAAAATACAATTAACTTTTCAAAAATATCTTCTGAGGTCTTTGGTTTATAAAGTGTTTTAATGCCATCAATAGCCGCAATACTTTTATCTGATTTATGTTTTGATAATAAAAAGAAAGTAGATCCTTCGCTCAATTGCACACCATTAGAGGTTGATTGATGAATTGGCATTGTCGTATCTTGAATTTGTAACTTAAGAGCGCGTCTGTTAAGCGTTACAAAATTTGGGGTATGCTCTTCTATACCGCCAACTAAAATAGTTTCCTTACCTTCTTCAAAAAGCATTAACGCATCAAGCACACAGCTTTCAAAAGAAAAGCCTCTATGAACATAAGTAAAATTGTAATCATGGCATTTCATGATTAAGGCTATTTGTGAGCCTACTGTATTATGTGTGGATTGAATAAATGAAGTTGGTGTTAAAAACTGTTCGTTGTTATCTAGCATTGCTAATAAAAAACGTTCACTATCTTCAAAACAACCCAAACCAGTCCCCGTAATAATTGCATCTACTTTTTGAGCATCCGCATCTATAATAGCCAAATTAGCGGTCGTAACGCCCATCTTAATGGCTCGCCCCATACGACGAATTAAGTTGGGAGCAATATGATCTTTATAGGATGGTTCTATCGCAGAGAAATAATCGCCATTAGCAGGCGTAATCGTATCAAAATACCATGAATCATCAATGGTGTTTTGAGCAGATATACAACTGATGCCGTTTATGTATGCTTTAGTCATGCGTGTATTATACTTTTTTAAATAAGAGTGATGAACAATTTCCTCCAAAACCAAAAGAGTTTGAAAGCACTATATTAATAGGTGTTTTCAGTAATTCGTGAATAGGAGTTAAATTTAAAGAAGCGATGGGTGTTGTGAAATTTAAGTTCGGAAATATCGTTTGATGTTGTAAAGATAAAACAGAAATAACCGCTTCAATACTTGCTGCTGCCGCTAATGTATGCCCTGTATAGGCTTTCGTGGAGCTGAATTTAGGAATTTGATTACCAAATACAGCAACTGTAGCCATTCCCTCCGATAGATCATTGTTTGGTGTGCCAGTGCCATGCATATTGATATAATCAACTTGTGATGGATTTAGTCCACTCATTGCTAACGCTTGCTGAATAGCTAAGGTAGCGCCATAACCTTCAGGCGAGGATGCTGTTTGATGGTAAGCATCATTGGCATTCGCATAGCCTATAATTTCGGTTAATGGTTTTCCTTGTCTTTTATTTAAAGCCTCTTCCCCTTCAATTACTAGGAACGCAGCGCCTTCACCTAAATTTAATCCTTTACGATTTTCATCAAAAGGCTTACACCATTCTCTGTCTAAAATCATTAAAGTATTAAATCCATTGAAGGTAAATTTTGATAAAGCATCAACGCCTCCTACAACTACTCTGTCTAATTGCCCGTGCTTAATCATTCTACAGCCTAGCATAATGGCATTGGCAGCAGATGAACATGCGGTAGATATGGTTGTGACATAATCCACATTACCAATGTAATCAGCAATGCGTTCTGTGCTATAACCACAATCATGAGTATCGATCACACTTAAGTGGTCTGTTTTTTCAAATAATTCTTTGTAATACAACTCAGTTATGCCCATCCCGGCAACGGTTGTAGAGGATATCAATCCTGTACGTAAGCCATCTTTGGTATCAATCCCTGAATGAATAACCGCTTCTTTAGCTGCTATCATTGCGAGGTAAGTATTTCGGTTGTATTCAGGATTTGAATCTTTTACTAAATCAGCTAAGTCTTTATTAGATAAATTAATTTCACCTGCTAAAAATTCTTCTTTATAGCGAGTGGTTAAATGATTAATTTTTCCAATGCCGGTTTTTGATTGAGATAGAGATAAAAAGCCTTCGGACACCGTGTTACCAAGTGCCGAAATCATTCCTAATCCTGTAATATAAACCCGCTGCGACAAAATAGATTATCCTTTTCCTTGTGCTTTAATATATTCAGCCATTGTACGTAAAGATTGGAAAATAACTTTACCATCTTTCGGATCTTCTATTTTAATACCATAATGTTTTTCCAATAATACAATAAGCTCTAAAGCATCAATAGAATCAAGGCCTAAACCTTCGCCAAATAATGGAGAATCGGCACTTACTTCATCAGGATTAACCTCTGCTAAATTAAGTTGTTCGATAATTTGTTTTTTTAATTTTTCGATTAATGCGTCCATAATGTTTGATTATATAATTGGTTAACAGTTGATTGATTAAGAGGTTTAAAAATAACATTTTTATTTAAATATTCTCCGTTTTCCACTAAAAAAATAAAGGCTTCATAGCTATCACCATCTACTTCAATCCAACCAATAATAGCAGCTTCAGCATATTGACCGAGGAGTATATCCGCATAGTTTACTAAGAGCTGAGCGTCCATTTTTTCAGTCACAAAAAAAGCATTCTCTCCGGTTAGCTTATGTTTAATGGCTATTTCACCAATAACAATATTTGGCAAGGTATACACAAATACAGTTGGCGATGGAAAATAATTTGATTTATCAGCAATTGATGCTTGATATTGCCTGTCTGTTTCCAAGCTAGATGCGGAATTAGAAAGTACGATAGCTGTTTTAGTTAGCGATGAGTTTGTTAAAAATGAACTGTTTTGTAATGCAAATTCAGTGCATAATAATCCTAATTTGCATTGTGCATCCATTTTGTGAAACTTGGGATAGATTATCCCCATTGACTTGTAGGCTTCTGATAAAAATTCTGACAAGCTGTGTGTAGGTTCAGTTTTGAAAATAAGTTCACCATTAACAGCTACCTGATGATGTTTGATATGGGCGTATGAAGTGATGATATACATGCTTTCAGTTCTTAGACATATTTAATGAATTAGCCAACATGAGTAAAAAGGATAACGCTTTGGAATAATCAAGTTCATTATATTCTAATCCCAATTCCCTTATATTATTATAATAGGTTTGATGTTGTAGGTAGTAGTTTTTTTCGCTTTGAATAAACCAAGCTTTAGGCCCAAGTTTTTGAGCTAAAAACCATTTTTCAATTAATCGTGCGCATCTGCCATTACCATCATTCCAAGGGTGTATTTTTACAAATACAAGATGAATCATTGCTGCGAAATAAAATACCTCTTCTATTAATAGATTCTGGTTTAACAACACATCAATGTCATCATAAAATTTCTCCATTTCATTAGTCACAGCATAAGGACTTGGGGCAACATACTCTATTTTGCCATCCGATGTGGAAACATACATGTTTTGAGTTCGAATTTTTCCTTGATAATGTTTTGCTACGATATGTTTGCTTAATAATTCATGAGCTGTTGAAATAGTATTCTTGTTTATTGTGTTTTCTTTTGCAAAAGAATAAGCGTTGTATAAATCGTCAATTTTTTTTGTGTAATCTGGTAAAAATTCAATTCCAAATTTTTTATGTTTAATGTAACTATCTAATTCAATATCCTCTCCTTCTATTTTGCTAGAAAATACGGAAGATACGGAAGTATAAAAACTGAAAGTATCTGTTGAAATTTCAGCATCTTTTAATTCATCAAAAGCAGCCTTCATATTTTTAGGCACCTGCTCTTTGAATGCTTCTAACAATTCTGCTGATACTATCTGTAATTTATCTTTCATTGATCAAAATTCTTGAGTTATATTTTTCTAAATAGAGCAGCGGCATTGCAGCCACCAAAGCCAGAAGCTGTTTTTATAAATGATGAAAATACACTAGGTTGATGAGTTTGTATGATGTTAATGTTACCACTCACACCCTTTTTTTCAAAGCCTTCAGACTTAATCAGTTGTTGATTTTTCAAAGACTCTAAAGATAAGATAGTTTCTAAAACACCACCTGCGCCTAATGTGTGTCCATAATATCCTTTTAAACTATTTACAGGAATTGCATTTAATCCTGCTCTATCAAAGGCAATGGATTCCATTTCATCATTAAAAAGTGTAGCTGTTCCATGCGCTGAAATAAATCCTAATTTTTCAGGATGATAGTTTAATACCTCTCGAACACATTGGTATAAGCCGTCTCCCGAGCGTGATGGACCCGAAATATGATTCGCATCATTAGCAGAAGCGCCACCAACTATTTCTGTATGATATGGCCCCGCTAACGTTTTGTTATTGGTAAGTAGAATGGTAGAAACAGCTTCTCCTAAATTAATACCAGTTCTATTAGCATCAAAAGGCTTGCTGGGCTCAGAACTCATCGCGTTAAAAGATTTAAAGCCACTTACCGTAAATTCAGAAATAATATCACCGCCACAAACTAAGACGTTATCATATTGCCCTTTTTCAATAAAACGTTGTGCAATGATAATTGCTAAAACCCCTGATATACAAGCGTTAGAAAGCACTAGTGGAGTATGCTTAAAATTAAAATATGATTGTAAATGATAAGTAAACGCGTGTAAATAAGCTCGTTTAGGATCTATGTTTTTGTATGCATTTTCCAGTATATCAATATTTCCTTTAGTAGTAGAAAAAATCAATAATGTTCTATCATCTTGAGGATTGATGCCGCTTTGAGTCAGCACGTCTTGTATAGAAATAATGCTTAATTGTTCTAGTTTAGTATGATGGTAAGGATTTCCGTATTTAGTAAATTCTTGAATGATTAATTCATCATCTATCTTTGCTAAACAAAAGGGTTCTTTTGAAAAGGGAAGCTTGATTTTTTTAACAGCAATCTTGGATTGACAAACAGCACTATAGTTTTGATCGGTTTTAAACCCTAAAGGGCTTATGATATTATTGTTAGAGGCGAAAACCATTTGTATATCAAATATAGAAAATTATTTACAGTTGATTTCAATAAAAAAACCTTCTCGGTTAGCCGAGAAGGTTTTTTTTACATATCGTAATTGTTATAAAATTAAGCTTTGATTGCTTTTTCCATTACTACTTTTCCTTTGTAGTATAATTTTCCTTCAAACCAGTGTGCGCGGTGATACAAGTGAGCTTCGCCAGTTGTTGTATCTTTAGCAATAGTGTTAGTTGGTGCTTTGTATGTTGCACGACGAGAGTCTCTACGGGATCTGGATAGTTTTCGTTTTGGATTAGGCATGGTATTTAATTTTAATTATTGTTAAACTTTATATTCTTTAATTTATCCCAATTTTCATTAGGCGTTGGTTCCTCATCTATTTTTAATTCGTTGAATTTCTTTAAGGTTTCTTCATCACAAGTAACTCCTAAATCATCTTCTTCTTCGCAAGGTACTTTTCTGCTAGGAATAGATAATTCGATGTACTCGAATAAATATTGTGAAATCTCAGCCTCGTCCAATCCTTCGTGAAGTACTAATAATTCATCATTACTTTCTTCAGGATTACCATGTTTTACAATCAATTTTTCATGACCACTAATGGGGCAATCATAATCAATTAAACAGCGGTCGCAACTAAGATTAACGGTTCCTTCAAAATCAAACAAAAATTGCAATAGGCTATTTTGTTTGATTACAGTTACATCAACCTTAATATTGGCTTTAGTTATTTCACTATCATCAAATTGTTCAAAGAACTTCTCACTTACTTCAAATTCAAATTGGTGTTCACCCATTGGTAAACCGCCAAACTGTATTACATACTGACTTTTACCCATAACTTAATTCCAAAATGGACGGCAAATATACACTTTTTTTATACTTATCAACAATTATTTTTTAAATAAATAGTCAAAATAAGATAATTTGATGCAAAATAAGGATTTACTAGCTAGTCATAATATCGAAATAGCGCTTAAATCCTTATGATTTAAAAACTAAGTTTAGTATAGTTTTAGTAAATTTGCGACTTTATTTACAATATTAGGCTAAATTATGAAGATTACTGAACATTTAAAAGCATCTAAAGATACTTTATTCTCAATAGAAATTTTACCGCCATTAAAGGGTAAGAGCATACAATCTATTTTTGACGGTATAGATCCTTTGATGGAATTTAAACCTGCTTTTGTGGACGTGACGTATCATCGTGAGGAATATATTTATAAAAAACGTGATGGCGGTTATTTAGAAAAAGTGAGTATCCGTAAACGTCCCGGCACTGTTGGTATTTGCGCGGCTATTATGAACCGTTATAATGTAGAAGCAGTTCCACATATTATTTGTGGTGGTTTTACACGTGAAGAAACGGAAAATGCGTTAATCGATTTACAGTTTTTAGGAATTGATAATGTATTGGCATTGCGCGGCGATAGTATCAAAACAGAATCTCAATTTGTTCCAGAGCCAGGTGGACATGATTATGCAATTGATTTGGTAAAACAAATCAAAGACATGAATAATGGCTTGTATTTAGATGATGAAATGAAAGACGCATCACCTACTAATTTTTGTATGGGTATTGCGGGTTATCCCGAAAAACATTTTGAAGCACCTAATTTATACAGCGATATGAAATGGCTGAAAGCTAAGGTGGATGCGGGTGCAGACTATATTGTGACTCAAATGTTTTTTGATAATAAAAAATATTTTGAGTTCGTAGATCTGTGTCGTAAAAATGACATCAACGTGCCGATTATTCCGGGATTAAAAATATTGAGTTCACGTTCCCAATTAATTGCTTTACCTAAAATTTTTCACATCGATTTACCACAAGATTTATTTGTGGAGTTGGAAAAATGTAAAGACGATAAAGCAGTAAAAGAAATTGGGATTAATTGGTGTATTCAACAAAGTAAGGAATTAAAAAAAGCTGGGGCGCCTTGCTTGCATTACTATACAATGGGAACATCAGATAGCACCAAGCGTGTAGCGAAAGAGGTGTTTTAGTTTACTATGCTATTTAATTCACAGGCTCTGCTTTATCAATAAAATAAGGCGTTTCCGATTGCCAAAAAAAGTGATGTATAACTTCTTTATAATGTAAACGCATTTGTTTTCCTTCGGAGCGAGTGATGGAATTATAAATAGCTGTGTCGTTTCTTTGTATAGAAAAATTCCAAATGTTTTTTACCATTATAGTTCCTTCTCCCTGCGAAAAACCACCTAAATTAAGCTCGCCTTCATAGGTTTTAAATACATATCCTTTTTGAGAAACTTTAATAACTATGCCTGTTCGCGTGCCACTACTATATGTTATTCCACAAATAAAAACGTAAGCAAATAAGAGAATAATGATGGTGAGTATGCCGATAAAAATGCGTTTTGGCCATTTGCTTTTTTTTGGTAATGAAGCATTCGAGTTTGTAGATTCCATAGTATATGTATTACTTATTTCAATGTTAAAATTCGATGGTATTCGTCTTCTGTTGCTATTTCTGCTGTATTTCCAATATCAAGCAGTAAATCCGAAATAAAATTTCGATCGGGTAGTATGGTGGCTTGATGTAAGGTAATAATTAATTTTTTGCCAATAAAAGAAAGCTCTTCAAATTCATTCATACTCATGATTTTAAAAAAATGTTTATTGTTTTTATATTTTCTATAAATAGGAAATTCCATGAGGTTACTTGTTATTAGTATTGTAAAGATAAGTAATGCAAACGCTATTAAATGGGTTAATTTTAGATGTTTTTAGTAAAATAGTGTTGTTAATAAAATATGCTATGAACGTTTTTAGCAGACTCAAATAAAGATAAATTTGTTACATAACATATCTAAGATGAAAAATATATATTTCCCTGCATTAGTTGCAGTATTGGCTATTACGGCCTGCGTGCCTCAACGAGTGATGGAAGAAACAAAAGCCAAGTTAACAACCTGCGAAACAGAGTCGGCCACAGCTAAAAAAGCTGCACAAGACGCAGAAGCTCAAGCCGCTGAACTTAAAGAGAAAATGGTTAAAGCAGAAAAAGAGTTAGCTGGTTTGCAACGAGATACTTCCATATTAGCAACAAATTTACATATGCTTCAAAACAAATATGATAAATTAAATTTAATAAATGATCAGTTGCTCGACAAGTACAACAAAATGTTGGCAGGCTCTGAAAAAGATAATGCTAAATTAAGTGGACAATTACAATTAACGCAAGAACAATTACTTAAAAAAGAAGATGAATTAAGGGCATTGGAATCAAGGTTAAATAAGCAACAACAAGATTTGGACGCATTGTCAGCTCAGTTGAAATTGCGTGAAGCTCGCGTAAATGAATTAGAAGATGTTTTAAAGAAAAAAGACCAAGCAACTGCAGATTTGAAAAAGAAATTACAAGATGCGTTATTTAATTTCGAAAATAAAGGCTTAACCATTACTCAAAAAAACGGAAAGGTTTATGTGAGTATGGACGAATCTTTATTGTTTGCTAGTGGTAAAACAGCAGTAGAACCTAAGGGGGTAGAGGCTTTGAAAAATGTAGCCAAGGTATTGGAGCAAAATGCAGATATTAATATTTTAGTAGAAGGTCATACGGATGATGTGCCTATGAAAGGTGCTGGAGAAATAAAAGATAACTGGGATCTTAGTGTGATGCGCGCTACATCAGTAACCAAAATATTATTACAAGGAGCTAATATTAATCCAACTCGTATTACGTCGGCTGGTAGAGGTGAGTTTTTTCCTATTGATGCTGCTAAAACCCCTGAAGCCCGCAAAAAAAACAGAAGAACAGAAATTATTTTAACACCTAAGTTGGATGAATTATTGAAAGTATTAGGAAATAATTAGATTTTCTAAAAAAAATATTAAATTAGCGTTATAAACTTAAAAACTAAAAAAAATGGGAATGATTAAGGAATTCAAAGAATTTGTAATGAGAGGTAATGTAGTTGATTTGGCTGTCGGTGTTATTATTGGTGGTGCTTTCAATAAAATAGTTTCTTCTTTAATAGAAGATGTTATTACTCCTTTAATGCTTAAGCCTGTATTAGATGCTGCACATGTTTCTACCTTACAAGATTATGTTTGGCATGGTTCAAAAATAGGATTGTTTATCAGTTCGGTAATTACCTTTATTCTTACCGCATTTGTTTTATTTTTAATTATAAAAGCAATGAATACAGCTAAGAAAAAAGAAGAGGCTGCAGCTCCTGCAGAGCCAAGTAATCAAGAAAAATTATTAATGGAAATTAGAGATGCTTTGAAAAAATAACTCATCATTATTTAAACAAAAAAACCATCTAGCATAGATGGTTTTTTTGTTTTATAAATTATACATTTATTTTACCTTGAAACAAAAACTTACTTATTTCATAACCTTTCCATCAATAAGTGTTATTGTACTTATTTGTTTAACCATTTTACAAATACATTTAAATCAATCGAGGTGGAATAGCAAAACAGTGCTAACATGGGATGTATTGGGTTATTATAGTTATTTACCTGCTGTATTTATTGATAAAGATGTGAGACTTAGTTTTATCAATGAGAGCAATACAAAACAGTATAATGGTGTCAAATATGTTTCTATAAGAAATTCGAACGGGTTCAACGTTATGAAATTTCCTATAGGTATGGCCATTTTGTATTCGCCATTTTTTTTGGCTGCACATTTACTAGCAAAACCCTTAGGCTATGATCAAAATGGTTATTCTGAGATTTATCATTGCTTTATCGAATTTTCAGGCCTATTTTATTTATTGTTTGGGTTGTTATTTTTACGAAAAACACTCCTTTTTTTTTATTCCGAAAAAATAACAGCGCTTAGTTTATTCTTTATTTTTTTTGGGACTAACTTGCTTTGCTACTCTGCTATAGATTCTGCAATGTCGCACGCTTTTACGTTTTCAATATTTTCTGTTTTTATTTATTATACAATTACCTTTTTAAAATCGCCAAATATAAAATATACGATCTATTTAGGAATCTTGTTTGTATTAATTGTATTGATAAGGCCAATTAATGTGCTTTTGATAATCATTATTTTTTTAATTGGTATTACCTCTTTCGAGGATTTTAAAAACAGATTAAGACTAATGATAAATCACTATAAATTAGTCATGTTATTTATTGCAATTGCTGGTCTTATTACCTTACCTCAATTAGTATATTGGAAATATGTAACAGGTAATTTCTTCTATTTTTCATATGGCAAAGAACATTTTTATTTTAATAATCCTCATATATTTGAGATTTTATTAGGTTTTAGGAAGGGCTGGTTTATTTATACACCTTTAATTGTATTTGCATTATTGGGCGTTTGGTTTATGCGAAAACAACAAACGTCTATGTTTTTTTATTTTATTATCATCTTGTTGCCTTTATATATATATATTATTAGTTGTTGGTGGTGTTGGTGGTATGGGGGGTCATATAGTCAACGAACACTTATTGATTTATACCCATTATTATGCATAGGCTTTGCAACATTATTTTATAAAATATCGATGACATCAATCTTTAAAAAAAGAATGATTTACGGAACAATGACTTTATTATTATTACTCAATCTATTTCAGACAGCTCAATACAAATACAATATCATACATTACGACTCAATGACTTTTAAAGCTTATCTCCACGTGTTTGGTTCATTAGACTCTGACCGGATAGATGAATCTCTGTTAAACCATCCGGATTACGAACGAGCAGTTGTTGGGTTAAATGATTAGAGAAATCCTACACAAACGGTAAATTGTATGTTGCTTAGAATCCCTATTTTTACGATATGGCATTATTACTTAGAGAAAATATTAAAGTAGCAACTGATTCTATTAAAGGAAATAAATTACGTGCTTTTTTAACGATGCTTATTATCTTTTTTGGCATTACGGCTTTGGTTGGAATATCGTCGGCAATAGATGCGATGAAAGGTTCTATCAATAGTAATTTCACAAGCATGGGCGCAAACTCATTCACTATTAGAAATAGAGCAACAGCCATTCGTATTGGTAAACGCGGTAAAAAAGCAAAACACTACCAAGCAATTACCTATAAAGAAGCCTTTCGTTTTAAAAATGAATTTACCTTTCCTGTAACAACGGCTGTTTCAACGATGGCTTCATTTAATGCTCGAGTAAAATATGAAGCTGAAAAAACAAATCCAAACATTCAGGTTTTTGGAGCTGATGAAAACTACTTAGCTACCAGTGGTTATGATTTAGAAATGGGACGAAATTTTTCACCTCAAGAATTGATCAGTGGTTCCAGTATGGTTATTATTGGTAAGGATGTCGAGTTTGATCTGTTCAAAGGAAAGCAAACAGCCATTGATAAAACGATTACGGTTGGAAGCGCCAAATACAAGGTGATTGGCGTGCTTGCCAGTAAGGGGAATAGCATGGGTTTTGGAGGGGATAAAATTTGTATTATACCTTTAACCAATGCGCGACAATATTTTAGTAAACCCGACATGAGTTTTACAATTAATGTGATGGCGAAAAATTCTGCATTACTTGCCATGGCCTTAAGTGAAGCTTCTGGATTATTCAGAAAAATAAGAAGTGTGCCTTTAGGCGAAGATGATAATTTTGAAATTACCAAATCGGACAGTTTAGCTGCCATGCTGATTGGCTTAACCAGCAAGGCTTCTATGGGATTTATTATCATTGGAATTATTACCTTACTTGGTGCCGCTATAGGATTAATGAATATCATGCTCGTATCAGTTACTGAGCGTACCAAAGAAATAGGCCTTCGCAAGGCGTTAGGCGCAACATCTGATACCATTAAAATGCAATTTTTAATTGAGAGTGTCTTTATTTGCTTTATTGGCGGTGTATTTGGGATACTTATGGGAATCATTATGGCAAACGCCATCTCCCTTTATTTGAGTTCCGATTTTTTCATGCCTTGGTTTTGGGTTATTTTTGGCTTCATTATTTGCTTAATCGTTGGTTTAATAAGCGGTTATATCCCTGCCAAACGTGCATCTCAGCTCGATCCCATCGAGAGCTTGAGGTTTGAGTAGAAAAGAATAGAGAGTATTATCTTTTCAAAATCGGTAATATCACGATTGAAGCATTATTTGCATTGTGATATAATGTAATATCTGATTTTATAAAATCTTTATCCGTGCAATGATAGATGTCTATGAACTGTTGAGGATTTCTATCTGCTAAAGGAAACCATGAGCTTTGAACTTGTATCATCAAACGATGTCCTTTCTTAAATGTATGTGCGATATCAGGCAAATCAAATTTAACCGTTGTTAATTTGTTAGGTTCAAATGCTTCTGGTTTTTCAAAAGAATTTCGGTATCTGCCTCGCATGATTTCACCACGCACCAACATTTCATAACCATCCATTAAATAAAGTTTACCATTTCCTTTTCCGTCAACAAGTGTATCATATTCAAAGCCATCAGGAAATACATCAATAATTTTTACAACAAAATCCGCA
Organism: uncultured Bacteroidota bacterium; assembly: GCA_903834765.1. GTDB lineage: Bacteria > Bacteroidota > Bacteroidia > B-17B0 > Aurantibacillaceae > UBA4416. The sequence continues at coordinate 371,839 of CAILKE010000004.1, forward strand.
TCAGTTGTAGATATTGCTACTTTTAAATCTGCTGATAAAGTGCCTGCTAGCGTTAAATCATTTTCTAAGACGGTTGTTTTAAAAGTTAGGACATCTGTTCGTCTGCTTGCAAAACGTTGGTCATCTGTCATATATTCTCTTGTTCTGTTTGTTAAAACATCTTCTGTATACGGCACAGGTTTAGAAGGATCACTCATATAAAATGAATAACCGGTATCTGTTTTTGGTTTGTCAAAGGATAGTTGGTTATGATTATTAAAATAAATTGGTGTTAAGACGACACCTTTTGGTGGCCATGAATCAAGGTTTTTCCAAGCGTTTTCTCCCGTAAAAAAAATGGTCGCTTCTGCTAATTGATCAACAGAACCTTTTCCTTTTAAGTAATAATTGAAAAAAGGAAACTCAATGTTTTCTTGAAAGTATTTGGAAGTTTTACTTCCGAAACGGGCATTACCTAAATAGCTACCATCTCCTTTCGACCAGCCACCGTGAAACCAAGGGCCCATCACAATTTTATTGTTGGTAGCTGGACTTTGTTTTTCAATAGCTTCATATAAACGCCATGCGCCATAACAATCTTCAGCATCAAATAAACCACCAACAGTAAGCATCGCAGGCTTTATGTTTTTACAACCAACTCGTGCATCTCTTTCTTGCCACCAAGCATCATAATTTGGATGATTCATTAATTCTTTCCAAAACAAAATACTATCACCCATTAATTTACTGAAATTAGAAAGCGCGCCAGTTTCTAAATAAAACTTATAATTGTCTTTTGTGTAATAAGTAAACTCTTTAGGGCCAATAATAGTTGGCTTAGGTCGCGGTTGCCCGAAACCTGAATAAAAATTAAAAGCATCATTCAACATAAATGCACCATTGTGATGGAAGTCGTCACCCTTAAACCACTCTGTTACTGGCGCTTGCGGACTAACAGCTTTAATAGAAGGGTGCCCACTTAAAGCAGCCATCGTTGAATAAAAACCGGGATAAGATGTTCCGAAAACGCCTACATTACCATTGTTATTTGGAATATTTTTCACTAACCAATCTACTGCATCGTAGGTATCACTTGCTTCATCAATATCAGTTTTCTTTTTTTTGTTTGGATTAAAAGGGCGCACATCCATAAAGGTACCTTCACTCATCCAGCGTCCACGCACATCTTGAAAGACAAAAATATACCCTTCTTTTAAAAATTCTTTCCAGTGGAATTCATATAAACGAGGTTGGATTTTGTCTTCTCCATAGGGAGAGCAAGAGTATGGTGTGCGCATCAATAAAAATGGATGCTTTTCTTTGGTGTCTTTTGGAGCATATACCGATGTAAATAATTTCACGCCATCACGCATTACTATGGTGCACTCTTTTTTGGTATAGTTATCTTTTACCCATTGTTCATTAATAATTTGAGCGCTTAAAATAAAATGAGAGCAGATGATAATTAGTAAAATAAGATTTTTCATAAAGTTTAAAATTGAACTTTAAATGTATTAAAAATAAATAAACAATATTATTACTATCTTAACGTTTTATCAATTCTAGAAGAAACAATGAAATTAATGCTCATCTTGTTTTTTATGTCTCATGTTTTGTTTTCTCAAACATGGTCTAAAATCATTGATTTTCCCAGTGAAGCTCGTGACGATGGGGCACGTTTTGTAATTGGTAATAAAGTATACTGCGGTCTTGGTTCGCAAGCAATAGGCGGATGCGCCAACGATTTTTATAGTTTTGATTTAACAAATGAAACGTGGAGCGTATCTGCATCTATGCCCTTTGGCTTGCAACGCCAATACTCTAGTGGATTTTCTGTAAATGGGAAAGGATATATTTTTGGTGGCGTTAATTGTAGTGGCGTTTTATTTAATGATTTGTGGGAATACAATTCACTAACAAATGTATGGCTTCAAAAAACAAGTATGCCAGCATTAGAAAGATATGGTTGCGTTAGTTTTGTGATTAATAATATTGCATATATCGTAGGTGGTAAAACAGCAGTAAGTAATGGTATTCCAGATGTATGGGCTTACGACCCTTTAGCAGATAATTGGATTCAAAAAACAAATATGCCTACAAATGGCATGTGGCGAGGCGTATCTTATCAGTATAATAATTTAGGAATTGTAGGCTTGGGATTAAATGGACTTAATCAATACAATAAATTGTTTTACGAGTATAATCCTACATTGAATAGTTGGAACACTTTACCTTCCCTAAGCCACATTGGGCTAACGTATGCTGGCTATGCTCAAATTAATCAACAGGGTTATTTGTTTGGAGGTATTGATAGTTTAGGAATTATTCATTCTGATTTTGAAAAAATTGATTTACAAAATTACAGTATAACATCTCTTACTTCATTTTCTGATACCGCTCGAAAAGGATGTATAACGTTTTGTGGAACAGATGCGTTTTATCTAACTACTGGAATTTCTAATACAAAAAGATTTAAGAGTACGTGGAAGGTATCACAAATTGTGGATTTAAAAGATATAGAAAAAAATAATTACTTTTTAATGTATCCAAATCCGGCTAAGGATTTTATAACAATAACTTCATACGATTGTCTTATAAAAGAACTAACTATCATTGATATTAATGGCAAAACAATATTAAAACAACTATTTAATTCAAGGCATGCTACTGTTAAATTACCATTAGATAAAGGAATTTACACAATATTGATAATATCAGATCAACATAAAATTGTGAATCAAAAACTAATTATTGATTAATATTTTTGCGTTATACAAAAACTTATTTAACATAATTGTTATTTTAATATAATCGATTAGTAGCTGAATATTTTTTATATTTACGAAAAATAATAATTATGAAAAAAATAATCGCATTCTTATTTGTATTTTCTTCAACCTTCATTATTGCTCAAACTCAAAAAGCTGATGACCTTATAGGAACATACATGACTGACAAAAACGAAGGTATGGTAGAAATCACCAAGCGTGATAACAAGTTCTTTGGTAAATTATTATGGACAAAAACCGAAGGTAAATTAGATACAAATAATCCTGATGTGAAGCAGCAATCTCAACCTTTACGAGGCAAAGAGATTTTGAAATCATTTGACTTTAATGGTTCTGATTTGTGGCATAACGGCACTATATACGACCCTAAAAACGGAAAAACATATAGCTGTAAAATCACGCGAGATGAAAAAGGAAATTTAAGTGTTCGTGGATTTATTGGTGTTTCCTTAATAGGCAGAACTACACTTTGGATTAAAGTTAAGTAGTTTTCTTTTTTCACCACAGAAGCACAGAGTTCACAGAGGAATAGATAAGGAGTTTTATACTTTCGTCATACTGAATTTATTTCAGCATACATAACATATGTCTAATAACAATTAGACCCTGAAACAAGTTCAGGGTGACCGTATCAGTGAACTTATAAAGCGTGACATTTATTACTGCAGTGCCATTGCATCTAATTTCATTTGCTTGATCATACTTATTAAACCATTAGCTCGTGTAGGCGATAAATGCTCCGTTAATCCAATTTTATTAATAAAATCCAAATTAGAATTGATAATGGTTTGTGGTATTTGATGAGATAATACTCTTATCATCAATGCTACCATGCCTTTTGTAATAATGGCATCACTGTCAGCTGTATAAACAATCTCGTTACCTTGTTTTTCCGAATGCAACCATACTTTACTTTGGCAGCCCTTGATGATACGATCGTCTGTTTTAAATTCTTCTTTTATTTTTGGTAAGGATTTCCCCAACTCAATTAAGTGTTCGTATTTCCCTTCCCAATCATCACCAAATAATTCAAACTCTTCTATGATTTCGTTTTCTATTTCTGTAATGGACATGATTGTAAATTATTTTATGATTAATGAAATTGCTATTTCAATTGTTTGACACCTTTATGAAATTGCTCTAAAAACAAACGAATAATAAGTTGATATTTTCTAAAATCAATCACTCTATCCGTATTAAAATCAAGTTCGTTCAGTCCATTGTATGTGTTTTTAAAATCAGGAGTTGTATGTTTAGATAGCTTACTTAGCAGAGTCTTATATTCAATTGTCGATTTTTGTTGTTGCGTTAAAACAAAAATTATGTTTGTTAAAGTTTTTACACAATTTACTTTTAAGCCTAAAGCTTTTACAAAATATACCTCTGCTAATTGCCAATCTTCTAACAACGCATATTCATTGCCAATCATGGTATAAAGTTGCGGCACGTGTTTGATAGCTTGCTCTGCTTTTAGCAGTAATTCTAAAGCTTCTGAGTGTTTTTTATCGCAGGATAAACAAATAGCGTCGATAATTAATAAAGGCGGTGATTCTCTGTAATTACTGTCTTTGATTTCTTTAACAATTGCTTTAGCATCTTCATACTTATTTAGAAATTGAAGGCAAGCTGCTAATTTCAATGAATAGCGAAGTGTTGACGTGTTTTCATGATGCAATTGATGAAGGATAGTATAAGCTTCTTCATATTTATGGATACTCATTAAAACAGTAGACAGGTAATAATGAGATTCGTTGATGATTTTTTTTAAGGTCAATTCTTTATTGGCTTCAAATTTTTGTATGTAACCTAATTCCATTAATTGAAATAAGGCTGCTGCAGATTGCCACGACTGGTCAGTGTTCCCACTGTTATGCATTCCACAATTACCTTCTATCGTTTCCCAACTATCAATAGGAGAAATATCTTTTTTAAAACTAAATATATCTTCTAAAAGAGTACCATCCATATCTTTAGCGCAAGGCAAAGAGAATAAATTTAAAAGAGTAGGTGTAATGTCTAATAACGATGCTCCATTAATTGTATGAGCTTGTTTGATTTCTTTTCCTTTTATGCAAAATACGCCGAAAGGAGAATGCTCAAAGGCAGGAGAAGCAGGGTCGTTTGGTAATCGAATTGGGCGTAAATGATTGGAGTAAAAACCATGATCAGATAAAACCACTACTGTTGTATCCTCACCTGTCAGTTCCAATAACTCACCAAGCATTGTGTCATGGTAAATGTACATCTGACTAATTACTTGATTATATAATTCGTAATAATCATCTGGTACGCCTGCCATCTTGGGAGGGTAGAATTTCATAAACGTATGACACACTTGATCGATGACGTCGAAATACACAGCCGTAAAATCCCATTCTGTATTTGTAATAATTTCTTTAGTAGCTTGTTGTATGCTTTTTGCATTTGCAATTAGTGCTGCTAAATTATGTAAGTGTTTATCTTTGTCTTGATTAATAGATAATGCTTCTGGCACAAAATTGATTAATTCTGTTAGCGCAATATCTTCAGCAAATACTCTGCACTTAGATATTCGATTTATCCAATTGTTAGGAAATACGCTATGCTCGATAATATTTTGATGCTTATCGTTTTTAGTAAATAAATTTGATACAGCTACGCCATTGATTGGTTCAGCTGGATGGCTTGGCCACCATCCAATTACATTTGTTTTTAATTGTTGTTGGGTTAATATATTCCATATTGCTTTGCATTGACGAGAGTTAACGCTTGCTGGGCGTGGATTTCCTAACTCTAAGTCGGGCTCAATAAATCCTAAAATGCCATGTTTATCAGCTGTTTTGCCTGTGGCAATGGATGTCCAAAGCATAGGAGACAAAACAGGCTGGAGTGTTTGTATAGTTCCTGAAGCCCCTGTATTGATAAGCTTTTGTAGGTTTGGCATTTTATTCTGAGATAGTAAGGGTGTAATAATATCCCAATCTGCAGCATCCCAGCCCACAAGTAATATTTTTTCTGATTTTGGTTGTTGCATTTTAGTATCGACCTGTCCTACAAAAGAAATTAATAATTTTAATAACGCTGTAATTTACCACTACCTGTAATCGGCAATGATTCAACAATAGTTACTCTTTGCGGAATTTTGTATGTAGATAATCGTTTTCTGCAATAAGTCAATACTTCTTCTATATCAATTGATGCTCCATCATTTAATACTAATTCAGCTTGAATGATCTGGCCCATCAAAGGATGCGGAGTTCCACTAATTCGTGCTAACTTTATATCTTCTATAGTTTCTAATACTTTTTCAACTTCTTCAGGAAACACTTTATTCCCAGAAACATTAATCATCGATTTTTCTCTTCCAGCTACTTTTACTAATCCATCCTCGGATTTTGAAGCATAATCTGCTGTTAAGAAATAACCATTTTTTAAAACGTCTTGTCTTAATCGAGGAGGGGTGAGGTATGCGTCGAACATTCCGGGCCCTTTAATTGCTAAATGTCCTATTTTCCCATAAGGTAAAGGATTATTGCTTTCGTCTAAAATTTCAACTTGATAATCGGGTAAAGCAAAACCAACAGCATCAGGGTGTTCAGTTGATTTCACAAAGTTAATCATTGGTAAACCTATTTCGATGATGCCATATGCTTGACTTACATCTATTCCATAACGTTGCTTAAAGGCTTTACAAATATCAATTGAAATTGCCGCTGAAGTAGAAATCACTTTTTTTAAGGTTGGCATTTTTACATCGTCAGTATTGCTTGATAATAGTCTGATTTGCATAGGTGATGCATATAATAATGTTCCTCCATGCTCATTGGTAATATCGATAATATTGTTTGATAAAAAATCTTTTGCAATGGCAATAGCAGTTCCAAAACGGATATATAATAAAATAGAAACCACAAAATGATAAGCCATAGGAAGTACCCATACAACCACGTCGTTCGTCCCTAATTCAAGCGCTTTATTAGCGGCATCAATTCGCTCAATTGCGGATTTGTGAGAAATAATAACACCTTTAGATTTACCGGTTGTACCTGATGTAAATCGAATAAAAGCAGGATTAATTACATGTGCTGCAAAAGGTTTTGATTTATCTACATTAGAAAATGCGAAGCGAAACGAATCCATTTTCATTGGAATATTGATATCACCATTTGCAATTGGTTGTGCACCGCTTCTATCGTCTAATATAGCGTGTAATTGAGCTTCCTCTAATACATCATCTATCTCTGCATTTTTTAATTGATGAGACATTGGCATTACGGTGGCTCCACATCCTATTACTGCAAAAATTCCTGAAATAAAATTCCTACTGTTTTTGGCCATCACGCCTATACCCATTCCTCTGGTAATTCCAAGTTTGATGAGTTCATGTTTAAGTGCTTCGGTTTCGGAAAATAATTCACTAAAGGTGAGCATTCCAAATTCATCATAAACAGCGGGTAAATTCGGCCATTTTTGAGCAGCTTCTTCTAATACATTATAAACGAGTAAATCATTCATCTGGCTAATTTAACAAATAAAAATCAAAAATTAACGACTTAATGATTCAATTTTAGTTCTTTTTGAATCATTGTAATGGTCTGATTCACAGGCGTTTTTAAACAACTGCCAGCTGCTAATTTGCCGGCAGCATATCCTGTTTGTAAGCAAATACCCATTACGCGGGCACTGGCAATTGCAGCATCTGTAGCAGATATAATTCTTCCCGCAAAAAATAAGTTAGAAATTGATTTGGAAACTAAACAGTCCGCTGGAATTTGATAATAATTATTCTCTTCAAAATATCTCATGTGCACCCTCTTATCTTGTCCCCATTCTTCAATTGGCCATGCACCATTGGCAATAGCATTGTCATACTTTTTACAATTTAATATATCTTCTTCGTTTAATATATAATTTCCAACTGCTCTAGTGCCAACTCTAAAGCCAACCTCAGGGGCAATATGGTGGAGGATCGCGTTTTTAAAAAAACTTATATGTTCAATAAAAAACGCTGCTAATGTTTTTGCCATAAGAAGTGCTTTAGCTTTAATATCTTCGCTATTAGATCCTGAGTAAGTTACTTCAATTGGAATTCCAATTTTAAAACTTACTTCGTTATTTTTAATAGAGCCTTGAACCACATATACCCTATCATAATACGGTTCTAGTAATCCACTATCAATGCCTTTTTTGAGTTCTTTTATTAATACCATGCCAAGCAGAGCCTCCGAGATAGAATCCACATTTTGCATTGTAAACACTTGCGCAGCTGCTTGATAAGTATCGCTTTTAATAAGAGGTAAATGAGTTAATTGGCTAATAATACCATCTCCGGAACAATCAATCACACTTTCACATTCTATGATGCGTAGGTCAGAACCGTTAGTTACCGTTATGGATTTTATAACGTTATTTTTTACTTCAAGCTCTGATACAGACGTATTGAAAAGAACAGTAACGTGATGCTTTATGAGTAATTGTTTGCACAATATTTTATAGGCTTCAATATCATATGGTAAATAGTGCATACCTATAGTATTGTGCAAGGGTTGTGTATGAGAGATTGATTTTAATTCTTCCGCAAACTCTTTTACAAAGCCCTCTGCAATATATTGAGAGATTTCATTTTTACTAAAGGCATATAAGCCACAAACGGTGCCTACTTCGGCTGCTGTTGCTTTACCTCCTAAAAAACTGCCGCGTTCAATTAATACGACTTCTAATCCCGATTGAGCGGCTGAAATAGCGGCTGCCACACCAGCCGATCCACCACCAACGATTACAATATGTTTTTGAAGTTTAGGTTGCATTAATAATCTCCCAACAATAATTCTTTTATTTTTGTTTCGATATAATTTAACTCTTCGTCATTAATTGCTTGTTCTGAGTAGGCGATATTAAGTTTTAAAATATTATTATGTCGTAAAAACGAAAAGGTTAATCCTGGAGGAAATGTTTGAGGTGGAAAAATAACAACATCGTTAATTGGCTTATTGATAAGCGTTTTCATGTCATGTATGTTTTCTCCAGTAGAGGTATATAAAAAACTGGCAAACACGTTTTCACTATTTTTATTCGTCAAAAAATGATATAACCTTAATGGTATATGACGCATCATATTTAATAGCATGTTATACTTTTTAGGCATATCTGTTTTTATCTGATCAATCATTTGTTCATTTACGCATCTTACTGTTTCTTTAATAGTAGTAAGGTTTTTTGGAAGTATACGGTAAAATAAAAAAAGGACACAGTTTGTGATAATAGGACCAATAGCACCTCTTCGCCTACCGTCATAAGGTATTGGTAACCATAACACGCCATCTGTTCCTCGTTTTTTTTGCAGTGCCTGTATGATATGAGAACAACAAGAAATTAAAAAAATATTAATACCGAATTTAGCGCCGTTCTTTATAGCATTATCATCAATACGTTGAGTTTCTGTATTATTAAATTGAATGATTTTATGATTAAATGTATTGTGAGTTGATGAAGTAAGATTACTCGTAATATTTGATATTGGGGCTTTTGAAGACGTTTCAATAAAATGTTTTACTTCATACATGTTTTTTATGTATTGAAATAATGGAGTTTTTATTTCTTTGACAGGAAAATAGGCAGTAAAATCTTCTTGAGTTACCGGACTGTCTTCATTCAAATGTTTAATTAACATACCCGCTCCTCGACCATCCATAATAGTATGATTCCACGACATTACAAAAGCACTTTTATTATTTGTGTAATGTATGATGTCAAATTCTACTAGTTTTTTAGCAGTTACTTTTATGTCTCTAGAGGTAATACTAATAGGGATTTCATTATCAATAATTGAATCATGTTGGTATATATCTACTAAATTATGAGTATGCATATATTTCCAATAAGGAATACGTGTTAATGAGCCTTTTACTAAAGTGACATTGCACAACCAATGAACAATGGGGGATCTATTAATGTTAGTAATGATGTTGTTGATAGTAACTTCATTATCTAAAAAAAATGCAATTCTAACAACATTGCCACCAGCGTGATATTTCTTGGCATGGGTCTCTAACATCAAATGAAAGCAATCAGATCCACTTAAATATACTTTTGATGGATATGTTAAGTTTGTTGGCAAGGACATGATGAGAGAATATACTTAATAGGTTTTATTAAATTAATGTATTTACAATAGTCGATAATGCTTGTATCGTTCTGAAATTTTCAGGAATTAATTTATCATCAGGAATAACAACACCATATTTTCGTTCTATAAATAAAATAATTTCTACAATAGAAAATGAATCAATGCCAATATCGCGAAGCACAGTAGTGGCTGTAATGACTGTATTTGGAGCAACAATGTTATTTACTAAAAAGGTAATAATGTCTGTTTCTATAATTTCAACTTTCATATGTAGAGGTAATTGATTTTTTAGTTGTCATATGGTATACGTCATGCAATCTTTATTTTATTTGCACTCATCATGCATGACTATTTCATAGTTTTTAAATTAAATATTTCGTTTTACTCTGTTAATCAACGAGGCAATAGTCATCGTAATTATAAAAAAGATAAATAATTTGATGGACTCATCTAATATACCAATAACTCCAGAGCCTCTTAAAAATAATTCATAAAATCCTTCTAAAGCCCAATTTAATGGAGATAATACGCTAATATGACGCATCAATTCAGGCATAATATACGTTGGAACCCAAAGTCCACCCAAAGCCGATAATAATAAAATAGATAAAGACCCAACAATAGCTGCTTGTTGTTCGGTGGACGCTATAGTTCCTACCATTACGCCATAGCCTGTAGCTGCAAAAGATGTGGCTAAGGTTACTATAAAAATACCTAATAAACTATTTCCTAAAACTAATACAGGAAGTCCTAACATAGGCAGAAACACTAACCCTACCGACATCATCAATAAAAATTGAAGCATACATACACATACATATACAATGATTTTCCCGTTAATCAATAATAAGTATGAACTTGGCATAGTATGTAAACGAAATACTGAACCTTCATTCTTTTCTTTCATAATACTTCCCGCTAAAGGAATAACAATAAAAAACATAGCGAAGATAGTCCAGGCTGGAACGTTGTGCTGAACAGCATTAGGGACTAATTCGCCAATAATATTTGAAGCGTATACTTCTTTGTAATTAATAATTTGTGTTTTAGCAAATGCGTTTTTTGGAGCTTTAGTATTTTCCGGCATCAACTCAGCTATTTGTTCCGAAAATGTTTGGAACATGATTTTAGTTTTGACAATGGAAATAAATTCATGTAAGTTACTGGTGATAGAAGTTAAAAACGATTTTTTAGTAACAGGATCAATGAATAATACTATATTGATTGAATCTGTAACATGAACATTTGTTTTAGTGAGACTGTCTTCGTCGCTTGGCATTGCTGAGCTAACGAGTTGCCCCACATTTTTTCGAACGGCTTCTGTTGCACCTTTTGGAATAACTATTCCAACTAAAAATTTGCCTTGTGATACCGCTTGTTTTGCAAGCTCTGCCGTTGCAGGTTTTCCATCAATAGAATCGGAAACTACACATAATTTAGAATAATGTAAGCCTAGTTTTATGGAAATCCCTAAGGTATCGTGGTCGTTATCCACTATTACTATTGGAATACCTCGCTCATTGATGCTTTTAAAGGCAGAGTCCTGAACGAGCGTCATCACTAATACTAGTACCATCGGCATGATAAATAAAATAGATAACCCTATCTTATCTCTCAATAAAATAATGGTTTCTTTTTTTATAGATGCAAATAATTTATACCACATTAGTCTCGTAATTTACGATTTGTTAAATTTAAAAATACCTGTTCTAAATTAGTAGAATTAGGAGTCTTACTGATTAATTCTTGCGGAGTTCCTTGAGTAATAATTTTCCCATTGTCAATAATGGCTACTTGAGTGCAAAAATGCTCTGCTTCTTCCATATGATGTGAAGTGTAAATTATGGTAGTTCCTTGTTTATTTAATTCAGTCAAATGTTCAATAATCACATTGCGAGATTGCACATCCACACCAACTGTTGGCTCATCTAAAAATAAAATTTTTGGCTGATGCAAAATACTGGCAATTAAATTAACGCGACGCTTCATGCCTCCCGAAAAGGTCGATACACGCCTATTTGCCGCATCAGTCAATCCTAATTTCAACAACCAATCTTCAATCTTATGTTTTAATTCTGCACCTTTTAAGCCATACATCGATCCATAAAAATGTAAATTCTCGCGAGCCGTAAGAGAAGGATAAAGCGCTATATCTTGCGGTACAACTCCTATGATTTGTTTAATGCTTGAAATATCGTTACCAAGTGTCATTCCATCGATGATGACTTTTCCAGTGGTAGGAGGAAATAAACTGCACAAAATAGAAATGATAGTCGTTTTTCCGGCTCCATTAGGGCCTAATAAACCAAATATATCATTTTTGTTTATTGAAAACGAAACACCTTTCACCGCAGCTTCGTCAGAACCCTTAAATGTCTTAGTAAGATTTTTTATTTCAATGATTGGTTCACTTTTCATAGTTTTTTGAAGAGTGTAAATCTAAGTAAAAATGCCTATAATATTACAATTATAGTTTGATTTTAATCATAAAAAAATATAACATAGTGATTTATATTAAATCACTTTAATTTTAATATACAAACTATGTTTTAGATGTTTTCTCTTTTGGTTGTTTCACTCTTTTTCCCTTTCCCGAACGATGAAATAATCGTTGGAAAAATGGTTCTCGTTTATGATCTCGGTTAAGTCCAGCTCTTTGTTTACTGCGCTTCATGCGCTTACGCACTTCTTTGGTTTGAATACGCTTATGATGGTCTTTTATTTTTTTTTCTTCTGCTCGTTTTTTTCTTCTCTCTTCCTTCCATTCTTTTTTATCCGCTTTACGTTGTTTTCGCTTACTTTTTATAGATTGGTCTTTTTGAGGACCATTCTCTTGTGCCCATGAAATATGCTGAAATGACAAGCAAAACAATAAACTAAAAACTATTTTTATAATTCTGATTTTCATGAGTTGTTATAAAATTAAAAAACGATTATTGCTTATAGTTTATTGATATCGAATGACTTCTACTCCGAATTTTCTTAAGAATTCCACGCCTTCATCCGTTGGTATTTTTTTATATTCGGCATAACTGTGTTTATAAAATACTTTTTTGATACCCGTTGTAAAAATTACTCTGGCGCAAGCTATACAGGGTGATAATGTAACATATAACGTTGATCCTTCGATTGCTGTGCTATTTTTTACAGCATATAAAATAGCATTTTGTTCGGCGTGTAATGCTAAAGAGCAACTACCCTTGCTGTCTCTTGGACAACCATGTTCTGGCCATTCGATATCGCAGTTATGTGTACCTGCAGGTGGGCCATTATAACCTAAGGATACGATACGAGTGTCTTTTGTGAGAACTGCTCCTACCTGTGCTTTTACGCAGTGTGAGCGGAGAGCTAGCTTTTCGGCTAACTCCATATAGATGCTATCAAAACTTGGTTTCATTAATTTATATTTATTTTTTTATGTCCTCAACACTTTTCATCACTTTCTCTTTCAACTCTTCTTTAAACAAAACTAATTTATCATAGATGAGTTTGTCTTGGCAACCCAATATTTGTGCTGCTAAAATTCCTGCATTTTGTGCAGCATTAACCGCTACTGTAGCCACAGGAACACCGTTTGGCATTTGCACTATTGACAACAATGAATCCCATCCGTCTATAGAATTGCTTGATTTTACTGGCACTCCAATGACTGGCAAGGCTGTTAAAGATGCAACCATACCGGGTAGATGTGCTGCCCCGCCAGCACCGGCAATAATTACTTTGAGTCCATTAGCATGTGCATTTTTAGCATACTCAAACATGCGCTCAGGTGTTCTATGCGCAGATACGATGGTTACTTCGTGCGGTATATTTAATTTTTTTAAAAAATCAGCAGCATCATTCATGATGTTTAAATCGCTGATACTTCCCATTATAATGCCTACCATGTTAGTTTATGTTTTTAAGTTATATTAATTCAATGTTTCACTATTGTATTAACTAATTATTTTTATTAAGTCTTTAACAGTTATTGCTTTTTTCTTAGCCAGGCCCAAATCATCATCCAATACAGTTACATGCCCCATTTTACGAAAAGGCTTCGTAATGGCTTTTCCATATAAATGTACGTACACACCTTTATATTTTAGTGCATCTAATAATCCTTCATATTTAGCAGGACCTTCATAATTTTTCTCACCCAATAAATTGATCATAACGGATGGTTTGATAATGGATGTATCACCTAATGGTAAATTTAAAATCGCACGTAAATGTTGTTCAAATTGTGACGTAATATTTGCTTCAATAGTTTGGTGCCCACTGTTATGAGGTCTTGGAGCCACTTCGTTGACTAAAACTTTCCCGTCTTTTGTTACAAATAATTCCACGGCAAGTAAACCAACAATGTTTAATTTTTCTGCAATTTTAACGGCGATGTCAGTTGCCTGCTTATCTACACTCTTTTTAATGTGTGCTGGAGAAAATAAAAACTCTACGAGGTTAGCTTCCGAATTAAATTCACATTCAACCGCTGGAAAACATTTGACTTCGCCACTTTCGTTTCGGGCTACAATTACTGAAATTTCTTTATCAAAATCAACCAAACGCTCAAGTACGCTTGGCTCTTCAAAGGCGTGATCTATTTTGTTTGGGTGACCAAGTTTTATAACACCTTTACCGTCGTAACCGCCTGTACGTAATTTTTGAAAAAACGGAAAAAAATCTTTATACTTTTCGATTTGTGTTTTATTTTCTATTAAGAAAAAATCTGGACTAGGAATATCATTACGTTGATAAAACATTTTTTGTAAGCCCTTATCTTTTATGATTTCTATAACTTCTGGTTGCGGAAATACTTTTTTCCCTTCTTTTTGAAGAGCATACAGAGCCTCTACATTTACGTTCTCAATTTCAATTGTAATAATGTCTTTATCTTTTCCAAATTTATATACGGTATTGTAATCTGTTAGACTACCTTTAGTAAATTCATTTGCCATGTATTTGCAAGGTGCATTCGCATCAGGATCTAAACAGCATACATAAAGATTATAATTAATGGCGCTTTGAATCATCATTCGTCCTAATTGGCCTCCGCCAAGAACGCCAATCTTTATTTTATCAGGTTGAAAATAGGTCACAGTTGTTTTGTTGTATGAGGTTATTTCAATTAATAAATTGAGTATTATTTAAATAAAAAAACCGCACTGAGCGGTTTCTTTATTTTATTTAGCAGCTGCTTTTTTGGTGCTTGCTTTTTTCGCCGGCGCTTTAGCTGTTTCTGTTTTTACAACAGCTACTTTTGCTTTTTTACGCGGACGTAATACACCAAAACTTCCAACTTGAATTTTACCACGTCTCGATTTTTGATCTCCTTTTCCCATAATAAATGTGTTTTAAATTATTTTTTTCAAAAATAGGTTTTTAAAGTGATAACATCAAATAAAAAAACATTAAATGACCTAGATAATTAAGCTGTATTAAAATTTCTTATTTGGATTAAAAGGCTTAATTGGCTTATCAATGGTTGTGAGTATGCTTTTCATTTTTGCAGCATCTGCCAATATTTTTTTAGCTTCCACAACATCTAAGTCATATTTTAATGAAGTTTCTACTCGACCTTTCTGATATTCAAAACGAGATACAATTTCCTCTTCTATAAATTGTTTTATTTCAGGCTTAAAGCGCATTAAGTCATCCTTTTTGTTTGCAATCATTTTACTAAGCAAAGCTTCATATTCGGATTTGATACTTTCATAATATTTTTCCTTGCTGGCATCATCTTTCAAATCTTCTAATGCAAAATCACTTTGTGTTTTATAATTATAATCTTTATCTTTTAAGTAAGTAATAAAATCGTTATAGTCATCATCAGATAAATTAAAAGTACTCGCTTTAGCTTGTAAATTAGGATGTTTAAGCATATAGGTGTTTACAAAAGTAAATATGTAATGCTTATTGACGAGGGTAGATAAAATATGACTGTATTTCACCGCATCTGTTTTATCATCAGGTAACACACCAGCTCCATCATAAATGATACGTCCATTTTTTGTTTTAAATGCGGTGATTAGCGAATCAGGAACTTTATCTACACGTCCTTCATCATCTTTGTGTGTATAATCCAATGCTTGAATGCAACGACCACTTGGAATATAATATTTAGCAACTGTTACTTTTAATTTTGTATTATAGGTTAAATCTCTTACGTCTTGTACCAATCCTTTACCGTATGAGCGCTGCCCTATAATGACTGCTCTATCCAAGTCTTGAAGAGCTCCTGAAACAATTTCTGAAGCTGATGCAGAATTATTATCAACTAATACTACTAAAGGCATTTGTAAATCAATAGGGTTGTTTACCGCCAAATAATGTTTTTCCCAATCTTTCACTTTTCCTTTTGTAAATACAATTTCATTTCCTTTTTCTACAAAAAAGTTTACAATATTAACGGCTTCTTTTAATAATCCGCCTGGATTCCCTCTTAAATCAAGCACTAACGACTTACATCCATTTTCTTTTAGTTTTAATAAAGCATCTTTCACTTCGCCTGAGCAGTTTTCTGTAAAGCTGGTTAATTTGATATACCCAACTTCTGCATTAAGCATATTAGAATAGGATACAGCTTTAATTTTTATCTCTTCACGCATCATATTTATTTCTACAATATTTGGATTTCCTAAATGTGTAATTTTTAATTTGATAGGTGTTCCAGCTTGCCCCTTAAGCATCGTAGTAATGTCTTCCGTTTTTTTATTAGTAACATTCATTCCGTTCACTTCTAATATTTCATCTCCGGCACGAAGACCCGCATTATAGGCCGCAAATTTCTCATAAGGTTCAGTGATGGTTATTTTATGATTGACATCTTGAATTAATGCCCCAATACCACCATATTCTCCAGTAGTCATGTATTTATAATCCTCAATGTCATTTTCGGCATAGTAATTTGTATATGGATCAAGCGAGGCTAACATCGCCTCAATCCCAGTTTTCATTAATTGCCCAGGCTTAGTTTCATCTACATACGCTATATTTAATTCGCGATAAAGTGTATTAAACACATCTAAATTTTTAGAAACTTCAAAATAATCTTGTGAAAAATTAAATGCAAATATAGATGCAATGCATAAGCTAAAAATGATGATATATTTTTTCATAATACGTGTAACTGTTAGATACATAAAAATAACGTAATTATTGCAGATATGTTTACTCTTTTTGTTTTTTTATAAACTAACTAGTAGTTGATTTGTTTAGAATATATGTTTGCTCATTCATTGACTACTTTCAATCATTTGTAAAAAAAATGAAAGACGATATTTGTAGCTTTATTATAAATCCCCGAGTTAATTAAATCCATTAAAATAAAAGAAAATGGCAACGCAACAACTCACCATTCCTATGTTTCCTCTTAATATGGTATTATTACCAGGAGAAACAAAAACACTTCACATTTTTGAAGAACGTTATAAGCAATTGATTTCAGATTGCTTGGAAAACAATGCGCACTTTGGAATTCCGTTTGTGTACCAAAAAATTGTTGGTAATTACGGTGTTGAAGTTAAGATCAGTAATGTGATTAAAAGATACGATAATGGGGAATTAGATATAGCAATTGAAGCTGTTCGAGTATTTAAACTGGTAGAGTTTTTAGAGGTGTTAACTCCCAAATTATATGGCGCAGGTCTAATCAATTATGAAGTTGATTTTACTTCTAGTCCCTCATTTATTTTACAAGAATTAACCAAAGAATATTTATGGCATTCACAGCAAAGAACGGTGCCTATTGATGCATTTGATAGTGCTAATATTTATGCTATCGCTCGACTTATTGAGCTGTCTTCTTTGGAAAAATATGATATCATAAAGGCAGCAACCCTAAAGGAAAAGGAAGAATTTTTGAAACCTAAATTAAAACTGTTTATTTATCTCATTAAAACAGAGAGTGAATTAAAAGAGAAGTTTATTCTGAACTAATTTACTGTTTTAGTTTAAAAACTTGATACATGCGGTAACTCCGATAAATAGCGTAAGCTAAAAATACAATTGCTAAAATGTATCGCTTATTGCCAAAAACTTTATCTGACATTAAATTGGTGAATATAAACACAAAAAATCCTGTAAATGTAAGCAGCACCATAATACTACTAAAAGCAAGATTAATTAATTCTATAGGTGATTTTTTCATGAAGTACTTAAGTTTGAAGGTTGGTGAGTTTAAAAAGTTTGAAAATTATGTATTTATAGATGATTCACTGATTACTTTTTTTGAAAACGTATTTCGTAAATACGTGTTATTTTTAAGTCTTCATATTTGCCAAATAAGTTTGGCTTTGCAATGATGTTAAACAAAAAATCCCTTCCATTAAGAAAGGGATTTTTAAATATATGTGATAAGTTTATTTTAAAGTAAAGTTAAATGGTACGTTAATTAAAACCGGTACAGCTCTACCATTTTGCTTACCAACTTTCCAGTTTGGCATGGACTTAATTACTCGTAATGCCTCTTTATCGCACTCAGGACAACCTGGTACACCTTTCACAACTTTTGCATTAGTGATGTTTCCTGTAGGATCAACAACGAAGTTTAAGTAACACTTGCCTGTTAAACCAGCTTCTTTTGCCATTTGAGGGTATTGTGTATTTTTACCGAAATACTTCATCATTTCTCCAACACCACCTGGAAATTCAGGCATTTCTTCTACAACAGTAAAAATTTCAGGAGCTTTCTCCTCAACAACACCTTTTCCATCACCTTCTGATGGAACAACAACAGCATCGCCATCACCTTCTTGAGTTACAGTACTAACATTTGTTTCAGCTAATTTATCTTGTGGTGGTGGTGGATCAGTTTCAACCGCATCATCCTTAATAACAGGTGGCACAAACTTCACTGTTT
Organism: uncultured Bacteroidota bacterium; assembly: GCA_903834765.1. Taxonomy (GTDB): domain Bacteria; phylum Bacteroidota; class Bacteroidia; order B-17B0; family Aurantibacillaceae; genus UBA4416. The sequence continues at coordinate 390,551 of CAILKE010000004.1, forward strand.
CCAAAACGGGAGGCGGTGGTGGCGGTGGTGGCGGTGGTGGTTCGTTTTTATCTGCCGGTGGTGGTGTTAAGTCAATCGTAGTCATGTCTAACATGGCTTCTTTTGCTGCATCATCACTTTTTAATCCTAATACAAACTTGATACCCATTCCTAAGGCTAGTGCACCAATCATGCAGCCAAGGATTAAGGTAACAGTCCAATTGTATCTACGACGTATCTCATACGCTCCGTAGTTTTGGTTGCGGCCTTCAAAAACGATATCATTTCTGGAGTCGTCAACAACGCTATTCCAATTTGCTGTCATATTTTTATTTAATTTTTTCTTGTAATAATGCGAATTCTGGTGCCGACATTTCAACGCCTAATACTCGTTTACCTACATTACAGATCTTTAATTCATCTAACATATCAATGGCATTTCTGTATGTTGCTTGATCGTCAGTTTTAATTAACACAGTAATGGCTCTTGTATCAGCGGTAGCATCAACAGCCATGCGTTTATAGGTAGTATCGGCTAATTGTTTCTTTTTATTTTTTTCAGCTAAGCCTTTAATTTCTTCAACAGCCCATTTGTTTTGTTCTAAAAGCAAAGCATGTAAGCCTTCAGGACTAAAATTTGTTTCTTTTAAAACCGTTGGAGGCATTCCTTTTTCATTACCAGCTGAATAAAACTGCCCAGCATAATAAAATATTTTATCATCTTTAGTAAGTAAAAATGTAACTCCGTTTTTTACTTCTGGAGGTGGTGGGCTTCCTGGAGGTGGTTCAGCTGGTAGGCTTAACTCCATACTTTTTGGTTTAGAAAAGGTTGATGTTAAAACGAAGAACGTTAGTAACAAAAACGCTAAATCCACCATTGGAGTCATATCTACACGCGTACTCTGTTTTTTGGCGCGTTTCTTACCGCCTTTACCATGCCCGCCGCCGCTTTCTGCTATTTCTGCCATGTTAAATTTGTTTTAATTGTTATTGTTTATTAATGCGCTGGCGCCGGAGTAGCCGGAGCCGATGATCCACCTTCCATTGACGTTATCAAATTGAAGGTATAAATTTTCATATCTGTAAAGGTTTTAAACACATCTTTTACATAAATGTATTTTGCTTTTCCATCAGCTTTAATGGCATAACGTGGCTTTTCCCCTTTAAACTCTTGTCCTAATTCAGCAGCTTTATCTTTATTTCTCATGTAGATAACATTCAATTCTGTGGCAGAAATATTAATCCAATCACGTAATTGATTATTTACTGAGTCTAAAGGCACGCCTTTTTGTGGTTGAAACCTTAACCTTTCTGCTTCAGACGCATCTAAATATTTTGGCAAGTCTTTTATCTCAACTCCAAAACTTGATAAACCGCCAAATTTTTTAATTTGGTCAGCGTTAAATTTAACACCATACTTTTCGCTCATTTTCGCTAAAGTATTTGTTCTAGCTTCTCCGTTTCCTACACCAAAAAACGCTCGTCCAATATTGTCTACCGTAACTAATACAGTATTTTCTGGTAAGGTTTTGTCAGATACTGATGATGGTGGATCCACAATCACAGGTTCTGCCATACGGAATGATGCGGTAAGCATAAAGAATGTAACCAATAAGAAGGCTAGATCCACCATGGGTGTCATATCTATACTTGGTGCATGTTTTGCTGGTTTTATCTTTGGCATGACTTAATTTTTAATTATAATTAATAGATAGAATTTATATTCTTATTCCGTAAATGGAATGAGAATTATTTTCCTGAAGTTTGGAACTCTTGAATAATTGAGAAACCTGCTTCATCCATTGCGTAAGTTATTTGATCTACACGGTTTGAGAAGAAATTGTAGAAAATAATAGCCAATGCAGAAGATAAGATACCTACTAATGTATTTACCAACGCTTCAGAGATACCAGTTGCTAACGCTGCAGTATCAGGAGTACCAGCTGCTGCTAATGCACCGAAGGCACGAATCATACCTACAACCGTTCCGATTAGACCAACTAAGGTACCAATAGAAGCACAAGTAGAGATAACACTTAAATTCTTAGATAACATTGGTAGTTCTAACGCAGTTGCTTCTTCTAACGCTTTAGAGATAGCTGCTACTTTAGATTCTTTATCCATAGAATTATCATTTTGAACGAATTGGTATTTCATTAATCCTTCACGAACAACATTTCCTAAAGAACCTTTTTGTTTATCGCAAGCAGCGATAGCTGAGTCTAAATCATTAGCAGCAATTAATTCTTTAATTTTAGATACAAATTTATCTGTGTTACCAGCGCCATTTGCTTTTTGGATTGTAATTAAACGCTCAAAGAAAAAGCAAAGTACTGTAAATAATGTTCCTAATAAGATTGGTACAATAAATCCACCTTTATACATGATACCAAAGAAATTTTGTGGATGTCCTTTTTCAGGACCTTCTGCGTCAAAATTTGCCGCATCGCCCAATACAAATTTATAAACTACGACTCCGATTACTAAACAGATGATGATTGCAATTGCTGAAACGATTAATGGAAAACCGCCTGATGTTTTTTTGTTACTCATGATTGTTGTTTTTTAGTTAGTTTCTATTTTTAAAGAATGACGCCAAACATAGTAAAAAGGTTTTTAAATAAAAAATTCTTTGTACTATCTTTTTGTTAATGTTTATAAAGCCTTCTTTTTGTTTACAGACGAAATTCTAATACAAATATTATTGTTTTTATTGGAGAAAATAGCTGCAACTTTGTAACTGGTTGATTTTACTATATAAGTGGCGAATATTTTTTGATTATTGGTGAGGGTGTAATCATTTTTTCACACAATTATAAAATATTTTTATACTTTGGATAAATAGGGAATATCATTCTTATTAAACATAAGAGAGCAATAGAGAAAGAGAATCTCATGTTGCATATAAAAAAAGATGTTTTTTGAATTAAAATACTGAAAAATAAAAAAATTAGTGTGAATAGATAGCTTTATTAATTAATGCTCAGAATATCTGGCTTTATAAATCAATACACAGAATTATTTTATTTTCATATGTTTAAATTATTGTTTTTTTTGTCATATGGTATAGCCAGTTTAATAATTGGTGTTTGTGTTTCGGCAAACATGGCTATTTCATATGTCTAAATTATTGTTTTTTATTTACCATATGGTATAGCCAGTTTATCTTCTCCCGATAGCTATCGGGATGTGTTTGTGTTTCGGCAAACATGGCTATTTCATATAAATTAATTAGTATCTGCCCAATTTAATGATAAAGATTCAGCTATCTAAACAGAGAAACACTTCCTTGTTTTTCAACTTCTTTGCCATTGTAACCCAATGCTTTTATAAAATAAAAATAAGTTCCTGCTGGTACGCTCATTCCGCCTAGAGTGAACCCGTCCCAGGATGCTTTTGCGCTTGTGTTATCATATAGTTTTTCGCCCCATCGATTAAATATTTGCAAAGAAACTTCTTTTACTCCCGTTGTTCGAATTTCATATAAATCATTAATGTTATCGTTATTAGGTGTAAAAACGTTTGGGATTTCTATTACCAAACTATCTTCCGAAACTTCATTTACAATGATCATAACAGTAGCAGTTGAAACACAAGCGCCAGATGAAGCAGTTAAGGTTACAGTATATGTTCCGCTATTATATGTATTATTTGTGTTTTGAGATGATGAAGTTTTAGAATCACCAAAATCCCACCCGAAATTAATAGCACTAATACTGGTATTTGTAAAGGTTGTAGCAAGTGGCGCGTTTCCAATTACAGGATTTGCTGTAAATGAAGCTACTACAAAAATTTGAATAACATTTACAGTTGCTGTTGATTGACATCCAGTTAAATTATCTGTTACAGTTAATGTGTAATTTCCTTGTTCATTTACTATTGGATTTGAAGTATTAATTCCAGCTATAATACTTGAAGACGTTGGCCCAGTCCAAGAATAACTTACATTGGCAGAAGTTGTAACGCCATTTAAAGAAACTGATGATGTATTACATGCAGTTGATACGCTTGTTCCTGCATCCACATTTTGAGGCGGATTGGTATTTCCTATAATTGTATATTGACTAGTTGCAGAACAAGAATTCACAGCATCTACAACCATTATTGTATACACTCCAGCACTTGTAACAGTTAATGTTGGGGTTGAGGTATTGCCTGGAAATGCGCTATGATATTGCACATTCACTTAATATTATGAGGAAGCAAATAAACTCAACTCATTAAGCTAAAATTTGGCAATTAGAAAATTCGAAATCCAAAAAACAAGAAGTATCTTTCGACGCTAATCTTTTTAATATTAATCTTTTTTTTAAAAAGCTTTAGAAACAAATTAGCTTGATCCTAAAATCTATATATTAATAGAATTAAGTTTATAAAAAATTTAGAAGTAAATTGAATCTAATTATAAGAATCTTGAAGTAGTTGATCCTCTTTTATATTGATCAAAAGCATATCGTAAAGAGATTTCGTAACCACCTCGTGTACTTGACACTGTTCTAAGTTTTGATAAATTAATATCATAACTAAACCCTATTGCACAACTGTTATATTCAAACTTAACTAATGCTATAGCTGCATCATTAGCTCTGTAATAACAACCTAATGAGATAGCTGTAAACTTTTTTATAGCCGTATATTTTGATGCGCTCTGTAAAAGATATTGAAACGTTAATCCCGGAGTAATTTCTTTTGTAGGGCCTTGTATGAAAACAATATATGATGGTTTTAAAACCAAATTTGTGTTTTTTACACCAATAGAAGCATTGCCATGAAAAACGAATTTAGTATATAGCCTTGTATTGTTTCCATAAAATGAGTAAGCTGGTTGGTGAGGGTGAAAAACTGATACTCCAATGTTTACTTTTTTTGCATTATTCGCAGTCATATACATTTCATTTGAACCATAACTATATTGAATTCCTCCAGCAAGATCCATATAATTAAAATTGGAAAGTTGAGTTATTTCTCCAGATGGTCTTGAAGCATCATAGGTTAGCCCATTATATTGATTCGACCATGTGTTTGCACTAGTATTCATGCCACGTTGCACAAATCCTCCCATTAATCCTGCCGACAATAGATTATTTTTATTTAAAAGAATCATTGCGGATATAGATAAATTTACTTGAGTTGTTTTAATAGAATTAGCAGCATTATCAGAAAAGAAATCTAAACCTACCCCTAAATGGTTTTTTTTCTTTTTCAAAAGTCGACCATCAACAGAAATTGCAATCGTTTTAAATGGCGCATTCACACTTTGCCATTGTGATTTATAATTGGCTATTGCCCTCACTTCATGATCTAAGCCCGTATTTGCAGGATTAAGTAACAGTGGCGTTTCATCAAATTGAGAGAAATGAATATCTTGCGCGATACTGATGCCACAAATCGACATTAATATGCTAATTGCGAGTTGTTTTACAGTCATTTTTTATTTTATTATAGAAATACTACCTTTTTGGTTAACATCATTACCATTTACCGTTGCTTTTAAATAATAGGCAAAAGTTGCCGGATCCATTTTCTTTCCATTAAACATACCATCCCAACCTATAGTAGGGTTCGAAGTTTCAAATACTTTTTCTCCCCACCTATCAAAAATTAAAAACTCAAGATTTGTAATGCAATTACCCATTACATACAATACATCGTTTTGTCCATCATCATTTGGAGAGAAAGCACTAGGAATAAATAACTCACCACATGGAATATCAACTATTACAATTACCGTACTTGTCCCACTGCAACCATTTAAGGTTGCGGTAATAGTATAGATAGTTGTGACAAGCGGAGATGCGAATGTTACAGAGCATGTTGCACAACTTAAACTTCCTGATGGAGACCATGCAACTGAAGCCCCTGCTGGAACAACACCATTAAGAGTCGTGCTTTCACCAATCAGAATCGTCGAGCCATTACCAGCGCTTACAGCAAGACTGCCAGAAATACCTATTACTGCAGTTGAAGTAGCTGTACAACCATTAGCATCAGTTACCATAACGCTATATGAACCAGAAGATAAGCCAGTTATTGAACTATTAGTACTTCCTGTACTCCACATAGTTGTTAATGCCCCAGTGCCACCGCTTGATGTAATTGATGCGTTTCCATCAGACGCACCACAATTTTCGGGATTTGATGATATTGAAAGGGATATGGCTGTTGGCTGAGAAATAGTTACAGTTATACTATTAATACATGTTGAAGCATCTTTAACTAAAACTGTATATGTTCCCGCTGCTAGGCCTGATGCTGAAGATGCATTACCCCCGTTTGGCGACCAGGTATACGTATAAGGCCCCGCAGTTCCAGATGCTGTAATTGATGCTGCGCCTGTTAATGCTGCGTTACATATTACATTTGTTTGTGAATTAACTGTTAAAGTTGGACCACCAATAGAACTAGTTATAGTGGCAAGTGTAGTTGTGAAGCAACCTTTCGAGTCTGTAACTTTTACAGAGTAATTTCCGGCTGCTAAATTCGAAGCGACTGAAGCAGTTCCTCCGGTTGGACTCCAACTAAAGGTATATGCAGGTGTTCCCCCACTAGGCGTAACTGTTGCACTTCCTATATTATTTCCACAACTTGTCGGACTGGTTGAAACAAAAACTGAAATTGGCAAGGAAGGTTGAGAAATATTTATAGTTCCTGAGCCTACACATAAATTCGCATCAGTTATATTTATTGTATAAGTACCTGCCGTTAAAGATGATTGACTGGAGCCCGATAAATTACCTGGCGACCACGTATATGAATACGGACCTGTTCCACCAATACCATTAACATTAGCTATTCCTGTATTTGCACCAAAACAATTCACATTGGTTTGAGATGTAATTGATAATGTTGGACCAGTTGCACTTGTAATAATTGCAATCGCAGATTGGCTACATCCTTTGGAATCTTTAACTGTCACTGTATTGTTTCCTGCACTTAGATTTGATACACCTATTGTTGTGCCGCCGCTTGGGCTCCAACTATAAGTATAGCCAGCTGTACCACCACTTGCAGTTACGGTTGCTCCGCCTGAACTTAATCCACAACTTGTTGCTGTAGTTGATGAGATGATAGCTGTTAAAGCAGAAGTTGGTTGAGAAATAGTTAATGTTAACGTTCCAGCGCACTGATTAATATCTGTTGCATGAATTGTATATGTCCCAGCAGATAAAGAAGTTTGAGAAGCGCTAGTTAAATTTCCTGGCATCCAATTATATGTATAGGGGCCTGCACTGCCATTTACTGCTATTGCTGCAGCGCCATTAATTCCGCCATAGCATGAAACATTTAAACTACTTATTACTGATAATGAAATAGTAGGGCATGAATTTGGTGGTAAGATACAACAGTTTCCACCTGCCGAAATATTTAATGTTTGGTTTAACCAACAATTGTATTGAGTTTGATGAAATAATAAATTGCCGGCAGTAGCTTGTTGAAAATAATATACAATTTCATCTGGAGTATTACCTCCACCGCCATTAATTGTAGTATCGCAATTTCCAGCAGTTCCAATCATCTGACCTCCCCATGGTCCAGCCCCATTATTATGAACTGGGCTATATCCTACTAACGGGGGCGACATAGGAGGGTTTATTGTAACAATGCCAGAAGGAACTCCAGTAATAGAAGTAGGAAAATTTCCTAAGCCACAATTATTATTGTTTTGATTGGAGTTAAATCCAGCATAGATTACTTGAGTAACATTTCCAACAAATGGCCCTGTAAAATTAACCTGAATTGGTTCATAGGTGCAGATGCCCACTTTTAGATTAGGAATATTTTGATCAACATTTATCGTAAGAATACCACCATCATAATTTGAGAAAATTGCCAAGTTTCCATTAGTTTGACAAAAACTCGAACAAGGAATAGTCGCAATAGCTGTAACATTACATCCTTTTACGTCGGTCACTAAAACCGTATTATTACCTGTAGCTAAATTTGAAACTCCGGCAGTTAATCCACCACTTGGACTCCAACTATAAGTGTAACCACCTGTTCCTCCACTTGCAGTTACGGTTGCTCCACCTGTATTTAAGCCACAGCCTGTAGCCGTTGTAGCTGATATTACAGCGCTAAGTGCAGCGGTTGGTTGAGTTATACTTAATGTAATTGACTTTGTGCAAAGATTAGCATCAGCAACTGTAATAGTATATATTCCAGCAAGTAAAGATGATTGGCTTGTTCCACTCAAATTCCCAGGAGTCCAAGTATAATTATAGGGTCCTGTTCCGCCAATTGCATTTACAGAGGCAGTTCCCGTATTTGCACCAAAGCAATTCACATTGGTTTGAGATGAAATTGATAATGTTGGGCCAGTTGCACTTGTAATATTTGCTATCGCAGATTGACTGCATCCTTTAGAATCTTTTACCGTAACTGTATTATTTCCTAAACCTAAATTAGATACACCTATTGTTGAGCCACCGCTTGGACTCCAACTATAAGTATAGCCAGCAGTTCCGCCTGTTGCAGTTACAGTTGCTCCGCCAGTTGGCGTACCACAACTTGATGTTGTTGTTGCTGTTATTATTGCGCTAAGCGCTGCTGTAGGCTGTGTAATCGTTAAAGTGCCTGTGCCTGGACAAAGATTCGCGTCCTTTATTGCAACTGTATATATTCCTGCTGCTAACCCTGTTTGACTAGCTCCAGAAAGAGAACCAGGAGTCCAAGTATAAGTATACGGACCAGTCCCGCCACTTGCATTAATAGTTGCCGAACCTGTATTTGCTCCAAAGCAATTAACATTAGTTTGCGAAGAAATTGCCATAGTTAAGGTTGCGCATGTTGTCGTTGTACATTGAGGAATAGAGGCTAACGTGGTAAATGTAAAAGTTACACCAGATGCAACATCTTTTACTTTTATTGGAAATACTGAAGAAGATGGCGCAACAACAGTAGTTCCTGAAGCAGTCCATGAAGGGACAGTTACTCCTGCACAGAGAAATGAACAGGCTCCTCCAAAACAACCACTACAATCTACTGATGTTGTAGTGCTAGCCCATGTATAAGTTCCGCCACCGCCAGATGCCGTTATTGATCCTGAGTTTAGGCATAATGTAACTGTTCCACAAGCGGAAACATTTATTGTCGTTGTTCCAACTCCACAAGCTAAACTATAAGTAATAACGTGTGATCCAACACCTGCAGTAGCAGGATTAAAAATACCAGTTGAGGAGTTTGTAATGCCAGTTCCACTCCAAGTGCCACCTAATGTTGCTGCAGTTAAGTTAAAAGCTGGGTCTGTTAAACATTTAGAAGAAGGTTGACAAATATTAGCATCACAACAAGTTAAAGATAGTATTGTTCCTGCTGATAAAGACGAAATGGATTGAATATATCCAGTTCGGGAAGCTGAACCAGAGTTACCTGTTGAGCCACATGCTATTACATCACCTCCGCTATTAACATGCACATCATATACATTAAATGGAACAGTTGCCGTTGCAAGTTGCACTAAAGCAGGACTAAATTTAGTTACTGCATTTGTTGATCCAACATAGATATTACCGGCAGCATCAATGTCTATACCACTACAATTTACTGCTTTTTGCCCTAAGCTTGTTGTTGCTGCTCCACCAGGAATAGCAACAGAAGCAATAATAGCAGCATTTGCAAGAGATCTTTTAAATAGTGTTGTTCCATTGTGAGTATAAACATAATTAACATCTGCACGTATAGCCATAATCCCCGTGTTATCATATCGATAGTTTTCACATTTGTACGATAAGCCATGCGTACTTGTTGTTTTAAAGAAAGAGGCGTTGTTACCACATAATGTAATATTTTGATTAATATAGCCTATGGAATCTAAGGTTAGAAAGTAGTATCGACCATTTCCACACGGAGTAATTGACCTTACTTCTTGAATACTTGGAGGGAAGCCAAATGCAGAACCATAAGCAACAATTTTTGTAGTTAATACGGCTCCATTGCTTGTATTAATATCAAATATAGCTCCTCTTAAATTATCAGTTCCACCAACAATTAGTTTTGTCTGATCACAATTAAAAGCAATATTCCAATATTCAACTAATGCGCCCCCTCCTACAGTCCATTGAAGCGCTCCAGCAGTATTTAGTTTAATAATGCCAGGAGTTGTTCCATTCGTTACATAAGAGTTTCCGGCATTATCGGTTGCAAAAGTTCCTATCCACGAAGTTGTGTCATAAGGGGTATTATATGTCCATTGTATTGTGCCTGCTGCATTGTATTTTATTATCTGAACAGGAGTTACGCCTCCCATAATATAAACATTTCCTGCCCCATCTTTTTCACACTCCCAAACACAGTCCCAGTTACTTGTAAATGCAGGTGTTTGTGTCCACGGATCTATTATTAGGGTTTTCGTATTGTCGTACTTCTCTAATTGAAATGAAATCGTTTTTCCATTTTTTACAAATTTTGATGAAACAATTGAGTTTGTATTATTGCTATAAAATGAAAGTGGCGCATGATCAATAATATCTCCAAATTTGGTATCGATGAGTACATCTCCATTGCTATTTAAAGAAACATGATTATCATATACCATTTTTACTAATGATGGGTCAGCCCCTGGATGCAAAGTAAGGGTGTATTTTAGTCCTCCTTTTTCCGAAAACACATATTCAATATCAATATTTGGATAAATGTTTTTATATGTTAATTTTTTGAAGCCTTTTGCGTTCGGAATGTTTTGGGATGTATTATTTGAGTTCTTTAAATTGTAACAGTGATAATCGGTTGTTATATCTGTTGCCACAACATCTACATTAGAGTTTGCTCCTTGCCAAAGCATTGTTACTTGATCTGTTTTTACCTTTAACTGATGTTCTTCTTTTTCATTTTTGACATAATCTTCAGGGCTTTTAAATTCAGCTCTTCTTTCACGCTCCATTTCACGCTGGTCTTTTATTTTTTTCGATGTTACTAAAAAAGTATATGTAATACCTTTTTTAGTAAAAAATATTTTTTTCCCACCTTGATCTACCGCAAACAATATCGGACTTGTATTTCCAAAAGAACTTGGAATAACGAATTGACCTTTGTTTTCGATAAATGAGTTTTGAAATCCAAATTTTGTTGACCAAGATGAGATAGAATTTCCTTGAGCAACACAATTTAAAATAGACGAGAAACATATCGCGAAGGCAAGAATAAATTTTGAAATAAAGTTCATGCGAATGAATTTTTAGTTTTAATTACCAAATATAAAAATTTTGTAACATATAATTTAGGGGGGCGCCCCCTCAATATTTCAAGTATTTATTAAAACGCTTATAAAAAGCATTTTATTATTGAAAAGAAACTTAATTTCTAAGATAGTTCAAATTCTAGAACTTAGTAATTAAGAATTCCGTTCTTCTGTTAGCTTGATGTTCTTCTTCGGAGCATTGCGTTGTAATTTTGCCTTCACATTCACATTTGTTAATGAGTTTGCTTTCTCCATATCCTTTGCCAATGATTCTAGATTTTTCGACACCTTTAGACACTATATATGCT